>NZ_RAWO01000016.1:32297-224006 GCF_003668955.1 Corallococcus sp. AB038B | reverse complement strand
TCCGTTTCGGCCGGAGCACACGCACTCGCGGCCGTTTGCTCCCCGCCATGGCGATTCATGCTCGCACAGCAGCGCTTATGCATCCTTTGGATGCATCAGAATCGTTAATTTTTTCTCATCCCCTCAGCGCCCGCGCACCGGGTCCTCGTGATGGTCGTGCCCTGGCCCGCCGAATGTTCCGGGCCAGGGTTCCTCCGCGGGCTTCAGGCCGGGAATCGGGAAGCGCCGGAAGCGTGACTGGCTATAGGCATACGGCGGATCGCATTCGCCGCACGTCGTGGCCCCGTCCATCATCACGATGCTGTCCGGCCCCAGCTCCAGGAACTGCGCGGGCGTGGCGGCGTTCGACACCGGGCACTGGAACACCTCGCTGCCGTCCTTCGCGCTCACCGCGAACAGCACGGGCCCCGTCGCGTTCATGCCCGTGCCCACCACCACCGTCTCCGGCGGCTGGCCCGGCCAGGTCGTCCAGCTCGCCAGCCGTACCTCTGGCGCCACCGGCCCCGGCCACCCCTGGAACCCGTGCGTCCATGACGGCGTGAGATTCGGCAACGCGTAGCCCTCCAGCGTCCACTCGCCCACGGTGTCGTCCTCGGAGGGCGAGGGAATCACGTGCGCGGAGGTCGCCAGCGCGCGGCCCAGCCCCCGGGGGAACGTCTGTGAACCCACCGCCTGCCCGTCCCGCGTGCTCAGCGCATGCGTGGAGCGCTCGTTGAGCAGGAGCCCGTTCACGATGGCCAGCTCCCCGGCGGCGAAGGCCTCTGTCTTTCGCCAGCGCGGCACCCCGTCCTGCGAGAACGCCATCACCAACGTCGGCGCTCCCGGATACAGCGGCGCCCCCACGTTCTGCGTGGGCCCGAACGCCACATACACATCGCCCGCCGCGTCGGACGCCACGCCGTACGGGTGCGGATGGTTGCACTCCGCGAGCAGCGGATCCTCCAACGCCTGCGCGGACACCATCCCGCCAAAGGCATCCAACACCACCAGGAAGTACTGCCGGCACAGCGTGTTCCGCGACGTGCCCGCCGGGTACGCCTCGAAGAGCGCCGCCAGCCGGTCCGGCTGCATCACCCCCAGCCGCGCCATGAACACCGTCGTCAGCCCCTGCGTGAAGTCAGGCCGCGCCGTCGTCAGGTCGAACGTCCACCGCGGCGCGCCCGTCACCCTGTCCAACAGCGACACCTGCCCGGACAACGGCAGGTCCATGCACAACAGCCGGTCGTTCCACAGCATGCACCGGCGCCCGGACGTGCTCGCTCGCACCGGCACCGGGCCCGCCGCGTCCAGCAGCGCCGGCACGAAGAAGCCCACCAGCGTCACGTCCCCCGTGGGCCCCACCAACAGGTCATGCAGCGCCTCTCCGTTGGAGGCCGCGTCGTAGGTCCAGTCCGGCGTCAGCGCCGTCGCGGCGGGGCGCTCGCAGACGGAGCCCTTGCACTTGCCCGGTCCCTGGCAGGGGCTGGCCGGCGCGCAGGTGAAGTTGTCCGGCGGGTCGCGGCGCTGACACGTCCCGTCCAGGCACACGTCCGCCGCGTCACAGCCGCGCTCCGGGCCGCAGAACGTCCCGTCCGGCGCCTTCGCCAGCGTGCACCCCACCTTCGGGTCGCACGCGCCCACCTGGCACTTCCCATCCCCCGGACACGGCGGCGCCGGCACCGACGTGCAGCCGTCCAGCGGGTTGCACACGTCCGTGGTGCACGCGTTGCCGTCGTCGCAGACGCGCTCCGGGCCCTTGCACCGCCCCGCCGTGCACGTGGCGCCCTGGATGCACGCGTTGCCCGGGTCGCACGCCGTGCCGTCCGGCTCCTCGGTCTCCACGCACTTCTCCGTCGCCACGTCGAACGTGGAGGTGTGGCAGGCCACCGGCGTGGGGCAGTCCGGGTACGGGTTCGACTCCCCGCGCAGCTCCACCCGCACCTCCCCGCCCCCCGGCGCCCGGCCCACCAGCGTGGCCGTCAGCACGCCCGTGGCCTCCGGCCGGTAGGACAGCCGGACCGGGACCTCGCCCGGCGCCATCCGTGTGGGCAACCCGGACGCGGAGAACGGGGCCGCCAGCGCCGTCCACTCCACGTCCAGCGTCGTCCGGCCCGCGTTCACCACCCGGAGCTCCACCACCCGCTCCACCTGGGGGTAGCTGGCCGGGAACGTCACGGCCTCCTGGGAGACCCGCAGGAGGCTCCGGGCGCCCGTCAGCGGGGGTTCGTCCCGGCAAGCGCTTCCGAAGGCCAGGAGGGCCGCCAGGGCCATTGCCAGGGCCACCGGCCGGCCCGGCACCGACCCGGGGGACACCGTTGGAGCCTCCGGAAGGCCCTTCAGGCCCCCACTGCCCACCGTCCGCGTGCGCGCCATCGAGCCCTCCTGCCCCTGCCTTTACACCCCTCTCCATCCCCGTGTCCCACGGCACCCCACCCCCCGGGGTTTCAGGATTGGGCACTTCCCTGGCTGAGTTTTTTTCAGCCCCAAGGGTTTCGAGCCCCTCCAACCCCCCGGAACGACAGGCATGTCGCAGGGTACGGTTCTGGCAAGAGCGCGGGTATGACCCTGGCCGGCCCTCCGCACGATTCTCCAGGATTGCAGGCATTCACGGTGCTCATCGCCCGGGGTGTGCAGTCCACCGTGGACGGGCTTTCAACGGAGGTCCGGCGGGCGGTGCTGGCCGAGTTGTTCCGGATGGGCACGGAGGCCTCCGTGAATCACTCGGGACACACGCCCTGTCCTCCCTACACCCTGCGCCTGGACGTGGCGGACTGCCGGATGCACGTGGAGCTGGACCCCATGCGCACCCGCCTGTCCCTGACGGGCCTCACCCGGCCCCGGCCGCACTAGAGGGCGCGGTGAACGAGCGGTGGACGTATGGGCAGATGCTGCCCCGGCGCGCGGGATACGAGGAGAGCTGGGAGCTCACCTACCGCGTGGAACAGCTCAGGGAGCTGGTGGGCCACGAGCTGCGCCTGGACTCGGCGCTCGCCGAGGAGCTGGACGACACCCTGGCCCGCCTGGTCCAGCGCAACCAGCGCCTGCGCGGCCTGCAGCGGATGATGACCGCGGACCGCGAGCCGGAGGACCTGGTCATGCACCGCGCCGCGCTGGAGGACATGGACCGGCAGCTGCTCCAGGAATTGCCCGGGCTGCTGGAGCGGCTTCGCGCCACGATCCTGTAGCGTTCTGTCCCGCGTCGTTCGTCGTCCCGCGGATGCCTGTGGGTTTCCGACTTCTGCACGGGCCCCTCTTCTTTTCACCAGTCTAATTGGAGTGTTGATCAACTGGTGGAAGAGGTAGGGGCAGCGGAGTTGGGGACAAGTCAGCAAGCTTCGGGAATCATTCACGAATCGGCGATCTGCTACATGTGGGTAAATTGCCGGTTTCCCCCGGGCATCCACAACGCCGTTTCCGGGCCCCGGGTTGTCCACAGGGACATCCACACCATCCACAGGTGATCCACAGGGACCTGGGGGTCGTGCGGGCTGGCATGCGGGCCCCTCCTTCGCGGGTTCCACCGGCAAGAAAGACCCGGGATGCAACAGCCCTGTTATGGTCCCGGCGGCTTTCTTCACGACGCGGGCGCCCTCTTTCCATGGCGCTGGAGGATGAGCTCATCGACTTCCATCGGGGCGAGCGCATCGGGAAGTACGAGGTGCTCACGCAGCTGACCGTGGGCGGCATGGCGGAGCTGTTCCTGGGCTACACGTCGGGCCCGGGCGGCTTCCGCAAGTACGTGGTCATCAAGCGCATCCTCCCGGACGCGCGCTCCAATGATCAGTTCGTCCGCATGTTCCTGGACGAGGCGCGCATCACCGCGGCCTTCAACCACCCGAACATCGCGCAGGTGTTCGACCTGGGGGAGGAGGACGACGGGCTCTACCTGGCCATGGAGTTCATCGGCGGGCAGAACCTCAACCAGGTGACGAGCGCGTGCATGAAGAAGCGCCAGCCGGTGCCGCTGGCCTTCACCCTGTCCGTGGCCCGCGACGTGTGCCTGGCGCTGCACTACGCGCACACCTTCACGTCCGCTGGCGGCGAGGCGAGCCCCGTCATCCACCGCGACGTGGCCCAGAAGAACATCATGGTGACGTACGACGGCACCGTGAAGCTGCTCGACTTCGGCATCGCCAAGGCGAAGAACAGCCTGGAGCGCACCAGCGTGGGCACGGTGAAGGGCACCACCGGGTACATGTCCCCGGAGCAGGTGCGCGGCGATTCGCTCGACGGTCGCAGCGACCTGTTCTCCGTGGGCGTGGTGATGCACGAGCTCATCACCGGCGAGCGGCTCTTCGCGGGCAAGACCGAGCGCGACGAGATGGTGAAGATCCTCGAGGACGCCATCCCGTGGCCGTCGGTGCTGCTGCCGCACGTCTCCGAGGACATCTCCCGCGTGGTGATGCGCGCGCTGGAGCGCAACGTGGATCGCCGCTACCCGTCCGGGCGGGACATGGCGCGCGCCATCGAGAAGGTGGCTGGCGGCAAGCTGATGGACGCGGACCAGCGCGCCGCGCTCATGAAGAGCCTGTTCGCGGAGCGCATGGCGGCCACGCGCTCCCTGCTGGAGAGCGCGGACGTCACCACGAGCAGCCAGGTGCTGGCGTCGGCGAAGCGGGCGCTCCAGAAGGATGACGGCCCCTACCTGCCGGAGCGCAAGGCCACCGCGCTCAGCGTCGTGGAGGCGCGCAAGAAGGCGGAGATCGCCAAGCTGCGCGCGGAGGCGCCCGGCAGTGACGAGACCGCGCCCCCGGTGAAGCGCTCGAAGCTGGGCAGGGTGTGGGCGCTCATGTCGCTGTCGCTGTTCCTGGGCCTGGCCTACGGCGCTTTCCGGCTCACCCAATTGCTGGAGGCCGAGGAGAAGGCGCCCCCTCCCCCACCCATGGGCCTGGGCGCCATGGTCCCCATCCTGCCGCCCAACGCCCCCGTGCCCGGCTACGACGTGGCCGTCGTGGAGCCGGACAAGGACAAGGACAAGGACACCAAGGACCGCGACACCAAGGACCGCGATACCAAGGACAAGGACCGCGACCGGGCAGGCGCGAAGGACCGCGACAACGACCGGGACGAGGCCACCTCCAACCGGGGCAGCCGCAAGGGCAAGGGCAAGGGCGAGGTGACGCTCTTCCTGGATGAGCCCGCGGAGATCTTCTTCAAGAACAAGTCCCTGGGCCGCGCGCCGCTGGTGAAGCACTCCTTGCCGGTGGGACAGGCGGAGCTGATTCTGGTGGGCGAGGACAAGAAGCGCCGCGTACTCGCCGTGCCGGTGGAGACGGGCAAGCCCGTGCGCCTGAACCTCAAGCTGAGGGAGCTGCCGGGCCGCTAGACCCCCGTCCGTTCCAGCGTGGACGAAGGCACGCTCGAAGGAGCGGCACGAGAGGAGGGCGTCCGCTATCTTCCGCCCCTCATGGCCCTCTCCCTAGGCTTCCTGATGGACCCGCTCGAGAGCGTGCGGGTGGACCACGACACGACGTTCTCGCTGATGCTGGAGGCACAGCGGCGGGGGCACGACGTCTACTACTTCGAACAGGGGTGGCTGCGTTTCAACGGCCGGTGCTCGGAGGCGCGCATGCGCCGGGTCCGGGTGCGGCGTGAGGTGGGACATCACTTCGACGTGCTGAGCGAGGACGTGCGGCCGCTGTCGAAGCTGGACGTGCTCTTCCTGCGCAAGGACCCGCCGGTGGACGCGGACTATCTGCACGCCACGCAGTTGGTGGAGCTGTGTCCGGACCGCGCGCCCATCTTCATCAACAACCCGTCCGGTATCCGCGACGCGAACGAGAAGCTCTTCACGCTGAACTTCCCGGACCTGATGCCGGAGACGCGCGTCACGCGTGAGCTGTCCGTGGTGCTGGAGTTCGCGGCGAAGAACGCGCAGGGCACCATCCTGAAGCCCATCGACGGGTTCGGGGGCAAGGGCATCCTGTTCCTCGCGCCGGGGGACCGCAACGCGCGCTCCATGGTGGAGCTGCTCACGCAGGGCGGGAAGGAACCCATCCTCGCGCAGGCGTACGTGCCGGAGAGCCGCCTGGGCGACAAGCGCATCATCCTGGTGGACGGAGACCCGGTCGGCGCGGTGCTGCGCGTGCCGTCGGACGCGGACCACCGGGGCAACATGGCCGCGGGCGGCACGCCGATGAAGGCGGACATCACCGAGCGTGACCTGCTCATCTGCAAGCGCCTCAAGCCGTCGCTCCAGGAGAAGGGGCTGACGCTGGTGGGCATCGACGTGCTGGGCGACTACCTCACGGAGGTGAACGTCACCAGCCCCACGGGCCTGGTGGAGGCCAGCCACCTGGACGGCGTCTCCTGCGAGGCGCGCGTGCTGGAAGTCGCCGAGCGGATGCACGGCGCGCGCTGACCGTGGGGCCCGTCAGGCTGGAGGACGGCGAGACGCTGGACTCCATAGGCACCGCGGACGTGCGCGTGTTCCAGCGCCGCACGGGCTACCGCTTCACGTTGGACGCGGTGCTGCTGGCGCACTTCGCGGCCAGGGAGGGTGGCGACCTGCCCGGGCCCGTGCTGGAGCTGGGCGCGGGCAGCGGCGTGGTGTCGCTGCTCCTGGTGAAGCAGTTCGGCGTCGCGGGTCCGGTGGATGCGCTGGAGTTGCAGCCCGCGGTGCACGAACGGCTGACGCGCGCGGTGGCGCTCAACGGGTGCGAGGGCCGGGTGCGGCCGGTGCTTGGGGACCTGCGGCAGGCGCGGTCGTTGTTCACGGCCGGGGCCTTTGGGCAGGTGGTGTCCAACCCGCCGTTCCGTCGGGCCGAGGCGGGCGTGGTGAGCCCGGACGCGGAGCGGGCCGTGTCCAAGTCGGAGGTGGCGTGCGATGCGACGTCCGTGGTCGCGGCGGCGCGGCATGCCCTGCGGCCCGGGGGTGGCGTGAGCCTGGTGTATCCGGCGGCGCGGTTGGCGGAGGTGCTGGGGGTGCTCGCGGGCGCGCGGTTGTTCCCCCGGGTGCTGCGCTCCGTGCATGCGCGGGTGGACGCGCCCGCCACGCGCTTCCTGGTGCAGGCGCTGAGGGACCAGGACCGGGGCCTGTCGGTGCGTGCGCCTCTCATCGTCCACGGCGAGGGACCCGGTGGCTACAGCGCGGAGGTGGCGGCGCTGATGGACGTGCCGCTGGCGGAGCGGAACGGAGGTTGAGTGCACGGCCGCTGAGCGTCGGGCCCTGCGAGCGTCGGGGCCGGATGGGCGGATGCGTCACAACGTAAGGGGCACTTCACCTACCGGACGTCCGCGTCCCGACGAGGAGAGCTCCATGAACGTGACGATGCTCAACGAACAACCGTCGCTGCTGAAGTCGGCCGCGTTGCTGCCGCCGCGCCTGTCGCTGGGCGCGACGATGATTCATCACGGCCTGGCGAAGCTGAAGAAGGAAGGCATCGAGGAGCAAGCGGGCATGTTCGAGCAGCTGGGCATCAAGCCCGGCAAGCCGTGGCTGCTGGCCACGGGCATCACGGAGCTGGTGGCCGGGGTGAGCTCCATCCTGGGCATCGCGACGCGCTTCACGGCGGTGTCGGTCATCGTCACGCAGGCGATGGCCATCGCGAAGGTGCACAGGAAGAACGGCTTCGACATCACCAAGGGCGGCTACGAGTTCAACGTGGCGCTCATCGCCATCGCGCTGGGGACGCTGATGCGCGGGCCGGGGCGGCTGTCCCTGCACAGCGCGTTGGAGCAACGGGTGAAGCGCCGGGAGCTGAGGCACTTCCGGCTGCTGCCGCGTCAGCGCCGGGGTTCGGTGCTGCTCGACGCGCTCGGGTAGCCGGGGCCAGGGCCTCCGAGGGGTGTAGGGGTGTCGCCTGCCCGGCTGCTACCGAACCGGGCCCGTGGGGAGCGCCCCTGCCCCCGCTTCATCCCGTAAGATGCGCGGGCCATGGCCCCCCCGTCCGTCCTGCTGATGCTGGCGCTCGCCGCGCCCGCCGCGTCCGTCCCCAACTTCTCCACAGCCGAGTCCTCCAGCACCGCGCGCCTCACCGCGGCGGGCGTGGCCTCCGTGCGCTCCGTCATCCGGGATGCGAGCACCGGGCGGCTGGATGCCGCGGGCCTGGCCTCCGTGCGAGGGGCGATGGGGACCTCGCGGGTGACGCGGCAGCTGGATGCGGCGGGCCTCGCGTCCGTGACGGCCGCCACGCGGAACCGTTCCAATGACTCCGAGACGCCTGTCTCCGTGCGGATGCCCGCGGGCGTCGCCGAGTCCATCCCGACGCCGCCCCCCGGGTCGAACACGGTGCCGGCCACGGGCGCCGCGCAAAGCCAGACAGAATCCCTCTCTGAAGCAGGCCGCATCGCCGTGGAGGCCAGCCTTGGTGCCCTGCGCGCCGCCGCCATCACGATGCACGGCAAGGCCTCCGCGTCCGGCCTCGCCACCGTGGGCAACCCGGACGAGCACTACGCTCGGGGCGTCGCTGCCCTCCAGTCCAAGGACTCGCGCACCGCCATCGCGGAGCTGTCCGCGTGCGTGCAGGCCGCGCCGTCCCGCGCCGACTGCCGCTGGGAGCTTGGCTGGGCCTACTCCGTCGAGGGCCTCTGGGCGGACTCCCTCACGCAGTGGACTCAGGTGCGCGCGCTCAATCCCAACCAACCGGACCTGGAGGGCGCGCTGACGCAGGCCCGCAACCAGGCCGCGCTCCAGGCGAAGCTCGCGCAGCCCGTGGACAGCACACCCCGCCCGCCCCCGCCGCCGGGCGCGAAGCTGCGCATCCGCGCCGCCGGTGACCTGATGCTCGGCACCACCGTGCCAGAGGGCTACCTGCCCCCCGAGGGCGGCGGCAGCGTCATCGCGGCCGTGCGTCCCCTGTTGGAGGACGCGGACCTCACCTTCGTGAACCTGGAAGGGCCGCTCTGCGACACCGGCCGCACCACCAAGTGCCGCTCGCCCGCTAACTGCTACGCGTTCCGTTCCCCCACCTCCTTCGGCGATTACCTGAAGCAGGCCGGCGTGGACGTGGTCTCCACCGCGAACAACCACTCCGGCGACTTCGGTGAGGAGTGCCGCCGCGCCACCGAGTCCACCCTGGACGCGCTGGGCATCGCGTGGAGCGGTCCGCCGGGCAGCGTGGCCACCGTGGAGCGCAACGGGCTGAAGATTGGACTGGTGGCCTTCCACACGTCCGCGGGCTGCAACCACCTCAACAACCTGCCCACCGCCACCGCGCTGGTGAAGCAGACCGCCGCCACGCACGACATCGTCATCGTCTCCTTCCACGGCGGCGCGGAGGGCGGCAAGGCGCTGCACGTCCCCGCCGGCAAGGAGATGTTCTTCGGCGAGGACCGCGGCAACCTGCGCGTCTTCACCCACGCGGTGGTGGACGCGGGCGCGCACCTGGTGCTCGGCCACGGTCCGCACGTCGCGCGCGCCATGGAGTTCTACCAGGGCCGTCTCATCGCCTACTCCATGGGCAACTTCGCCACCTACGGCCGCTTCAACCTCAAGGGTCCGCAGGGCCTGGGCATGATTCTCGAAGTGGAGCTGGACAGCCGTGGCGGCTTCTCCAACGGCCGCATCCTCCCCACGAAGCAGATGGGCGAAGGCATCACCCAGCCGGACCCGGCCGCCAACGTCGTCTCGCTGGTGCGCAAGCTCACCACCGAGGACTTCCCCGACACGGGCGCGCGCATCGCCGACGACGGCCGTCTCTCTCCGCGCAAGTCGCCCATCACGGCCTCCAGCACCGCGCCGTAACGCCGAGCCTTCACGACAACGCCGCACCCGCACCCACGGAAGCCACAGCCTCCGTGGGTGTTTTGTGTGTCACGCATCGCGCATCACCGTCAGGGAATGCGTGCTTTGTTGAAGCCGGGCTGCTGCCTGGGCTGGCGTGCGCTTCATTGCGCCTCCAAGGGTGCCGCGCCGTGCAAGGCATGCGTGGGCGGCGTGCGCTAAGACAGCCTTCGACGTGCCTGCCCATCGACTCCCACGACTGACTTCGCTGCGCCCCTTCGAATACCCCGGCTATTTCGCCGTGTGGCTGGGCGCGCTCATCTCCAACATCGGCACCTGGATGGAGACGGTGGCGATGGGCGTGTACGTCACGCAGACCACCGGCCGCGCGGAGTGGACGGGCGCCATCGTCGCGCTGTCCTTCCTGCCCGCAGTGGTGCTGGCGCCGGTGGGCGGAGCGCTGGCGGATCGCTTCGACCGTCGCGCGTACGCGGCGGTGGGCGCGCTGCTCCAGGCGGTGCTCGCGGCCGTGCTGACGGTGCTGGCGTTCCGCGGGCAGCTGTCGGTGTCCGTCATCGGCGTCATCTCGTTCCTCAACGGGTGCGTGAGCACGCTCACCTATCCGGCCTTCTCCGCGCTGCTGGCGGAGCTGGTGCCGCCGGAAGACCTGCACCTGTCCACCAGCCTCAACTCGGCGCAGTTCAACCTGGGCCGCATCATGGGGCCCACGCTGGCCGCGGTGGTGTTTCAGGCGGGCGGGCCCGCGTGGGCGCTGCTCGCGAACACGTTGTCCTTCTTCGCGGTGCTGGTGGCGCTGTGGCGCGTGGTGCCACCGGCGCGGGACCCGTCCGTGAAGCGCGAGCCGCTCTGGGACGGCATCCGCCGCGGCATCACCGTGGCGCGCGACGACGAGGACATCTCACTGGTGCTGGTGGCCACCTTCTTCGTGGCCGCGCTGGTGGCGCCCTTCATCGGCCTGGTGCCGGTGTTCGCCATCCGTGAGCTGGGTCAGGGCGCCGCGGCCACGTCGCTCCTGGTGACGTGCCAGGGCGCGGGCGCGGTGACGGCGGCGCTGTGCGTGGGCACGCTCGCGGAGCTCTTCGGTCAGCGCAAGCTGCGCGGCTACTCGGCGACGACCATCGCGGTGCTGTCGGGCGTGTACTGGCTGGCGCCCACGCTCCAGGTGGCGGCGGTGTGCATCTTCTTCCTCGGCGCCAACTACCTCATCCTGATGAGCAGCCTGAGCGCGTCCTGCCAGGGCCGCGTGCCGCGTGAGCTCCAGGCCCGCATGGGCAGCCTCTACAGCATGGTGCTGGGCGCGGGCTATTCGCTGGGCGTCTGGTTCCAGGGCGCGCTGGCGGACCGCATGCACCTGCGCTTCGTGACCATCGGGAGCAGCGCCGTCTTCCTCGCGCTGGTGCTCACCACGCGCCTGCTCAAGCCCGCGCGCTTCGAGAACGAGCCCCTGGCCCTGGCCCCGGCGGACGTCCAGCCGTTCTCCGACAGCTCTCACTGACGCGCGCCCGTCAGTCCTCCTCCAGGTCCCGCTTCAGCTTCGTCAGCAGCTTCACCGCGTGGGTGGCATAGGAGCTGATCCACCGCGAGTGGATGTCCTGGATGGGCGCCGCGTTGAGGTGATTCCACCGCGTGCGTCCCTCCTTGTGGGACAGCACCAGCTCCGCCTTCTCCAGGACCTTGAGGTGCTGCATCACGGTGCAGCGGTCCAGGGTCTTCTCGAAGTGCTCGCACAGCTCCCCGGTGGTCCGGGGCGCGTCCTTCAACAGGTCCAGGATGGCCCGCCGGCGCGAGTCCGCCAGCGCCTTGAAGATGAGGTCGTCCTGGTCGCTCCTTGACATGTTATATTTCTATAACCTATTTGCGGGCAGGACCAGTTCACGACCAGGGGTGCCCCATGGAGCCGAAGTTCCAGGTGCAGTTGAAGATCCGCAAGCCGGTGGCGCAGGTGTTCGAGGCGGTGGTGAACCCCGCGAAGCTGAGCGGCTACTTCGTGAAGACGAGCAGCGGTCCGCTGGCGCAGGGCACCACGGTGAAGTGGAGCTTCGCGGAGGCGCCGGGCGAGTTCGACGTCATCACGCGCGAGGTGATTCCCAACGAGCGCATCGTCTTCGAGTGGCCCGCGGACGACAGCTACAACACGCGCGTGGAGATGCGCTTCGTGCCGTTGGACGCAAGCAACACGATGGTGAAGATCAGCGAGTCCGGATGGAAGCCGGATGAGAAGGGCATCAAGGCGTCCTACGACAACGCGGGCGGCTGGATGCACATGATGCTCTGCCTCAAGGGCTACCTGGAGTACGGAATCAACCTTCGCGAGGGCGGGGCCTTCTGAAATCCGCGACGCGGGGGAATGTGGCGGCCAGACTGCCGTTCCCTCGCGTCCCGTTGCCGAAGGAGCCCCATGCCGTCCGTCCGCGTCCCCGCCCTGCTCCTGTCCGCCCTGCTCCTCTCCGCGCCCGCCGCGAACGCACAGGAGTCCAAGCGCGCCCCGGAGGCACTGGGCCTGGGCATGGAGGGCTACCCCTACCCTGCTCCCGTGCAGTTCCTGTCCGTGAAGCTGGAGGGCCAGGACCTGCGCATGGCGTACATGGACGTGAAGCCCACGGGCAACGCGAACGGGCGCACGGTGGTGCTGCTGCACGGCAAGAACTTCTTCGGCGCGTACTGGAAGGACACGATTCGCGTCCTCACCGGTGCGGGCTACCGCGTCGTGGTGCCGGATCAGATCGGCTTCGGCAAGTCATCCAAGCCGGCCATCGCGTACAGCTTCCACACGCTGGCGTCGCTGACGAAGCAGGTGCTGGACGAAGTGGGCGTGAAGCAGGCCGTGGTGGTGGGCCACAGCATGGGCGGCATGCTCGCGACGCGCTTCGCGCTGATGTACCCGGAGGTGACGACGCAGCTGGTGCTGGAGAACCCCATCGGGCTGGAGGACTACCGCGAGTCCGTCCCCTGGAAGTCCACCGAGGACCTCTACCAGGAGAACCTGAAGGCCACGGAGGAGGGCCTGCGCAAGTACCAGCGCGGCTACTACGTGAAGTGGAAGCCCGAGTACGACGAATACGTCCAGGTCCTCTACCGCCAGACGCTCAGCGGTGAGTACCCGCGCCTGGCCTGGGTGTCCGCCGCCACGCAGACGATGATCTACGAGCAGCCGGTGGTGCACGAGTTCCCGCGGGTGAAGGTGCCCGCGCTGGTGGTGATTGGTCAGGAGGACCGCACGGTGGTGGGCAAGGGCAGCGTGCCGCCCGCGCTGCTGCCGAAGCTGGGGCAGTACCCGGCGCTGGGGAAGAAGACCGCCGCGGCCATCCCGGGCGCCACGCTGGTGGAGATTCCGAACGTGGGTCACATCCCGCACTTCGAGTCGCCGGAGAAGTGGCACTCGGCCCTGCTGGACTTCCTGCGCAAGGTTTCGAAGTAGCCTGCGCGGCATGCATCGCATCCGCGTGGTGCGCCACGCGTCCGAGCGGGGCGGCTGGGAGATGGCGCTGGCCACGCCGCCCCCGGCGTTGGCGCCGCTCATCCGGGACTACTGCGGCTATCGCGAGGCCATGCCCCAGCCCATGCGCCGGCAGGAGCTGCCCGGCGTGCAGGTGGTGCTCATCCTGGAGTTCGGTCCGCTGCTGAAGCACCTGGACGACGCGGGCCAGGTGACACGGCATCGCTCTGGCTTCGTCGCGGGGCTGGACGAGCGCTGGAGCACCACCGAGCACAACGGCGAGTCCCACGGGCTCCAGGTGAACCTCACGCCGCTGGGGGCAAGGCGCCTCTTCGGCCTGCCCATGCACGAGCTGGCCCACCGGGTGACGGGCCTGGAGGACCTGTGGGGCGGCGAGGCACGGCGGCTGGTGGAGTCGCTGGCGGAGGCACGGGACTGGGCGGCGCGCTTCGCCATCGCGGACGCGTTCCTGCTCCAGCGAGCGGAGCGGGGGCCGACGGTGGATGCGGGCGTGAAGTGGGCGGTGGAGCGCATCCAGAGCACGGGAGGCCAGGTGGACATCGCCACGCTGGCGAGCGAGCTGGGCCACAGCCACAAGCACCTCATCCACCAGTTCCACGAACAGGTGGGGCTGCCTCCGCGAAGGCTTGCGCGCCTGTTGCGCTTCGACCGGGCGGTGGAGCGGATCAAATCCGGAGGCCCGGTGCGCTGGGCGGAGTTGGCACTGGAGCTGGGCTATTTCGACCAGGCACACCTGAACCGGGACTTCCGCCAGTTCACCGGCGGGCCTCCGTCCGCCCTCCTGCGGCGTGCGCTACCGGACGCGGGCGGGTTCGAATCCGGCGCGCAGGTAAAATCCGTCCAAGAAAGGCCGGGGGCGGATGGGCAGGATGCGCGGTGAAAGGAAATCACACCATGTCCCTGCCCAGCCTCTATCCCTTCCTCCACTACGCCGACCCCGAATCCGCCCTGCGCTTCCTGAAGCAGGCCTTCGGCTGTGAGGAGCGGGTCGTCTATCGCAAGCCTGACGGCGCCATCGCCCACGCGGAGCTGACCCTGGGCCACGGGCTCGTGATGTTCGGAGGCGCGGAGGGCGGCAGGCTGAAGATGGCCGCGTCGAAGGACGTGCCCCTGAAGAACCAGGGCATCTACGTGGTGGTAACGGACCCGGATGCGCTGTACGCGCGAGCGAAGGCGGCGGGCGCGAGCATCGCGATGGAGCTTCACGACACGGACTACGGCTCGCGGGACTTCAGCGCGCTGGACCCCGAGGGGAACGTCTGGAGCTTCGGCACGTACCAGCCGCTCGCGGTGCCTCCGCCGAAGGGGTGAGGCGCCTTCGTCGACGGGAGGGGGTGTCCATGCAAGGCTTTCCCCATGAAGCTCTTGCTGGGACCCATCCTGTACGCCCGGGCGCAGGCCACGCCGGACCCGAAGTCCCACGACGTGTGGAGCTTCTTCGTCAACGTGTTCCTGGACAGCACGTCAGCGAAGAAGCCTCCGGCGTTGAGGCTTTGTTTCAGGGACGCGAAGGGCAAGCGGGTCGCCGCCTTCGACGAGGTGCAGCCCGCCGCGGACCTCACCGCCCTGCCCAAAGACACCCGGGGCGTGGTGTGGCGCTGGGAGGTCATCCTGCCGCGCACGGACGTGGCGCAGCGTCTGTCCTATCACTTCGAATCGATAGACACGCCCGGCGTGCCGGTGACCTTCGAGCGTCCGCAGCCGCGAGCGGACCGGCCGTGGTCCTCGAAGGTCATCCCGCCGGAGCCGCTGGTGGTGTCCGACGTGGTCGTCCCCGCGAAGGGCGTGTCACCGAACATCGCGTTCTTCTCCTGCAACGGCGCCAGCCGTGCGAGTGATTGGAGCAACCTGGCGCAGCCCTTCGCCCTATGGGAGCGGATGCTGCAACAGCATCAGAGGGACCCGGGGGATCCGGCGAGGACGCCAGGCTTCCAGCTGCTGCTCGGGGGAGGCGATCAGCTCTACGCGGACTCGTTGCACAACACGATGGATGTGTTGAACGCGTTCATGAAGTTGCCCCGGTCGGAGCGGTTGAAGCTGCCGGTGCCGGACGGGCTTTCGGAGAAGCTGTTCGCGGAATACGTCTGGCTCTACCGGGAGCGGTGGGGCGGGAGCCAGGGCATCGCGCCGGTGCTACGGCGGGTGCCGGGCCTCTTCATGTGGGACGACCACGACATCTTCGACGGGTGGGGTTCGCACGAGGAGCTGCAGCAGGCGCCCTGGTACCGGGCGCTCTACAGCGCGGCGGCGCGAGCGTTCGAAACCTTCCAGCGGGGCTTCTTGGATCAGCCGGCGAAGGCGCGCGAGCCGGACGACCGGGGCGTGGTGAAGCCCGCGCAGCACTATTTCCAGACGTTCTGTTTCTCCACGGAGGACTGCGATCTGGACGTGGTGTTGCTGGACTTGAGGAGCGGCCGGACCAGCCGGGTGCTGGACACCGGAGACGCGCATCCGCAAACCGAGTTCACGGTGATGAGCCGGTCACAGTGGGACGCCTTCGACGCATGGCGCGAGGAGCACCGCCAGCGTCCGGAGAACGGCAAGAAGGCGAGGCACGTGTTGGTGGTGTCATCGGTACCGCTGGTGCACTTGCGCTTCGGTCCGGCGATGGAGCGGATGAGCGGAGGTGGCATCGAGTTGCGCGACGACCTGTTGGACCAGTGGGAGTCCTCGGTGCACCGGGGCGAGCGCACGCGGTTGTTGATGAACCTGTTCTCGCTGGCGAAGAAGTCCTACTGCGCGGTGACGGTGTTGTCGGGAGACGTGCACGTCGGAGCGAGGGCGCGAGTGCGTTCACGCAATCCGGACCACCTGGTGCCCGCGTTGGGAACGGTGGGGGAGGTGTTCATCGAACAGGCGACGTCCTCGCCCATCGTGCATCCGCCGCCGGGGTGGCTCGCGTTCAAGGGGATGCTGGCGTTGTCAGAGGATTCCCGAGAGGACCTGCCAGGGTTCCTGCAGACGGAGCTGTTGCCAGTGGGCAAGGATCTGTACCTGCGGGACCGCAACTGGCTGTCCATCCGGCTGGAACAGCCCAAGCACCGGGACACGACCGCGCGTCCGAAGCTGTGGGTGAAGTGGATCGCGGAGAAGGAGAACCTGCCGATGGAGGTGGTGGTGGAGCCACCGCCCTTCCCCACCGTG
Source organism: Corallococcus sp. AB038B (assembly GCF_003668955.1). NCBI lineage: Bacteria > Pseudomonadati > Myxococcota > Myxococcia > Myxococcales > Myxococcaceae > Corallococcus > Corallococcus sp. AB038B. Next base: position 207,741 of record NZ_RAWO01000016.1, on the reverse strand, counting down.
GGTTGAGGGTTTCAGCGGACCGGGAGCTCACGGAAGGAGATACCGGTCCAACCGCCCTGCTCCACCGCGTCCTTGAAGCGGTCCGTGCCGATGAGGACGGTGCCGTAGTCGCCCAGGCGGAAGAGGTCCGTGTCCGAGGGAAGGGATGCCGCGTCGAGGATGAGGTCCTCGGGGAGGCGGAGGCCTACGCGTCCACAGATGGGACAAGGCGGTTCCAGGTCGGGGGGAAGACAGTCGCGGTGCATCCGGCCGCGCAGTTCGAGTTGGAGCTCGAGGAGGTCCGGGGGCGTCTTCTGACGGAACCGCAGCTCCGTCTTGCATCCGAGGAGTCCTCGGATCCCGGCTGCCTGGAGACTGTCAAAGGCGTCACGGCGCACGACGATCCAACAGCTTTCCAGGCCCGAGAAGGGAGCGAACTGGCCTCGTGCATGGCCTACCAGCGGGCCGAAGGTCGTTCCGGGGGCAAGCTCGGAGCCTGGGGGCGCCAGTGGGCGTACCAGTTCGCGGAGACGCGCGAACTCGTGGAAGGGCTCGGGCCGGGGTTCTTCGAACTCGCCTCGTTCGGGAAGATTCGACAGGTCTACCGCAGGGTAATGGTCTCCCCAGGTGGACCAGGTGGCGCCACATCCTGGGCAATCCTTGATGCCAGGCAGGCCCCACTTTGGTGCGGCATTGAAATCCCCGCTGGAGGGGGTCCAGATTGCTTTGTCGCGACGAAGATCAAAGAAGCGGGTCATGGTCTCTGGAATCGAATCACCGGAGTTCAGTTGTACCGCTGGATGGGACCACCCAACAGCTGAAACCGATAGATGAGTTCCCCAGCGTGTTTGAAGATCTCTGGAGGCTTGGCGAACCTGTTCGCCTTGCTGAACTCGCGCCAGGCTTCATTCCACATGCCCCCGTTGGGCCCATTGCTGTGGATGCGCCGGTGGACATGCACGGGGATGGGGATCGTGTACTGGTGGATGTCGACGCCTTGTCTCTTGAACCACATGGCCAGGTCCGGGGCCTGCGGGAAGATGTGGTGCTTCTCGAACTTGCCCGCCGGCAATCGCCGCTGAGGAGGCACGGGCTTGGGGTTGCCGTACCAGGGGAACACCATCACGGGTTCCGGGTCGCCCGGTAGGCCCATGCTGCCGCCCCAGTTACGCCGGGGCCCGCTTCCTGGCGCGGGAGCCACGGCCACAGGAGGTGGCCGGGGTGGCAGTCCCCGCACCAGTAGCACCTCCCCCGGCACGTCCTCGCACCGGAAGAAGCCGCAGGCCGTGTCCCCACACACCAGGGTCACACAGGCGTCGCTGCTCGCGTCACCGCACTCCGCCTCGGCTTCATCCCACCGCTGTTGGAGCGGCGTGCTGGACGCGCACGCCGCCATCCACAGCGCCAGGAACGTCAGGATCTTTCGCATGGTGGCAAAACCTACTCATATCCGGTGTCCCTATGACCAACGTCAGACTTGAAGACCTGTGCAACGCAACGACCCTCGCCGCCCTTCGCCATCCCCGGTGGGATCCGGAGCTCCGCACCTTCGAGGGGCTCAATCCCTGCACCTTCTGGAACAGCGACACAGGCGTGGATGTCTCCGGAAGCATCGACACGGGTCGAGGCCCCTATGTCTTCCAGATCAACGGTCCACTCAAGACGAAGGACCACCTGAGTCTCTGGACCGACGACTATCATCCCGGTCTGGTCATCGTTCGTGGCGATCTGCACGCCCGAACGCTGTCGTTCGGCAACGGAGCGCGGATCTTCGTGGAGGGCTCCGTCGTCGTGGAGGACTGTCTCTTCGGCCAGTACGGAGACCACAACGCGGTCCTCAGTGCCAAGGGTGAGCTGCGGGCCCGGGCGGTCTTTCTCGAGAACACCGCCCGCGTCTACGCGGACGAAGGCATGCGGTCGCTCATCTATGCTCCGCTGGGAAGTTGGGATCCCCTGATGCCAGACATCGAGAACGAAGGCATCGGGGATGGCATTGGGTTCTTCGACCCCTCGGTGCTCGACCGTTACGGCGACCTCGACTTCCGCCGGGCCATCGAAGCCGCCCGTGCTGGGAAGCCCCTGTTCCTTCCCGGTGTCGAAGAGCGCTTTCCCCAGCGACTGTCTTCACGAAAGACAGAGTAGGGCTTCAAGCGCGCACGGGCAGCTCGCGGAAGGAGATGCCGGTCCAACCGCCCTGCTCCACCGCGTCCTTGAAGCGGTTCGTGCCGATGATCATGGTGCTGAAGTTGCCTACGCGGAACAGGTCTGTGTCCGTGGGCAACGAAGCACCGTCGAGGATGGGGTCGTCCGGACGGCGGAATCCCTGTCGCCCGCAGGTGGGACAGGGCGGCGCCAGGTCGGGAGGAAGGCAGTCGCGGTGCAGGAGACCGCGCGGTTCAATCTGGAGCTCGAGAATGTCCGGAGGCGTTTTTTGGCGGAACCGCAGCTCCGTCTTGCAGCCCAGCAGCCCACGGATGCCCGCGGACTGGAGGCCGTCGAGTGCGTCGCGGCGGATGAGCATCAGCGAATTCCCCAACCACGTGAAGGGACCGAACTGACCGGAGGCGCGGCCTTCGAGTGGACCGAATTTCGTTCCGGGAGGGAACTCGGCATGGGGCGGGGCCAGTGGCCGCACCAGGGCCTGAAGACGCAGGAACTCGTGAAGGGGTTCAGGTCGATGCTCTTCGAATTCCGCATGCTCGGGGATGAGCGAGAGATCCACGGCCGGATACTCGTGTCCCGCCTCAGACCAGGTAGCGCCACACCCCGGGCAGTTCTTGAGACCCGGCAGTCCCCACTTATGTCCTGCGTCGAAGTCCGCGCTATAGCGTGCTGCCGCCACCTTGTCGTTGCGCATCCAGTAGAAGAGGGACATGTGCTGGTGGGTTCGCTCGAAGTTCAGTGGTACGGCTGGATGGGTCCGCCCAACCTGGTGTCTCAACAATCCGGTGCGGTACAAGCGCACAGAACGTCAGGCTTTCCTCATGACGGAAAAGCCTGACACCCACGCTCAGGGCAACGGCCCCTCCACCAATCGCAACACATCCGCGAGCACTCCCGCCGCGGTCACCGCCGCGCCCGCGCCATACCCTCGAATCACCAGCGGCGTCGGGCTGTACCGCTCCGACAGGAAGCTCAGCGCGTTCTCGCCGCCCTTCACCGCCGCCAGCGGATGCTCCAGCGGCACAGGCACAAGACCCACGCGCACGCCCTCCGGTCCCACGCTGCCCACGTAGCGCAGCACCTTTCCTTCCTTCCGGTGCGCGTCCACCCTCCGCTGGAAGATCTCATCCGCCTGCGGCAGCCGCGCCAGGAACTCCGGCAGCGGCCCCTTCGCGTCGAACTCCTCCGGCAACAGCGACGCCAGCGCCACCTCCTCCAACTCCAGCGACCGCCCCAGCTCCCGCGCGAGGATAAGCACCTTGCGCGCCACGTCCGTGCCCTCCAGGTCGTCGCGCGGATCCGGCTCCGTGAAGCCCTTCTCCATCGCCGTGCCCACCGCCTTCGACAGTGGCACCCCGGCTTCCGTCAGCCCCAGGATGAACGACAGCGAACCCGACAGGATGCCCTCCACCCGGTGCACCGTGTCTCCCGTGCGCAGCATGTTCTTCAACGTGTCGATGACCGGCAGCCCCGCCCCCACGTTCGTCTCGTAGAGGAACTTGCGCTGGTGCCGCACCGCCGTCTCCCTCAGCGCCTTCCAGTGCTCCTGACGCCCCGCATTGGCTTTCTTGTTCGCCGTCACCACATTCAGCCCGGACGCCATCAACGCTGGATAACCCAGCGCCACGTCCTCGCTGCTCGTGCAGTCCACGAAGATGGGCCGGCCCGGACGCCTTGCCTTCGCCCACGCTCGGAACGTGTCCAGCGTGAAGCCAGACTCGCTCGCCTCCAGCCGCGCCTTCCATCCGTCCAGCGCCACGCCCTCCGGCGCCACCAGGCTGTGTCTGCTATTGGCAATGGCACACACCCGCAAATCCAACCCATGCGCCCGCAGCTTCGGCGCCTGCTGATGAATCTGTCGCAACAACTCTCCGCCCACCGTGCCCACGCCCGCCACCAGCAGCTCCACCACCTCCGTGGTGCCAAAGGCCTTGCGGTGCACGTGTGCCATTGCACGCGGCCCGTCTTCACTTGAAATCACCGCGGAGATGCTGCGCTCACTGGACCCCTGCGCGATGGCCGCGATGCTGCAATCCACGTCCGCCAGCGCGCTGAAGAACGTCCCCGCCACGCCCACCCGGTGACGCATCCCGTCCCCCACGATGCTCAACACCGCGAGCCCTGGCTGGTGCTCGATGGGGTCCACCTTCCCCGCCTCGCGCTCCACCTCGAACTCGTCCTCCAGCGCCAGCACTGCCTTCCTGGCCTCCGCCTCCCCCACGCAGAAGCTGATGGAGGACTCGCTGGAGCCCTGCGTAATCAACACCACGGAGATGGATGCCAGCGCCATCGCTTCGAAGACGCGCGCGGCCGTGCCCGGCACGCCCTTCAACCCCGCGCCCGCGATGTTGATGAGCGCGATGTCCGGCAGGAACGACAACCCTCGCACGGGATGCCGCGAGACCGGCGCCGTGGCCGTCACCTTCGTGCCCGGATGCTCTGGCCGGAAGCTGTTGCACACCCGCACCGGGATGCCCCGCTCCCTCGCGGGGGCAATCGTCTTCGGATGCAGCACCTTCGCTCCGAAGTAGGCCAGCTCCATCGCCTCCTCGAAGCTCACCTCCTCCAGTGCGAACGCCTCCGGCACCAGCCTCGGGTCCGCGCTGAAGATGCCGTCCACGTCCGTCCAGATCTCCAACAGCCGCGCATCCAACGCCGCCGCCGCCAGCGCCGCCGAGTAGTCCGACCCTCCCCGCCCCAGCGACATCGTCTTGCCGCGCGCATCCCCTCCAAAGAAGCCCGGCATCAACATCAGCCCCGGCCCGCCCTCGCGCAGCGTTGCGAACCGCGCGCGAATCTCCTCCACCCGGGGCGTCGCCTGCAGCGGGTCCCCTGAACACACCAGCGCCTGCCTCGGGTCCACGCTCACGGGCTCCAGGCCCCGTGCCTCCAACAACGCCGCGAGCAGCAAACACGACGCCCGCTCCCCCAGCCCCGACAGGTGCGCCAGCACCGACGGCGAGCACTCCCGCAGCAACCCCACGCCCTGCAACAGCCCTCGCAGCTCGACGCCCAGCGCCACCAGCCCCTCCGCCAGGGGCCGCGTCTGCGCGGGCTTCAGGTCCACGCTCAGCACCTTCGCGATGGCCGAGTGCGTGTCGTCGAACCGGGCGCAGGCCTCCTGCACGGACTCGCCCTCCTGCGCCACCTTCGCCGCCTCCACCAAGAGATTCGTGATGCCCGACACCGCGGACGCCACCACCATCACCCGCTCGGCCTTGCGCGCCTCCTCCACCAGCGCCACCACTCCGCGCATCCGTTCCGCATCTCCGACACTGGTGCCACCGAATTTCATCACGCGCATGACACGGACTCCTTCCGGAACGACGGGACTCGGTGGCTGGGGCGGCACATCGGAAGCGGCGTCATGCGGGTCCTCGGGGTTGGCGACTGGCAGGTGGGGTAACGAAAAAGCCCCGCGCTCGGGAGGAGCGCGGGGCCGGGTTCGGAAGGAGGGACCTTCAGGAGGTCCACTTCGGAAGTCAGGCGGTCCGCGCTCCGCGAGGAGTCAGGCCGGTGCGAGTGCAAGTCTCGGTCATCACGGTCTGGACGCGCGCGCCCACGGAGGACGTCGTCCCCTCGTGCCGCTGGCTGTTCCCGCTGCGTCCGACCATGGAGTCCCCATCCTAGCTGCTTCCGCGCGCCAAGGTCAGGGGGCAGGCAACCAATCCCCCGCTCCACGGTCCCCACCGTGGTGCATGCGGCCAGGGCTGCCGACATTGAGCGTGTGTGAGCTGTCCCACCCCCTTCAGGAGCAACCCATGGCCACCCGCAAGAAGAGCGACACCGCCCACAAGCCCGGCTTCGCCAAGGACCGCGTGGAAGGGGGGCTGGAGGCGGACGACACCAAGCCCCTGTACGCGGACGACGCCAAGCACTCCACCGAGGAGCAGAAGTTCGCCTTCGACAGCGACGCCCCCGTCGGCGGGGATCGCAACAACCCCCAGAGCGTCCTCGACGACGTCGATGACGAGGAGCGCGAGGAGCGCGGCCGCCTCAAGGCCGAAGCCCGCCAGGAAGAGAACGAGCCCACCCGGGAATGAAAAAAACCGGGGCCCCGACACCCACGTCGGGACCCCGGCTTCAACACGGCTTCAACCTGATGAAGTGAAGCGCTGCGCTACTTGGGCGCCGGCGTCTCTTCCAGCGTGAGCTTGCCCAGGTTGAGCGGCGTCACCTGCTCCTGGATGACCAGCGGGTCGCCCACGAGCACCACCTGCATGTTGGCCGGGTCCAGGTAGGACTCGGCCACGCGCTGCACCTCCGCGGCGCTGGCGTTCTCCAGTCCCTCCACGGTGCGCTTGAACTCATCCATCGGCCGGCGGTGGAAGTAGAGCTGCGCGGCGCTGCCGCCCAGGCCCTCCACCGTCTCGAAGGCGCCAGGGAACGCGCGGATGAGGCCTTCGCGCGCGGCGGCCAGCTCCTTCTCCGTGATGGGGTTGGACTTGATGCCGGCCAGCTCCTTGATGAACTCGTTGAGCGCCGGCCCCGTCACGTCCTTCCGCACGGCCGCGTACGCGGTGAGCGGTCCCACGCCCAGGCGCGTGCCCAGGTGCGCGTTGGCGCCGTAGCTGTAGCCCTTGTCCTCGCGGATGTTCATGTTGAGCCGGCTGCCGAAGAAGCCGCCGAACACCGTGGTGGCCAGCTCCAGCGGGAACTCGTCCGGGTGGCCCGTGGCGAGGCCGGGACGGCCCACCAGCACCACCGTCTGCTCCAGGCCCGGCTTGGGCACCACACGCACCTGCTGACGCGGAGGCGCGGGAGGCGCGGGAGGCGGCTTGGGCGCCACGGCCCCGCCCTTCCACCCGCCGAAGTACTTCTTCCCCCACTCCACTGCCTGCTGGAGCGTCACGTCGCCGGTCATGATGAGCGCGGCGGCGCGAGGACCGGTGTTCTTCGTGTAGAAGTTCTTCGCGTCCGCCAGCGTAAGCGACTCCACCGTCTTCGGCGTACCGCCGGACGTGTGGCCATACGGGTGGTCCGCGCCGAACACGGCCTGGTAGTAGGCCTGCTGCGCCAGGAAGTTCGGGTCGCCCATGCGGCGCACCAGCTCGCCCAGCTGCTGCTTCTTGCGGCGCTCGAAGGCCTTCGCGTCGAAGGTGGGCCGCAGGACGACGTCCGACAGCAGGCTCATCGCCGCGTCCACGTTGGTCGTGAGCACGCGCGCGCCCACGAAGGCGCCGTCCGGGTCCACCGACAGCGCGGGCGACACGCCCAGGTCCGCGAACGCGTTGTCCAGCGCCACCGTGTCGCGCTTGCCTGCGCCCTCCAGCAGCATGCGGTAGGACAGGTCCGCGATGCCCAGCTTCGCGGCGGGCTCCTGCGACCCGCCCGCGGCGAAGGCGATGCCCACGAACACCAGCGGCAATTCCTTGCGCGTGCTGACGATGACGGTGAGGCCGTTGTCCAGCTTCGCCTGCTCGAACGTGGGCAGCACCAGCTCCGGCGGCTTGCCGGGCTTGGGCTGCTGGTCGCGGAACGACTCCGCGTCCGGAGCGGGTGTCTGGGATTGCTGCGCCGTGGGAGGCGTCTCGGTGGGAGGCGTCTCCGCGGGCTTCGTGGTGGCGCAACCGGCGACGGACAGCGTGAGGAGGGCAGTAAGGATTCGGCGGTGCATGACTAGCGGGCCTCCTTGCCCGGGGCGGAAGACGGCGCGGCCTTGTCGGCGGACGGCACCGCGTGGAGCACGACGCGCGCGTCGGGGCGCAGCACGTCGTTGGCGAACTGCTTCACCGCGTTGGGCGTGACGTCCTGGTAGCGCGCCAGGTCCTGCGCGACGTAGCTGGGCTCGCCCACGAACTGGTTGTAGCTCTGGAGCGTGTCGGACTTGCTGCCGGAGCCGCCTACCGCCTGCAGACCCGCCAGCTGGCGCGTGTCATAGCGGGTGCGCGCGCGGACAATCTCCTCCTGCGTGACGCCCTCCTTGCGGACCTCGTCCAGCACCGCGTCGATCTCCTTCTTCAGCGTGTCCGTGGTGACGCCGGGCCGGGCCACCGCCTCGATGGAGAAGACGGACTGCGCGCCCTGGCTCTGCTGCACGGCGTCCACGCTCTGCGCCAGCTGCTTGTCCAGCACCAGCCGGCGGTACAGGCGGCTCGCGCGGCCCGTGCCCAGCGCGGTGGCGAGCACGTCCGCCGTCGCGTCCCCGGGCTTCAGGTACGGGGCGGTGAGCCAGGACATGGTGAGCAGGGGCAGCGTGGCCACCTTCTCGTCGTGGCGGATGACCGTCTCACGCGGGACCTTCACCGGCTTCACGTCCGGACGCTGGGGCCTGGGTCCAGAGGTCAGGGTGCCGAAGTACTTCTCCACCAGCGCCTTGGCCTTCGCGGGGTCGAAGTCGCCCACGATGGCGAGCGTCGCGTTGGAGGGCGCGTACCACTTGCGGAAGAACCCCTTCACGTCCTCCACCGTGGCCGCGTCCAGGTCCTTCATGGAGCCAATCACGTTGCCGGAGTACGGGTGCGGCGCGGGGAACAGCACCTGCCACGCCTTCTCCTGCGCCTCGCCGTAGGGGGCCGTCTCCACGCTCTGGCGGCGCTCGTTCTTCACGACCTCCTTCTGCGTATCGAGCTTCTTCTGCGTGAGCGCGTCCAGCAGGAAGCCCATGCGGTCGCTCTCCAACCACAGGGCCGTCTCCAGCAGGTTGCTGGGCACGGTCTCGTAGTAGTTGGTGCGGTCGAAGCTGGTGGTGCCGTTGAGGTCCGTGGCGCCCGCCTGCTCCAGCAGGCCGATGTGCACGTCGTCCGGCACGTGCTTGGAGCCCTGGAACATCATGTGCTCGAAGAGGTGCGCGAACCCGGTGCGGCCCGGCTGCTCGTCGTAGGCACCCACGTGGTACCAGATGTTGACGGCCACCACGGGCAGCTTGCGGTCCACGGAGAAGATGACCTCCATGCCGTTGGGCAGCGTGTACTTCTCATACGGGATGGCCAGGTTTTCGCGGCCGGGCTCCAGCGGCTTCGCTTCGGGGGTCTGAGCGAGCGCCGGAAGCCCCACGAACAGGGCCGCTGCGGCGAGGGCCTTCAATCGGGACAAGGTTCCTCCACGGTTCAGGACGTTCTGTCGCGCGCTTAGCACGCGCCCTGGGGCCTGTAAGCCGGAAGGAGACGGGGTGGGCCCTGGGGTGCCGGGTGTTGCTCGCCGTGCGACACTGCGGCCATGAGCCTGGAGGTGCCCCTCTCCCAGCAGGGCCGCTGCGCGGTCCACCCGGACCTGCCCGCGGGCGGCACCTGTTCCCGCTGCGGGAGCTTCTTCTGCGCGGACTGCGCCACGTCCGTGGCGGGCCTGGGCGTGCGTTTGTATTGCACGGCCTGCGCGGCGCGCCCGGACGTGAACTACCTGGAGGCCCTGCGCCAGCGCTACTGGGGCAAGCGCGATGACTGGGCATGGGTGGTGGGAGGCGTGACGCTGCTGCTCTGCGTGGCCACCGCCGCCGCGCTGGCGCAGTGGGGTCTGCGCGCGACGAAGTCGTCGTTGTTCACGCTGCTGCTGCTGTTGCCCGTTCCGGTGGGCGTGGCCTTCTTCCTGGGCCAGCGCTGGGCGCGGCACGCCATGCTGGTCACGCCGTTGGTGATGGCCGTGGCGGCGGATGCCATGAATCGGGACGGGCGCTTCTTCTACTTCCTGTGCGCCATCCCCGGGGTGCTCACCGGGCTGCGCATCCACCGGGACGTGCGCAACCAGCTCTTCTTCCGGCTGCCGGTGACGCCCGGGGCGCTGAAGTTTCTCTGGGACCAGCGCTTCAACAACCCGATGGCGCATCAGGCATTGCGGTTCGGCTTCGGCTCGGTGGCCATGCCCCTGCTCTCACCCATCGCGGTGATTTGCGGCGCGGTGGCGCTGACGCGCGTGGACCCGGCGGCGACCCCGCCCATTGGCCGCCGGAACCAGGCCATTGCCGGCCTGGTCCTGGGGCTGGTCAGTCCGCTGCTGTGGTGGCTCATCCTGCTGCCGTGGATGGCGGACCTGATCCACTACTGACCGCGGTGGTCAGAACGGGCGGGCGCCCAGGGCCCCCTGGGTGCGCAGGGCCTCCCGCACCGTGTCCCCCGCGCCCTGGCATTCGCCGGTCGCGGCGTTCAGGATCACCTCGGAGTCCGTCTGGGGCAGGTCCCCGCTCTGGAGGCACGCTCCCAGTGGGAGGTCCTTCAGCCAGGTGGACTGGCGGAACGTCACGCGCAGGGAGCCGCCTTCCTCCACCGCGAGGGCGTAGGGGACCTCGAAGCCCAGCGCCGTGCCCTCGGGCAGGGTGAGTTTCATGGTCCAGCTCTGCGAGCCGCGCTCCAGCCGGGTGGAGGCCTTGAATCCGCCCTCCCACAGCACGAAGTCGATCCGCCGGTATTTGCCAGGGGGGATCCGCAGTTCCTTCTCGCCCTGCGAGGACACCCCAGAATCCAGATCGATGAAGAAGGGGCCCGCGAGCGTGACCGTGCTCGGGGCGTCTCCGGACTGGACGCACCCGGCGCCCTCGGGGAGCTCCTCCCTCACGTCCTCGCAGGTCAGACCCTCGCCCAATTCCAGACGGATGTCCGCCACGCTTACGACGGCGGTATCCAACCAGAATCTCAACCCGTCACCCGACGTGATTTCGGGCGGCGAGGCAGGGTCCGTCATGGCCCGGACGCCGGAGGCCGGAACCCCCAGGGAAGATGCGCCCGGCAGGCTCGAGCTCAGCGAGAAGATGAGCCGGGGATGGCTGTCACCACAACCGGACAGGCCCAGGGACATCAAAGACAGATAAATCAAACGTGAGGTCATGGACATGGGTTCACCGGTGGGAAGCAAGGTGCATGGTGGTGCTGGCTTCGATGTTCTGTTTCACGCGCTCGGCGGCGCCCGCGCATGCGCCCTTCCCGGTCTCCAGGCGCAGGATGGTGTTGTCCAGGGTCAGGTCGCCCAAAGCCAGACAGCTCGCCACGGGGATGCCTTCGAGCCACGTGGCGATGTCCAGGCCGCCCACGACGACGGTGTTCTCTCCGGAGCCAGCGATGTCAAAGGGGCCTCGTGGCTCGAAGCGCAGGGCCTCGGTGGAGGTGAAGGCCACTGCCAGGAGATGGCGCTTGCCCTCCCAGGTGAAGCTCGCGTCCATGATGAAGCTGGAGAGCTCGGGCTCGATCTGGCCCAGGCGGGCCTCGATGCGGGAATAGCCTCCTTCAGGGATACGGAGCGGCCCGTTTGGAAGGTTCACCGCGTTCATCCAATTCACAAACAAGGGCTCCCGCACGCTCAGCGTCCCGGGCCTTCCGTCCGCCGCGTCGGTGCAGGTCATCAACGGGGCCAGCGTGTCCTTGTAATCCGAGCACTCGCGCCCGGAAGGCAATTCCAGACGCACGTCGAACAGCGTGGAGTAGACGACCTCCACCGTGAACACGAGGCCGTCGTTCGAGCGGAAGGAGGGCGGCGGTAGTGGAGACTCCATCGCCGTCCGCCGGGACGGCGATGCCTCCTCCGTCAGCGGGCGCATGTAGGTCGTCGGGTTGATGCCGAAGCGCAGCTCGGTGGTGTCCGAGCCGCTCTTACAGGCAGACAGACACAGCACGGCGACAGCAAGGCCGGAAGCACGCAACCAGGGGATGGAGGGCATGTCGGAAGCAACGCGTGAGGGGGAGCGCCTCCGGCCGGGCGTCCCGATGCGCGGACCCCGGAGGGCCCACGAAGCCTCAGCATGCCCGAAGCCCGGGGAAATGGACAGACACCCGCGAGGGCAACGCATGCCAGCGGACAGGCCGGTGCCCACGCTGAAGGAGGAACCCCACAGGAGAGACACCATGGCAACGCAACGAGTGAGCGACGTAATGACATCCGACGTGGAGGTCGTCCGCCCGTCTGATTCCCTGAGGATGGCCGCGGAGAAGATGCGCCTGCTGAACGTGGGCCCCATCCCCGTGTGTGACGGCGACGAGCTGGTGGGCATCGTCACGGACCGGGACATCGTCATCCGCGCGGTGGCGCAGGGACTGGACGCCGAGCGCACCCAGGTGGCCCAGGCGATGACCCGGGGCGTGGAGTTCGTCTACGACGACGACGACCTCACCCAGGCGGCCCAGAAGATGAGGGCCTCGCAGATCCGCCGCATCCTGGTGTTGAACCGGGAGAAGCGATTGGTGGGCATCCTCTCGCTGGGGGATGTCTCGGCGGAGCTCAGCGACCAGGAGAGCGGCAGGACGCTCGAGGAGGTGTCCGCCCCGTCACAACCGGCCGCACCCTGAGACGGCTACATGCCGCCGAGCTTCGTCTCCAGCTCCGACAGGTCGCGGTGCACGGCCGCGTCCGTCTCCCGCAGGCCTTCGACCTTGCGCACGGCGGAGATGACGGTGGAGTGGTCCTTGTTGAAGCGCGAGGCGATCTCCGGGAAGGAGCTCTTCGTCAGCTTGCGGCTCAGGTACATGGCCACCTGGCGTGCGTGCGCGAGCGCCTTGTGGCGCCGGTCCTCCTTCAGCGCTTCGACCGTCACCTTGTAGAAGCGGGCCACCTCGCGCTGGATGGCGTCCACGTCCACGGCGCGCTGCGCGGGCAGGATGTCGCGCAGCACCTGGGACGCGAACTCCTCCGTCACCGGCTGCTTGGTGAGGCTGTGCATCGCGGACAGCTTCACGAGCGCGCCTTCCAGTTCACGCACGTTCTTCTGCACGTGCTTGGCGATGAAGTGCGCCACGGGGTCCGGCAGGTCGAGGCCCTCCTGCTCCGCCTTCTTCTGGAGGATGGCGACGCGCGTCTCGTAGGAGGGCTCGCGGATGTCCGCCATCAAGCCCATGGCGAAGCGGCTGCGCAGGCGGTCCTCCATGCCGGGCACTTCCGCGGGCACCATGTCGCTGGTGAGCACGATGGCCTTGTTGAGGCCGAAGAGCGTCTCGAAGGTGTAGAAGAACTCCTTCTGCGTCTCCTCGCGCTTGCCCAGGAACTGGATGTCGTCGATGAGCAGCACGTCGCACTCTTCGCGGAACTTCCGGCGGAAGTCCGTCATGCGGTGCTCGCGCACGCTCTCCACGTACTCGTTCGTGAACTGCTCGCTGGAGAGATAGACGATGCGCTGGGTGGGGTCCTTCTCCCAGATGTGATTGCCCACCGCCTGGAGCAGGTGGGTCTTGCCCAGGCCGGTGCCGCCGTAGATGTAGAGCGGGTTGTAGTTGTGGCCCGGCCGGTGGGCCACGGCCTGCGCGGCGGCGGCGGGGAGCTGGTTGCTGTCCGCGACGACGTAGGTGTCGAAGGTGAAGCGCGGGTTGAGCCGCGCGGGCCGCAGCGAGTTCACCTTGACGGTGGGTGTGGGCGGCAGGTCCGCGGACTGCGGGAGGCCGACGACGACCTCGTAGGCGACGCGGCCCAGGGACGGCTCCAGCCGGGCCAGGTGCGTCTCCAGCATGGAGCGGTAGTGGTCATCCACCCAGTCACGGAAGAAGCGGTCGGGCACGCCCAGGACCAGGGCGTTCTCGCGCACCTCCATGGGGCGCATCCGCTCCAGCCAGGTGAGGGCGTAGTGCAGCCCCTCCTGACGGATGGCTTCCAGCGTGCGGGTCCAGATGACGCCGGCACTGGGAAGCGAAGGCGAAGGGGCTTGGGCGAGGGCGTTCACTTGGAGGCTCAGGGACGGCGCGGAAGGAGGGAACCCGCGGGCGTCTGGCGGTGCTAACACCCGCTCTCCGGCTGATCAAGGAACCGGCCTGTAGCACGGATCAGCGGGACGCCCTGACGGGTGGGGATGATCACTCCCGGTGGATCCGCATTTTCGCCTCCGGCGCGAGCCGTTCCGCCGGGTTGTGCGAGGTGGTCCGTGGAGCCACCTGAACGGATCTGCCGTTGCCGTGAGCATGTCAGCGTGTCAGCAGGTGGACGTCCGGACCCCACCCGCTGCCTGGGACATGAACGCATGGCCATGACTGAGCGCAGGACTGTTTTCGCGACGACGGAGGAGGGACGGACGTTCGTGCTCCGCCGGTACGCGCCACCGGGTGAGCCCGCGTCGTACGAACTCTCCTTGTATGAGGACTACCTGGGGTCCACGCCGAAGGAGTTGCCTCTTCAGGGTCTTCCTCCCGAAGGCTTCACTTCGGAGATGGAGGCGCTGGATCAGGTCCGGCGTTGGCATCCAGAGGTGACCGCTTTCGAGGACGTTCGCCGGGACCGCCACGTGACCATCGACTTCGTGCGCGCGCTGAAGGTCGGGAGCCTGGCGCCGTTACGGCCCTCGATGACCGCCGAGGAGGTGGTGGACCTGCTGGGAGTCCCCGAGGACGTGATGCCTATCGAGTGGAACCCGGGTGCCGTCCTCTGGTTCTACGGCGTCGTGCAGCTGTATCTGGAGCGCGGCCGGCTCCAGTGGCTGGAGATCGACGATGGCGTGGGGGCCTTCACCAGCCTGGAACTCTCGGGCTGGTTCCTGGAGCCCGCCACCACGAAGACGCAGCTGGAGGAGGCGTTGAGTCTCCGGGGCATCCCCTTCACGCGGGAAATCCGCATGGAGGCCCCGGTCCTCTGTGTGCCCGGGGGCTTCCAGTTCGACTTCCACGCGGAGGTCGAGCGCATCCATGCGCTCTACTGGAACCATCCGCTCGCGGTTCCCAGCGGCCAAGGCACGGACCGTCCGCGAGGCTGATCCCGTCGGATCTCGAAGCCGGAGGTGACGGAGCCAGCGTCGGTCTGGATGAAGGTCAGGTCCTCCCCGTTCCTCGTGACGAAGATGTCCCAGTGTGTCGTGACTCCGAGGGTGTCGGTGAGCGTCAGGGTGCCGCTACAGTCGGGCTTGAGGGTGTAGGGGCCAGAATAGGTCTCGACGTCCAACCCCATTCGTTTTCGTCCACCCGGTCTGCGTTGGATGTGCGTTGGCCCCTGCCGCTGAGCGCCGGGGTCGCCTTCCTGGCTGTCATTCCAAACTCACTCGGACACGACACCCAGGACACGTCTCCAGTGTCGTGGGGGGAGCGGACCAACCCTGCTAGGGTGGAACCCTGGAGGTCTTTCAGGACGTGCCCTACTTCTCATGTCGGCTTTCGATTCTCGCGCTGCTGATAGCAGGCGCTGCCGTCGCTCAGCCCTCCCCTCCCGCCCGGCAACTTCGGCAGCGTGCGCTCTCCCTGCTTTCGAGCCCGGTGGATGCTTCCGTCCAGGTCGCGAAGGGGACGCTCACCACCCTCACCTTCGACTCGCCGCTCCTCCCCAAGAGCGTCGTCGTGCAGGGCCGGGACACGCACTTCGAGCGCTTCGTCGTGGAGGAGCGCACCGTCACCTTGAAGCCCAAGGTGGACCTGGCTGATGACGAGCGGCTGCTCCTCACCGTCCGCTTCGCGGATGGGGCTGCTCCGCAGGAGGTCATCTTCGTGCTCGTCCCCGCCAGCGACCAGGTGGACGCGGCTGTCGAGGTCCTTCGCCGCGCACGCAGTGCGGAGGCGCTCCAACAGGAGTTGGCCCAGGTGCAGGCTCAACTGTCCGCGCTTCAAGGGAGGTGCGGCGACGGCGGTCCATCAGGGCTCATCTTCTCCGGACTCCTGGACCCCTCTGTCAGCGTCAAGGAGTTGGACAAGGATGATCTTCCGGAGAACGCGAATGGGCTCAAGCTGGAGAGGGGCATGGTTTACAGGACCAGCACCTGGGCAGTCGTCGCGGTTCACGTACTCAACCTCGTGGGTCAACGCGCTTGGAGTGCTGGAGGTGTTCGCCTCGTCACCATGCGTGGCCAGACAGTCCCAGTAAAGTCCGTGCGCATGGAGAAGGCTCAACTCGGCTCAGGTGAGGCGGGCCTTGTGCTCGTGGAGATTGGAGCGCCCTCGGAGCAACCTCCAGAGGAGCTACGACTTGAGTTGTCGGATCCAACCAGTGGCCGGACCCTGCGCATCAGCGGCGTGTGGCTGCAGGCGATCCAACAGTTGAGGAGGACCACTCCATGACGATGTCGCCCCTGCATCCCGACCATCTTGCGCCCGGCAACCAGGTAGGCCCCTGGCGAATCCTCGAACTTCTGGGAGGAGGCGGTGGCGGTCGCCTTTTCAAGGTGGAGCGCGAGGAACATCCCGGACAACCCTTCACGCTGAAGGTCGCTCTGCGGCCCGCAGGCCAGCACGTGCAGGAGGAGGAGGACGCGGATGGCCGTGTCTCGCGCGAGGCCGCCATCCACATGGCCTACGACACGGGGCTGAAGGTCCACGCGCTGGACCACTGGTTGGGCCCTTCCGGTTACCTCTACTTCGTGACGGACTATGTGGAGGGGGAGACCTTCACCGAGTGGTGTTGGCGGGTGAAGCCCACCGCCGCGCGATTGCTCGACGTCTTCACCGAAGTGGTGAGGCTCGTCGACAAGTTGCATCGGCGTCAGCTGTGGCACCGGGATTTGAAGGGGGCCAACATCCTCATCCGCAAGCAGGATGGGCAGCCGGTCCTCATCGATTTCGGCGTGGCCCGGCAGCCGGGCATGGCCACCTTGACGGTAGGCGTGCCCCCAACCTCGCCACACCTCCTTCCTCCGGAGTCCCTGACCTTCCTGGCCGAAGGCTCCTGGAAAGAGGGAGCGGCCTTCGAGCCTGGCACCGCGGGCGACCTCTACTCCTTGGGAGCATTGCTCTACGAGGCACTCACCGATGGCTACGCCTTTGACCCGAAGCTGCCCTACGACAAGCTCGTCCTCGCCATCGCGACGAAGGTTCCCTCCGCCCCCCACGTCCTCAACCCAAGGGTTCCGCGTGCGCTGAGTGACATTTCTTTACGGCTGCTCGCGAAGCGCCCCGAGGACAGGTACGCCGGCACCGAAGCCCTCCTGCAGGCCCTTTGGGACGCAGCGAAGGAGAAGAAGAAACCGGAGTGGCAGATCTCCCTTGAGCAGCCGTTGCCAGAGGATGTGGGCACCTCGGAGACGTCAGCCGAGAGCGAGGCGGAGCGCTGTGAGGAGCCGCTCGCTGTCGAAGATGAGGCGTCGGAGCACGATCCCCAGTCCAGGGCAGTGGTTTCAACTCCAGGGCGGACCCGCAGGCGCGCAGTCGCATGGGCGCTATGTGGCGCGCTGGCGGTTTTTCTGGCCCTGTGGCTCGCGCTCAGCATGCTCGCGCCCCCATTTGAGAAAGGAAGCTCGCTCGTGCCTGCCTCTACTGTTTCCGCCCTCCGGCGCCTTCCCTTGTTCCGGCACGTTGCCGCGTTGGCGTGTGCCACGGCCGGGCTTGCCTGCCCGAGCGTGCCCACGCGGCCCGACACTGGCGTGCGCTGCCCCGATGCTTCAACGCAGGCCATGTTCCAGCGCCTCAAGATCCGCAAGGAATTCAAGGCCGTCGTCGACATCAACCAGCCTGGCGACCAGAGCCAACTAGGCACCTATCAGGATGGTCCCGTCGTTGGACGCATCGTTGGTTATTCCTGGGCGGATCCGGCGCTGCCCGACGGCACGTTGCTCTACGGGCGCTTGTGGACGGGCCCGGGTATCTACGATGAGGGCGCGGAGGCCGTCATCATCCGCTACACCGAAGCCCGACTCCCGGATGGGAGTACCTATCCCGTCTGCATCGTGCTGGGTGGCTATGATGGCCGTGTCCCGAAGCTGCAGGGTTCTGACTCCGGCTCCGTCGTCCTTCCCCGGGCACTCCCGGCGGCCGCCGTCTGGAGCTGGCCCTGAGCATGTCGGCACGAGGCCCTGGATCGCAGCGGCCGAAATGCGCCGTTCCTTGCCCCGTCTCCCCTTTTCCTACATGATCGCCCGGTCCACCCGGCGCAGGGCTGTACGGTCGGCGCAGGTGATCCTTGATTGACTTGTCCAAGAATTAGGGTTACGGACGCCCCCTTTCCACTGTACGGGTCGCGCCGGAAGTTCCCAGGTGCCGCCTTCAGCTCTCAGGAGTCGTTGTGTCCAAGCGCACGTACCAGCCGTCGAAGATCCGGCGCAACCGCGCCCACGGGTTCCGTAAGCGGAATGCCACCAAGGGCGGCCGGGATGTCCTCAAGCGCCGCCGCGCCAAGGGCCGTAAGCGCTTGGTGGTGTCGTCGTTCAAGAAGTAACTGGACGCACGGACGATGGCCGAGGGAGCGGCGCCGCGGGTGCCTCAGGCAACCGACGAGCGCTTCCCCAAGGCCTTTCGCCTGCTCCAGCGGCGTGAGTTTCTTGAAGTCCAGGAGGGCGGTCAGAAGATTCCGTCCGACTGCCTCCTGGCCCTCGTTCAACGCAATTCCCGGGCGCACTCCCGCGTAGGCCTCACCGTTTCCAGCAAGGTGGGCAACGCGGTGGTGCGCGCACGCCTGCGCAGAGTGCTCCGCGAGCTGTTCCGCAAGCACCGCGGGCAATGGCCTCCCGGTCTCGACGTAGTCCTGGTCGTTCGCTCCTCGGCGAAGGAAGCCTCCTTCGCGCAAGTTTCCCGTGCGTTCGACGGTGTCACCCGTAAGCTGCAACGGCTCTTTCCGGCACCGCGCGTGCCTCCTAAAGAGCCCGCCCCATGAGTCCACTCGCCTTCGTCATCGCCCTGCCCATCCGCTTCTACCGGCGGTTCCTGGGGCCGCTGCTGCCGAAGGCGTGTCGGTTCCATCCCTCGTGCTCCACCTACGCCATGCAGGCGCTGGAGAAGCACGGCGGGTTCAAGGGCAGCGCCCTCACCGTCTGGCGCCTGCTGCGCTGCCAGCCATTCCACCCCGGTGGATTCGATCCCGTCCCCTGACGGTTTGCTTCCGCCCGCCCTCCGGCGCCGTGCCGCCGGGGCATAGGGAACTCCATGACGAACGACCCGCTGTCGCCCCAGTCCAACGATTCACAGAAGCGGCTGCTCCTGGCGCTCGCCCTCTCCTTCGCCGCCACCGCCGCCTACACCTTCTTCTTCGCCCCCAAGGGTCCGCCCCCGGGCGCGGAGGGGACGGACGCGGGCGTTGAAGTCGCCGCCACGCTGGACGCCGGCACCCCGGGCATGGCCGCCGTGCCGCCGCCGGGTGTGGGAGGCGAGGACGCGGGCACCCACGCGGAGGCCCCGCCGCCGCCCGCGCGCACCGCGGAGTTCGCCCGTCCGGAGGTGAAGTACACCTTCTCCTCGGAGGGCGCCGGCCTCACCTCCGCCGTGCTCCAGGGCACGAAGATGCGCGAGCAGCAGTCGCTCACCGTCAAGGAGGGCTTCGAGAAGCTCTTCGGCAAGGACATCCCCCCGCCGCCGCAGATGAACGTGGCGCACCCGGTCCCCGGCCAGCCCCTGCCGCTCGCGGTGACGATTGAGGGCGCTTCTCCGCTGGCGGCGAACACCCGCTACGCCGTGCAGGAGGGCCCCACCGACAACGGCGGCAGCGTGGTGTTCACCGGCCGCCAGGGTCCGTGGGAGGTGACGAAGACGGTGCTGTGGCCTCGCGAGGGCTTCGAGTTCACCTACACCCTCCAGGTGCGCAACACCTCCGCCCAGGCGCAGGCGGGCGAGCTCAAGGTGCACTACGGCCGTGCCATCGATCCGGAGTTCGAGCACGCCCCGTCCTTCTTTGGCGGTGTGGGCAACCTGAGCCGCTCCACGTGCTGGGTGGAGGACAAGCTCCACAACCTGTCCCCGGGCGACAAGCCGCCCGAGGAGACGAAGGGGCCCATCTCCTTCTTCGGCATCAACCAGCAGTACTTCCTGTCCGCGCTCTACCCGCTGGACGGCGCCCTCCAGGGCCACTGCACGCTGACCGCCACGCCCACCGCTCGCGAGGTGTCCGCGGGCTTCCCGCTCAACGTGGCCCCCGGCCAGGTGGCCACGTTCCGCTTCGGCGGCTACGCGGGCCCCAAGGACCCCGACCTCCTGCGCATCGTGCCCGGCACGGAGCTGCGCGGCGTGGCCGGCCTGTCCACCACGGCCTTCCACCCCATGCTGGAGGACACGGTCGACTTCGGCATCTGGGCGGTGGTCTGCAAGATCCTCCTGGCCGTCATGAAGTTCTTCCACGGCATCGTGGGGAACTGGGGCGTCGCCATCATCCTGCTCACCGTGGTGGTGAAGCTGGTGCTGCTGCCGCTCACCTACCGCTCCATGGTCAGCATGGAGGCGGTGAAGGTGCTCCAGCCGAAGATGGAGGAGATCCGCAAGAAGTTCGCGGACGACAAAGAGCGCCAGAACATGGAGATCATGAAGCTGTACCAGGAGGCGAAGGTGAACCCCCTGGGCGGCTGTCTGCCGCTGCTCATCCAGATGCCGGTGTGGATCGCCCTGTTCACGTCGCTGCGCAACAGCTTCGAAATCTACGGCGAGCCCTTCTTCGGCCCCATCTGGCGTGACCTCACCTACAAGGATCCGACCTACATCCTGCCGCTGGCGCTGGGCGTGTCGATGATCATCACGCAGAAGATGCAGCCGCAGATGATGGACGCGGCGCAGGCGCGGATGATGACCTGGGTGATGCCCATCATCTTCACCTTCACGCTGCTCCAGTACCCGGCCGGCCTGTCGCTCTACATCTTCACGAACAACGTGCTCTCCATTGGCCAGCAGTGGGGCCTGCGCAAGTGGCTGGACCGCAACAAGAACCAGACGGGCGGCGGGACGCCGGCGGTCATCACCGCCGGGGGAGGCAAACGCAAGTGAGCGGGGCACAGGTGGTGGCGGGCGGCGGGGACTTCCGCCCCCGGGTGGAGAAGCTGCTCACGGACATCCTCGGGCTGATGGGGTTCCCTGCGCGGCTGGACCTGCAGGACGCCACCGACGGCAGCCTGTCCGTGGCGCTCCACTTCGAGTCCGGCACGCCTCCGGGCGTGGAGCCGGGCAAGCGCAGCCAGGTGCTGGATTCGCTCCAGTTCCTGCTCAACAAGATGCTCCACCGCCCCGGCGTGGAGCGCCGCTGGGTGATGCTGGGCGCGGGCGCGCACCCGGAGCCCCGGCCGCGCCGTGACGCGGCGGCGCAGCAGCAGGCCGCCGCCGCCGCTCCGGTCACGTCCGTGGCGCAGGCGGCTGCCTCCGCTCCCGCGCAGCAGCCGGCCCGGGCCGCGGCGCCCGCGCAGCCGCAGCAGCGCAACGCCCGGGGTGGGCAGCCGGCGCAGCAGGCCACGAAGCCCGCGCAGGCGCAGGCCCCCGCGAAGAGCGCGGAGGCGGACGAGCGCACGCTGCAGGTCGAAGAGGATCCAGCGTTCCGGGAGGCCGTCCGCAAGCTCGCGGAGAAGTCCGCCAGCCTGGGGCGCTTCTATGCGTTCGCCGCGATGAAGACTGAGGACCGCGCGCGCGTCCTGAAGGCAGTAGAAGGAGTGGGTGGCGTGAAGGTGGCGGCGGAAGGCGAAGGCCGCAACCGGCGCGTGGTGTTCACCCCGGCGAAGCCCGCCCCGATGCCCAAGCGGAGCCTGCTGCCGGACGACGACGAGGACGACGTCGACGCCTGAGCAGGTGTGCCCGCTTCGGGGCCACCGGCGGGCGCGAGAGGAGCGAATGGGTAAGTCGAAGGGGTTGAAGGACAAGCTGTACGGCGCGGCGGTGCTGAAGATGAGCTTCCGCCTGCGAGGGGACGAGGAGTCCCCGGCGTTCCGCTTCGTCTACCCGGGCGTGCTGCGCGACCTGGCGGTCGACGACGCCGAGGTGGAGAAGTACATCGAGGAGCACCGCGACGTCGTGGAGCGCGCCGCTCGCGGCTCCACTCCGCCGCAGGGCGTCCGGTAGATACTCGGGGGTGGGAGTCATGTGCGCGCGCCCGTCCGCCGGTGCTCCCCTGCCCCTCCATGACGTCTGACTCCGCCACCATCGTCGCGCTCGCCACCGCGCCCGCCGCGGGGGCCGTGGGCATCCTCCGCGTGTCCGGACCGGCCGCGCTGGAGGTGGGACGGAGGCTCGCGCCCGGTGTCCCCGCCTCTCCCACTCCGCGCCATGCGTACCTGGCGTCGTTCGTGGACGCCGCGGGCGCGGTGCTGGATGAGGGCCTGTTCCTCTACTTCCATGCGCCCCGGTCCTTCACCGGCGAGGACGTGGTGGAGCTGCAGGCGCATGGCAGTCCGCGACTGTTGCGGCTGCTGCTCGCGCGGGCGCTGGAGGATGAGCGCGTGCGTCCGGCGCTTCCCGGTGAGTTCACCCGG
The DNA here is from genome assembly GCF_003668955.1 of Corallococcus sp. AB038B. Lineage (NCBI taxonomy): Bacteria > Pseudomonadati > Myxococcota > Myxococcia > Myxococcales > Myxococcaceae > Corallococcus > Corallococcus sp. AB038B. The sequence goes on along the minus strand of NZ_RAWO01000016.1, from coordinate 185,639 downwards.
CGCGCGTTCCTGAATGGCCGCATCGACCTGACCCGCGCGGAGGCGGTCGCGGACCTGGTGGCCGCGGATTCGGAGGCGGCCGTGCGCGCCGCCGCGGCCGGGTTGTCCGGTGCGTTGGCCGAGCGGATCCGCGCGCTGGAGACGCCGCTGCGCGAGCTGCACGCGGACCTGGAAGGCGTCCTCAACTTCCCCGACGAGGCGGAGGGCGCGGACGCGGAAGCCGGTCCTCGTGTCACCGCGTTGCGCTCCGTCGCGGAGGCGCTGCGCGCGGAGGTGGGCCGTGGACGGCTGGTGCGCCAGGGTGCTCGCGTGGCGCTGTACGGGCCGGTGAACGCGGGCAAGTCCACGCTGTTCAACCGGCTGGTGGGCGAGGCCCGCGCGCTGGTGGATGACGAGCCCGGCACCACCCGCGACGCGCTGGAGGCCCGCGTCGAGTGGGACGGCCTGGGCGTCACCCTCTACGACACCGCTGGCCTGCGCGAAGCTCCCGGACGCGTGGAGGCCCTGGGCATCGCGCGCACGCGGGAGCTGCTCGCGGCCGTGGACCTGGCCGTGCTGGTGCTGCCTCCGGGGACTTCGCGGGACGAGGCCTCGTCGTGGACGCGCGAGGCTGGCGCCACACCCGTGCTCTCCGTCACCGGCAAGTGCGACGTGATGCCGGGGGCTCGGGAGGAACACGGCTCCACCGCCCTCCCCTCCCCTGCCCCGCCGCGCGTCAGCGGCCTCACGGGCGAAGGCGTGGAGGCGCTCCGGACCTCCGTGCTCACGCGGTTGTGGGGCGGTGGCACCCCCTCCGCGGTAGCGCTCGTCTCAGAGCGTCACGCGGACGCCCTGCGTCGCACCGCCGAGGCGCTGGGCCGCGCTGAAGCGGCGTCACGCGTGTCCACCCTGGAGGTCCTCTCCGGCGAGGTGGGGCTCGCGCTGGAGGCCCTGGGCGAGGTGTCCGGAACCAGCGTTTCCGAAGCGCTTCTGGACACCCTTTTCCAGCGCTTCTGCATCGGGAAGTAGCGCCTTCGCGGGTGGCGGTCCGCATGTCAGACCCCTCCCTAGAATGCCTCGCGTTCACCGGCGCTCCCCGAGGATTCATGACGGCACTTCAGCACCTTCAACCCACCTCCCACTCCCTGCTCTCGGCGCTTCCGTCGGGGTGGGTCGGGGAAATCCTCGATGGCGAGCTGGTGGCCTCGCCCCGCCTCTCCGTGGCGCCCGCTCGCGCGGCCTTCATGATGGGCGTGGAGCTGGGAGAGCGGCTGGATACGCGCCGTGGCGGCAACGGCCGCTGGTGCCTCCTGCGCGCGCCGGAGCTGCACCTGGGCGAGGACATCCTCGTGCCCGACCTGGCCGCCTGGCGCCGTGAGCGCGTGGCCGCCCCGCCGGAGCCTGGCGCCGCCTTCTTCACCCTGGTGCCGGATTGGGTCTGCGAGGTCCTCACCCCCGCCACCACCGCGCTGGACCGGGCCCGCAAGCTGCCCCTGTATGCGCGGGCCGGCGTGTCCTACGTCTGGCTGGTGGACCCCGTCGCGCGCACGCTGGAGGTCTACCAGCGCCTCAAGCGCGGCTGGCTCCTCACCGCGAGCCACGAGGACGACGCCCTGGTGCGCGCCGAGCCGTTTACTTCCGTCCCCCTGGAGCTGGGCTCGCTGTGGCTCCCCGACGCGCCGGAGGAGATGCCCCGGCTCGTCGCGGTGCCCTGAAGCCGCGGCTTCAGCTCGCGTGCTTGAGGCGCGCTTCCTCGGAGGCGCGCGACAGCCGCCGCACGGAGCGCAGCAGCAGATCCGGATCCACCGGCGCCGCCACGAAGCCTCGCGCATGCACGGCCTGCGCGCGGGGCAGGTCCCTCTCCGGCACCTTGCCCGCCACCAGCACCTGCGCGCGCAGCCGCTGCGCCAGCACCTCCATCGCGGGCAGCGGCGCCACCACCACCTGCGCCTCGGTCGCGGCGCACACGTCCCCCGTGCTCGCCACCTTCACCGTGAAGCCTGCCCCGCTCAACACCTGCACCAGGCCCGCCGCCGCGTCCGCGCCCCAGCCGTACACGAGCACCTGCTCGCGCTCCGTCACGCGCGGCTTCGGCGCCGGTGCCCAGGGGAACTCCAGCGGCGCCAGCATGGGCAGGTTCGCGCTGTCCGCCTGTCGCACGGGTTCGCGGACGGGCTCCGGCGCCGGCATGTCCGTCAGCTCCGCCAGGGACTGGCCCACCACCAGGGGCATGGACTCCTCCCACTCCGGCAGGGTGAAGCTCTCCATCCCGGGACGGCGCTGCGGCGTCGCCGGCTCACCCCGGTACAGCCGCCCGATGGCCCGTCCCAGCGCCGCGTCCGTGGCCAGCCGGGGCACCACCCGCACCTTGCCGGACACGCTCTTCACCACGTCCAGCGTGGCCAGGCTCGCCGGCGCGGCCAGGGCCACCACCAGCACCTCCCGGAGCCCCTGCCCTTCCAGCCGCAGCGGCACCACGCGGTGGGCCTCCGCCACCTTGCACGGAATCAGCCTCGCGAGCGACGCGTCCAGCGGGCAGGCGTCCAGGTCCACCGACTCCACGCCGGACTGGGCCGCCAGCGCGGACAACACCGCCTCCGCCGTGCAGAAGCGCTGGTCCACCACCACCTGCCCCAACGCCACGCCCCACTTGCGCTGGTACGCCAGTGCCGACTGCAACTGCAATGCATCCACCACACCCCGCGCGAGCAGGATGTCCCCCAGACGCTTCTTCATCTCATTCTCCTCCGGCCCCCCTGCGTGCTCCGGCCGGGACGACCTGCCCACCACTCCTGCTCCTGTACGCCAGGAGGGTGTAAAATTACAGCTAAACCGGAGGAGGCGAGTTGCAGCCATGCGTGGGTTGCCTGCTCGGACCCAGAAGGTGCCGTTCGGCCACGCCTTCCCGCGGTTTCACCGTCCTTCAACGAACCCTGCCTCAATCCTTGAGGAGGGGACGACAAAGCGGACGTTCATTGGCAGACCCGAGGGTGGCCGGATGTCGCAGACGTTCCTAGCCTGTACGCATGGCTGACGCGTGCCTGAGAGAATTCGTGCGGATGCTCCGCGCGCGCCGTGCCGCTCCCGGGGGACTCGCGGGGGTGGATGCGCGGATGGCGGGGCTGCACCTGGAGCCCTCCAGCCTCAAGCCCTACCTGCACTTCCTACCGGGCCGCTACACGCGCAACCTCGTCCACCGCGACGAGGGCATGGAGATCATCGTCAACTGCTGGTCCCCGGGTGTGGCCTCGCCCATCCATGACCATGACGGCCAGGAGTGCTGGTTCAGCATCCAGCGCGGCGAGTTCCTCCTGGAGAACTACCCGCTGCTGGAGGGCGGAACGCAGCCGGGCCTGGCGCGGCTGGGGGCGCCGGTGCGCGTGGGGCCGGTGGGCGCCGGGCACGTGGACTTCCGCGACCCGGGCGCCTCCATCCACCGGGTGAGCATCGCTGGCAACGCGCCGGGCATCACGCTGCACGTCTACGCCGGACCGGTGGCCAGCTGTCTCGTGTTCGATCCGCGGCGCCACCGCTGCGCGTCACACGCCCTGCGCTACCACAGCATCTTCGGGCGGCCGGTGCGGCCCAACGAAGGCCGCGTCCCGGTCCCCCTGCACGTCTGAGCTACCAGCGCACCTCCGGAAGCGGCGCGTACAGCATGCGCCCCTCCGCGCCCTGCCCGGTGAGGCCCAGCTTCGCGCCCACGCGGTACACGGCCCGCACCTGCTCCAGCACCTGGGACGACATGGCGGCGTGGCCGGTGGCCTCGTCATCGCTGTTGTCCGCCTCGTGCTTGCCCAGGAGCTCCGACAGCACCTGGCCCGTGGGCCGGGGGCGAGGGAAGACGACGATGCGGACCGGGGCGTCCTTCTCCAGCTTCGCGGCCTCGCGGGCCAGCTCCAGCGCCTTCGGGTAGCCGCCGAGCGCGTCCACCAGCCCGCGCTCCAGCGCGTCCTCGCCCGTCCACACGCGCCCCTTCGCGACTGACTGGAGCTTCTCCAACGGCATGTTCCGCGCCTGGGCCGCGCGGCTGGTGAAGTCCAGGTAGATGGTGTCCAGCTCGGACTCCAGCTGCGCGCGCTGCTCGGGGGTGAACTCCTTGTCGGAGCTGGAGAAGGTGGCGTTCTTGCCGAAGGCGATGGTGTCGAAGTTCACGCCCAGCTTCGCCCACAGCTCGGACGTGACGAACTTGCCGTTGTACACGCCGATGCTCCCCGTCAGCGTGCCCGGCTGGGCGACGATTTTGTCCCCGGCCATGGCCACGAAGTAGCCGCCGCTGGCCGCGTACGTCCCCATGGAGACGATGACGGGCTTGCCCGCCTCACGCGCGCGCTGCACCTCCCGGCGGATGGTGTCGCTGGCGGAGTAGCTGCCGCCCGGGCTGTCCACGCGGAAGAGGATGGCCTTCACGGAGGGGTCCTCCACCGCCTTGCGGAAGGCCGCCGCCACCGTGTCGCCGCCCATCACCTGGCCGCCGGAGAGCGGGTTGGACTGGCTCTTGCCGCGCAGCACCTCACCCACGCCGTAGATGAGCGCGATGGTGGTGCCTGTCTGGTGCGGCCGGCCCGCGCGCTCCAGGTACTTGTCCACGTAGAGGAACTCCGCGCCGTCTCCGGCCTGCTTCTTCAGCTCGTCGTGGATTTCGTCGCGGTAGCGCAGCCCGTCCACCAGCTTCGCGTCCACGGCCGCCTGGCCCATGAAGGGCGCGCGGTCGATGAGGGCGCGCACCTCGTCCTCGGTCAGCTTGCGGCCCTCCGCAACGCCCTTCACCACCTGCTGGAAGAGGCCGCCGCCGAAGGCCTCGGTGGCCTCGCGCTGGTGGGGGCCGTAGGACTCGTCGGTGAAGGTGTTGACGGCGTTCTTGAACTCGGCGCGCTTGCCGAACTCCGGCTTCACGCCGAACTTCGCGAAGGCGTCGCGCGCGAAGGGCGTCTCCATCACCAGGCCGGTGAGTCCCACGTCGCCAGAGGGCTGGATGTAGACGGCGTCGAAGGCGCTCGCGAGGTAGTAGGCGCCGGTGCCGTTGCCCGCCTCACCGAAGCCGTCCGCGTAGGCCACCGCCCGCTTGCCCGACGCGCGGAAGGCCTTCACCGCGTCCCGCAGCTCCTGGACCTGCGCCGAGCTGCCCGGCTGCCCGATTCGCACCACCAGCGACTTCACCCGGGGGTCCGTGGCGCCCTTCTCCAGGCCCTCCACCACGTCTCTCAGGGACGTGGGCTCCTCGCCGAAGGCGCCCGCCAGGGACGTGTCCAGCGTGTACTCCGGCAGCGGCTGCTGCAGGTCCAGCTCCAGCACCAGGTTGGACGGCACGCCTGGCTTGCTCGATGCCGCGAGCATCAACAGCCCCACCACACCCACCACGAAGAGGATGGACAGCGCTCCAATGAAGGCCAGCGCGCCAATGAAGAAGCGTTTCATCCGGAAGGACTCCTGGTGCCCAAGTACCCGAGGGGCGTTCCCCCATCTGGCGGCCTACCATCAACGCGCGCGTCCGACGACGCTTGCGTGCGATGCATTGATGGACGGCGGACGGGGAGTCAGGGCCCGCCCATCCTGGTGACCCGGGGGCGGGCCAGCATCCAGCCCCAGGCGAGGGCCGCCGCGGTGCACACCGTCCTTCTTGGAGCCAGGGGAACCAGGGGTATCCGGCCCCGGGAGGCACGGGATGCAGAAGCGACGGTTGGGCAATTCCGACATGGACCTCACGGCGCTGGGGTTTGGCGCGTGGGCCATTGGAGGGGGCGGCTGGGTGTTCGCCTGGGGCGCGCAGGACGACGCGCAGTCCATTGAAGCCATCCAGCGCGCGCTGGATTCGGGCATCAACTGGGTGGATACGGCGGCGGTGTATGGGTTGGGGCACTCCGAGGACGTGGTGGCCCGGGCGCTGAAGGGCCGGGACAAGCGGCCGTATGTCTTCACCAAGTGCGGGATGGTCTGGGATGACGAGGGCAAGGTCAGCCGCAGGTTGAAGGCGGACTCGGTACGCAAGGAGTGTGAGGCGTCCCTGCGCCGGCTGAAGGTGGATGCCATTGATTTGTATCAGGTGCACTGGCCGGTGGACGCCGGGGCGGAACTTGAAGAGGGGTGGACGGCGCTGGCGGAGCTGCAACGGCAGGGCAAGGTGCGCTGGCTGGGCGTGTCCAACTTCAATGTCTCGCAGCTGGAGCGGGTGCGGCGCATTGCTCCGGTGACGTCGTTGCAGCCGCAGTACTCGCTCATCCATCAGGACATCGAGGACGAACTGCTGCCCTACTGCCAGAAGCAGGGCATTGGGGTGGTTGTGTATTCACCCATGGCGTCCGGCCTGCTGACCGGGGCGATGACACGCGAGCGCATCCAGGCAATGCCAGATGACGACTGGCGCCGCGGCAGCGCGGACTTCCAGGAGCCGAAGCTGTCGCATCACCTGTCGCTGGTGGAGCGCATGCGTGAAGTGGGCGCGAGGCATGGGCGTTCCCCGGCGGAGGTGGCCCTTGCCTGGACGTTGCGGGATCCGGCCGTCACCGCCGCCATCGTGGGGGCGCGCAGCGCGAAGCAGGTGGAGGGCTTCATCCAGGCAGGGGACTTCCGGCTGACGTCCGAGGAGGTCCGCGAGGTGGAGGAGGTCCTGGGCGCCGGCTCCGCGATGGCGCCCGGGGGCATCTACGCCTGAGTGAGGAGGCGCATGGCGGGATCAGTTCTCCCCTGGGCCGTCCATGCGCACTTCCAGGACGTCGATGCGCTTGCGGTCCGTGGTCTGGGCATCCGCGAGGTGATTCAGCATCCGGCCCATCTGACCGAACATCTTCGTCTGGGTGCGTTTGACGCCGTCCACCTCCTTCGCCAGCACGGAGACGTGCGTGGCGAACTCCTCCATGTTCTCGCGGAGTCCATCCACATCTTCCGAGAAGACGCGGACCCGTTCGGAGAAGGCACGCACCTGATCCGCGAAGATCCGGGTCTTCCTGTAGACGACCCGGCACTTCATGCGGAGTACCCGCAGCGCCTTCTGGGTTCGCGCGTACTGCACCTCCGACTCCTCCTGCATCTCGCGGAACTCCTGCAGCATCTGCAGCATCAGGTCCCCGCCCATCGCCTTCGCCATTCCGTACCCTCCCTGGTGACGCGCGAGTCTCCTACCAACCCATCCTGACATCGGATCCGCGCCAGGATACATGACGACCTGTGAGGTTGGAAGAGCGGGACAGGACCTGGGACGGTCCACGGGTGTCCCTGGGTGGACGCCTGCCCGGAGGGTCTGGGTTTCTCGGGATGGGAGGACCCGGTGGAGCGGTTAGAAGTCCCGTGCCTACTCCTTCGCACCCTGAGGACCGCATGACGCGTCGTACACCGCTCGCCCTGCTGGCTGTCCTGCTCGTGGCGGCCCCGCCCGTGTGGGCCCGGGCCCCGGCTCCCCTTCCGAAACCCGCTGCCTCCTCGACCGCGCGCGCCCAGACGAAGCCGGCCGCCCTGACCCCCGTCGCGAGCGTGGAGGGCATCACCGAATACCGCCTGCCCAATGGCCTTCGCGTCCTGCTCTTCCCGGACCCCACCAAGGCCACCGTCACCGTCAACGTCACCTACCTGGTGGGCAGCAAGCACGAGGGCTACGGCGAGACGGGCATGGCGCACCTGCTCGAACACCTGATGTTCAAGGGCACGCCCACCACCCCCAACGTGCCCCAGGCCCTCACCGAGCGCGGCGCGCGTCCCAACGGCACCACCTGGTTGGACCGCACCAACTACTACGAGACCCTGCCCGCGTCGGACGACAACCTGTCGTGGGCGCTGTCCTTCGAAGCGGACCGCATGGTCCACAGCTTCATCGCGCGCAAGGACCTGGACAGCGAGATGACCGTGGTCCGCAACGAGTTCGAGTCCGGCGAGAACGACCCGCGCGGCATCCTCTTCAAGCGCACCATGAGCGCCGCGTACCGCTGGCACAACTACGGCAAGGCCACCATCGGCGCGAAGGCGGACCTGGAGCACGTCCCCATCGACCGGCTCCAGGCCTTCTACCGGCGCTACTACCGCCCCGACAACGCGACGCTCGTCATCGCTGGACTCTTCCAGCCGGAGAAGGCCCTGGCGCTCGTGCAGTCCACCTTCGGCAAGCTGCAGAAGCCCGCGGATCCCGTGCCCGTCACGTACACCGAGGAGCCCACCCAGGACGGTGAGCGCGAAGTGACGCTGCGCCGCGTGGGCGACAACCAGCTCATCTCCAGCGTCTACCACGTGCCCGAGGGCGCCCACCCCGACTTCGCCGCCATCGACGTGCTCACGCAGGTGCTGGGCGACGTGCCGTCCGGCCGCCTCTACAAGTCGCTCGTGGAGACGAAGAAGGCCTCGCGCGCGAGTGCGTTCAACTTCCAGCTGCGTGACCCGGGCGTCATCGGCTTCCGCGCCGAGGCTCGCCAGGATCAGCCCCTGCCGCCCGTGCGTGAAGCGCTGATCAAGACCGTGGAGGAGGCCTCCCGCACGCCCTTCACCGACGAAGAGGTGAACCGCGCGAAGACGGCCCTCGCGAAGCAGACGGAGCTGCTCCTCAACAACTCCGAGCGCGCCGCCATCCTCCTGTCCGAGTGGGCCGCCGTGGGCGACTGGCGCCTGCTCTTCCTGCACCGCGACCGCATCGAGGCCGTCACGCCCGCGGACGTGACCCGCGTGGCCGACGCGTACCTCAAGAGCTCCAACCGCACGATGGGCACCTTCGTGCCCACGCCGAAGCCGGACCGCTCGGAGCTGCCGCCCGCGGTGGACGTGGCGAAGATGGTGGACGGCTACCAGGGCAAGGCCGCCGTCGCCCAGGGCGAGGCCTTCGACCCCTCCCCCGCCAACATCGAGTCTCGCGTGCAGCGTGGCGAGCTGGCCAACGGCGTGAAGTACGCGCTGCTGCCCAAGAAGACGCGCGGGGAGATGGTCAACCTGGCGCTGGACCTGCGCTGGGGCACCGCGGAGACCTTGAACGGCAAGCTGCCCGCCGCCAACTACGCGGGCGGCATGTTGATGCGCGGCACCACGAAGCACACCCGCCAGCAGCTCTACGACGCGCTCGACAAGCTCAAGGCCCGCGTGGGCGTGGACGGCGGCGCGATGGGTGCCAGCGTCTCCATCGAGTGCCCTCGCGCGAGCCTCCCGGAGGTCCTCAAGCTGGTGGCCGAGGTGCTGCGCGAGCCCTCCTTCGACGCGAAGGAGTTCGCGCTCCTCAAGCAGGAGCGGCTGGCCTCGCTGGAGTCGCAGCGCAGCGAGCCGCAGCCCCAGGCCAGCATCGCGTTCTGGCGCGTGCTCAGCACCCAGTACCCCAAGGGCCACCCGTACTACGTGCCCACCCTGGATGAACGCCTGGCCGACGCGAAGGCCGTCACGCTGGAGCAGGCGCGCGACTTCCACCGCAAGTTCTACGGCGCCTCGCGCGGGGAGCTCGCGGTGGTGGGTGACTTCGACGCGAAGGAGCTCACCTCGCTCGTGGGTCCCCTGCTCGACGGATGGAAGAGCCCGGCGCCCTACGTGCGCGTGCCCCGCACGTTCCAGGACGTGGCTCCGAAGTCCGTCGTGCTGGAGACGCCGGACAAGGCCAACGCGTACTTCCTCGCGGGACAGCTGCTCCAGATTCGCGACGACGACGCGGACTGGCCCGGCATGATGATGGGCAACTTCATGCTGGGCGGTGGCTTCCTCAACTCGCGGCTGGCCACGCGCGTGCGTCAGCAGGACGGCCTGTCCTATGGCGTGGGCAGCAGCCTGTCCGCCCAGGAGCTGGACACCGTGGGCTGGTTCCTCACCTACGCCATCTACGCGCCGCAGAACGCCCAGAAGCTGGAGGCCGCCATGCGCGAGGAGGTCACCCGCGCCGTGCAGAAGGGCTTCACGCAGCAGGAGCTGGACAAGGCGCGCGCGGGACTTCTGGAGTACCGGCAGTCCGCTCGAGCGCAGGATGGGAACCTGGCGCAGCAGCTGAGCGAAGACCTGTACCTGGGGCGCACGCTGAAGTTCGACGCGGAGCTGGAGGCGAAGCTCCAGAAGCTGACCGCCGAGGACGTGCGCAAGGCCCTGTCCAAGCACCTGGACTTCAGCAAGGCCACCCTCGTGCGCGCGGGTGACTTCGCGAACGTCTCCAAGCAGCAGGCCCCGCAGGCTCCGGCGCCGGCCAACTAAAGTCCGCGTCCATGCCCGTGCAACTGGTGGAAGGCGACCTGCTGGACCAGCCGGTGGACGCCATCGTCAACGCGTGGAACCGGAACATCATCCCCTGGTGGCTGCTGTTGCCCCAGGGGGTGTCCGGGGCCATCAAGCGCCGGGGTGGCACGGCGCCGTTCCGCGAGGTCTCGCGCGTGGGGCCCATGCCGTTGGGCTCGGCGGTGGTGACCGGGCCGGGGCGCCTGCCCTTCAAGGGCATCATCCACGTCGCGGGCATCAACATGCTCTGGCGTGCGTCCGCGCGGTCCATCCAGGACTCGGTGCGAAACGCGCTGGAGCGTGCCGGGGAGCACGGCTTCCGCTCCGTGGCGTTCCCCATCATCGGCGCGGGCTCCGGGAGCTTCAACGAGGACCGCGCGCTGGAGCTGATGCGCGAGGCATTGGGGGATGCCCCTGCTTTCGACGTGCGCGTGGTGCGCTTCCGCCGTTAGACGGAGCGCACCTCTTCACACGCGAAGCGAGGGTGACATGATCGACCTGTACACGTGGGGCACGCCGAACGGTTTCAAGGTCTCCGTGGCGCTGGAGGAACTGGCGCTGCCGTACACCGTGCATGCGCTGGACATCTCCACCGGGGTGCAGAAGCAGCCCGCGTTCCTGGCCATCAACCCCAACGGCCGCATCCCCGCCATCGTGGACCGCGCGGAGGGCGACTTCGCCGTCTTCGAGTCAGGCGCCATCCTCATCTACCTGGCGGAGAAGACGGGCCGGCTGATGCCCACGGACGCCAAGGGCCGCTCGCAAGTCATCCAGTGGCTGATGTTCCAGATGGGCGGCGTGGGTCCCATGCAGGGGCAGGCCAACGTCTTCTTCCGCTACTTCCCGGAGAAGATTCAGCCCGCCATCGACCGGTACCAGAACGAGACGCGCCGCCTGTACACGGTGCTGGAGAGCCGGCTGAAGGACCACGAGTACCTGGCCGGTGACTACAGCATCGCGGACATCGCGAACTGGGCGTGGGTGCGCTCGCACGAGTGGGCGGGCGTGTCCCTGGACGGGCTGCCGGGCGTGCAGCGGTGGCTGGCCGCCATCGAGAACCGGCCCGCGTCGCAGCGTGGACTGGACGTGCCCACGCCTCGCAAGCAGGAGGACGCTCGGACCGCCGCGCAGCGCATCGAGAGCGCTCGCGGGCTCATCCAGCGCTGAAGCGCCCTCCCCTCCCCTGCCCCGTCGCATGGCCCCGAACATCCGGACATCCGAGCCCGGCGTGCGCATGATGGGGCCGTTCATGGCTCCCGAGACGGGAGCCCAGGGAGTGGATGACATGGGAGTGGTGCGGAGCCTGGGGCGGTGGGCCGGACTGTGTCTGGCATTGGGACTGTGGGGCGCGTGCACGCCGAGCGGCGGCACCGTGCGCGCGTCGCGGGACAACGTGGCGCCGGATGGCTGCGCGCCGGCCACGTGCTCGCAGGCAATGGTGGCCTGTGGCCGGACGCCGGATGGGTGCGGCGGGTTCATCGACTGCGGCGACTGTCAGGCGGGCACATGCACCAACGGCCGCTGCGTGGCCCCGCCCGTGCCCGCCGAGCCGAAGAAGGACCCCACGGGCCCCATCAGCACCTGCAGCCCCGGGTGCAAACCCAACGAGTCCTGCGTGGACGACCGCTGCGTCTGCCAGCGCGCGACGTGCGCCACTCTGGGCCTGAAGTGCGGCACCGCGGACGATGGCTGCGGCGGCGTGTTGCAGTGCGGCGCGTGCGTGCCGGCGTGCCAGCCGGACGAGATGGAGTGCTGCGGCGCGTGCATCCCCAAGTCGGACGGGCGCTGCCCGGAGAACGTGCACTGCCCCAGCCGGTCGAACCCCCCGGCCACCCGCTGACGCCGAGCGGTTCCGGGCCCTGGTGAAGGGCCTGGAACCGGCAATGTCAGACCCCCCCGCTATACCCTTCCCCGTCGCGCACACGGGAGGTCCGCCGGCCTCGCTGGTTCGAGTCCGAAAGCCCAATGCGCCCTCACCGCACGGGTAGGTCTGGCTCCCGTGTGTGCGACGCCATGTGAAGGCACGAGGTCCGGGGGACTCGTGCGGGAAAGGTCCCATGGATGCCATCGCCGTCGAAGGGCCAGAGACGCCACCGGTGTGTCAGGCGCGTCCTTGACGGATCCACGATGACTGGTGCGCGCGAGGCGGGCGGCGTTGTTACCCCTCCCACTGCCCGCCTCGCGTGCTCCCAAACTTGGCCAGGCCATGTCTGTGTTTGGGCCACGGCCCAGGCGGGTGGGGAACCAGCCAGGTGGACGGTGTCCCCATGCCCGGCTTGCCACGGACGCGCCGGGGCGTGATACCCCCCGGGACGCGATGGAACTCCGATACGACATCGTCGTGGTGGGCCTGGGCCATGCGGGCTGCGAGGCGGCGCTCGCGTGCGCACGCATGGGTCTGTCCACCCTGGGCGTGACGCTCAAGCGCGAGCGCGCCGCCGTGATGAGCTGCAATCCCGCCGTGGGCGGCACCGCCAAGGGTCACCTGGTGCGCGAGCTGGATGCGCTCGGTGGACAGATGGGCCGCGCGGCGGACCTCGCGGGCACGCACGTCAAGATCCTCAATCCCTCCAAGGGCCCCGCAGTGCAGGCCACTCGCGTCCTCTGCGACCGAGACGCCTACGCCGCCGGCATGCAGGCCGTGCTCTTCACCCAGCCGAACCTCACCGTGCACGAGGGCGAAGTCGCTGCCGTCGTCGCGGAAGAGGGGAGGGTGAAGGGCGTGGTGCTGGGAGACGGCACCCAGGTGGTGGCCCGCGCGGTGCTCCTCACCACCGGCACCTTCCTGCGCGCGCTCATGCACGTGGGCGAGCAGAAGGAGGTCGGCGGCCGACTGGGAGACGAAGCCGCGCGCGGCCTGTCGGAGTCGCTGCACGCGCTCGGCTTCACGCTGGGCCGCTTCAAGACGGGCACGCCCGCGCGCCTGTCCCGCGACAGCATCGATTGGGATGCCGTCACTCCGCAGTCGGGAGACGTCGGTGTGCGGCCGTTCTCCTGGCGCACCCAGTTGGAGCAGGGCCTGCCGTTCCCGCGTCGGCCCTCGGTGATGTGCGGCCTCACCGCGACGACGCAGGCGACGCACCAACTGCTGCGCGACAACCTGCACCGCTCGCCGCTGTTCCAGGGGGACATCGTGGGGCGAGGGCCCCGGTACTGCCCGTCGCTGGAGGACAAGGTGGTGCGCTTCGCCGCTCGTGAACGGCACCAGGTGTTCCTCGAACCGGAAGGGCCCACGTCGCCGCTCGTGTACCCGGCGGGCCTGTCCACCAGCATGCCCGCGGACGTGCAGCTGGAGTTCCTGCGCACCATCCCCGGCCTGTCCCGCGTGGAGGTGGTCCGCTACGGCTACGCGGTGGAGTACGACTTCGCGCCGCCCACGCAACTGCACCCCACGCTGGAGACGAAGGCCGTCGCGGGCCTGTTCTTCGCGGGCCAGCTCAACGGCACCTCCGGCTACGAGGAGGCCGCCTTCCAGGGCCTGTGGGCCGGCATCCAGGCGGCGCTCCAGGTGAAGGGCGAACCGGCGCTCGTCGTGGGCCGTGACGAAGCGCATGGCGCGGTGCTCGTGGATGACCTGGTGACGAAGGGCGTGGACGAACCGTTCCGCATGTTCACCAGCCGCTCCGAACACCGGCTCAAGCTGCGCGAGGGCAACGCGGACCTGCGGCTCGCGCGTCACGGACATCGAGTGGGGCTCCTGCCTAAGGAGGCCCTGGAGCGCGCGGAGGCTCGGGCCCAGGCGGTGACGGCGGAGGTCGCGCGGCTCAAGCGCGCCGGCCTGGCGATGCGGCTCAAGCGCCCGGAGGTGACGTACGCGCAGCTGGCGCAAGAGCGAGAGGACTTCCCGGCCCTCACCCCCGAGGTCGCGGAGGAGGTGGAGGTGGAGGTGAAGTACGAGGGCTACATCGCCCAGGCCGCCCGGGCCGCGGCGCGCGAGGCGGAGGCGTCCGACCGTTGGCGCATCCCGGACACGTTCCGCTTCACGGACGTGCGCGGTCTGGGTACGGAGGCGGTGGAGAAACTGTCCGCGCACCGGCCCGGGACGGTGGGGCAGGCTCGGCGGATTCCGGGCCTGACGCCCGCCGCGGTGTCCCTGCTCCTGGTCGCGCTCAAGCGGGGACAGGGGCCGTCAAGTGATCAGGAACAGGGCTGTGGATAACGTGTGGATATTTCTGGGGATGAATTTCTCCTGAGTGATTCCAAGGACTTGAAGGGCCCTTCGGGGTGGAGGTGTTGTGGATAACGCGCGGTTCGTAGATCAGCTGGCATCCGGATGCAGTGCGTTGGGCATCACCGTGGGACCGGACGTGGGCCCGAAGCTCCAGCGGTTGATGGCGGAGCTCCTGAAGTGGAACGCGAAGGTGAACCTCACGGCCATCACCGCGCCGGAGGAGGTGCTGGAGAAGCACTTCCTGGACTCGCTCGCGGTGTTGCCGGAGGTGAAGGGCGCGACGTCGCTCCTGGACCTGGGCGCGGGCGCGGGCTTCCCCGGGCTGCCGCTCAAGCTGGAGCTGCCGGAGATGGGCGTGACGCTGGTGGACACGGTGGGCAAGAAGATCGCGTTCATCAAGGCCGCCGCCGCCAGCCTGGGCCTCGTCGGCGTGCGCGGGCTGCACGCTCGGGCGGAAGGGAAGCCGGAGACAGAGGGGATTCCGCGCGCGCAGGTGCTCATCGCGCGCGCGTTCATGGACCTGCCGGACTGGCTGAACCTGGCGCCCGCGTACGTGGAGGAGGGCGGACGCGTGGTGGCGATGCTAGGCAAACAGCAGACGGACGCGGAGCTCCAGGCGCGCGCGGCGGAACGCAACCTGCGCGTGGTGTCTGCTCGGGCGTACCGGCTCCCGTTCTCCGGCGCCGAGCGTCAGGTCGCGGTGTTCGCGAAGCAGTAGGGGAGGGGAGGGCGCTCGGGCTCGGCTTCAGTGCGAGCCCAGGGCCGCCAGCTCCTGCTGGACCCCACGGAAGTGCTCCAGCACGTGCTCGAGCGCGTGCTCGGAGAGGAAGTCCATGCCCTGCATGGAGCCCTCGGCCGCGATGGCGGCGCGCTCGAACATGGCCGCCTCGTAGCCCTTCACGGCCTGGCTCCAGTCAGAGTCCACCGCGAGCGCGAGCCCCAGCTCCAGTCCGTCGAGCATCGCCATGTTCACGCCCTCGCCGCCAAAGGGCGGCATGACGTGGGCCGCGTCTCCGAGCAGCGTCACTCCCGGCCGGTGCGTCCACCGGTGGCCTACCGGAAGCGCGACGATGGGGCGCGCGGCGAGGGTGTCATTGCACGCGTCGATGAACGCGAGCAGGGACGGCGACCAACCCGGGAGCAGCGCCTTGAGTTGTTCGCGAGCCCGGGCAGGGGAGGACGTGTCCACGAGCCCCTGTTGGAGCTGTGCCTCGGACACCCGGAACATGAAGTAGGCGCGCACGTGGCCGTGGCTGCTGCGCTGGGCGATGAGG
Organism: Corallococcus sp. AB038B; assembly: GCF_003668955.1. Lineage (NCBI taxonomy): Bacteria > Pseudomonadati > Myxococcota > Myxococcia > Myxococcales > Myxococcaceae > Corallococcus > Corallococcus sp. AB038B. The sequence goes on along the minus strand of NZ_RAWO01000016.1, from coordinate 170,060 downwards.
CCCTGGTTGCCTCCGACCACGGAGATCTTCCCTCGCGGGAGCAGCTTCGCGACCTCTGGATGCCGCGTGTCCACGTCGTCGATTTGCAGCTCGATGAAGAGCACGCCCGTGAAGGCCGGTGTCGCTGAGGACACGAGCGGACGGACGCGCGACCACGCACCATCTGCGCCCACCACCAGGTCGAACTCGCCAAGCGAACCCGCCGGACCCGCGACGCGGTAACGCCCGTCGGGGAGCGGTTCTACGGCGGACACCTTGCTTCCCCAGCGGATCCGCTCCGCGGAGAGGCTCTCCAGCAGCAGGGAGCGCAGCTGCGTGCGGTCGATTTCCGGCCGGTCGCCGTCGCTCGCCTCGTTGTGCTGGAAGTGGAGCGTGCCCTGGGCGTCGTAGATGGCGTCACCCTGGTCGTCATACCGGGCGACGGCCTTGAACTCCGCCTCCAGTCCGGCCTCGCGAAGCGCGCGCAGACCGGAGTCGGCGTGCAGGTCCAGCGAACCTCCCTGGGGACGGGCGAGCGGGTGCTCATCCAGCTCGAACACCGAGGCCGCGATGCCCCGTGTCGCCAGGATCCGCGCCAACGTCAGCCCACCCGGCCCCCCCCCGATGATTCCCACTGTCTTGGTCATGTGCATAGCTTACTATGTAAATTGAGATAGGCTCCTATGCAACCCAAAGGGACCGCCGGGGGTTGAGCGCGCCGGATCCTCGTCACGACGTGAGTGGATCCGCGGCCGCTTGAGAGGGGAGGGCACCTCACGAGCGCCCGCGTGGGATGCGTGGAACACACGGTGTCGATGCCTCACGCGGACGGTTCGCCTAACGTTCCGCCGCGTGACGGACACCTCCCGCAGCTCCGGGCGCGTCGAACTCGCGCAATTCCTTCGCAGCCGCCGTGAGCGTTTGCATCCGGAGGACGTGGGACTCCCTTCCGGTTCGCGGCGGCGCACGCCGGGTCTTCGCCGCGAGGAACTGGCGCGGCTCGCCGACGTGGGAGTCAGTTGGTACACGTGGCTGGAGCAGGGGAGGGACATCCACGTCTCCGAACCACTGCTGGAGCGCCTGGTGGTCGCGCTCCGTCTCACTCCGACGGAACGTCTGCACCTCTTCGCGTTGGCGCACGGCCGGCCCGCGCCCATGCCCGTGCGCTCACCGGAGTCGGTCAGCGACGCGCTTCAACGACTGCTCGATGCGCATCCTTTTCCGGCGCTCGTCTCCACTCGACGGTGGGACATCGTTGCGTGGAACGCGGCGGCGACGGTCCTCTACGCGGACCTGGAACTTCCTGCCTCTTCATTAGAGGAGCGCAACGGCTTGTGGGCGCTGTTCATGAATCCAGAGCGGCGCGCGCGCATGCCTTCGTGGGATGAGGCGGTGCGCCGCGCGGTGGCGGGATTCCGGATGGACGCCGCGAGAGCCGCGGACCGGTCGGAGTTCGACGCGCTGGCGGAGAATCTCCAATCCGCGAGCCCGGAGTTCGCACGCCTCTGGAGTGAGCACGACGTGGTGGAGACCGCCTCCATGGTGAAGGTGTTCCTCCTTCCGAAGTGGGGGCCCATCGCGTTCGAGAACGTCACGCTCACGTACTCGGAACCCGACGGCCGGGAGCTGCGCGTGTCCTTCTACTCGCCGCGTCCCGGTCCCAACCTGGAGCGCACGCGGAAGTTGTTCCAACCGTCGTCGCTGCCCGGTCCGGACCGGACGTAGCACCCGCGAATCCGCGGGCTGATCATCACGGATTGAAGCGGACGCCGGTCCACGCCTCGCTCGCGGACCACAGCTGGTCGGCCTGCTTCGGATCCACGGCCCAGTCCTTCACGCCGCGCCGGATGGTGGCGTCGGCGGGCGCCATCACGGCGATGTCGACGTTCTCGCAGTAGACGCCGCCCTTGCCCGCGAGCTGGGGGCTGGTCGCGCACCAGACCGTGGTCGCGGCGCCCTGTTCCACTGTCTTCAGCGGTTCGATCTTGTTGGAGTTCTCGATGGAGGCGCGGACCTCTTCCTCGGACATGTGCCGGGCCAGGTCCGTGAGGATGCCTCCGGGGTGGACGGCGAACGCGCGCACGCCGTGGGCCTCGCCGCGCGCATCCAGTCCGACGGCGAAGAGGATGTTCGCGGTCTTCGACTGCCCATAAGCGACCCACTTGTCGTAGGGGCGCTGCTGGAAGAAGGGGTCCTCGAAGTCGACGCCGGCGAAGAAGTGGCCGCGCGATGACAGGCACACCACGCGCGCGCCGTTCGCCTGCTTCAGCGCGGGCCAGAGCCGAGCGGTGAGCTGGAAGTGGCCCAGGTGGTTGGTGGCGAATTGGGACTCGAAACCACGCGCGTCGCGGGTGAGCGGTGAGGCCATGATGCCCGCGTTGTTGATGAGCAGGTGCAGCGGCCGGCCGGACGCGATGAAGCGCGAAGCGAACGCATCAATGGATGCCGGGTCGAAGAGGTCCATGGGCTCCAGCTCCACGCGCTCCAATCCAGCGAGCGCGGCGCGGGCCTTGTCGGGAGTCCGCGCGGGGACGATGACGGTGGCACCCGCGGCGTGGAGCGTGCGGGTGGTCTCCAGTCCGATGCCTGCGTAGCCGCCGGTCACGATGGCGACGGTGCCATCCAGTCGGGTGTTGCCCAGTGCTTCGCGTGCGGTGGTGGTCGCGCCGAAGCCGGAGTTCAGGGGCTGCTGTTTCGTGGTCATGGGCACAAGGTGCCGTCCCTGGGTTCGCGCGAAAAGAGCGTCAATTCATCCTATGTCTGGCACCACCCGGATGCGGATCCGGGAAGGGGAGGGCGGCACATGGACGCGGTGAAGCTGCGGGTCGCGAGGCCGACACGGGACCTGGACGCGGTGGTGCGCTTCTACCGGGACGGGTTGGGCTTCGAGGTGCTCGGAGGTTTCGAGGACCACGAGGGGTTCGACGGCGTGATGCTTGGACATGCGGGCGCGCCGTATCACCTGGAGTTCACGGTGGAGTACGGACACGAAGCACCGCGAGCTCCATCCGAAGACCACCTCCTGGTTTTCTACGTACCGGACCGGGAGGCATGGGCGGAGCGGGTCCGTCGCATGGAGGCCGCGGGCTTCGCGCCGGTGCGGTCGCGCAATCCGTACTGGGATGCGAACGGAAGGACCTTCGAGGATCCGGATGGCTACCGAGTCGTGCTTCAGCGAGCCGCCTGGTCGCGCTGAAGGGTGAAGCGCGGCGGCGCGTGTTCCACGTGGAACGTCTGAGGCCGAATCGCCCGGATGCGTTCGCAGGTCCTGAGGTTTCGCGTTCCACGTGGAACACGTCATCGAGTTCAGCCGCGTGATGAAGCGGAGTTCGGGTCCGTCGCAGTGAATCGCGGCATCGACTTGAGCCCCTGGACCTCCACGCGGACGAACGCATGTTTGAGGTCTCTGCGCGAAAGCGCATGCGGGCCGGACTCCCTGCTCCAAAGGTGGGCGGCTTCCTGTTCCACGTGGAACGTCCAAGGCTGAGTCGCGGGATGCGTTCATGAGTTCTGCGGCTCCGCGTTCCACGTGGAACACGTCCACGCGAGAGCTTCGATGTGGAACGTGGCTGCGCGTGATGCCCATGTTCCACGTGGAACACGCGCGGCCTGAAGGTCCGGCAAACGGACCTGGAGCTTGATGCGTTTGAGTCCTGGCTGAGCACCACGAGAGTCCGCGTGGAATCCTGTTCGCGAAGCACTGGACTCACGCCGTTGTCCGCGCATGGGCCAGGCGCGTGGAAACGCATCACGCCGCTGCTTCGAACCCATGCATGCGCATGCGCGGGGCTTCGAAGCATGAGCTTCCGCCCACCATCGGATCCGGTGCGTGATGGGCATCGCTGAAGAGAACGAAGCGATGGAGGCACGGGCTGAGTGGCCGACCGGTGTTCCACGTGGAACACGGCCGACCTCCGGTCCGCGTGTGGAGGCGCTGGCGAACAAGCGTTGAAGCGACACGCGGTTGTTCGCCGTGGCGCTGAACCGTGGCTGACCTGGAGCGCTTGATGGTGCGAAGGGGAGGGGAGCTGGCGCTCATGCGGCTTCGCACGTTCCACGTGGAACACGTTCCAAGAAGGGGCGCCCCTGGTTGCTCGGACAGCGGTCGTCAGCGCGAGGGGCAGCGCATCGGATGTGCTGTTGGGGGATGAAGAAGAGACCGCGTGACCGGCTCCACATCAGGCTCGCGGCACTGCGGTTCGCAGGCCTTTGGGTATCGGATCCGGACAAGCATCCATGCGGCGGTTCATGGATGGCGGATGCGAAGCGCGGTGGATGAAAGGGAGCCCCAGGCTGGTTGCTCCTTCCCCAACCACGGTTCGAATCGCGCGTGCTGGAAGTGGTTCAGGCACTTCCACTTCGCGGCCTTCGTGACGTGTTCCACGTGGAACGTCCCGGCATGGATGTGGCGCTTGAAGTGAGCCACGCGCTCAACAGGCACTAGCGAGTTCATGGCCGGTGAAGCGGATGGAGACGACTGCGTGTTCCACGTGGAACGTCCCGGTGGATCCATTGCCTTGAAGCGCCGCGTTCAGGAACAGCTCGGGACTGGTCTTCACCTGCGTGAGTTCGCGGATGCGTGAGCGTGTTCCACGTGGAACCTCATGGCGGTGGACCGTGCCTTCCGCGACCATGGTTCGCATGAAGCGCTGAAGGCTCTTTCGATGCGCGGTGGTTGGGTCGGCTTGAGCGCGTGTTCCACGTGGAACGTGCCGGTGGATCCACTGCCTGGGCATGGTCAGACCACCAGGGCTTTCGGACCGCTCCTTCACCTGCTTGTGCTCGCGACCGCATGCGCGTGTTCCACGTGGAACGTCCCACGTGAGAACCAAGGGGGCGGACAGATGTGGTTCACGCCAGATGCTGGACTGGTGCTCGCTGCATGCGCGCGAGATGGCGTGAGCGTGTTCCACGTGGAACGGGCCACGCGGGCCTGCCGCTTTGATGGGGTGCCGTTGTCCGCGATGGATGCCAGGCCTTCCTTCGCGCATGTGCTCGCGACCGCATGCCGTGTTCCACGTGGAACGGCGTGGCCTGTGTTGGGCCATGGCTTGGAGCCGTCGTTGTCCACGCCAGATGCTGAGCCTTCTTTCGCGCCGCCTGTTCGAAACGGAGTGACGGGTTCACGTGAAGCAGCGGCCCTGAACCACGGACTTGGGCTGATGGGATCCGCGCGGGATGCCGCGCTTCGCATCGTGTGCTCGCCACCGCGTGCGTGTGTTCCACGTGGAACCTGCCGGCACGTGCGCGGCCTTGGGTTGGCGCGGTCCACGAAACGCGCGAACCGTTCTTCCGCATGGGAGGTCCGTGCACTCATGCGTGTTCCACGTGGAACGCGCGGCATGGATGCGCGGCCTGTCGTTGGCGTGGTCCGCGAAGCACGGCGTGCTGTTCCTCCGCATGGCGATGCTCGCCCTCATGCGAGTTCCACGTGGAACGTCCGGCCTGGATGGACGGCCTTCAACGGGCCCGGTTCTGAAAAGTCAGACCGTGCTTCCGCGTGGCGGTGCTCGCATCGGTGGGCGGCCGTTCATGTGAACGCGCACCTGCGATGTCCTCGCCCGCGTTGAACGGGGTTCGTGGGAAGTGCCCAGACCGTCCGGCCGCATCACGCTGCTCGGGCTTGCTGATGCGGATGCGGGAACGCTTGGCGTGAGCGACTTCGGTTGGCGCGGTTCGCGAAAAACACAGGGGCGGTCTTTCGCGGTGTGGTGTTCGCAGCGGCATGGCGCGTGTTCCACGTGGAACCGCCGGTGGTCATGGCTGGGCCCGGCGCATCCTCCTGACGGGGACACGAACGGGAACCCGGCGACTCGCCCCATGTCATGAGGCGCGGGCTCGCATCGTGTGCCGCGCCCCCATCAAGCGCGGCTCCATGGTCCGAAGGCGGTGACGTGCGGTTGGTCCCTGCGATGACGGTTCACGGTCGAAGTCCGTTGGCCGCATCGCCCGTTCGACGCCACGAATCCAGGCATCGCCATCCATGGTCCGCGCGGGTGCCGGAACCGATGATGGAAGCCGTGCCGCGCGGTGGTTCGCTCACCCCATGCGGTGCGCCGCACGAACCGCCAACTCACCACCCGAGGCCGACATGGCGGAGCATCTGGCGCCGATACGCGTTCCACGTGAAACCACCGGCGCGGCCCACGTGAAGTGGCGGCGGTGGCACCGCGTTCGGCGGCTCGGTTCCGCGAAGGTGCCCGGCGGGACGTCGTATCCAGTTGGCGCGTCGAACCGGAAGCCAGCCGGCGGCACCGCGAACCGCGCGGCGTTGATGCGGTCCCATCCATCAACGGGACACGGACTCGCATCCGGTCGGCGCTCCAGGGATCCGCGGAGGTGGACCTCACGTGGAGGGCATCACCCCAGATGGATGGAACGCCTCGTTCAGCGGCGAGCTTGAGAAGCTCATGCGTCCACGCCACCTCGAATCTGGAACCCACGACCCGAAGTCGCCGGACCGGGGCGCGGACTCACGCGGCCACCGCGTCCCCAAACAGGCGCGCACCCACCCGCGCCGAACGCGAGCTCGAACCGGACGCCCAAACTCAACGCACTGACCGCATCGCCGCACCGGCCCGCGCGAAATCCCCGCGCCGCACCAATCCACAAAGCCCAACCCGTTCCACGTGAAACGCCGGACCCGCGAACCGCCCGAAGCCGCCACCACGAACTCGCCGCGCGCGACCCCCTGAAAAACCCAACACCCTTCCGCCCCGCACGGAATCGCCACCCAGAAAGCAGCCGAGCAGGCACGCGCAGCCACCCTCCTTCGCGCGAAATTCCGCCGTCCACGGGCTCCCGAGCGAGGGGACGGGCAGGGCCTGAGTCCCACCTTGGATGGGAAATTGATCCATCCTCGAACCCCGTGCTAGCTGCCTGATCAGGCTCCGATTCGCGCGCACGTCCGCGCGAACCGCGGGCGGGGCTCTGGCGTCAGCCGGGGCGAGAGAGGATGGGCCACGTGGGTCGTATCATCTGCATCTCCAACCAGAAGGGCGGCGTGGGTAAGACCACCACCGCCATCAACCTCGCAGCGAGCCTCGCTTCCGCGGAGCGCCGCACCCTGCTGGTGGACATGGACCCCCAGGGCAACGCCGGCAGCGGCCTGGGCCTCAAGCGCGAGAACCTCACCGGCACCGTCTACGACGCACTCCTCGGCGGCCGCCCCGCATCCGAGCTCATCCACCCCACCGAGCTGCGCTTCCTCCAGGTCATCCCCGCCACGCCCGACCTCACCGGCGCGGAGGTCGAACTCGTCAACCTGGAGCGCCGCGAGTTCCGCCTGCGCGAAGCCCTGCTGCCGCTCAAGGACAAGTACGACTACATCATCATCGATTGTCCGCCCTCGCTCGGCCTGCTCACGCTCAACGCGCTCGTGACCGCGGACTCCGTCCTCATCCCGCTGCAGTGCGAGTACTACGCGCTCGAGGGCCTGTCCCAGCTCACGCACACCATCGACCTGGTCAAGCAGGGGCTCAACCCCTCGCTGAAGATGGAGGGCATCCTCCTGACCATGTTCGACGCGCGCGCCAACATCGCCCACCAGGTCGTGGACGAGGTGCGCGGCTACTTCAAGGACCAGGTCTTCCAGGCCGTCGTGCCGCGCAACGTGCGCTTGTCCGAGTGCCCGTCCTTCGGCAAGCCGATCATCCTGTACGACATCAAGTCCAAGGGCTGCGAGAGCTACCTGGCCCTGGGCCGCGAGCTGATGCGCCGGGACTCCCCCAAGCCGTCCAAGCGCCGGGTCGCCTGACCGGTCGCCTCCTTAATAGAGCGATGTGAATGGTGGGACCGGGTGCCCGGTTCGCCGTGAAGCACTCAAGGCCCATGCGCGCCGGCCCCACGCCGGCGCGGGAGTTCCCAACCGCCGTGCAGAAGAACGCTGACACCCAGAAGCGCGCCCTGGGCCGGGGCCTCTCAGCCCTCATCCCCCAGGCCGCCCCCGCCGCGCCGGCCCCCGCCGCGCCGCCGCCGAAGCCCGGCGTGCTCAAGCTGGCCATCGAGTCCATCCACCGGGACACGCTCCAGCCCCGCCGCCACTTCGACGAGACCAAGCTCCACGAGCTCACCGAGTCCATCAAGGCGCAGGGACTGCTCCAGCCCATCCTCGTCCGGAAGAACCCGAACAAGGGCGGCGACGGCTACCTCATCATCGCGGGCGAGCGCCGCTGGCGCGCGTCCCAGGCCGCGGGCCTGAAGGAAATCCCCGCCATCATCCGCGAGGTCACGGAGGCCGAGTCCTTCGAGCTCGCCCTGGTGGAGAACCTCCAGCGCGCGGACCTGAACCCCATTGAAGAGGCGGACGGCTACCGGCGCCTGGTGGAGGAGTTCAAGCTCACGCAGGAGCAGGTGGCCCAGAAGGTGGGCAAGGAGCGCTCCACCGTCGCCAACGCGCTGCGCCTCCTGGCCCTGCCCCCGGACGTGAAGGCCATGGTGGCGGACGGGTCGCTCAGCATGGGCCACGCTCGCGCGCTGCTCGGCGTGCCCCGGCTGCCGGAGCTCCAGAACCTGGCGAAGCAGGTGACGGAGAAGAAGCTGTCCGTGCGCGACACGGAGCGGCTGGTCCAGCAGGGCAAGTCCGCGAAGGGCGGCAAGGATGCAGGGAAGCCGGCGCCCAAGGTGAGCCCGCAGGTGAAGGCGCTCACCGAGGAGTTGCAGCGTCGGTTGGGAACAAAGGTCCGTCTGTCGGAGAAAAGCCCGGGAAAAGGCACCCTGGAAGTCGACTTCTTCTCCTACGATGACCTCGACAGGCTGTTGAAGCTTCTGAGGAAGGAGTAGGGCGTGGCGCTCCTTGGCGGGAAGAAAGACGAAGCACCCAGCAAGCCCCTGTTCAAACGGGAGGAGGATTTCGTGTCGACGCGTCCGGGTGAGGTTCACACGCTTCTGGGTAAAGGAAGCGAGTTCGAGGGGAAGCTCACCTTCGAAGGTCAGGTTCGAATCGACGGCAAGTTCAACGGGCAGATTGTCACCAAGGACGTGCTCGTCATTGGCGACGGCGCCCGCGTGCAGGCGGAGATTCAGGCCGGCACCGTCATCATCAACGGCACCGTGGAAGGCAACGTGCGCGCCACGCAGCTCATCGAGCTGAAGCAGCCGGGCCGCGTGAAGGGCAACCTGGAGACGCCGTCGCTCTCCATGGATCGCGGCGTCATCTTCGAGGGCTCCCTCAAGATGGAGAACATCGGCAAGGGCGGCGGTAACCCGCCCCCGCCCGGAGAGAAGAAGTAACGGTGCGCATGGTCGCGTCCCACGCGCGGAAGGTCCCGGGGCTCATCGGCCTCGGGGTCGTCTCGCTCGGCGTCCTGCTTGGCGGCTGCGAGGGTTGCCAGAAGAAGACGCCGGTCGACGACATCCATGCGGAGGACGCGGGGCTGCGCTCGGGCGTGAAGGTGCCGCTGCCGCCGGGTTGGTCCGCGCAGGTGGCCACCGACGGCAGCTTCCAGGCGGGCCCTCCCGGCCGCCCGGCGCTGCGAGTGGATTTGAAGCCGGGGCAGGGCGAGCAGATGCCCTCCTCGGAGACGCTGGCGGACAACGTCCGTCAGCAGATGAAGCAGTTCACGCTGTCGCTGGACCAGGAAGAGGACACTCCCTCCTTCGCCCTGCTGCGCGTGACCATGGCCCCGTCCCTGACGGATGGAGGCCTGGGCCCGGAGGCGCCCGCGTTCTTCGGCGCCCGGCGCGTGGGGGACGACCTGTTCCTCTGCGCCAGCCTTCCCGGTGCCTCCCAAGAGGAAGTCCGCCTGGCCACCGAGGCCTGCCGTACCATCCAGGTCCAGGCCGCGCCCCGCTGACAGTCCCTGCGTGAGGGGCGCGACCTCCTTATGAAGGAGCGCGGAGACCTCATGGACGACTGGCGCAAGAACCTCATCGACGACGCGGAAGGCATTGGCGAGCTGCTCGCGCGCACCAAGCGCATCGCCGTGCTGGGCATCCGTCCGGAAGCGCAGGCGGACAAGCCCGCGCACGCCATCCCGAAGTTCCTCAAGGACCACGGCTTCACCGTGCTGCCCGTGCCCACGCACGGCGAGCAAGGGAGCATCCTGGGCGAGCCCATCTCCGCGTCGGTGAAGGACGTGCCCGGCGAGGTGGACGTGGTGCAGGTGTTCCTGCGGCCGGACGACATCACCGCGCACGTGGACGGTATGCTGGAGAAGAAGCCGCATGCGGTGTGGTTCCAACTGGGCATCCGCAACGACGCCGCGGCCGAGCGACTGGCGCGCGCGGGCATCCGCGTGGTGCAGGACCACTGCATGAAGGTGGAGTGGAAGAAGCGCCACCCGGACGCCCGATAAGCGGCGCCAGAGGGGAACCCGGGAACGTCCTGCGCGGCCCGGGTGTCCCCATTACGTGAGGAGCGTGATGTTTCTGGTGGCTGCGACTGGCAGGGGATGGACTTCGGGCCCGGCCCGGGGTGCAATTCCGTCCACGTACTGTCAGCTGGAGTCTCCGGGACTTCCCGAAAGCCGTCCGACTTCCTAACCTTAGCCTCCCGACCTGTGCCGAGCGCCCGCCCGCCCCGGGTCTTCACGCTGTGCCCCTCGTAAGGAGTCCGCGCATGACGCTCACCGAGATGCTTCCCCTCCCCCTGGCCGCCGTGGAGATCGGGCCCCTGGGTGAGCAGCTAGCAGCGGCGGGGGGACTGGTCATCACCGCGGCCGCCGCGCTCTGGGCCGCGTGGACCCGCCCGGCGCAGCAGCCGGCTCCGGTGCCGGTGCCCGTGCGTCGCGATCCTCCGCGTCGCCGCTAGGCCGCACCGTCGCACCCGTCGTCATCGTCTGGATTCGGGCCCTGACCCGGCGCTCCTGAAGCAGCGCCGGGCGGCCCCTGCTGAAAGCGGTCTCCCGCTCAGCGCTTCATCGCCAGCGACAGCGCGAAGTCTCCGTCCGCGTCCGTCCACCACGCGGCCAGGTCGAGGCCCGCGTCGCCAAGCTCCGCCTGCACCTGCTCGCGACAGAACTTGCAGCTCACCTCCGTGCGCAGACATTCGCCTTCCGCGAACTCCACGCGCCGCTCCAGGTCCTTCAGCCACACGGACTGGGCCTTGCGTGAGATGAGGCGCATCTCGATCCACTTGTTCGCTTCGTCGAACGGGGCCAGGTGCTCGAAGGCCTCCGGGTCGAAGTCCGCGTTCAGCTCGCGGTTGATCACGCGCAGCACGTTGCGGTTGAAGTCCGCCGTCACGCCCGCGCTGTCGTTGTAGGCGGCGAACAGGCGCTCGCGGTCCTTGATCAGGTCCGTGCCCAGCAGCAGTCCGTCACCGGGCTTCAGTCCGGACGCCAGCTCGCGCAGGAACAGCGCGCGCTGCGCGGGCTTCAGGTTGCCGATGGTGCCGCCCAGGAAGGCGACGAGCCGCCGGCCGCCGCCCGGGATGCGGCCCAGGTGCTGCTCGAAGTCGCCCACCACCGCGTGCACGGCGATGCGCGGGTACTCGCGAGCCAGACCCTCCGCGGCCTTGCGCAGGAAGGCCTCGCTCACGTCAAAGGGCACGAAGCGCTTCAGCTGTCCGGCCGCGTCCATCGCGTCCAGCAAGAGGCGCGTCTTCTCACTGGTGCCGCTGCCCAGCTCCACCAGCGTGTCCGCGCCGCTCAGCCGGGCCACGTCGTCCGCGTGGGCGCGCAGAATCTCGCGCTCGCGGCGCGTGGGGTAGTACTCCGGCAGGCGGGTGATGTCGTCGAAGAGCTGGCTGCCGCGCTCGTCGTAGAGCCACTTGGGGCTCAGCTCCTTGGGCCCATGGCAGAGCCCCTCCAGCACCTCCGCGCGAAGCGAACGCCGCGCGTCCCCGGGCTGCACATGCACGTCCACCTTCACGCCCGGCGCCGAGTAGCCCTCCGCGATGCGTGCCTCGCCCTGCTCCGTCCTCATCCTCATGTGGCCCTCACTTCACGTCGCGTGCACAGCGGAAGCCGGCGAAGATCTGCCGGCGGATGGGGAAATCCCAGTTGCGGAAGCTGTTGCGCACCGCCACCGGCGCGCTCGCCCAGGCGCCGCCGCGCAGCACCTTGGACGTGTCTCCAAAGAAGACCTCCGAGTACTCGCGGTACGGAAAGGCCTGGAAGCCCGCGTACGGTTGGAAGTCGCTGGCGGTCCATTCCCAGACGTCGCCCAGCAAGCCCCAGACGCCGTCCGCGCTGCGGCCCGAAGGGTGGCTGCCCACGGGCGACGGACCCCAGCGCGACCCGCCCAGGTTGGCGTGCGCGTCCGTGGGTTCGGCGTCCCCCCACGGGTGCGCGCGAGTGACGCCGTCACTGCCCTGCGCGGCCTTCTCCCACTCGGCTTCCGTGGGCAGGCGCTTGCCGGCCCAGCGCGCGTACGCGTCCGCTTCGTACCAGGACACGTGCTGCACGGGTTCGTCCTTGGGCAGACGCTCCACCGTGCCGAAGCGGCGGCGCAGCCAGACGTGGTGGCCCTGCGGACTCCAGAAGAGCGGATGGCGGATCTTCTCCGCCTGGATCCACGCGAAGCCTTTCGGATCCCACCAGCGCGGATCCTCGTAGCCGCCGGACTCCACGAACACGAGGAAGTCCCCCGTGGTGACGGGGTGCGCGTCCAGGAGGAAGGGCGCCACGTCCACGACGTGCCGGGGCCGCTCGTTGTCGTAGGCCCACGGGTCGTCGCCGCCCAGGTGCACCGGGCCGCCGGGGATGAAGACCTCGTGCTGAGGCACCGCGCCGGGCTGGGGGCGCAGGGACTCCACCGGGTGGTACGCCACATGCGTCATCAGCTGCAGCGTGGCGGCCAGCGTCTCCGCGTGCTGCTGCTCGTGCTGCGCCACCATGCCGAAGGCGAAGCCGCCGTGGAGCAGCGGATCCGCGCTGTCCTCGGGCAGCGTCTCCAGGTGCGCGCCCACCGCCTCGCGCACGCGGGTGGCGTAGGCCCAGGCGGCCTCCGGCTCCAGCAGGGGCAGCGCGGAGCGCGTGTTTCGCGGGTGGCGGAAGGCGTCGTAGATGGCGTCGAACGCAGGGTCGGTGAAGGCCGGAGCCCCCAGCGCGCGCAACAGCCACTGCTCCTCGTAGTTGGCCACGTGGGCCACGTCCCAGACGAGCGGGGACATGAGCGGCGAGTGCTGCCGCATCAACTCCGCTTCCGGCAGCGGCGCGAGCATTGCCTGGATGCGCTCACGCCCCGCCTCCAGCTCCCGCCACGCCCGGGCCTTCCACGACACGGCCTGGCGGACGCGGGCACTCCCCTGTTCCTGGCTCCTCAGCGACATGGTCGGCCCAAGGTAGGAAGGGGCTCCAGGCCCCGCTAACCCCCCGGGCCCCCCTGGTGGGACAGACCCGTGAGGGAGCACACGTTTGCGAGCCTGCTTCCCCTCCGAAATGATCCGCGGTCCTAACGGGGTTGCGGGCACCTGTCGGAGAATTCTGGACCGGAAAGTTCGTTTCTGTCCAAAAGATATTCCGGAAACGCGGCTCCAGCCTCAGGGCGGCCCGCGCGGGCGGCGCGCGTGGATCCGGTCCAGCAACTGGAGCAAGTCGAACCGGTGCGGCAGCCGCCACTGGCGCCACATGGCGGTGAGGCGCAGCAGGCTGGCCCCGGCGATGGCGGCGGCCTCCGCCAGGGGCGCGGGCAGCTTCAGGCCCACCGCGAGCGCGACGTAGAGCAGGCCGCACAGCAGCGCGACGGTGGCGTACAGCTCGCCGGGGGACACCAGTGCGGTGCGCTCGCCCAGGAGCACGTCCCGGATGACGCCGCCGCCCACGGAGGTGACCAGCCCCAGGAACACCGCGGACGGCAGGGGCAGCTGGAACGCGAGCGCCTTCTCCAGCCCAGCACCACCCACATGCCCAGGAGCAGTGCGTCCACCACGTCCAGCGCCCGGTGCAGCCGGGACAGCCACGGCGCGAAGAGGACGGCCAGCACCGCGCACGCGCCCACCGCCAGCAGGTAGCGCGAAGAGCGCAGCGCCGCGGGCGTTTGCCCGAGCAGCACGTCGCGCAGCATGCCGCCCCCCACGCTGGTGCAGATGGAGAGGGCCAGCACCGCCATGGCGTCCAGCTCCCTCCGCAGCGCGTGCAGCGCCCCCGACAGGGCCCCCAGCCCCACCGCGCCCAGCTCCAGGTAGACGGGCAGCGTCAGCATGCCCCCCGAACCTCCCAGAGTGGCCGCTCCGGCCCCAAGGGGGTCATCCTCCAGGGTAGCCATCTGTCCACCAGTTGTCGGGGTATTCCGGGAAGGCGTGTCCGTGTGGGGGAGGGGGTCTCTATGCTGCGGGACATGGTTCAGCCCGCGCCGCACAAGCCCGTGCTGGTGGTGGAGGACGACGAGGATGCTCGCGCCGCCATCGCCGAAATCCTGGAAGCCGACGGCTACGAGGTCGCCGTCGCCGCCAATGGCCAAGAGGCCCTGGACGAGCTCCAGCACCTGCCCCCACCGAGCCTCATCCTGCTGGACCTGAGGATGCCGGTGATGGACGGTCCGGAGTTCCTGCGCCACCTGCGCGCGGACTGGCCGCGGCTGAAGGCCGTACCGGTGCTGCTGCTGTCGGGCGTGGGGACGGAGGCGCTGCCGGACACGGGCGGCCTCTTGAAGAAGCCCATCGTCCCGGACGAGCTGCTGGCCACCGTGGGCCGGCTGTCCGGCCGGATCGCGTGAAGCCGGGGGCCTCGCGCGAACGAGGGCCCTTCGTGGGTCAGCCCAGCCGCGTCACCGCGAGCAGCGTGAGCGTGCTGGCGCGAGGGTCCTTCTCGTAGACGAGCTCCAGGTCGTGGCCATCCACGCGGTGCCGCACGGGTCCCGCCACCGAGTCGTGCGACTTCGTCCGCTCCGCCAGCCGGGCCAGGGTCTGTTGCAGGGCCTCGAAGGCCTCGGAGGACATCCGCCCCACCTCCCGCCACGCAGGCGGTGCGTAGTGGACGCGGTAGGGCAGGACCAGGCGATTTCTTGCGGAAGACTGGGACACGGGTTCGGTTCCTCGACACTCCATCGCTATTGCGAACCGCGTGCCTGACCTCCGCTCCCGGGAATTCCGGGCACTTTCGCGGTGGGTCGGCGGTGACGTCTGAAGAAGTTACGGACTCGACCAAATCGTGGGGGAAGAAATGACTGGCCGTATGGCAGGCCTGGAAGAGGGGGGAAGGGGCCCTGTCCGTCCGGCCGGGTGGGGCTGGGGCGGGCCCGGGGGGCGAGGTGGCTGCCCCCTTCCGCGAGGGGTGCGCAGCCTTGAGGGGACGGGGCCGCTTCCGGCGCCCGCACGCCCCCGAGGAGGCACACCATGGCACGGAGGACTTCCACTCCCTGGTCGCTGACGAACGGGCTGTTGTTTGGATTGGCGGCGGGCGTGTTGCTGGCGCTGGCGGAGACGGCGCTGGCGGTGGCGGCGGGGGAGGGGCCGCTCGTGCCAGTGCGGATGAGCGCGGCGGTGGTGCTGGGGCCGCCGGCCTTCACGCCGCAGGTGTCCACGGCTCTGGCGGTGGCGGTGGGGCTGGGGGTGCACCTGGTCATCGCGGCGGGCTGGGGCGTGGTGTACGCGCTGCTGGACGCGATGCTGCCGTTGGATGGGCGGGGGCGCTGGGAGTTCCAGGCCGCGGTGGGGATGCTCTTCGGCATCTTCGTGTGGCTGGTGAACTTCCAACTGCTGGGGCGCGGCTACTTCCCCTGGTTCCTGAGCGTTCCGCAGTTCCTCCAGATTGTGTGGCACGCGGTGTTCCTGGGGCTGCCCATGGCCCTGCTCTTCACCGCGGCCGAGCGCCGGCGCGCGCCCGTGCCCGAGCCCACCCCCTGAGAGGGGCAGGATGGGCGTTTCATAAGGGACGTCCCGGGTCGGATGGGGGAGGCGGAAAAAACGCCAGAGGTAAGGTGACATGACCCGACCTTCAGGGTTATGCCCAGCGCCCGGTGCCATGGAGGCGCTTCGCACCCCGGGACAAGGGCATGGACACGGAACTGGCGGGAATCCTCGGCTCGGCGGCACGGAACGTGCGGGTGAAGCTCGGTCTGACGCAGGCGGACGTGGCGGACCGCATCGGCATGGCGTCGGAGGTGTATGGCCGGCTGGAGCGTGGCCACATGCTGCCGAGCGTCCAGAACCTGCGCCGTCTGTGCGTCGTCCTGAACATCCCGCCGCACGACCTGCTGGGGCTGGGGGAGGAGTTCGCGGCCCCGCCGCCGAAGGAGAAGCCCCGGGTTCGGACGGAAGAGGACGTGCCGGAGATGCGGCGGTTGATGCGCAACCTGCGGCGGCTGACGCCGGTGCAGCTGAAGCTGATGAACCTGGTGGCGTCCGCGATGCAGCAGCAGAAGAAGAAGCCCTGAGGGGACGTGGCGTTAGACTGTGCCCACCATGGTTGAAGAACTGGTGAGGAGGCTGGACCTCAAGCCCCATCCCGAGGGCGGCTACTACCGGGAGACCTACCGCGCGGCGTTCCAGGTGCAGACGCTGCGAGGGCGCAGGTCCGCGGGGACGGCCATCTACTATCTGTTGCAGCGGGGGGAGTTCTCCGCGTGGCACCGGGTGGTGGGCGCGGACGAGCTGTGGCTGTTCCACGACGGGGAGCCGCTGGCGTTGCACCTGGTGCACGAGGACGGCCGGGTGGAGTCCCCGGTGTTGGGGCGGGACGTGACGCAGGGCCATCAGCCGCAGGTGCTGGTGCCAGCGGGGGTGCTGCAGGCGGCGGAGTCGCTGGGCGCGTACACGCTGGTGGGCTGCACGGTGTCGCCGGGGTTCGAGTTCGCGGACTTCGAATTGCCGGAGGAGGAGGCGCTGGTGGCCCGCCACCCGGCGCACGAGACGCTGCTGCGAAGGTTCTCGAAGGCCGGGCGGCGCTGAAGGCGCGGCTCAGGTGCCCCAGGGGCGAAGCGGGGTGAGCAGCCCCGCCGCCTGGAGGCGCGCCTGGACGTCGGCGGCGAGGGCGACGTGGGCGGGGTTGGAGACGCTGAACTTCTCCTGCGTGAGGGTGATGAGCGTGCCCCGGTTGGGGATGTGCTCCACCTGGACGGGGGAGGGCAGTGGAGGCACGGGACCGCGGAAGTCGGCGAAGTAGGTGACCCAGCCGATGTAGTTTTCGATCATGGGCACCGCCACGAGCTCCCGGTGCTGGTCGGAGGCAGCCAGGGCGAACTCGGGTTCCCACGCGAGCGCCATGGCGCGCACCACGCCGGTCATGACTGGCGCGGTCACCACGCGCTTCGCGACCTCACTCTGGCCAAGCGAGTTAAGGATGCAGGTGGAGGTCAAGTATGGCGACGAGCCGCCGCAGTAGCCATTGACCCCTGAGGTTTCATCCGCCGACTCCCCGGCCCAGAGCCAGAAGTTGGAACCATCCCCAATCCGGTTGCTCTTTTTTCCCAGGAGCTTCGCGAGCGTCATGGCATCTGGTTGGACCTGTCGCTTGCGTGCCTTTTCAAAGGTTGCTGCGGACTGATGCCAACGGTTCCAGATGGGCTCAAGCGGGCCCATCATTCCGAGGAAGGTTTCCAGGCGTCGAGCACAGGCCTCTATCGGCTCGGGTCGGACCAGCCAGTAGCAACCCGCGAAATGCGTCTCGACCATGGCCTCAGCATGCCTCACTTGATTGGGGAGATGGGGACCACTTCAATTGGGAGGCGAGTCGACTCAAATGCTTTACGGAGAAACGTGGCGAATCGCTCCTCCGCGACAATCCAGCGGATGCGCCGTCCTCCCGCCGCGTTGACCTGGCGCCTGGCTTGGTCAATCACCTTGTCGAAGCCCTTGAAGAACTCCTTCAGTGTCATGTTGTCCTTGATGAACTTCGCGTAGCCCGGGCCTTTGGCCTCCAGCAGCAGATCCTCCACCAGGTCGTAGCCGTCGAAGTCGACCTCTTCGTCTCCTACCTTGACCCGGTACGCGGAGCCCTTCGGCGCTCCAGTCACCTGGGCCTGATAGTCGCGGGCTCGATTGGACATCACCTCATTCACCTGCACCCACTTGCCCGGGCCTCCTGTGCTGCTCGGAAGAGGCGGGCCCCTCGTGGCCATGGCCACAGCCGTGGACGCGAGCGTCACTTCCACTACGCCGTCCACCACCGCCACCGCGCTCACATCCAGCACGCGCGCCGGGTTGAAGCCCGCCTGTGTCGAGCCCAGTCTCACCGCGTCCGGGAAGCGCGGCATCCACGCGAGCGCGGAGGACAGCCCCACCGTCACGCCGTGACTCACCAGCATCGTCACCGTGAGCACGAAGACGCGCGCCACCTCCGGCCCCAGTGCCTGCGCGAAGACCTCCGCCGCCTCTTCCAGTTCCTGGAACGTCTGCGCCCGGTCCGTCGCTGCCTTCAACGCACCGCACGCCCGCACCACCGCGAGGAACGACTGCACGCCCACGTATGCCAGGAACACAGCGGCAATCACCGCCGCGGCCTTGGTGAACACGGGCTCCGGTGCCGCGGCCAGCACCACCCAGGACGCAATCGCTCCCGAGACCACGGTCATGAAGAACTCCGGGTTCAGCGTGTCCTGCAGCGCCGCGCCAATACTCGCGCGCAGAGGGTCCAGCGACATGCCCACCGCGAGCGTCAGCCGGTCCAACTCACTGAAGCCCGCCCCATCCTCCAGCAACGACAGACAGTCCCCCGGAGCCTCATGCGCCCGGCACCACCGTCCATACCCGTCCCGCAGCATGAACCCGAATCCCAGGTCCAGCTGCGCCCCCTTCTTCGCGACCGTGCGCACCACCCTCGGTGACCGCACCGTCAGCGGCACCTCCAATACCAATCGCGCCAGCGCCTCCTCGAACTCCCGAGCACTGACCGGCACACGGCGGTCCGAACGGACCGGCGCATACGTCCGAGTCTCCCGCTCCGTGTGCAACCGCACCGTGGGCCCACTGGCGCAGCCCGTGAGCAGCACGAACAACAACATCCACACGCCGGCCCTGTGCGCATCCATGGCGACAAGCATGCGCCCCAAAGACAACGGGGCGGAAGGCCCGTGAGGACCCTCCGCCCCGAAGGGGCACCGCCGTCAACGACAGACGGCTAGTTGTTCTTCACCGTGAAGCTGAAGCTCTGGATGACGAAGTTGTCCACCGCGTCCGTCATCCACACATCCACCGTGTGCGTGCCATCCAGCAACTCATGCGTGTCCAGCGACGCGGTCCACGTGCCGTTCGACTGGAGCGTGCCGGCGCGGATGCCCGACCCGTCCCGCGTGAACGCCACGTTCTTGATGCCGCTCAGCGCATCCGTCACCCGCGCCGTCAGCGTCACCACGCCGCCCACCGTGCTGCCCGGAGCCGGCGTCACCATCGTCGCGGTGGGCGCCTGCGTGTCGTAGCGCACCGTGCGCGTCACTCGCGTCGTGCGGCCCGCCTCGTTCGTCGCGTCGATGGTCAGCGTGTTCACGCCCGACGCCAGCGTCACCGACGTCTGGATTTCACCGCCGCCGCGCGGCAGCTGGAATTGCTGGCTGCCCAGCTTCACCGTCGTCGCGGACACGGAAGACACGCGAATCACATACGGAAGCGAGTTGTTCGCACGAGGCCCGAACGTGGCCCCGTCCGCCGTGTCCGTCGTCACCGTGGGCGAGCCGGAATCCACGAACACATGCACCACGGCTTCCGTCACGTTGCCCGCGGAGTCCGTGGCGCGCACCAGGATGCCCTGCTCGCCGAAGTTCGGCAGGTTCACCGGGTGCGTCACCGAACCGGTGCCGAACTCCAGCAGCGTGGTGTTCACCCACTGCGTCTCCACGCGCGTCGGCGTCTGCTCGTCAATCTGGCTGATGACATCCACCAGCCCGCCCACCACCTGGCCAGACACCGGCGACTGGATGGTGATGACCGGCGGCACGCGGTCCACCGTCAGGTTGATCTGCTTCGTCGTGACACCGCCCAGGTTGTCGCGGCCCGTGAGCTGGATGATGTTCGGCCCTTCCACCAGCTCCACCGGCACGTAGACCAGACCGCCGCTCAGCTCGGGGTTCACCACCACCGGGGTGCCGCCGTTCACGATGAACGCCGCGTAGGTGATGAACGCGCCGTTGGTGGCCGGCTTCACGAAGCCCCACGCGTTCAGCGTCGTCTCGCGGAGGAACGCGGGCTGGTTGCCCATGATGACCTCCGGCGCCGTGTACGGATAGGGATTGATGACCAGCGTCTGCGCCGCCGTGCTGCCCAGCAGGTTCGGGCTGGCCGGCTGCAACGTCACACCGGAATACACCGCACGGTAGTCCTGCGCGCCCGTGGCGGACCACGTGTCCGTCGCGATGGTCCAATTGAGGGAGAACACGCCGTCGCCGTCCGCGTCGTCATCCGCGCCAATCGCAACACCCGCCACGAAGAACGTCACCACGCCCTTCTTCGACCCCGTCACCACGGCGTTGGTCGACGCATTCCGCACCCGCGCGGACAAGGTCGCCTGATTGCCAATGGTCACGCTCGCGTTCGCCGCCGGAGAGAGAATCGTGGTCGTCGTCGCCACGCCCGTCACCGGAGGCTCCGGCGGCGTGTACGTCCGCACGCGAGCCGACGCCGACACGCCCGCCGCGCCACCCGAGGCCGCCGTCACCGTGACCTCCGACAAGAGCGACGGCAGCAGGTTCGCCGGAGCGCGCACCGTCACCGTCACCGTGGACTCCGCGCCGGAGGCCAGGAACACCGTGGGCCGGCTCAGCGTGGCCGTCCAGCCCGGCAGGCCGCCCGCGGTGCTCAGCGTGTACGTGTCCGCCTGGTAGCCGTGGTTCTTCACCTTGATCGTGTAGGTCGTCTCCTTCGGCTCCAGGTTGGGGATGGAGAACATCTTGGTGTCCTCGCCCACCACGGACACCTCCACGCTGAAGTCGCCGAAGCACGCCAGGCCCAGCGACGCGAACGTCGTCGGGATGTCCCGCGCCGGGGACCCCGGCTCCCAGCCACCGTCCGCAGCCTGCTTCGTCTTCAGCCACTCAATCGCGTTGAACAGGCGCGCGTTGCTCGCCGGCTCCTTGCCCGCGAGGCACAGCGAGTACACGGCGATGCCCGTGGCGAAGTCGTCGGAAACGTCGCTCGGCAGGCGGCCCCAGCCCTTGCCGCTCACCGCGGGCATCGCGATGAGCTGGTTCGCCAGCGTGTTGATGGTGGTGGTGTTCACGCCATTGGCGCCCGGCCCCGCGGCCTTCAGGCCCACGATGGCCCACGACTTCTGGAACGTGTACGGCATGCCGTCGTCGAAGACGCCCGTGGTGGCCGTGTTGATGTTGGCCCGCAGGTACGCGGCCGCCTTGTCGATGGCCGCCTGGTACTGCGCCGCCTTCGCCGGATCCACGCGCTGCTTCGCCTGCGCCAGCGCCACGATGTAGCGCGCGGTGATGGGCACGTTGCCGTGGTTCACCGGCGTGCCGCTGTGGTCCTCGTTCCACCGGCCGCTGGACTGCTGCGTGCCCAGCGCCCAGTTGGCCGCCATCACCAGCGCGCTGCTGTACTGCGTGGACACGTACTGGTCGAAGCCCGCCAGGCCGAACGACGCCCAGCCCGTCTTGGAGTTCGGGAACGAGGACCCCTGATACAGCCAGTGACCGGAAGGCAGCTGGTCCGTCTTGATGCGCGCCGTGATGGCGTCCAGGTTCTGCTGGAGCGTGCGCCCGTTGGTCGCCGCCTGCGCCATGTTGTAGCCATTGGCCTTGGCGCTCGACAGGCCGAACACCGCCGCGCCCTGGCGGTGGCACGCGATGCAGTTCTCGTGCGTGGTCCAGTTGGCCACGTCCGCGCTCAGGAACTGGATGGCCTTCTGCGTGGCCTCCGTGTTGGTGGCGGCGGCGGCCGGGAGGCTGAAGGCCGACAGCAACATCACCGCGAACGTGACGAGTCGCGCCGCCCAACGGGGCGACGAACGGGATACGGCTGATGACATGAGGGAACGTCCAGGGGGCCTACGGGTGGGCACACCCGGACGCGAGGCTCAGGGCCCCCAGCGCACACCCCGGCCCGTCCACCCGCGCCTCACCTCAGCGCCCCGGTGATCCGAAACCCGCGTCCGGCTGGAAGAAGCACCCCGCGAAAGGCGTGCGGGGCTAGAATACTCAAGCTTGGCTGTAACTGTCCAGGGAGGGGCAAAGCCCCCAAGCCTTAGAAATCAAGGACATACGGCCAGTCACACGAATCCCTGGGGACTCAGCCTTCCTGTGAACCCCGGGTGCGCTTCCACAGCTCGCGCAGCAGGATGATCCCGAACTGGGAGTCATTGAGGATGTACCGGCGCCACAGGCGCTTGGGCTCGTGGGTGAGGCGGTAGAGCCACTCGAAGCCGGCCTTGGCGATCCACTCGGGGGCGCGCTTGGCGGTGCCGGCGATGAAGTCGAACCCCGCGCCGATGCCGATGGCCACCGTGGGGCCCAGCTTCTGGGCGACCTGGGAAATCCACACCTCCTGCTTCGGGCTGCCGAGCGCGACGAAGAGCAGGTGCGGATCCATCTCCCGGATGCGCGCGACGATGGGATCATTCTGCGCGTCGCCCGCGTCCAGGTTCACCATGGGCGAGTCCCAGCCCACGACCTCGATGCCGGGGTACTCCGCCTGGAACTGCTTGCCCACCTTCTCCGCGACGCCGGGGCCCGCGCCCAGCAGGAAGATGCGCCACTTGCGCTCGGCGCCCATCTTCACCAGCGGGAGGATGAGGTCGGAGCCCGCGATGCGCTCCGGCAGGGACACGTCCAGCATGCGCGACGCCCAGACGATGGGCATGCCATCCACCACGGAGATGGTGGCCTTGGAGTACGCGTCGCGGAAGCGCGTGTTCGTCTCCGCGAGCACCACGTGGTCCACGTTGGCGGTGAAGACGTAGCCGCCCTGGTGCGCGTCCACCAGCTCGCCAATGGCCGTGATGGCCTCCGGGAACGTGAGCTGGTCGATGGTGAGCTGGCCGATGTTCAGGCGCGGGCGAGGGGCAGCGGCGGCGGGGGCGTGTACGGTGGTCAAGGCGTCGTCTTCACTTCACCGTGAGGTCCAGCACGGTGATGGAGTAGGGGGGAAGGCGCTGCGACAGGGTCTGCTCGGCCTGCTTGCCGGTGGCCTGTTCGGTGAAACCGCCCGGCGCGCCCGAGTACCCCATGACGCGCACGGTGTTGAGCGAGCCGCAGCCCTTGAACTCCAGCTGCGCCTGGGCGGCCTGCTCGGGGTCGAAGTTGAGCAGCACGGCGGTGAGCTTCTTGCCGGAAGCATCGCGGGACGCGAAGAGGCTGGTGCCTTCCGCCGCGGTGGTGGACAGGCCGTTGTCCTGGAAGCGGCCGCCTCGCCCGTCGAAGTCGCGATACGCGCGGAACGCCCAGAACGTGGGGCTGTTCTCCGCGGGGTACTGCCAGAAGAACGCGGACGTGAGCCCCTGCTGCCCGAAGCGGCCAAGGGCCTCCGCCTGCGCCAGGCCGCCGCTCATGTGCTTCATGGCGCCGAAGTTGTACTCGCCAATGGACATGCCCCGGCCGGGGTAGTTCTCCGAAATCCACTGCTTCACGCGAGGGATCAGCTGGATGGGTTCGGCGATCCAGGACTCGTCCTTGTAGGTCGGATCCCACAGCGCGCGGGTGGAGCGGATCCGCCGCGCGTTGGTGTCGGGGTCGGTGGCGCCCTCCAGGCCCAGGCCCACGTTGGTCTGCGGGTAGAAGTGCACGTCCACCACGTCCAGCAGGCGCACGCCGGTCTTCTTCTCGTGGTCGCGCAGCTCGCGCAGGTACCAGGGCAGCAGGGGCACGTCGCCGTGCGCGCGGCGGTCCGTGTACGGCGGCCGACCGGGAGCGAAGTCCGCGGCGGACCAGAAGTAGTTCGTCCAGCCCCACTCCGCGGGACCGGCGATGACCGCTTCCGGATCCGCCTTCCGCACGGCGGAGCCGTACTCGATGGTGCGCTTGAGCAGCTCGTCGTAGGTGAGCGGCTCAGGGTGCACGTCCCGGTGCGTGGAGCTCCAGAGGGCGGGCTCGTTGTCCAGGATGTACATGTTCACGCCGCGCTTGGCGGCCTTGAGCGACTTCACCCACTCGGAGATGAACTCCGGCGGGGCCTGCACGCTGGTCGTCGTGGGAGCGCCGGGGACCAGGGGCGTGCCGTCGCGGCGCACGCCGTTGCCGCCCGCGGGGTCGGTGTCGTCCTGGGCCTGCTGCGGGCCGAACGAGGACACCGGGAAGCCCACGGCGGACGTGTCCTTGGCCACCCAGCCGATGAGCGGCAGCGTGAGCGCGGACTGGACGTTGTTCTTCCGGTTGGACTCCAGGAAGTCATCCGCGCCGAAGCCCAGTTGCACGTTGCGGAAGTACCAGTCGTTGCCGGTGTTCCACGCGCGGCCCAGCTTCCAGTTGTAGCGGGACGTGGGGTTGCCGCCCCAGCGGCGGATGGTGGCGCCCAGCTTCCACTGGTGCGTGTCCGTCGTCTCCTTGTTGCCGTCCAGCGCGATGCCGTAGATGAGCGGGTTGATGGGCTTGGACGGAGAGGCGCAGTCGATGATCATCTTCGACTCGCGGCCGTCGCCCCGGCCCATGCGGCCACCACCGGCTGCACGAGCCGCCGCCACGTCAGGCGACAGCGGCACCAGGGCCACCTTGTCGAAGAGCACCCAGTCCCGGCCCACCTCCTTCGACGCGCGCAGCACCAGGCGGTCGAAGGGCTGACTGCGCGGGTTGAGGATCTCCATGGGCACGACGACCTCCGCCCACTCGCGGTCCTTCTTGACGATGAACTCCGGGCTGATCCGCACGTGCGGGAACGTCGTGGCGCCGGGGGCGTCCAGGCGCACGTCCAGGAACTCGCCGTAGGACTCCGGGGCGGTGAAGCGGAACGTCAGCGCGCCGTACGCGCCGGGGAGCTTGGGCCGGTAGAGGATCCACCCGCCGTAGTTGAACATCCGCAGTCGCGCGGGCGCGCCCTTGGGAAGTTCGCGAGGCGCCCAGCCGATGTCCTTCCATCCGGCCTGGATGCCCCCGTCGTACACGGCCACCGTGTCCGTGGCGGCGGGCTGCGCGGTGGGCGCCGCGTCCTTCGTCGAGCCCTGCTGCGCCATGGCCACGCCCGCGCCGCCGCCCAGCACCGCGCAGGTGAGGATGACGGTCCGCTTCCACCGTCCGTGCTTCGTCTCTGCCATGACCTTCCTCAACGCATCCCCCGGAACGAACCCGGTACAGCGGATCAGCAATCCACAACGGCTACAGCGGGACCTCGTCCAGGTCCTTGCGCGGGAAGATGCGCGCGGGGATGCCCACCGCCACGCTGTCCGGCGGCACGTCCTGGAGCACCACGGCGTTCGCGCCAATGCGCGAGCGGGCGCCAATGCGCACGGGCCCCAGGATGCGGGCGCCCGCGCCAATCCAGACGTCGTCCTCGATGGTGGGGTAGCCGTTGTCCTTGGCGGTGCCCACGGTGTTGTTGCCGTAGAAGCGCACGCGGTCGCCAATGCGGGAGTCCCCGCCGATGACGACGCCCAGGCTGTGCACGAAGTACACGCCCTTGCCCAGCGTCACGTCCTTGCCGATTTCGATGCCCATCACCGCCGTCTGGGCCACGCGCAGCACGTGGTTCACCAGCGGGATGTGGAAGGCCAGCGCCGCCTCCCGCGCGCGGTTGAGCGCGGTGATGCGGTACGAGTCGCTGGTCAGCACCACCTTGGCGATGGACTTCGCGTCCGTCGTACCGGTGGCCGCCTTGGCCATCTCCAACGCGTCCGAGATGAGGGCTCCGAACATGGCTTTCATCCTTGGGGATTTCCCCGGCCCTGCAGGTAGCGCGCGAGGCCCTTGGCGACGCCCACCCAGCCGCCGGCCTCCGTGCGGGCCCCGCGCAGGTACTCCATGCCGTACGCCACGGAGGTGCCCGCGTACGCGGCGCCCGTGAGCCC
The DNA here is from genome assembly GCF_003668955.1 of Corallococcus sp. AB038B. Lineage (NCBI taxonomy): Bacteria > Pseudomonadati > Myxococcota > Myxococcia > Myxococcales > Myxococcaceae > Corallococcus > Corallococcus sp. AB038B. The sequence goes on along the minus strand of NZ_RAWO01000016.1, from coordinate 144,330 downwards.
CAGCTTGTCCGCCACGCTGGAGGCCTTCACCACGGCCTCCGTCAGCCTACGGGACGCTTGCGGCGCCACCACAGCGGAGGCGAGCAGCGGGCGCGAGAGCAGGTTCGTCTCGAAGAAGAGGCGCCACGGGTTCACGCCCTTCACGTCCGGGTGCTTCACGGAGACGTGGGTGTCGAACATGCCGTAGCGGTGGGCGCGGCGGATCCACTTCTCGAAGCTGACGTGGTCGCTGCCGTGCAGCACGTACGCGTCCGGCGCGAAGTGGAATGCGCAGCCAGCCTTCTCCAGGCGCACGCCCAGCTCCACGTCTTCGGACTGGCCCAGCGTCTTGTCGAAGCCGCCCACGCCCACGTAGTCCGCGCGGGGGAAGGACACGTTGCCCGTGTAGAGGTGGTTGCCGTGCGCCTTCACGCCGGGGACGGACAGCTCCTCCGCCATGCGGTTGTTGAGGTGCGCGTACCAGCGCTCGAAGAGGGGCATCTCCCCGATTTCGGGATCCGGCCGGATGCGGCCCAGCACCACGTTGCGCGAGCCCTGCGGGTGGTGGGCCAGGTGGCGCGCCAGGAAGTCGGAGGCCACCTGCATGTCGTCATCCGTGACGAGCACCGTGGCGCCCCGAGCGGCCAGCACGCCCCGGTGCCGAGCGGCGGCGGCGCCCGCGTTCTGCTGCACCTCCACGCGCAGGGTGTAGGGCAGCTTCAGCTCGGAGAGCGGGCCCTTCACGTCGGAGGCGGAGCCGTCGTCCACCACCACCACCTCGAACTCCTCGGGCGGCAGCGTCTGGCCGGCCAGCTGCTGGAGCAGGCGGGTGATGAGGGGCAGCCGGTTGTACGTGGCGATGACGACGCTGAGCCGGGGGGCCGGGACAGCGGGGGAGTCGGAAGGGCTCATGGCGTCTTCTTCTTCTTGGCGGCGTCAGCGGCGGCGCGCTTCTGCTTCTTGGTCGGACGCGGGAAGGTGACGCTGCCGGCGAAGCGGTCCTCGCCCACCAGGGAGAGGGTCTTCTGCGCGGAGCCGAAGTCCGTCTCGCCCAGGGTGACGACCATCAGGGCGGTGTCCGCGGCCAGGGCCAGCGGGAGGCTCGCCGGGTGGGTGATGAGCGAGTCGATGACCACGATGACCCGCTCGCCTTGCTCCACGCGGCGGCGCACCTCCAGGACCATGCGCGGGGCGCCGGCGGGCTCGATGCCGGTGGCGTCCACCAGGCGCAGGGGAGGTTCCGGGTAGGGCGCACCGGCCTCCATCAGGGCCTGGGCCGCGTCCTGCGCGGGGGCACCGGGATGGGCGGGGACGACCACCAGGTAGTTCCAGGCGCGGCGGTCCAGCGCGAACCACAGCCGCGACAGCTCCGGCGAGGGCACGGCGCTGACGGGCGGGGTCTCCTCGGCGGGCGGCGGGGGGCTCGAATCGGCGGACATGGGAGCGGCGACGGTATAACGCAATGAGGCGTCATGACCCAACGACCCGGGCGGGCGGGCAGGCGAAGGAGCGCGCCACCGGTCTGCTGTCACGGCTGACACCCCCAGAAGGAGCCTCCCGCGAGGGGGGCCGCCGGGGGGCGTGGGGGACGCGGCGTGTTATGGAAGAGGGGTGCAGAAGATCGGCTACCTGATTCCCGAGTTCCCCGGCCAGACCCACATCTTCTTCTGGCGCGAGCTGCAGGCGCTGCCGGGGAAGGGCGTGTCACCGGAGCTGGTGTCCACCCGTCCGCCGCCCGCGCGCATCATCAGCCACAGCTGGGCACGCGAGGCCATGACGCGCACGGAGTACCTGGCGCCGCCGCCTCCGCTGGGCGTGCTGCGGGCCGCGCTGGAGATTGCCCGGGCCATGCCCACGGGCTGGGCGCGGGTGCTGGCCTCCATCGCGAGGGCGGAGGGCCTGGACGCGAAGGGCCGCGCGCAGCTGGTGGCGTTCGCGGTGATGGGCGGCCGGCTGGCGTCGCTGGCGCGCGAGCGCGGCTGGACGCACGTGCACGTGCACTCCTGCGCCAACGCGGCGCATGTGGCCATGTTCGCGAACCTGTTGTCCGGGCTCACGTACAGCATGACGCTGCACGGGCCGCTGGACGACTACGGGCCGAACCAGCGGGAGAAGTGGCGGCACGCGAAGTTCGCCTTCGTCATCACCAAGAAGCTGCTGGCGGAGGTGCGCCAGGAGCTGGCGGGGAGCCTGCCGGACCGCATCGAGCTGGCGCCCATGGGCGTGGAGCTGTCGCGCTTCCAGCGCTCGGTGGCCTACGAGCCGTGGTCCGGTGAAGGCCCGCTGCGGCTGTTCGCGTGTGGCCGGCTGAACCCGTGCAAGGGGCACGCGGACCTCATCGACGCGGTGGGGATGCTGCGCAAGAAGGGCATCGACGCGCGGCTGTCCATCGCGGGCGAGGACGAGGCGGGCGGCACCACGTACCGCAAGGTGCTGGAGGCGAAGCTTCAGCAGGACGGCCTCGCGGACGCGGTGACGCTGCTGGGCGCGGTGAGCGAGGACGTGGTGAAGGACGGCATCCAGCGCTCGCACCTGTTCGCGCTGGCGAGCCTCCAGGAGCCGCTGGGCGTGGCCATCATGGAGGCCATGGCCATGCGGGCGCCGGTGGTGGTGACGGGCGCGGGCGGCGTGAAGGAGCTGGTGGACGACGGCGTGGACGGCGTGCTGGTGCCGCCGCAGGCGCCCGCCGTGCTGGCGGAGAAGCTGGAGAAGCTGGCGCGGGACCCGGCCGAAGCGGTGCGGCTGGGCGAGGCCGGCCGCCGCAAGGTGGAGGAGCAGTTCAGCAGCGAGCGCAGCGCGGACATGCTGGCGCGGATGCTGGCGTAGCCGGCTTCAGCGCACGGCCTTCCAGAAGAACAGGGCGGTGGCGCGCTTGTTCCGCTTGTCGCCCTGCCCGAAGTACGCGGTCGCCGAGTGCACGAAGTCGGCTCGGTAGACGATGAGGCGGTTGAAGACGTTCTCCACCTCCATGTCCTGCGCCCACGCGTTCGCGGGCAGCTTCGTCACGCCGAAGGCCTGGGTGAGGTTGACGCAGCCGGGAGGGCAGGTGTTGCCGCCCAGGCCGCCGCCGGGCATGCGCAGCCGGTAGAAGGACGTGCCCACGTGCTTCACGGGCGGCTTCGGGTGCAGGTAGATGACGCCCGCGAAGTCACACAGCGCCAGCGAGTCCACGTGCGGCTTCGCGGTGGACTCCTTCTCCCCCACGAGCTGCACGTGGTTGTGGGACAGCGAGCCCTGGGACGGGGCCTCCTGCTTGAGGGCGCGCACGCCAGCCTGTTCGCAGATCCACTGCTCGATGGGGGCCAGCTCCGCGGGCGTGAGCGCGTGGGGGGCGCGGATGCCGGGCCAGATTTCAGGCCGCCACGGGGCGCCCATCGTCCAGTCCTCGCGGGCCAGGTTGCGCTCGTAGACCTCCAGCGCGTTGGGCAGGGCGTTGTCCTTGATCCAGTAGTCCCGTCCCAGCTTCGGCTTCCGATAGGGAAGCACGTCGCGGACGGCCGACTCCGGGCGCCGTTGTTCGAGCATGAGCGATTGCCGCCTTCCTGCTCACGCGGTCAGCAAGAACCCTGCCGTGTTTCACGTGTGTTTCATGCCTCGAGCCGGGGCGTTCTGCCCCATCCGACCAGGGGGCTCGCCACACCGGGGCGTTTTGCCCCAGGGTCAATCACCCCGGAGGGCCGTCGTCGTGAGTCTTCGCCCGGGATGACGACTGCTGATCATCCCGGCGCGCTTCTGTCGGGAACCCATGTGCACCTGCCCTGGATGGACATCCAAAAGACAGACACTGGATGCATTCGGGACGTTGGAGGCGGAAATGGCCGGGTGGGATAGGGTTTCCAGACACTCTGGGTAATCCCCGCAAAGAATGCCATGTCCGTATTGGAAGGTTTTGTCATCATGGTCCTGCGCGGAAACGGAGCTCGGGGGGCACTTCCATGGCTGACAAAGAGATGCAGACGTTCGCGGCGCTGGTCATCCAATTCCGTTCAGGGCTCTTGAAGCACGCCCAGCGCATCCTGGGGAATGCGGCGGACGCGGAGGACCTGGTGCAGCACGCGCTGGACGAGGCGTGGAAGGAGCGGCTGCACCTTCAAGGGCCTGAGGCCTTCCGTGCGTGGACGGGGCGGGTCATCAACACGCGGGCCATCAGCCTGTTGCGCCACCACCGCGCGGAGCAGCGCAAGGCGGTGAACGCGGGCTGGGTGACGGTGCTCGCGGACGACCCGGAGGAGACCGAGGGCAGCGAGCTCTGGACCTTCATCCAGGAGAAGGACCTGCGCGAAGCGGTGGAGCGCCTCCCGCCGCAGCAGCGGGAAGTGTTCCACCTGCGAGCGCAGGGGCGCTCCTACGTGAGCATCGGTGCCCAGGTGGGCCGCTCCACGGGCACGGTGGGCTGGTGGCTCCACCAGGTGCGCGAACAGCTGCGCGAGCGGCTCCAGCCCATCGCGGAGGAGCGCCGGCTCTCCGTGGGCACGTGGCACTGAGGCCTCAGGTGTTGCCCGCCCGCGCGGCCAGCAGCGCCGGTCCCACGGCCTTCTCCTCCGGGAGGGGCAGGGGCGTGGCCTCCGCGCGCAGCAGCGGCAGACCGTGCGGTTGGGCCTGGAGGTAGGCCACCAGCTTCTCTCGCACCAGGCAGCGCAGGTCGAACGCCTTGCCGGAATCCGCGGCGCTCACCAGGGCGCGCAGCTTCATGGTGCGCTCGCTCAGGTCCGTCACCTGAAGCCCCTGAACCTTGCCGTCCCACAGCCCCTTGGATTCCTGCTCCAGGATGCGCTTGAGCTCCGCGCGCACCGCGGGCACGTCCGTGCGGAAGTCCACGTACAGCTCCGCCGTGCCCAGAATCTCCGGCGACACCTTGCTCCAGTTCTGGAACGGCTTCTCCAGGAACTGCGTGATGGGGATGACCAGCCGGCGCAGGTCCCACACCTTCACGACGACGTAGGTGAGGGTGATCTCCTCGATCCATCCCCACTCGTTCTCGATGATGACCGTGTCGCCAATGCGCATGGGCTGCGTGATGGACAGCTGGATGCCCGCGAACAGCGTGGACAGCGACTTCTGCGCGGCCAGACCAATGGCCAGGCCCGCGATGCCCGCGGACGCCAGCAGCGACACGCCCACGTTGCGCACCGCCTCGAACTGGAGCAGCAGCAGCGACGCGGCAACCACCACCACCGCCACCTCCACCACGCGCCGCAGGATGGCCAGCTGCGTGCGCAGGCCGCGCACCCTCGCCACGTCCGTGCCCTCCGGCGACTTCGCGACCTTGTCCTCCAGGAAGCGCGCGGCCCGGGTGAGGAAGCGCAGGACGAACAGCGCCACCGCCACGATGACCACCGAGCGCGCCGCCAGATCCACCGTCTCCTGCGCCGGAGGAGGCAGCTTGAGGAACCGCGCCCCCGCCGCCGTCAGCATGCCCGCCAGCACGAAGCGGATGCTCCCCTTGCCCGCGGCGAGCAGCTCGTCATCCCAGCCAGACTTCGTCAGCCCCGCGGCGCGAGCACCCACCCGCAGCGTCACCGCCTCGCCCAGCCGCCCCAGCGCCCACGCTCCCACGAGCACGACCGCCAGCCCCAGCCACTGCCACGTCTCCAGCACCCACAGCGGGCGCGTGAAGAACACGGGTGGCAGCATCTCCAGCAGCGGCGACCCGTGCTCCTGGAACAGCGTGTCGATGGCGCCCACCGTGTCCGCGCTGAAGACCCACACGGGGCCTCCTTCCGCGTCCACCCGCTCCAGCACGATGTCCTGGGGGCCTCGCGCCGTGGCCACCTGGCCCAGCACCTCGCGGCGGGCGCGCTCCCCGGGGCCCGCCGGCTCGCGGCCGATGCGCGCGAAGTCCAGCCACATCGTCCGGTCCAGCACCACCACCAGCCGCCGCGCCAGGGTCAGCCCTTCCTCCGCCTGCGTCTCCGGAGGCAGCCGCGACAGGTCCAGGTAGTGCGGCGCCCGCAGCCCATCCCGAGCATGTGCCGCATCCAGGAACCCCGCCGCCGTCGCCGTGGGCGTGCTCCGGTCCACCTCCGGCGGAGGCGGCGGCAGCCCCGCGTTCAGCGCGAAGGCCCCCACGGGCCCCAACAGCAGCAACACCCACATCCACGGCGGCACGAAACGGCCCACGGCGCTCTCCCAGTCTCTCTATGATTTGAGAACAAACAATCACCCTGGACAGAGGCTGTCCAGCAGTGATGACGCGGAAGGACAAGGGTCGGACGCGGTGCGGACGGGCGGGTGGGCGCCCCATGGTAGGTTTGGCACCTCCATGTCTGCTCCTGCATCGTCGCTCAAGGCCGTCATCGCCGCGCTGTCCGGCAACGTGTTGGTCACGCTCATCAAGTTCATCGCCTTCTTCCTGTCGGGCTCAGGGGCGATGCTGTCGGAGGCGATCCACTCGTTGGCGGACACGGGCAACCAGGTGTTGTTGTTCCTGGGGCTGAAGCGGGCGGCGCGCGTGGAGGACGACTCGCACCCGTACGGCTACGGCGGCGAGCGCTTCATCTTCGGCATCCTGTCCGCGTCCGGCATCTTCTTCGTGGGCTGCGGCGTGACCGTCTACCACGGCATCCAGTCGCTCCTTCACCCGCACGTGGCGGAGACGGGGCCGGTGACGTTCGGGGTGCTGGGGCTGTCGTTCCTCATCGAGGGCGGCGTGTTGCTGTTCGCGGTGCGCGGGCTCCTCAAGCAGGCCGCGGGCGAGCCCTTCTTCCGCTTCGTGCGGACGAAGGCCGACCCGGCGTCGGTGGCCATCCTGCTGGAGGATGGCGCGGCGGTGCTGGGCCTGGTGCTGGCGACGGCGGGCATCGCGTTGACGCACGTGACGGGCAACCCGGTGTGGGACGCGGCGGCCTCGCTCACGGTGGGCGTGCTGCTGGGGCTCATCGCCATCTACCTGATGGTGGAGAACCGGGAGCTGTTGCTGGGCCGGTCCGTGCCCTCGGACGTGGAGCAGCGCTTCGAGGATCTGCTGCGCGCCCGCCCCAGCCTGGCGGACCTGCACGACGTGAAGACGCGGCAGCTCACCCCAGAGTCCTACCAGTTCAAGGCGGAGCTGCGCTTCAGCGAGTCCTTCGTGGCGGCCCGACTGGCGGAGGCCCTGCCCGCGCAGGGGCTGCCCCCGGTGGGCGCGGAGCGCGAGCGCGCGTTGACGGACGCGGCCCGGCACCTCATCCGCACCCTGAGCGAGGAGATCGACGCCATCGAGGCGGAGGTCCGCCGCGCCATCCCGCAGGCGAAGCACATCGACCTGGAGCTGGAGCACCTGACCGCCGCCGCCGCCGAAGCCGCGGAACTCCGGGCCCGCACCGGGTAAGTGAGCGAGCACGAGCCTTGTCTATAGGCATCCTCAAAGACGAACTCACGCTCCTGTAGTGGCGGAAGCGTATTTCGTAAACAGGCGAGGGGCGCTTGGTGCGAACAAGACGCTACATAGCCAAACTACTTTTTGGCGGGAGCCACGGGGAGCGGACCTCCTCGCAGATACTTGCCGTAGTCGCGTCGAGATAGGACCGTGAATCCTTTGAGCCGTGTGCGGTGGAACTTGCGCTGTGCCATCATGGCCCCATGCGTGATGTTGTAGTTCCCCGTCAACTGCTTAAGCGCTTTGGCCCCGCGGAACAGGCACAGCATTAAGAACCAATAAATGCGTTGGTCGGCACGTGGCAAACCGGTGTTTACCGGCAAGTAAAGAGCGCGGTCGAGGTTGACGAAGACCAAGCCGTCCTTCGGAACATAGTCAGAATCTATAAATTCGAAGTCTAGGTCGACGAAGTCATCCGAAGAGCTTGATGACAGCCACTTGATGCCCAATGAACGAATTTGACTGTCGTCGATGAGAATGCCCTCGGGGCCCGCAAGGCTATCAAGCATGGGCTTGAGTATGTTGTCTAAGTCGGCGCTTGCATCAGACTCGTGGCGCTTCTCCTTGTCGAGAAAGCAGGTGATTTCGAGCCTGACATCTCCGCTCAAAAGGTATTTGTATTGTGCCGTCTGAGCACGGATGGCGGATTGGAAGATTTTCAGCTTCTCCTTAGAGGACTGCACGGAGGCAACAGGGGATTTCACATTGAACTGTAGCCGTCCGAATACGGGAGGCTCGTCATACTGGCTGACACTTAGAATTCGGTTGAACTCCTTCTCATCCTCTTCTTCCTGCCTAGACATTCTGAGCCTCCACAAATCCCGACACGAATGGGGTAGGTAAACTACCAAGTATGCTCACATGCGCTGCTTGCTTTAGGGGTATTTTGAGTCTCGGATGCGAGACCAAGCGTGGAAGCTCATCGGGTACATCCATGAAGCGTACAGGGACACGGGCTTCAATACTCCCGTAGAGTGAATAGATGGGTCGCCACGGTTCGTCGTTGCAGCGGGTGTTCGTGAAGCGCGGGCTCGCGGCGCTGCTCGCGTTGCCCCTCTCCGGCTGCGTGCTCTTCGCGAGGCCCATCCGTCCGCCACGCGCCTCCGACGAGGAGATGGCCCGCTTCCAGTTCCCGCTGGACCTGCCCGCGGAGGGGCGCACGCAGACGCCCGCCCTGGTGGCGGTGGCGACGCAGCTGGCGATGGATGACTTCCGTCCGCTGGACCTGAAGCCGCACAAGGGCGCGACCGCGGACGAGCTGTGCCTCTACCGGCGGGAATCCTTCGACGTGTGGACGGCGCCCGGTCCGGAGGGCGTGATGTTCGTGCGCTTCGTGCCCCGGCAGGACGCGTGCAACTCCGAAGGGCCCGTCACGGACGCAAGCGCCACGTATGCCATCGACACGCGCCAGTGGCGCATCCTGTCCATCCAGCGCTAACCCCCTTACCGAAGACTCGCGGCATCTTCAGGCCGGATACGCCCCTGGCGACGCATCTCGCGGACCAGGAAGGGGGCTCGCCGTTCAAGGAACCACAGCGGGATCGGCTGAGTAGGCACAGCGGGCTTCCAGTAGGTCTCGAACCACGTGCGATGCGTGTTGCTGACATCCCGTGAGGCGAGCCCCAGGCGGGTGATGGTGGCATCCACCAGTTGCTTCAGCGGCGCCTCAAGGCCTTCCGCCGCTTCGACCTGGAAGGTGGCCAGATTGAGCGTGAACCAGTCGTCCTGGATGACGAAGGGGTCGAGCACATCCGGGAACTGGTTCTTGGCGGCATTCATCAGCGAGCACGCCAGCCGGTAGTTGTCCCACTCGTAGGCCTGCGGAGCCCCCGTACGTGAAAGGGCGACGAAGTGGTCGACCGTCAATCCGCAGAGGGGCTCGATGTAAAAGCACGAATAGGCGCAGATGCCTTGATAGGCGTCGTGCATGGCATCGAGCGCCCGCGTCCAATAGGGGTAGTCCCGCAGGTCGTCGTGCGTCAGGTCCTCGACCCGGGATGCCCGTTGCCGGATGGGGCGCCCTGGTCGCGAGATCGTCGCGGCCTGACCCGTAAGCTCAGCGAGTGCACTGAGCCCCGGCTGGCGCACTCGATTGTCGAAGTCGAAGCCGGGCGGACGAGGTTCGGGTTGCTTCTCGACCCGGATCATTTCTGGAGTCCCGCCTCCTGTGCCCAGAAGCCCCAGTGCAGCCAGAACGGATCCACGTCAGAGAGACTGGCCCGGAGCTTCTGACGGACCTCGTTGAATTCCTCGTGCGTGACGCCCTTGCGGCTCATGAGCGCCTTGGCCTGCTGGAGGGCTTCTTCAGCCTCCAGCGAGCGGGGCTCCGTCAGGTCGAAGACGTCCGAGGTGAGCCACGAGTTCGCGTCACCACGGCGCCGCCAGGGTTCCTTCTTCAGGACCACCGATTGGTCCACCAGATCCAGGTTCCAGAGCGCATCCTTCGCGGGGTCGAACAGCGGCTCCAACGAGGCGAGCAGTAGGGGCGAGTGCGTCACCGAGAGCACCTGTACCTCGACCTTTTCGCGGGTCAGCGCGCCCATGACGCCCAGGAGCGAGCGGAGAATGGTCCGCTGCCAACGGGGATGCAGGTGGGACTCGAGCTCATCGATGAGGAAGACGATCTGCCGCGTCACGCCCTGTTGGAGCAGACGGCTCGCCTGGACATGCTCCTGCCACGACCAGACAAGCAGATAGGCCAGGGCGATGATGCGTTTGACTCCTGCGGAGGCATGAACCACCGGTACCTCCTGGCCATAAGAGGTCCGAATCGTCGGCATGTCGCGAACGTCTTCCAGGCTTATCCGGGTCAGTTCTCCTGGAGCCAACCGTTCTTTCTCGGAGGGCGACAGCACCTCCAGGGCCCGTAGCAGCTGATGGAAGGGAACGTCGTTCCGCCCCTGCCACGTGGCCCAGTCCCGAACCAAGCCATTGCAGAGCACCTTCCCATCCGGCTCCAGACCATCCCAGACCTGCTGGGGAGTGAAATGATACGCGCTCTGTGGAGGTGGCGTGCCGGGCCAGGTCGAGTGCGGCCGCTGGCTGTTCCTCAGCGGATCCCAGACCGAGAAGGAACCGTCGATGCGGGCATAGATGACAAGGCTGGAGTTCTTCGAAGTCGTCTGGGGAGGGAACCAGAACTGGCCGCTGAAGTCGTACTCGCTGGTGGAGTCGAAGGCGCCTTGATCACTCTTGAGGCGGAAGGAGATTTCCGGAGTGAGGTGCTCTCCGCGGTGAGGCGACGCGGGATAGCCCGCCCAGGTCTGGGTCAGGGCCCACCAGGCCACATCCAGGATGAAGGTCTTCCCCAGCCCGTTGTCGCCCGTGAGGAGATTCAGTCGCGGGGCCAGCTCGAGTTCGAGCCGTGAGGCTGGTCCGACATGATGGAGTTCCAGCCGTTCAAGCATAGCTTCTCCGGGCGCACGGGGCCGTCCTCGGCGCGGGTATAGGTCAGGTCGCTAGACGGGACAAACGTCGGTTTCGTCCCTCGTCGTCCTTAGCACTCCAGAAAGCTGGCCAGCCGAAAGCCGCTCAGGCCGCAGTCGCACCCGAGGGCGGCGCCTCATCCGGCGCCGCGCGCGTCAGGCCCAGCACCTTCTCCCTCTGAGGCCACGGCCACGCGCCGGTGACCATGGCCAGCTTGCCCGCGAGCACCGAGCACACCGCGACCTGGAACGTGCAGATGTACGAGATGATGCCCATGTCTCCGAACACCTGGTTCAGGTAGGACGCCACCACGCCCACGATGACCAGGCACGCTGTTCGGTGTTCCGCCGCGTACGCTCGATGGTACGCGCGCGCCGCCAGGTACACCGTCACCACCAGGTACATCCACACGCCCGTGAACCCGAACCACCCGCCGAAGGCCAGCAGGCCCAGCAGCGAGTTGTGCGGGTGGAAGCGGTACGTGGGGAACACGAACGCGATGTTGGGCAGCGGGTAGGGCTCCAGGAACTCGTGCCCGTAGCCCGTGCCGAACACAGGGTTCGTGTTCCAGGTCGCGATGAGGTTGAGGTTCTCGATGTCGCGGTAGTCCAGCTCTCCTTCGGCGTGCTGACCCTCGATGATGGAGCGGAAGGTCGCCACCGGCTTGAAGATGCTGCTGCTGGAGCTCCATCCGGCCAGGAAGTACACAATCAACAGCGGCGAGCACGCGATGAGCCCTCGCGTGATGAACTTCTTCAGCGGCGTCCACGGGTTGAAGAGGTACGCCGCGGCCAGCCCGCCCACGAGGCTCACGTACGCGAGCCGGCGGTCGTTGAAGAACATCCCGATGAACACCAGGATGATGATGAGGAGGCCTCGGATGGCGTGGCCGGACCTGGGCCGCTCCAGCCAGCGCATGATGCACACGCTGATGGCGAAGATGAACGTCATCGAGTCCGAGTGGCAGGTCGTGTACTCCACCTCCAGGTGCTGGGCCGGGATGATGACCAGGGCGAAGTAGGTGCTCACCGCGGACTTGGTGAGCGCCGCCGCGATGATGGTCTTCGCCACCAGGGGCCAGTCCTCCGGCCCGCGCAGGCTGTAGTGGTACATCATCCCCACCAGCGGGAGCACCGCCGCCTGGTGCCACTGCCAGAGCGAGTTCTTGATGTCTCCGCCCCGCGCGATGCCCCACACCTCCATCCACATGATGGAGAAGAACGAAATCGCCAGCACCACCGCCAGCGGCCGGGGGATGGGCACCACCGGTGGATCAATCTTGGACTTCGTGGCCCGCCGGACAATGCCGATGACGATGGAGCCGATGATGAGCCCGTCGATGAGCGGGAAGCGCAGGGCGCCAATGCCCACCAGCTCGTGCATCTGCGTGAAGAGCAGCTTCCCCAGGGGGAAGAGCGGCGACGGCCAGAACATCGACTGGGGGCGCTCGGGTGTGTAGTCCACCGCGAGCACCAGGTAGAGCACCGTGATGGCCAGGTAGCGCAGCGGCACCTTGATGATGACCCACCCCACCGTGAGCGCCAGCACGGGCGCCATGGTGACAATGGGGTCCCCGTTACCCACGGCGGCCGCACCCAGGGTGACGGCGCCCAGGCCCACGACCATGACGATGTACTGGAGCCAGGCGGCGGGCGAGGGTTTGAAGGCCATTCGAGCGAGGGGGAGGCTATATCCCGGGCCCGGGTTGGGATAGATGCGAAGGCGTATGGCTGGCACCCGACCCCGCGTCCTCCTGATTGCTGAGCTGTGCAACCCAGACTGGGTGAGCGTCCCCCTGGAAGGCTGGTCCCTGGCAAGGGCGCTCGCCGAGGTGGCGGATGTGCACCTGGTCACCCAGGTCCGCAACCGCGAGAACATCCTCAAGCAGGGGCTGGTGGAGGGGAAGGACTTCACGGCCCTGGACTCCACGCCGGTGGAGCGCCCGCTGGAGAAGGTGGGCGAGGTGCTGCGCGGCAAGGCGGGCGTGGGCTGGACGACGGCCACGGCGCTGAGCGTGCTGCCGTACTACTACTTCGAGGAGCTGCTCTGGCGGCGCTTCGGGGACCGCATCCGCGCGAAGGAATTCGACGTGGTGCACCGCTACACGCCCATCAGCCCCACGACGCCCAGCACGTTGGCGGCGCGGTGCGCGGACGCCGGGGTGCCCTTCATCATGGGCCCCATGAACGGCGGCCTGCCGTGGCCCAAGGGCTTCGGGGACGCGCGCGTGCGTGAGCGCGAGTGGCTGAGCTACATCCGGGACGTCTACAAGCTGATGCCCTTCTACAAGTCGACGCGGCAGAACGCGGCGGCGCTGATGATGGGTTCGCGGGCGACGCGGGCGCAGCTGTCGCAGGAGTACCAGGACAAGGTCGTCTACATCCCGGAGAACGCCATCGACGTGCGGCGCTTCGGCGCGTCGAAGGCGGAGCCGCCGAAGCCGGGCGAACCGCTGCGGGTGGCGTTCGTGGGGCGCTTCGTGCCGTACAAGGGCATGGCGATGCTCATCGACGCGGCGGCGCCGCTGGTGCGCGAGGGCAAGCTGCAGGTGGAGCTCATCGGCGACGGCGCGGAGATGCAGAACCTGCGCGCGCAGGTGGCGAGGGGCGGCCTGGAGAACGGCGTGACGTTCGCGGGCTGGGTGAAGCACCAGGAGCTGCAGGGCCGCCTGTCGAAGAACCACATCTTCGGTTTCCCGAGCGTGCGCGAGTTCGGCGGCGCGGTGGTGGCGGAGTCGATGGCGCTGGGGCTGGTGCCCATCGTGATGGACTACGGCGGCCCGGGAGAAATCGTCAGTCCGTCCACGGGCTTCGCGATTCCCATGGGCACGCCGCAGGAGATTGTGGAGCGCGTGCGCGGAGTCCTGGAGAAGCTGGTCGCGGATCCGTCCGTGATTGGCCCCATGGGCGAGCGTGCGAGGGCGCGCATCCTCAAGCACTTCACGTGGAAGGCGAAGGCGGAGCAGGTGCTGGAGGTGTATCGCTGGGTGTCCGGCGAGCGCGGCCAGCCGGACTTCGGCATGCCGCTGGCGGACTGAAGTCTCGGGAAGGGTCCGCCATGCGAAGGTGGGCGCTGGGCTTCATCGCGGGAGTCCTCGGGTGCGCGTCTTCGGGGACGCCGCCCGTGGGGGCTCCTCTTCAGGTCTGGGCTCGGGCGGAAGTCGGACAGGGTTGCGAGCCGGACGCAGAGGACCGCTGCGTCGCCACGCTCTGTACCGGGACGGAATGCGCGCTCTTCTTCTGTGAAGATCTCGCGTCCTCCGGGATTGTCCGCACGCGCGCGACTGCGCCCGTGTTCGTGGCACCCGGGGGCACCGCGCAGCGGAATTGGGGCAGTGCCCAGGGACTGCCGGGAGATCGGCAGCCGGTCATGGTGTTCCGCTGGTATCCGCAGGAGCGCCTTCCGAGCGAAGTGCGCCGCCAGCAGGCCATGGAGGAATGGGCGCGGCGTCCCAAGGAGAAGCATCACCTCTTCCCGCAGCAGTACACGGCGTACTTCCTCTCCAAGGGCATCAACGTGCATGACTACGTCATGGCCATCGACAAGGACCTGCACGCGCGGATCCATCGGGGACCTGATGGAGCGCCCTGGAATGGCGAGTGGCGCATGTTCTTCTCGAGGACCTACGGCCGGGCCACCAAGCCGCAGCACTTCGAACAAGCATCGAAGATGATCCAGCAGTTCGGTCTGTTCGGGCTGACGATGACCTACTGGCAGAGCATCGAACTGGGTCCCTTTCCCAGGGATGACTGATGCGCTACTTCGAGCTGAGCACGCCGCACTACGACGCGCCTCGCATCTGGACGGGGACCTATCAGGCGGATGCTCGCTGGATGCTGCCCGGCGTGGAGTGTCCTACCTGCGGTGAGACCTGGAGTGGCATCGCACTGGCCTATCCCTCCGTGGACCTGTCCCAGAGCCCATTGCGGACGGAGCTCGAGACGCCGCGCCTGGAGCCCTTCGCGCGTTACGCACGGCTCCTGGAGCAGGTGAAGCCGTTGTTGCCATCTGGGGCTCAGGTGGAGCCCGGAACGACTTTCGGTCCCCTGGTTGGTACCGCGGAGGGGTCGTTCGGCCCCCTCGTCCTGAGGGACCCCTGGAAGCTCCTGGTGCGGGAGGATGCCCTGGCCGCGCTGCGGACCGCCGGGCTTCAAGGCCTTGTGCCGGTGAGAGCGGAGTTGACTCCAAGCGGGGCATCGACTCCGGCGCTCCATGAACTGGAGCTCACGGCGCGTGGTCGGCTGTTTCCATTGGGGCCGCCGCCCTGTGAGACCTGTGGACGGGTGGATGCGGCCATGCCGGAGGAGTGCAGGCTGGAGGGCGCGTCGTTGCCAACGGACCTGGACGTGTTCCGGCTGACGGATGCCGTGACGTTGATTGTCGTGACCGAGCGTTTCGTGGAGGTGGCGCGCGGCCTGGGACCCATGGACGTTCTCTTCAAGGAGCTTCCCGTGGGCGGCGGGGGATAGGGTTCCAGGCATGAGCTCCTCCCTGCTTCGCCGCGCCGTCCGTGGCTTCGCTGTGTACGACCTGTGCGTCACGCTTCCATTCGCCACACCGTGGACGGCGGAAGCGATGCTGGGCGTCATGCAGTGGGCGCACGAGGGCCTGGCGCTGGGCGGTGAGGCCATGCCGGCCTTCACTCCCATGCACGTGTTCTTCGTCGCCCTCTTCGGGGTGCTCGCCGTCATCTGGGCGCTGGTCCGTGTCCTCCAGCCCACCGCGCTGCATGGCGCCATCGACACGGTGGGCCGGGGACTTGTCTCCGCGTGGATGGTGCTGGCGCTCACGCAGGGGGCATCCCAGGTGTTGGGCGTGTTCCTCGTGATGGAGGCCGCAGGCATGTTCGTGCAGGGCGCGCTCCTGCTCGGCGCACGGAGTCGGGCGGCGGCTCCCGCGACGGGGATCTGAGCGGAGGCCCTTGCCTCTGCACCAAGGTGCAGGGGTTAGCGTCCTTCGCATGAACCCTGAACCGTCCCTGCTTCGCCGAGTCGTCTTCGCCAGCGCGCTGTACGACTTCTTCGTCACCATCCCCTTCGCCACGCCGTGGACCGCGGACGCGGTGCTCGAGGGCATCCGAGCCGTGCACCATGCGCTGGGCCTGGGCGGTGAGCCGCTCCCCGCGTTCACGTCCACGCACCTGTTCTTCGTGGCCCTGTTCGGCACCATCGTGACGCTGTGGTCCGTCGTGCGGCTCGTTCAGCCTACCGCGTTCAACGGCGCCGCCGACACCGCGGGCCGGGCGCTGTTCTCCGCCTGGATGGCGTGGTCGCTCACGCAGGGTGCGACGCGGGTGCTCGTCGTGTTCCTCGTACTGGAGCTGGCGTGGATGTTCGCGCAGGGCGGTGTCATCCTCGGCGCCAGGAGGTGGCGTGGTGGCATCCCCGCGACGGCCCGTTGAAGCAGCCCCCTTGCGCATCGGCGCGCTCGCCCGTGAATCCGGCGTGAAGCTGTCCACGCTGCGCTTCTACGAGCGCCGCAAGCTGCTCCTGCCCATGGACCGCAGCGAGAGCGGTCAGCGCCTCTACGGCCAGGACGCCGCCATCCGCGTGCGCTTCATCCGACGCTCGCAGGAGCTGGGCTTCACGCTGAAGGAGGTGTCCGCAGTGCTCGCACTCACCGACCGGCGAGGCACTCCCACTCGCGACGTGGCCCGCTTCGCCGAAGCGAAGGTCCAGGCCATCGACGCGCGCATCGACGACCTGCGCCGCATGCGCCGCGCCATCACCACGCTGATGGCCGAAGGCTTCTGCCCTCCGGACACCGTGTGTCCCATCCAGGCGTCGCTCGGCGCACCGAAGCCTCCGGCGAAGCGGAAGCCCCGCGCCTGAGCGCTACCGCCGCTCTGCCTCACGCGTGGTGCGCACCCACTCGCCGCGCTTCTCCGCGCCGGGGCCGCGCACCATCAGCCACACCTTCCACACCACGTAGAAGGGCGCCCACGCCAGGTCCAGCAGGCCGCGAGCCCCCACGCCGGACACCCACCAGCCGCGCAGCACGTACAGCGACAGCGACATCAGGCCGAACGACGCCAGCGCGGACGCCGCCACCGCCGTGCCCCCGGACAGCCACACCACACCAGTCGCCAGCACCGAGCCCGCCACCGTCGCCAGCACCAACTGGCTCAGGGGCGGCACCAGCACGTCCATGGACAGGTCCAGCAGGAGCCCGCTCTTCTGCTTCAACGCGTCGCTCAAGAGCGGCCACCCGTGCAGCTTGCGCATCTGCGCGCGGCCGCCCTCCCAGCGCTGACGCTGCGAGCGGCTCTGCTTCTCCGCCGTGACCATCTCGCCCAGCACCTCCGCCTCCCAGGCGTAGTGCACGCGGTGCCCCGCGCGCGCCAGGCGGATGCCGTACTCCAGGTCCTCCACCACGCTGAACGCGTCGTGCGGCACCTGCTTCAGCACCGCGTGCGTGAAGCACATGCCGTTGCCGCGCAGGCCGCAGGACACGCCCATCCGCTCGCGGCCCATGGAGCGCACGCGGTGGAACATCCCCAGCGCGATGGTCATCAGCCGCGTGCGCCATGACGCCGTGGGGTTCATCACGCCGTAGTGCGCCTGCGCGCCGTGCGCCCCGTCCTCCAGCCGGCGGGCGAAGGCGTGCAGCAGGTTCGCGGACACCACCGTGTCCGCGTCCACCACCACCACCGCGTCCGCGAAGCCGTCACGCTGGCTGTGCTCGAAGGCGTGCGCCAGCGCGTAGCCCTTGCCGCGCTTCTCCGCGTCCTGGCGCTCCAGCACCGTGGCGCCCGCTTCCCGCGCCTTCTGGGCCGTCGCGTCGGAGCAGTTGTCCGCCACCACGATGATGCGCCGCAGGTGCGCCGGGTAGTCCACCGCGGACAGGTTCGCCACCGTCCGGGCAATGCCCAACTCCTCGTTGTGCGAGGGGATGATGACGTCGAACTTCCGCACCGCCGGCGACGGCGGCACCGGCGCCGCCTTGCGCCCCGACAACAGCGTCAGGAGCAGCAGGTAGCCGCAGCCCACCACCACCGGCAGCAGTCCCACGCACAGCGCCACGTCCACCCAGGTCCAGACCGTCACGACAGTGTCACCCCCGCGCTCGCGCCATCCGAAGGACGGCCGAGCGCATGAACCTTCAGCGCCGTTCCAGCTCCGCCAGCACCGGCAACTTGAGCAGCCGCTCCACTTGCCACTTCTCCAGGACCCGGCGGCGCAGGATGTCCAACGCCACCGCCGCGAACACCGCCAGCGCCACCCCGCCCACCACGCCCGCGATGGCGATGAGCTTCGGGTTCGGCTTGGACGGCTTCTCCGGGAAGAGCGCCGGCAAGAGCACGCTGTAGCGGTGCTTCATGGAGACTTTGGAGATCTCCAGCTCCGTCTGCGCCTGGTCCAACCGGCGCAGCTTCTCCTGGTGCCGCATCACCACCATGCGCATCCGGTCCGTGGCCACCGCCACCTCCGGATCATCCGGCGTGCCCAGCATCGCGCCCGCCATGGGAGCGCCGAAGCCCGCCGCCAGGCTCGTGCCCTCGGTCGTGGAGTCCACGTCCGTGCCGCCCATGCGCAGGTACTCCTGGATGAGCGACTGCTCCTCGGAGCGCAGGGACGTCAGCTGCGGCGAGTCCGCCTGCATCGTCGCCACGCGCTGCTCCAGGTCGACAATCACCGGGTGCTGCGGAGAGAAGACGACCCGCTGCTCCGCCAGCTGCGAGCGCAGCTCCGTGAGGCGGCGACCGCGGAACTCCTCCACGTCGCGGATGGCGCGGCGCTTGGCCTGCACCAGGAACTTCAGCTGCGCGAGCGCGTGGTCCGTTGCCAGGAGCGCCTGCCGCGCGCTGGCCTGCTTGGGGTCCGCATCCTTCTTCTTGCGGCGCGCATCCGCGGCACGCACCGCGCGCTCCAGGTCCGCGATGGCCTGCTTGATGTTCGCGGCCTCGTTGGCCACCTGGCCCTGGAGGATGTTCACCGATTCGGAGATGGCGCCCATCTCCGAGTCATGGCGCATGTCGAGGAAGTTCTGCGCCGCGGCCTCCACGATGTTGAAGGCCATCTGCGGATCGCTCCAGTCCACCCCGATGGTGACCGTGCCGCTGCCGCCCTCCGCCATCACGATGAGGCTGGTCTCCAGCATCGCGATGAGCGCCTCCTCCTTCTCCTCGTCCGTCATGGGAGGCGGAGCCTTCTTCAGGTACTGCTCCTTCACGCGGCTGAGGGGCGACCGCATGTGGTCCCAGTACTCGATGAGCTTCGCGTTCTTCACCACGGACTTGAGGTTGCCGCGGCTGAGCACCATCTCCCACGCGGCGCGCGTGGGTTGATCCGCCTCCACCGGGATGGACCGGCCCGGGTTCACCAACGAGGAGATGATGAGGTTGCGGTACGTCAGCATCCGCGTCTCGACGTGGTACTTGCGCGGCATCAGCTTCGCCGCCGCCGAACCCAGCCCCGCCATCACCGCGACGATGCACAGCCCCAGGAACCAGTGCCGGAAGATGGCCCTGCGCACGAAGCCCAGCCCGTCGAACATGAAGCCCCAGTCGATGAGGTCCGCCGGCGCGTTGGTCTCCTCGCGCTCGGGGACGTACGGCGGGGGCGGGGCGGAGCGAGGCGTGCGTGGGGCGGGCGTCGTCACGCGGTGCCCCGGGGCGCCGCGGCCTTGAGCACGTGGCGCACGCGCTTCTCCAACTCCTCGGGCGTGAAGGGCTTGCCCAGGTAGCCGTTGGCGCCGGCCTCTTCCGCGTAGGCCTTGTCCTCCGGCAGGTTGCGCGCGGACACCATCAACACCGGCACGTGCGCGATGGCGGGCGTGCGGCGGATGTGCTCGCAGACGTCGTAGCCGGACACGTCCGGCAACGTCAGGTCCAGACACACGAGGTCCGGCTTGAGCTCGCCGCTCGCCAGGTACTCCATGGCGGCCTTGCCGTTGGGCTGCTCCACCACGTTCTTCACGCCCATCTGCTCGAGCATGTCACGCAGCATGACGCGGAACATCGGAGAGTCCTCCACGAGGAGGACGGTGAGCTGTTGGAGCTCCATCACGTCTGACGCCTTTCCTTCCCTCACCCGAACCCGTACCTGGGAACGAGGACGAGCACGCCATATGCGTACGCCATGTTGAAGAGGGCCACCCACAAGATGGCCTTCTTCATCCCCCGCCAGGGATGCGCATCGCGCGCGGCCGCTCCGGGCAGCGCGATGGTGGCAACGAGGACGGACAGGAGGATGAGCTTCGCCATGACGGGAGGCTCAGAGGATACCCGTTTTCTGGACCGTCAGTCCCAGCGTCGCGGACCACACCGTACGGGCCGCCTCCACGTCGGGCGAGCGAGTCCATGCCGCGCGGGTGTCCACCTCCAGGGTCATCCACCGGTTCACCGTCCAACCCGCGCCCACACCGCCCACCACCTGCCGGTCCCCCACGGCTCCGCCTACCGCGAAAGCGCCGCCACCTGTCCCGGAGAACCGGAAGCGCGGGCTCAGCGCCCAGGTGCCGTTCAACGTGAGGTCGGCCCTCGGGTAGACGAGCCCCGTCAGCCGGTCCACGAAGGGCGTCACCCTCGCGGCGAGCCGGCCGTTGAAGTCCGCCGTCCGCGACGGCACCCGGTGGGACACCGCCAGCGTCAGGTCCGGGAGCAGCTCCAGGCGCTGCGGCGGATCCTCCACGGGCGCGCCCCCGACCTGGAAGGTCGTCAGCCGCCGCCCACCTGACAAGGTGGATGACGGGGTGACTCCGGGCACCTCCGGGTCATCCGTGGGGTCCTCTTCCGTCGCGCGCACGGAGTACGCCACGCCCACGCCCACCCCGGCCTCCACCGCCGTGCGCCGATCCAACCGGTGCGTCCAGCCGCCGGTGAGCGTGGTCACGGTGGCGCGAGCGCCGGTGGAGAAGCGCGAGTCCGAGTACGCCAGCGTGGTGGAGAGCGTGTGCCGGGGCGCGGGGGAGTTCCCCAGGGACAGCTGCGCGCGAGGGCCGTACTGGAAGGGCACCGCCTCCTTCGCCGTGTCGTCCAGGCCGCCGCTGGCGGAGAAGCCCGCGCTGCCGGAAAGCCGCCAGCCCGGGCCCAGCCACACCGTCTCCGCCGCCAGCGTCGTCAGCGAGGACAGGAAGAACACCGTGTCCACGCCCTCCGGCAGCGGCTGGATGGGGAGGGCCGGCGTGTCCCCGGGCACCGCCGGGTCGTCGTCCAGGCTGCCGCCCAGGGGCAGGTTGGTGAAGAGGTTCACCTGGCCCAGCACGAACTCCTGGGTGCCGTGCAGCGTGAGCCCGCGCGAGGGGCGCCAGTCCCCCAACAGCCGCCCCACGTGCTGCACTTCGGTGCGCGGGTTGGTGGTGGCTTCACGGAAGGAGATGCGCGGCGCGTACTCCACCTGCGCCACCGCGCTGCCGTCGTCGTACTTCAGGCTCACCGTGGGGACGATGTCCATGTCCGCCGCCAGGGGCGACACGGCTTCCCCCGTGGCCTGCGCGTCCATGGAGCGCGCGCGGGTGTCCACGCGGGCCGAGGCGCCGTACTTCACGGAGGCGGAGGCCACCTCCAGCCACAGGCTCGCGAGGGCCGCGTCCAGCACGGGTTACTCCACCACCACCACGTCGCCGGGGCGCAGGCGGAAGGCGGCCGCGCGGCCTTCGCCGCGGATGATGTCCTCGTAGCGCACGCGGATGCGCGTGGGCTGCTCCGCCTGCGGGTCATCCCGGCGCAGCACGAAGATGCGGTCGCGGTGGGCGTAGTCGGTGAAGCTGCCCGCAGCGCCCAGCGCCTGGAGCAGCGTCGCGCCCGGGTCCAGCACGTGCGCGCCCACGTTGGCGACTTCGCCCAGCATCGTCACGGACATGGGGCGCGCTTCCTCCAGCGACACCGTGACGACGGGGTGGTTGATGAAGTCCTTGAGCCGCGTCTGGATCTGCTGCGCCAGCAGGGCTGGCGAGTGGCCCGCGGCCTCCACGTCGTCCAGGAAGGTGAGGCTGATGTTGCCGTCCTCGCGCACCTTGGCGCGCGTGGTGAGCGCCTCCTGGCCGAACACCTTCACGTTGAGCACGTCGCCGGGGACGATGCGGTAGGCGGCGTCCGACTCGGTGGGCTTCTCCTGGTAGTCGTTCACCCAGGTGTACTGGCCCAGGCCGCTGCACGCGGGGGCCAGCAGGAGCAACCCGGCGCACGCGAGCGCGCGGGAGACGGGACCGCGGAATCGGGACGGGCGGGAAGGCATGGCCTGAGAGTTCCTCACGCGGCGGGGGCGGCCGGCACGGCCACCTCGGCACCATTACCACCGCGCTGCTTCGCCATGCGCACGACCTGAAGCAGCTCCGAGGGACGCAGGGCACCGGTGCCCAGTACGCCCGCCACGTAGGCGGAGGCCGTCAGCCCCAGCCGGGGCCACGCCTGCAAGCCCGCTCCGGCCAGCACCCGGTCCAGGACCACGCAGCCCACGCACACCGCGGCCGTCTTGGCCACCATGAGGAGGGAGCGCCGGTCGAAGGAGTTCTTTCCCATGCGGCTGAGGAAGAGCACCGTGACGATGACCTCCGTGAAGAACATGGAGAGCGCCGTGGCGGTGGCGCCGCCGGACGGGCCGATGCGCCGGAACAGCGTCGGGATGAGCATCAGGTTGAGGATGGGGTTCACCACCGCGCCCATGGTGGCCGCCAGCGTCACCCACCACTCCTTGTTGGACATGGTCAGCCAGATGCTGCTGACCATGGTGACGTAGGCCATCACGAAGATGGGGGACAGCACACGCAGGGGCAGCGCCGCGGGCTCGAAGCCGGGGCCGCACATCAGGCGCACCCACAGGTCCGCGCCCAGCACCATGGCCATCATCACCGGCACGGTGAACGCGAGCACGCCCTCCAGCGAGCGGCGCGTCAGGTTCGACAGCTCCTCCGGGGAGCGGGCCGCCGCGCGCGACATCATGGGCATCAGCACCCAGCCGAAGATGGGGGAGATGAGGAACGTGAGCCCCGCGATGCTGAACGCACCGCCGTACCAGCCCACCTCCTCCTTCGACGCGAGCTTGCCCAACAGCGTCATGTCCGTGCGCCCGTTGCACGCCAGCGCCGCCGCCGTGAGGAAGAACGGCAGGCACGCCTTCATCACCTTCTTCGTCGCCGTCAGGTCGACGCGGAACTTCAGCCCCAGGTGCTCCTTCGCCAGCTTCCAGCTGATGATGAGCTTCACCGCCTCCGACAGCACCATGGGCACGGCCAGCCACTGCAGGCCCACGCCGAACGCGGCCATCAGCGCCAGGCCGCCGCCCCACACAATCTTGGTGATGACGTTGGAGACGGACAGGCCCGCGACCTTGCCCTTGGAGTGCAGCAGCGCGGCCATGGACGCGTTGATGACGATGAGCGACTGGGCCACCGCGAACCACTGCACCAGGTGCTGCACCTCCGGAGGCTCGCCGGTGTGGTGGAGCACCAGCGCCAGCGCCACCATCAGGACGAGCGTCATCGCCAGGCGCAGGAGCATCGTGGTGCCAAAGAAGTCGCTCGCGTGCTCTGGCCGGACGGGGACTTCCTTCCGGATGTACGTCTCCAGGCCCAGGTTCGTGGCCACGAAGAACGTGGCGGCGAACGCCTCCGACCAGTTGAAGTAGCCGAACGCCTCCGGCCCCAGGTAGCGCGGCATCAGCGCGCGGATGCCCAGCGCGATGGCGTACGTCACCATCAGCGAGCCTCCGAGCTGCATGGTGCTGCGGACCGCGCCGCGCACTTCGTTCGCACGGGCGCCGTCGTCGGCTTCAGCGGAGGGGGAGGTCGGACTGTTCACGGTCATGGATGAAGCGGGCCTTCGGGGCTGCTGCACACCAGGGGAGGAAGGCCCGCCCCATGGAAAGACGAACGGGCCCGGCGCGTCAACGCCGGGCCCGGAATGACACCCCGGTTGCTAGCTTGCTCCGCGACCGGTGATGACCACGGGCACCGTCTGCAGGAGCAGCCGCAGGTCGCCGGTGAGGCTCCAGTGGTCGATGTACTGCATGTCCAGGTACATCCACTGCTCGAAGGAGATCTGGTTGCGGCCGGACACCTGCCAGATGCAGGTGAGGCCCGGGCGCACGGACAGGCGGCGGCGCTGCCACGTCTCGTACTTCGCCACCTCGCTGGGCACCGGCGGGCGCGGGCCCACGATGCTCATCTCACCGCGGAGCACGTTGAGGAACTGGGGCAGCTCGTCGATGGAGAACTTGCGGATGAAACGACCGATGCCGGTGATGCGCGGGTCGTTCTTCATCTTGAAGACGGGGCCGGTCTGCTCGTTCTGCGCGGCCAGCCGCTCCTTGAGCTCCTCCGCGTTCACCACCATGGAGCGGAACTTCAGCATGTAGAACGGCTTGCCGTGCTGACCGGTGCGCAGCTGCTTGAAGAAGATGGGGCCGCGCGAGGTGAGCTTGATGGCCGCCGCCACCACCGCGAACAGCGGCAAGAGCGCCCACAGCGCCACCGCGGACACGGCGATGTCGAACAGGCGCTTCATGGCCATCTGGTGCGGCTTGGGCGCCACCGCGGCGAAGTGCAGGTAGCCGTCCGCCACCGCGCGGGAGTCCACCGGGCGAGCGCGGTCCAGGCGGAACGAGTGCGCCGGCAGCGCGAACGGCACGCCGAAGCGCTCCGCCAGCTTGATGGCCGCCTGCATGGACTCGCCCTGCTTGAGCGTGTTGCCCGCGATGTAGACCTCGCTCACGGGCAGCGTGCGCAGCAGGCGCTCCAGCTCGTCCGCGGGCCCCAGCACGTCCGCCGGCAGGCTGTCGCCCGAGGCGTGGTCCGCGGGGAAGCGCACGTAGCCCAGGATCTTGTGACGGCCGCGCTTGAGCAGGTCCTCGCCCGTGTAGCGGCCCATGGCGCCGGTGCCCACGATGAGCACCTCCTCCGTGGGGGCCTCCTGCGAGGCCACCTGGCGGAAGACGCCCAGGCGCAGCAGCAGGGCCACCGGCCAGAAGATGAAGAGCAGTGGCGCCAGGCCCACATGGGACGCCGTGGGCATCGCCAGCTCCAGCACCGCCTGGATGGTCACCACCGCCAGCGTGGTGACGGACACAAGCGCCACGTGGTCCATCTTGCTGCGCTCGGCGAAGCGCGAGTCGTACAGGCACAGCGCCGTGCCCGTGATGAGCCACACCAGCACCGCCGTCAGCACCATGCTGGGCAGCTCCCAGCTCATGGGGAACGTCAGCCCGCCGCGCATCCAGGCGGAGCCCATCAGCACCGCCACCAGCAGCGCCACATCCACGGTGAGGTTCAGCTTCGCAGCGAAGCCAGGGGCCAGGCGCGGCGGATCGGTGACCTCGGCCGCGGCCGTCGCCTCCGTCGCCCCGGAAGCCTTTACCTCGGCGCTTGCAGTCGCACTGCTCATCGTGTCCACCCCCCTCTGCTCAGGTTCGGCACTCGCAGAGGATACCGTCTAGACTAGAAAAGTTTAACCAGGAGGAAATGCAAAGACTGCCAAATAGTGCGTCGCGGCGCAACCACTGCTCAGCAAGAAAGACATGACAACAGGTGAAAACTTGGACACCCATCCCAGCCGTCGGGTGTGAGTTCGCGTCCCAGGACATTGAGGTCCAATGGGTCCTTTGGATCCCACCTGGACCCCAAAGCAGTCGGGTACGCCCGCCGACTGCATGTACGATGCCCGTCTGACAGTCGGATGCCTGCGCTCCTACCGAGATGCGTCATGGCGGAAGTCATGAGGAATTCCCGGAGGTTGAGAGTGGGGCTCCAGGCGCTCTGTCCTGGTGTAGACGTTGCAGCGGCCGTTCCTTGAGAACGCGGCGAGCGTCACGCCAGCACGCAGGGCCAGGTCGATGGCCAGGGAGCTGGCGGCGGACACGCTGACCACGACGGGGATGCGGGCGCGGGCGGCCTTCTGGACGATTTCGAAGCTGGCGCGGCCGCTGACGGCCAGGACCGTGGGTGCGGCGGGGAAGGGCGGTGTGGGCATCCGGAGCGGGGTGCGCACGGCGCCGGCCAGGACCAGGGCGCCCACCACCTTGTCCACGGCGTTGTGGCGGCCCACATCCTCATATGAGGCGAGCAGCTCGCCATGGGCATCCAGCGCGGCGGCGGCGTGCACTCCACCGGTGTGTTCAAACGTGTGCTGGATGTCGCGCAGGCGTTCGGTGGCGCGGGCCACGGTGTGGGCGGAGAGGACGGGGCCGGGGGCGACGGGGGCGCACGTGGCCATCAGGTCGTCCACGTCGCGGCGGCCGCACACGCCGCAGGCGGAGGTGGTGAGCGTGCCGCGGCGGGTGGCCTCCACGCGCTCCAGGTCGAGCACGGCACCGGCGGCGGGAACGACCTCCAGCACGTTGCCGTAACCTTCCTCGCCGGGGTGGCCGCAGTGGAACAGGCTGCCCAGGTCGTCGCGGTCGTTGAGGATGCCTTCGGCGAAGAGAAAACCCACCGCCAGCTCGCGATCATGCCCGGGGGTCCGCATGGTGGTGGCGACGGGGTCGCCATTCACGCGGATCTCCAGGGGCTCCTCCACGGCCACGCGGTCATCCTCGGCCGCACGGAGCGTGTCTCCGTCGAAGCGGCGCACGGCGCGGTGGGTGACGCCGCGCGGTTCTGGGCGAGAGACCTTGGATGTCGCGGATTGATCACGCAGCCACGCGGTGAGGAGGTCCGCGACGGCGGTGGCGGTGGCTGGCACGCGCGGGCGCGAGGCCACGGTGGGCGGAAGCGTGGGCGCGTCCGTCACCAGGGCGAGCACGTCGGGGCGGGAGGCCGCGAGCGGGGATTCCAGTCCCTCGCGCCACACCTCCAGCTTCGGGAGGGGGCCGTCCTTCCAGCCCTCCACGAGCACCAGGTCCACGCGGCCCGCGTCGCGCGCGAGGAGCGAAGGGGACAGGGGCTGCCGGGTGGTGAGCTGCGTGCCGTCTGGCGTGGCGAAGCCGGTGAGCGCGGCGCCCGCTGCGTCCAGGCGCGCGGTGTCGCTGCCCGGGCGGTGGAGCGGGTGCGCATCCGAGGAGTGCTTCACGTACGCGACGCGCAGGCCGCGCGAGGCCAGCTCCGGCAGCAGGCGCTCCAGGAGCGTCGTCTTGCCGGCGCCGGAGTGGCCGATGAGGGCGAGCGCGGGAGGCGGCTTCATGCGGCCTCCACGGCGTGGAAGTCCGGTGTGTCGAAGAGCTGCACGTCCACGGACTCGCCCTGGGCGAAGTCTGCGCGGCCGGCGGGGAGCACGGCCCAGCCCCGGGCGGCCACGTTCTGGAGGATTTGTCCGGCGCCCTGGGGACGCAAGCGGGCCCACGGTTCGACGCTGTCCCCGCGCGCTTCGAGCGCCGCGACGGTGACCAGGTAGGTGAGGCCGGCCTGCTTGTGGCGGGGCTCGGAGAGGCGGGCGCGGGTGACGCGGCGCTGTTCGATGACGCCCTGGTGCTTGAAGAGGAGGGGCCGCGCGAACTGGTCGAACGCGACGGTGGCGGCGCCGGGGTTGCCGGGCAGCACGACGACGGCGGTGGAGCCCAGACGGGCCACGGCCACGGGCTTGCCGGGCTTGAGCGCGACGCCGTCCACGAGGAAGCGCGCGCCCATGCGGGTGAGGACGCGCTTCACGCAGTCCTTGTCGCCCACGGACGCGCCGCCGGTGGTGATGAGCACGTCGACCTGGGGCGCGAGCTGCTCCAGCTGGGCGTGCAGCTCCGCTTCGTCGTCGCGCGAGCGGGCGAGGTGCGTGACGTCCGCGCCGGCCTCACGGGCGAGGGCGGCCACGAGGAGGCGGTTGCTCTCGAAGACCTGGTGGGGTTGCGCGGGCTGGCCGGGGGGAACGAGCTCGTCGCCGGTGGCGATGACGGCGACGCGCGGCGCGGGGCGCACGAGCGCGGTGGCTTCGCCCAGCGACGCGAGCACACCGAGCACGGTGGCGTCCACGCGCTGGCCGGCGGGGAACAGCGGCGTGCCGGGCATCACCTCTTCGCCAGCGCGGCGCAGGTCATGGCCGGGGGCGACGGAGACGAAGAGGTCCACGTGGGAGCCGTCGTCGGTGGGGCGCGCGGCCTCCTGGCGGACGACGGCGTCGGCGCCGGGGGAGAGGGGGGCGCCGGTGAAGACGCGCGCGGCCTCGCCGGGTTGGAGGGCGCGGCGCGGGAGGTGGCCGGCGTAGACGGTGTCGACGACGCGCAGGCGCGCGGGGCGGTCGCGGTTGGCGCCCCGGGTCTCCTCGGCGCGCACAGCCCACCCGTCCATGGCGGAGTTGTCGCAGCCGGGCAGCGCGCGTGACGCGACGACGCCAGCGGCGAGGAACCGGCCATGGGCTTCCATCAAGGGAAGCCGGGCGGGGGCCGCGGGCACAATGGCATCGAGCGCGGCCAGTCGCGCGGCGGGGAGGGGAGTCAGCGGCATGAGTCAGCGAGGGGGCGGCGGACTCTACGACGGGGTGCGCGTGCCTTGTCCACACGGGGCATGGGAGATGCGGTTGCTCCCTCCCTCTGGGGGTTGGCGAAATCCGGGGTGTGAAGCGTTTTCGCGGAGGATGAGAGGTGTGTAGGGTCGGCGGACATGGACGGATCCGCGACCTTTCCCGACGTGACGCTGGCCATCCTGGCTGGGGGGCAGGGGACCCGGTTGGGGGGCGTGGCCAAGGGGCTGCTGAGCGTGGAGGGGCTCACAACCTTGGAACGGCTGCGGGCGTTCGGGTCGCATTTCGAGGACGTGTTGCTGGTGGCGAATGCTTCGGAGCCGTACGAGCGCTTCGGGCTCCGCACGGTGGCGGACGCGGTGAAGGGCAAGGGAGCGCCGGGAGGGGTCCATGCGGCCCTGGGCGCGGCCCGCACGCGGTGGGTGTTCGCGGTGGCGTGCGACATGCCATTCGTGACGGAGGCCGCGGCGCGGGTGGTGCTGGACGCGCGAGGCGAGGATGTGGACGCGGTGTGCATCGAGCGGGACGGACGGTGGGAGCCGTTGTTCGCGGCGTATCGTACGGAGCTGGTGTCACACTGGGGTGAAGCCTTGGTGGAGGATCCGTCTCTGCGGGGGCTGCTGATGCGGTTCCGGACGCGGACCTTGCCGGTGGACGCATTGCGAGCGGTGGATCCGGAGCTGCGGGCCTTGGCGAACGTGAACACGCCGGAGGATTTGGTCCGATACGGCGTCACGTTGCCATGAACCGTGCGTAGGGCATGCCGGCCTGTGGCTGACCGAGCACGGGCAACGGGAAGCTCAGTGGCTTTCCGTCCGACGCCTCCGTGTTCCCCTCTACCTGCGCGGCACCCAGTCCCTGTCGCTGTCCCTGGAACGTGGCCTGTGGATTCCGCGCGGAGGCCCTGCCCGCCTGGATGACGGCGTAACGCGCGGTCACCGCGCCCACTGTGGACAGCACGTCCGCGGTCACCTGCTTCCACCGCGCTCGTCCCGGCAGCACGTCCATCACCAATCCCGCCAGTGAGCACGTCCGGGACAGCGTCCACAGCGCTCCCGACACACCCGTGCGCAGCGGCTTCCCCACCTCCACCACCTGCCGCGCCTCCAGCTCCACTGCCTCGCGCGTGAGCACTTCCGCCACCTTCCCCGCGACACGGAAGCGGCGCAGCACGCGCTCCTCCGCGTCCGTGTGCGGGAACAGCGACAACAAACTCCCAGCGCTCGCAGTCGCGGAGGCCATGAAGAACAGTGGCAGTGTGCGCCCCACCTGTTGCCACAGGGGCACCGCAGTGTTGCTCACCAGCACCGCCGTGTACCCCGCGAGCGGCAACCCCAGCACCGCGCCCACCATGCCCGCAGTGCGTCCCATGACTCCAAGAGCTCCGGGCATCCGTCGCAGCACGAACGCCGCCGTGTTCACCGCGCCCGAGCCCGCCAGCACCCACGAACCCATGCTCATGGGCGACGTGGGACGGAACACGCGCAGCATGTTCAGGAAGCGCGACGGCCGGCCCAGGTCGTGGATCAACAGCCCCGCGCTCACGATGTCCCCCGCCGTGGCCACCGCGTGACAGCGCCCCGCCAGCCGCTCCAGCCTCCGTCCTCCCATGTGCTCCAGCGCCACCCCGAGCACGCTCGCGGCACCCGCCACTCCACCCACGTAGAAGTACGCCGGGACCGTCCAGATCCACAGCGGCTCCTTCAACACGGGCATGCCGTAGTAGCTCGGCGCCGCTGCACTGTCCGGCCCCGACCGTGACGGCACCGTGGGCAACACGTCCATCCCATGCCGCACAGGCTCCGGATCCTTCACCCGCTGCTGAGCACCCTCGCCCTCCAGGATGCCCGCGCGCGTGTCGATGTTCCGCCCGTCCGCCTTGCGTTGCAGCCGGTCCAGCAGCGTGTCGTCGCTCATCCGCGCCCCTCCCGCCCGAATGCCACCGCGCCCAGCGCCACCGCCACCATGCCCACCGCACCCATCGCCACCGACGCCCATGACCGCAGCGCCTTCTTCGTCGGCACCACCGGGTCGGGCGGCAGGTTGTAGACCTCCGGCTTGTCCAACAGCAGGAAGAACGCGTTGAGCCCACCCGTGCCCGGTTGGTTCTCCGCGTCCTTCCCGTACAGGTACGCGTCCGTCACGCCACGCTGATGCAGGTCGCGAACCCGCGACTCCGCGCGCGCATGCAACTCGTCCAAATCACCGTATTGGATGGACGCCGTGGGACACGCCTTCGCGCACGCGGGCGTCTGGTCGTCACCGATTCGGTCGTAACAGAGCGTGCACTTCCACGCGCGCCCGTCGTCCTCGCGCCGATCAATCACTCCGAACGGACACGCCGACACGCAGTAGCCGCAGCCGTTGCACACGTCCGGCTGCACGTAGACCGTGTCGAACTCCGTGCGCACGATGGCGCCCGTGGGACATGCCTCCAGACACCCCGCGCGCTGGCAGTGCTTGCACACGTCCGACATCATCAGCCACGAGAAGTCCCCCGCGCCCGACGTCTGCCCCTGCAGCGGCACCGGCCGCTCCACGAACGCCACGTGCCGCCACGTCGACGCACCCAGGTGCGCCGTCTGGTCGTAGGACATCCCCGTGAAGTGGAAGCCGTCGTCAGGAAGCTGGTTCCACTGCTTGCACGCGACCTCGCACGCCTTGCAGCCGATGCAGAGCGTCGTGTCCGTGAAGAACCCCTTGCGGCCTCCCATGCGCCTATCCCTTCCCCTCGGGTTCCTGCGTCTCTGAATGGTCCGTGTCCCCAGGCGGCGTCACGTCGCGCGGCACCTCCGGCAACAGCAGCGGAGGCGGCGCCGCTCCCGCTGCGGCCCTCTCCCCCGAGCGCATCCGCCCTGCTCGCAGGTCCGCCGTGAACGCCTTCGACTCCTGGATGTCCACGTTCTGATCCGCGACGAACGCCGTCAGTTCGTTGGCCCCTTCACCGCGCACGCGCCCCGTCACACCCCAGTGGTACGGCAGACCAATCTGGTGCACCTGCCGTCCCTTCACCTTCAGCGGACGGATGCGCTCCGTGACGAGCGCCCGGCACTCCAGGTCCCCTCGCGCCGTGGCGATGGTGCACCAATCCCCGTTGTTCAACCCCTTCTCGCGCGCCAGCTCCGGGGAGATTTCGCAGAACATCTCCGGCTGCAATTCGCTCAGCCATGACAGCCAGCGCGACATGCCTCCCGCGGTGTGGTGCTCGGTGAGCCGGTAGGTCGTGACCAGGTACGGATAGCGCGGGTCGCCCCAGGCCCGGTGATAGGGGTTGTCCTTGCGCTTCCACTCCTCTCGCGTGGGGCTGCACTGCTGCGCGTAGAGCGGGTTGGAGACCACCGACTCCATGGGCTCGTAGTGCGTGGGCAGAGGCCCGTCCATCATCCCGCTGGGCGCGAAGAGCCAGCCCTTGCCGTCCGCCTGCAAGAGGAACGGATCATTGCCGGCGATGGTCGCCAGCCCCGTCGCACCCTCGGGCGGCCGGTACTCCGGCGGCCGGTCCACGATGAAGTCCGGCACGTCCTCGCCGGTCCACTTCATCTCGCCCGCGTCCCACCACACGTAGCGCTTGCGCTCGCTCCAGGGCTTGCCGTTCGCGTCCGCCGATGCGCGGTTGTAGAGGATGCGCCGGTTGGACGGCCACGCCCAGCCCCACTCGGGCGCCACCCACGTCTGCTCCTGCCCGGGCTTGCGCCGCGCCGTCTGATTCACGCCGTCCTTGAAGCAACCCGAGTAGATCCAACAGCCGCACGCAGTGGAGCCGTCGTCCTTCAGCGCCGTGAAGCCGTCCACCAGCTTCCCGTCCGCCAACGTGTAGCCGTTGATCTCCTTCATCACCGCCTCCGCGGAGGGCTCCGCGTGCGGTCCGTGCGTGGGGTAGTCCCACGTCAAATCCAGCAGCGGCGCGTCCTTCAGGTCCGTGGAGCCCGCGTAGCGCTCACGCAGCTTGCGCCCCAGGTGGTAGGCGAAGTGCAGCTCGCTGCGCGTGTCCCCTTTCGGCTCCACGGCTTTGTGATGCCATTGCAGCAGCCGCTGCGTGTTGGTGAAGGTGCCGTCCTTCTCCGTGTGCGCGGCGGCCGGGAAGAAGAACACCTCGGTCTGGATGTCCTCCGGCCGCACCTGCCCGGATTGGATCTCCGGTGCCGTGCGCCAGAACTCCGCGGTCTCGATGAGCGTGAAGTCGCGCACCACCAGCCAGTCCAGCTTGCGCAGCCCCTTGCGCTGGAGCGCCCCGTTCATGCTGCCCACGGCGGGGTTCTCCCCCATGACGAAGTAGCCCTGGAGCTTCCCGTCCGCCATGTCCGCCACGGTCTGCATGTGAGAGTGGTTGCCAGTCAGCCGGGGCAGGTGCGCGAACAGGTAGTCGTTGTCCTTCGTCGCCTTGTCCCCGAACCACGCCTTGAGCAGGGACACCGCGTACTTGGGGAACTCCGTCCACCAGCCGCTGCCGGACTTGTTCTTGCGGATGTAGTGCTCCAGTGAGTCCGTGCCGCTCGCGCGCGGCATGGGCAGGTAGCCGGGCAGCAGGTTGTAGAGCGTGGGGATGTCCGTGGAGCCCTGGATGGACGCGTGCCCTCGCAGGGCGAGGATGCCTCCGCCGGGCCGGCCGATGTTGCCCAGCAGCAACTGGAGGATGGCCGCCGTGCGGATGTACTGCACGCCCACCGTGTGCTGCGTCCAGCCCACCGCGTAGCAGAACGCGCTGGTGCGCTCCGGGTTGGAGTTGTCACAGAGCGTCCGCGCGACCTCGAGGAACAGCGCCTCGTCCACGCCGCACACCTGTGACACCACCTTCGGCGTGTAGCGCGCGAAGTGTCGCTTCAGCAGCTGGAACACGCACCGGGGATGCTGGAGCGTTTCGTCCCGGTGCTCGTCGCGGAGGTCCACGCGGTGGTCATGCCCGCCCGCGCCCGCGCCCGGTTCGTCCGTCAGCTCCTTGTGGCCCGCCGCCGGCACCACTCCGGACACGCCCTGGTACTGCCAGGTGTCGATGTCGTAGCGGTTGTCCTTCGGCTGGTAGCCGCTGAAGAGCCCCTCCAGGTCCTCCGTGTCCAGGAAGCCCTCGCGGATGAGCGTGGCCGCGTTGGTGTACTGCACCACGTAGTCACGGAAGTACCGCTCGTGCTCCAGCACGTAGTGGATGAGCCCGCCCAGGAACGCGATGTCCGAGCCCACGCGGATGGGCGCGTAGATATCCGCCACCGCGCTGGTGCGCGTGTAGCGCGGGTCCACGTGGATGACCTTCGCGCCCCGGGCCTTCGCCTCCATCACCCACTGGAAGCCCACCGGATGGCACTCGGCCATGTTGGACCCCTGGATGAGGATGCAGTCCGAGTGCTGCAGGTCCTGCTGGAACGTCGTGGCTCCGCCGCGGCCGAACGTGATGCCCAGACCGGGCACCGTGGACGCGTGTCATATTCGAGCCTGGTTCTCCACCTGCACGATGCCCAGCGCGCTGAAGAGCTTCTTGAGGAGGTAGTTCTCCTCGTTGTCCAGCGTCGCTCCACCCAGGTGCGCCAACCCCAGCGTCCGGTTCAGCCGCTGCCCCTTCGCGTCCGTCACCTCGAACGTCGCGTCGCGCGTGCGCTTCACGCGCTCGGCCACCTTCTCCATCGCCTCTTCCAACGGGATGGGCTCCCACTCCGTCCCGCCGGGGCGGCGGTAGAGGACCTGCTGGATGCGTTGCGTTCCCGTGACCAACTGGAAGGTGGCGGCCCCTTTGGGACACAGCCTTCCGCGCGAGATGGGGGAATGCGGGTCACCCTCGATGTCGAGGATGCGCCCGTCGCGCACGTGGACCTCCTGCCCGCAGCCCACCGCGCAGTACGGACAGATGGACTTCACCACCCGGTCCGCGGACTTCGTGCGCGGCGCCAGCGAGCGGCTTCGCGCCGACATCGCCGTGTCGCCCAGGGCCCGGCTGTCTCCTCGGGCGAATTGCCGCAGGACGGGCCAACCCTTCATCAGGTCGCGGAACTTCAAGGCCGCCCCTCCTACGGATGCGCACGTGGAATCTGGTGCTCAAGATGGGGACGCGCGGCGGGGCGGACCAGTGCCGCCGGTCCCTGGCTCGCGTCCAGCAGTGAACGCGAGAGCAGGCGAGCAGGCACGGAAATGCACGTGCGCGAAATCAGACCGGGGGGCTCGAACCGTTACTACTCCACGGTGCCAACGCCTCTTCCTGCTCCACCCTCCCCTGGGGCCCCGCGGGCCTTCAGGCGGAGCAGGAAGACCCACAGCCACGTGATGGCCGGAGACGTGGCGGAGAGCGAGTGGAGAACCTGCATGACGGACAGTGCCCCTCTCATCCTGTTGATCGAGGACGAGGAAGACCTTCGGGACGCGGTCGCGACGCTGTTGGAGATGGAGGGTTATCGCGTCGCGCAGTGCATCCATGGCGAGGATGCCTGGAGCTGGCTTGCGTCCCATCCTCGTCCGGACCTGGTGCTGCTGGACCTGATGATGCCGGTGATGAACGGACAGGCCTTCCTCTCAAGGTTGTCCCAGGAGCGCATGCTGGAAGGCGTGCCCATCATCGTGCTGTCCGGCAGCCCCTTCCATCCCCCAGGCGCGGTGGACTACCTGCGCAAACCGGTGGCGGTGTCGGACCTGATGGAAGTGGTGCGCCGCTTCCTGCCGTCATCCGGGGAAGGCCCGGAAGGACCTCCCACGTCGTGAAACATGTGTCGCATGGCGCGGCGCGTGCGCATCGAGGACTCGCGATGGAGCGAGACCTGTGGAATCCTCGCGCCCCGTCAGGTCCCCGCCTGGTCCATTCCCCCTCACTCAAAGGACGACAGATGCCGGATGGCACGCTGAACCTACCCGAGGACGTCGCCCGAGACCTGGAAGCCCGTCTGGCCGCGACGGAGCCGGAGGAGACGAGCCGGGGCCTGTTCTTCCTGGGCGTGTTGGACGCGGTGCGCTTTCTGGGCGGAGCGGACGCGGTGAAGCGCTGTCTGGATCAGGTGGGGGAGACCGCGGACTTCATCCCCATGCAGACCTATCCGTTCCCGCGCTTCCTGCGGCTGTCCTACGTGGCGGCGGAGCAGCTCTCGCCGCTCGTCGGCGGCCATGATGCGGCGCAGCGGCAGATTGGCACGCAGGCGATGCTGGACTTCCTCAACTCCATGTTCGCGCGCGACTTCGTGCAGCAGGCGGGTGGGGACCCGAAGCGGCTCCTGGAGTTGATGCACTCCGGCTACCGCACGGCGCTGAACTTCGGCGAGCGCTCCGTGGAGTGGACGGGCCCCACGTCGGGCCGGGTCATCATGAAGCGCTCGCTGATGCCGGTGCCCTACAACGAGGGCATCCTCCAGTCCGCGCTGGAGGTGACGGGCGTGCACGACGTGCAGGTGCGCGGGCATGCCCAGTCGCTGGTGGACGCGTACTACGACGTCTCCTGGTCGTGAGCCGCACGGGCCGCGCTCAGGCCAGGGCGCGGCGCACGAGGCGGTAGGTGCCCTCCGCCGTGGTGCCGTAGACGATGTGGGCGGCGAGCGCGCTCAGGTGCGACTTCGCCGGGACCTTCTGGGGCGGCGGAGCGAGGCGCAGCAGCGGCACCGCCAGCTCGTCGCCGATGAGGAAGAGCCCCAGGCCGAAGCCCACGCCGAACAGCTTTCCCGCCAGCGGCACGCGCTCATGCAGCGCACCGTGCACGGCGCCCCAGAGCGTGCCGTAGCTCCAGTGCACCACGTTGCCGGCCTGCTTCTTCCGCTCTCCCTCCAGCTTCACGCCCGCGCCTTCCGCCGCCTTGCGCGCGGCGACCTCCGTGGCGGGCTCCTGCTGGGAGTCGTCCTGCTGCTTGGACTCGCTCAGCCTGGCGATGAGCGCCTGCGCCTGGTTCATGGCGAAGGTGCCCAGCGCGCCGCCCGCGGCGCCCATGAGGATGTCCTGGAGGAGCGAGCGCTTCTCGGGACGGAGTCGGCTCCAGCGGATCATGGTCGGGCCCTTTCGGTGCGGTGGCTGCAAGCGTGCTCATAGGGTGGGGCGCCTTGTTGACGGGTGCACACTCGGGGATGGGGAGGCGGGGCGCGCCCTGTTCCCGGTCCGGAGGGCGGCCGTGCGAGCGGGCGTCGCGCGGAGGATTCCGGGGGCTTGCCTCGTGCGAAGCCCGGCCAGAAGGCCCACCTCAGGGCGAGGAGGGGCGAAAGCGCATGGCTCGTCACGAGGACTTGAGAGGACAGGTGGCCATCGTCACGGGCGCGTCGAGCGGCGTGGGCTGGCAGTCCGCGCTGCGGCTGGCGGAGGCCGGCGTGCGGTTGTGCGTCACCGCTCGGCGCCAGTCGGCCCTGGAGCAGCTGCGCGTGGAGGTGCTCCAGCGCGGCGGTGAGTGCCTGGTGAGTGACGGCGACGTCACGGTGGCCGAGGACGTGGAGCGCGTGGTGCGCGAGTGCGTGGAGCACTACGGCCGCGTGGACCTGCTGGTGAACGCGGCGGCGGTGCAGTCCTACGGCTACTTCGACCAGCTGCCCTGGGAGCACATCACGCGCGTGTTCGACGTGTCGTGCTTCGGCTACTTCCGCTTCGCGCGCGCGGTGCTGCCGCACTTCCGCAAGCAGGGCCACGGCCACCTGCTCAACGTGCAGTCCATGTTGGCGTCGGGGTCCGCGCCGTTGTTGTCCGCGTACGCGGCCGCGAAGCACGCGACGCTGGGGTGGGCGCAGGCGTTGGAGATGGAGCTGGCGGGCACGGGCATCCACGTCTCCAACGTGCTGGTGCCGTCCGTGTCCACGCCCATGTTCGACCACGCGCCCACGATGTTGGGGTGGAAGCCCGTGCCGGTGCCGCCCACGTACGACGTGGACCTGGTGGCCCGCGCGGTGGTTCGGCTGGCGAAGCGGCCGGGCCGCACGTCGGTGCCGGCGTTCCTCCAGGGGCGGTTGATGCTGTGGCTCAACGGACTGGCGCCGTCCGTGGGCAAGGCGGTGCTCTCCCGCTTCGGCGTGCGGATGCAGACGACGGACATGCCGCTGGACCGGCCCGAGGGCAACCTCTTCACCCCCGTGGTGGAGGGCGTGGGGCCTCGTGGCAGCGTGCCCCCGACGCCCGCGTGGGTTCGCTTCTCCGCGACGCTGGGACTGGCGGCGCTCACGGGCGGCGTGGTGGGCGGCGCGGTGCTGGGCGCGCGCGGCCTGATGCGCGCGGCACGTTGAAGCGGGGCGCGATGACGTCACCCGCTCCGAGGGCGCCGCGATCAGGATTTTTCCGTTCGCGGTGCTGATGGTGTGGTGTCAACGAAGTGTTGGGTGGGTCCGAAAACATCCTCGCGTTGGGGCGTCCTTTGGCTAGAAGGGGCCCCGCATGCGCTCCGGGAAGGGTCGGCCGGGGCGCCAACGAGGGGAGAAACATCGATGCGTGGAAGCAACAAGTGGACGGGCCTGGCGCTGGTGGCGGGCCTCGCGGTGTCGGCGCAGGCGGTGGCGGCGGAAGAGCCGAACCTGAACGCGAACCCGGGCAGCTCGTCGTCGTTCGGCCAGGCGGGCCAGATGGTCATCAGCCAGGACCTCAACGGCTTCCTGGGCTACAACACCGCCTCCGAAGTGTTCCTGATCCGGCTGGAGCCGTCCGCGGACTACTTCCTCCAGCAGAACCTGTCGGTGGGCGCGTCCGCGCTGGTGGCCTTCGGCTTCGGTGACAGCACCGTCGTGGGCCTGGGCGTGCTGGGCCGCGTGGGCTACCACCTGCCGCTGGGCGAGCGCGTGTCGCTGTGGCCCAAGGCGGGCTTCGGCGTGCAGTTCGCCCACGTGCCGAACGCCAGCGACGTGAACTTCGTCCTGGATTTCAACGCCCCCGTGCTGTTCCACCTCACGCCGCACTTCTTCATCGGCGCGGGTCCGCAGGTGCGCGCGGTCATCAGCCAGGACGTGGGCAGCCTGGGCTCGGACCAGGGCTACTTCGCGGGCAATGACGTGACGCTGGGCATCACCACCACGGTCGGCGGCTACTTCTAGCCTCGGGCCTTCCCCGGCACTCTGGGCTTCGTGCCCGGGTGTCGGGGAATGCAGGACCCGTGAAGTAGGACGCGGTGCGTTGACGTCACGGGTTGGATGTGTTGGGTTGGAGGTTGCCATGTCCGTGCTTCCGTTCGCATCCAGGCTGCCCGCGTTCGCCCCCCTGCATCCGCTGGGGAGAGGCCCGTTGGGCGAGTGGGTGTCCCTGGTGTGGCCGCTGGAGCAGGACGCGGTGGATGCGCGCCCGCTGGTGGTGAAGACGTTCCTCCTGGCGTCGGGATTGGCGCCGGAGACGCGGCGTCCGCTGGAGGAGGCGCTGACGCGAGCGGTGCCGTTGCGGCATCCGGGCATCGCGAGGCTCCACGGCTTCCAGGTGGACGTGCGCGACACGCTGACGGTGGTGTCGGACTACGTCCCGGGCTGTTCGCTGGCCACGGCGCGCCGGAGGGTGCTGGGGCGGGGTGGGCGGCCGTCGGAAGCGTTCGTATGTCACGTGGGCGCGGAGGTGGCGGGAGCGCTGCAAGCCGCGCATGGCGCGCGCGTGGTGCACGGGGATGTGCATGCGCATCGCATCCGCGTGGGGCCTCGGGGCGAGGTGACGCTGACGGACTTCGGGCTGCGGCCCGCGCGTCCGCTGCTGCGCCGCTTCACGTCGCCGTCTCGGCCGGACGTGGTGGAGCTGCCCGTGCGCGAGGGCGCGGTGGGCTCGTCGGTGGAGACGCGGGAGGATTTGCGCGCGCTGGGGCGGGTGTTGTTGGCGCTGGTGTCCGGGAACACGGTGGTTCCGGAGGACGCGGCCGGGGTGGACGCGGCGCTGGGTGGGGTGTCGCCCGCGCTGCGGGACGTGCTGCGCGGGGTGCTGCTGGATGAGCGCGGGGCGGACTCCGCCGCGGGGTTCCAGGCGGCGCTGCGCGACTGCATGGGGAATGGAGTGGAGTGCCACGGGCAGGACGCGATGGTGCGCGAGCTGGCGGCGCTGCCGGGCTCGGGTCCGCTGTCTCCGGTGGATGTGTACGTGGGCGCGGCGTCGGTGATGACGGCCTCCGCGTCCGTGCGCGGGCGCACGCTGCCGTCCTGATGCGCGGGGCCTGGGGCTTCGCGTCGAGGCGCTGAGCGAAGGGAGGCGCGCAGGCGCTTGGGCCGCTCGCGCAGGAACGGTGCTCACGCTGCCGTGACGTGACGTGCGCTGCTCACGCGTGGCTCCGTCGCGCAGGAGCGGTGCTCACGCTGACGTGATGTGCAGTGGCTTGCCGCGCACTGCTCGCGCGTGGCTCCTTCGTGGACGCCAATGCGTGCAGACATCGTGCAGCGGAGTCCGCCCGCGAGCACGTGCATCGCGCGCTTACGTGCTGCACGGGTGGGCGGCATCCCTGTGGACTGGCGGACGTCGTGCGTCCTGGCCGTGTGAAACGCGACGGGACGCAAGCGGGAGGCTGGTGGTTGCCTTGAGGCCACGCCCACAGTCGCGCCCGCCTCCAGCGACCTGGCCCGCGGAGGCTCCCATGTTGAAGGGGGGGCCATGGCTCCGCTGTTCCGCCCGGGGACCGACTCGGTGCTGCGGGCGTTTATCGCCCTGGCACTGGGTGTGCCCGCAGTGGCTCTGGCGGGACTGCTGCTCCTCGCGCGCAACCCGCTGGGTCGAGGCTCATTCACGCCTCGCGAGCAGCCACTTCCTTTCGATCACCGCCACCACGTAGGCGACGAGGGCATCCCCTGTGGCTACTGCCATGAGGGCGCGTGGCGCTCGCCGGTGGCGGGAGTGCCGCCCACGCAGCGCTGCCTGGGGTGCCATGCGCAGGTGTGGAACGAGAGCGCCCGCCTGGAGCCGGTGCGCGCCAGCGGCTTCGACGGCACGGCGCTTCCATGGAACCGGGTGCACGCGCTGCCGGACTACGTCTGGTTCAGCCATCAAATCCACGTGAACAAGGGCGTGGGCTGCGTCACCTGCCACGGCCGCGTGGACACCATGCCGGCGGTGGAGCAGGTGGCACCGCTCACCATGGGCTGGTGCCTGGACTGTCACCGCGACCCGACGCCGTGGCTGCGCCCCGTGTCCGAGGTCGCGAACCTCACATGGCGTCCACCTGGAGACCCGAGGGAGACGGGCCGCGCGGTGCAGGCCGCGCTCGGTGTGTCCCCTCGCACGGATTGCAACACATGCCACTTCTGACCGACCCCGCACGAACGGATGACCGCGACACGCCCGTGACGGACGGGACGGAACCGGTGCGCGCGTGGCGGAGCCTGGAGGAGTGGCACACGGGAGGGCCCGGACATGAGGTCCTGTCCCGCGAACATCCTCCCGGCGCGATGCTTCCGCCCGAGGGCGTGGCGCGGCGCACCTTCCTGCAACTCGCGACGGCGTCACTGGCGGCGGCGGGCTTCAGCGGATGCTTCCGTCAGCCACCGGAGAAGATCCTCCCGTATTCGACGCCGCCGGAGGGGCTGACGCCGGGTGTGCCGCTGCACTTCGCCACGGGGCTGGAGTGGAACGGCCGCACGGTGGGGCTGGTGGTGGAGAGCCACGAGGGGCGGCCCACGAAAGTGGAAGGCAATCCGCTGCACCCAGCGAGCCTGGGCGCGGCCGGCATCTTCGAACAGGCGGCGCTGCTGGGGCTCTACGACCCCGCGAGAGCGAAGACCGCGCGGCTGCAAGGCGTTGAGGCCGCGTGGGGCACCGTGAGGGATGCGCTGCGGAAGCAGGCCGAACGCGACGACCAGGGCGCGGGGCTGCGCTTCCTGGTGGAGCCCACGAGCAGTCCGCTGGTGCAGGCGCTGTACGCGCGCATCCAGCAGCGCTTCCCGTCCGCGCGGATCATCTCCTGTGGCGCGACCCTGGCGGACGGGCGTCGCGAGGGCACGCGGTTGGCGTACGGCAGGGTGCTGGACGTGGTGCACGACGTGGGGCGCGCGGTGGTGGTCGCGGTGGACGACGACTTCCTCGCGACGACACAACCCGGGCACCTGCGTGCGGCGCGTGACTTCGTGAACGCACGCAAGCCGGAGGCGATGAATCGGCTGTGGGTGGCGGAGAGCACGCTGACCGTCACGGGCGGCTTCGCCGACGAACGGCTGCGGATGCGTCCGTCACAGGGCGTCGCGTTGATGCTCGCGCTGGCGGAGGCGGTAGGGGCGGGCCTGGGAGGGAATGCTCCGGCGAATCCCACGCGCGGAGTGACGCCAGCGTTGGCCTCGGGGCTCGCGAGCCTGCGCGTTCCACCGACCGCGCTCACGGATGCACAGCGCGCCTGGGTGCACGGCGCGGCGAGAGACCTGCTCGCGCACCGGGGACAGGGCCGGGTGACGGTGGGCCCGCGCCAGCCGCCGCTGGTGCATGAGTTGGCATTCGCGATGGACGAGTCGCTGGGCAACACGCCCCGGCTGCTGGAGCCCGTGGCGCTCCCGGACGGAGACCCGAAGGCACTGACCGCGCTCACAAGGGAGATGGTCGATAAGCGGGTGGACACGCTGATCATCACGGCGTGGAACCCGGCCTGGACGGCGGTGGTGGACTCAGGCTTCACGCAATCCCTGGAGCGCGTCCCCTTCCGGCTGTACCACGGCCTCCACGAGGACGAGACGGCGGCGCTCTGCCCCACCTTCGTCCCCGCGACGCATCCCTTCGAATCCTGGCGCGACGGCCGCGCACCCGACGGCACCGCGTCCGTGCTGCAACCCCTCATCGCGCCCTTGTTCCCTGGCGCGGTCTCCGAGGTGGAGCTCCTGTCCGTCTTCGCGGGCCTGGAGTCGCAGAGCCCTTACGAACTGCTCAAATCCCTGTGGCGTGAACGTTCGGGCTCACCGCCGGACTTCGAGGCGCGCTGGGAGACGTGGCTCGCGGACGGCGTCATCCCGGAGACCCAGGCACCGCCCGCTCGGGCCGTGCTGGACGAGGCCGCGGTGATTCGGGATGCGCGAGAGGTCGCGGGATTGGAGCCCTCCCAGTTCCTCGGGAATGCGCCAGACCTCCGAGCAGACGCCCGCGCGAGCCTCCTGAGGGAAGCCCCCAAGGGCCTGGAGCTGTCGCTGGTGCTGGACTCGCGGCTGTACGACGGCCGCTTCGCCGGCAACGCGTGGCTCCAGGAACTGCCTGATCCGGTGACGAAGCTCACCTGGGACAACGCGGCGTTGCTCTCTCCGGCCACCGCGCGGGCACTGTCGCTGGAGAAAGG
This sequence comes from Corallococcus sp. AB038B, assembly GCF_003668955.1. Lineage (NCBI taxonomy): Bacteria > Pseudomonadati > Myxococcota > Myxococcia > Myxococcales > Myxococcaceae > Corallococcus > Corallococcus sp. AB038B. The sequence goes on along the minus strand of NZ_RAWO01000016.1, from coordinate 102,123 downwards.
AGACGTGGCGCGCATCGAGGTGCAGGGCCGGGCGGTGGAGGTGCCCGTGCTGGTGCTGCCCGGTCAGCCGGACGACACGGTGACGCTGGCGCTGGGCCACGGCCGCGAGCGCGTCGGGCCCGTAGGGCAGGGCGTGGGCGTCAACGCGAACGTGCTGCGGTTCCGGAACCTGCCATGGGGCGGCGGCACTCCGAACATCACGCGCACGGGCCGCTATCACGCGCTGGCGCTCACGCAGGAACACTGGAGCATGGAGGGACGCCAGCTGGCGCTCCAGCTCACGCAGGCGTCCTTCCGCGCGAAGCCCCAGGCGCTCCACTCACTCCAGGAAGACGGCGAGCGGCTCTATCCGCCGGGGCCCACGGCGCTCGCGAGCGGCGGCCACCAGTGGGCCATGGCCATCGACCTGCACCGGTGCACGGGGTGCAGTGCGTGCATGGTGGCCTGCCAGGCGGAGAACAACGTGCCGGTGGTGGGGCGCGAAGGCGTGCTCAAGAGCCGGGAGATGCACTGGCTGCGCATCGACCGGTACTTCCTGGGCGACCCGGACGACCCGGGCTTCATCACCCAGCCCGTGGCGTGCGTGCACTGCGAGGCCGCGCCCTGCGAATACGTGTGCCCGGTGAACGCCACCGTCCACTCGGACGAGGGCCTCAACCAGATGGTCTACAACCGCTGCATCGGCACGCGGTACTGCTCCAACAACTGCCCCTACAAGGTCCGCCGCTTCAATTATCTGGAGTACCAGCAGCGCGAGCCCCTCACGCGCCTGCGCCAGAACCCGGACGTGACGGTGCGCTCGCGCGGGGTGATGGAGAAGTGCACGTACTGCGTGCAGCGCATCGAACGGGCGCGGACCGTCGCTCGTGCGGCGCACCGTGACGTGCGTGAAGGCGAGGTCCGCACCGCGTGCCAGCAGTCCTGTCCCACGGAGGCCATCACCTTCGGGGACCTGCGCGCACCGGAGTCACGCGTGCGCCGCGAGCACGAAGACCCGAGGCACTACAAGCTGCTCAACACGTTGGGCACCCGGCCGCGCACGGTGCACCTGGTGCGCCTGAAGAACCCGGCGCCGAAGGGAGGCGCATGAGCACGGCCGACCCGCAGGTGCCCGCGCCCGGAGACCCGCTCACCGAGCACCCCATCCTGGAGGGGCGCCACTCCGACCGCGCCTACAGCGAGTCGTTGCTGGCCTTCGTCCACCGCCCCGCGGGCCGGACCTGGTGGGCGCTGATGGGACTGGGGCTGGCCGGGACCGCGGTGCTGGCGGTGGCGGTGGGCGTCACGCTCTTCGTGGGCGTGGGGATGTGGGGCAACAACATCCCGGTGGCGTGGGCGTTCGGCATCACGAACTTCGTGTGGTGGATCGGCATCGGTCACGCGGGGACGTTGATCAGCGCCATCCTGCTGCTGTTCCAGGAGAAGTGGCGAGGGTCCATCAACCGCTTCGCGGAGGCGATGACGCTCTTCGCGGTGACGTGCGCGGGGCTCTTCCCGCTGCTGCACCTGGGGCGGCCGTGGAAGTTCTACTGGCTGGTGCCCTATCCGAGCAGCCTGCGCGCATGGCCTCAGTTCCGCTCGCCGCTGACGTGGGACATCGCGGCGGTGGGCACGTACCTCACGGTGTCGCTGCTGTTCTGGTTCGTGGGGCTGATTCCAGACCTGGCCACGGCGCGCGATACGGCGAAGACGCCCCGCGCGCGCTTCTGGTACGGGCTTGCGAGCCTGGGGTGGAGGGGCTCGGCGAGGCACTGGCGGCAGTGGCGCACTGGCTACCTGCTGCTGGCGGGGCTGGCCACGCCGCTGGTGGTGAGCGTGCACACCATCGTGTCCTTCGACTTCGCGGTGTCTCAGTTGCCGGGCTGGCACACGACGGTGTTCCCGCCGTACTTCGTCGCGGGAGCGGTGTTCAGCGGCTTCGCGCTGGTGCTCACGCTGTTGATTCCGGCGCGCAAGGCGTTGGGCATCGAGCACGTGGTGACGCCGCTGCACCTGGACAACATGGCGAAGGTGCTGATGGCCACGGGGTGGATGGTGGCCTACGGCTACATCCAGGAGCACTTCTTCGCCTGGTTCAGTGGCAACCCGTTCGAGATGCACGCCACGGAGGCGGAGTTCTTCGGACCGTACGCGCCGCTCTTCTGGATGCAGATCTTCTGCAACGTGCTGGTGCCGCAGTTGTTCTGGTTCTCCCGGCTGCGCACGAACGTGGTGGTGCTGTGGGTGGCGGCGCTGCTCATCAACGTGGGGATGTGGACCGAGCGCTTCCTCATCGTGGTGGCGTCGTTGAGCATGGATTTCCTGCCGTCGTCCTGGGCGGCGTACCGGCCCACGTGGGTGGACTGGAGCCTGCTGGGCGGCACGGTGGCGTTCTTCGGCACGGCGTTCCTGATGTTCCTGAAGTTCGTGCCGCCCGTGTCGGTGAGCGAGATGAAGGAGCTCCAGCGCGAGGTGGACGCGTCGCTCCAGTTCCGGCGTGAGCAGGGCACACGGCCAGGCGGTGCGCCATGAGCCGACACTGGGTGCTGGGAGAGTTCGCGTCCAGCGAAGCCCTGGTGGCCGCGCTGAAGGACCTGCGGGCGAGGGGCTTCGAACATCTGGACGCGCACACGCCGTTCCCGGTGGAGGAGACGTTCGAAGCGCTGGGGTTGAAGCGCTCGTGGTTGCCGATGCTGACCCTGGGGGCGGGGTTGGGAGGGGCGGCGTTCGCGTACGTCACGCAGTGGTTCACGAACGCGGTGGACTATCCATTGAACGTGGGAGGCCGGCCGCTGCACAGCGTGCCCACGAACCTACCCATCGCGTTCGAGCTGGCGGTGCTGAGCGCGGCGCTGACGGTGTTTGGCGCGCTGATGTTGCTCTTCGGCTTCCCGCACGTGACGCACCCGGTGTTCGACGTGGAGTCCTTCCGCAGCGCGTCCGTGGACGGCTTCTGGGCGAGCGTGGCGGTGGACGGCGAGGACGCACCGAAGGTGGAGGCGGCGCTGCGTGAGCTGGGAGCGCGGCAGGTGTCGGTGGTGGCGGAGGGAGCGCGATGAAGCGCTGGACGCTCATGGCGCTGCTAGGCGGATTGGCCGCGTGCGACGACACGGATCCGATGGCGTCACAGCCGCGAGCGAAGGCGTTCGGGGCAAGCGAGTTCTTCGACGACGGCCGAGCCATGCGCCCCCTGGTGCCGGGGACGGTGGCGCAGGAGTGGCGCACGCGTGGGGACACGCAGGGGCTCACGGCGGAAGGGACCTGGCTTCAAGCAGTGCCAGTGCCGTTGACCCGGCAGCTGCTGGAGGAGGGGCGCACGGCCTATGAGACCTGGTGCGCGGTGTGCCACGGGCTGACGGGAGACGGGGACGCCATCGTGGCCAGGAAGATGCCGCAGCGTCGGCCGCCCGGGCTGTTCGTGCCGCACGACCACGCGAGCCAGGTGGTCTACGGCGTCGTGGAGGGCGAAGCCCCGTACACGGGAACGCAGGCCGTGACCGCGAGGGTGGGACCGGATGCGTTCCCGCTGCCCCAGAGGGTGGACGGGGAGGGCGCCGTGAGGGACACGGCCGATGCGGGGCGGCCCGGTGTTCCGGACGCGGGACGCGTGAAGGTGAGTGACGCGGACACAGCGCGGGCCCGGCAGGTGGCGCTCGTGGGGCCACGAGGCCTCGCGATGGAAGGACGGCTGAACGAGCGCTCCACGAATGGAGACCTGCCGCACCCGCCGGGCTTCTACTTCGCGGTCATCTCCCATGGCTTCGGCGTGATGCCCGCATACGGACCGCAGCTCACCCCCCATGAGCGCTGGGCCGTGGTCGCGTACCTGCGAGCCCTGGGCCGCAGTCAGCACGCACCGCTCACCGTCGCACCGCCCGAAGTGCAGGCACGGCTGCGCCAGGAGGTCGGAGCACCATGACACCTCCCGTGCTCCCACGCTTCGAGGGCGGACAACGCGCGCTGGGCATCAGCGCGGCGCTCGGGGTCGTAGGTCTTGCCGCCACTGCCATCGGCGCATTCCTCGACGTGCGTCAGGCACTGGCGGGCTATCTCTTCGGCTTCACCTACTGGTTGAGCCTGTGCCTGGGCGCGCTGTTGCTGCTCGCCGCCTTCCATGCGTCGAAAGCGCGCTGGCCCGTGGTGCTGCGTCGCGCGCTGGAGGTCACGTCCGCCACCGCGCCGCTGTTCCTCGTGCTGTTCGTGCCCCTCGTGCTGGGAATGCGGCACCTGTATCCGTGGGTCGCGCCATCCGAGGACCTGGGCGAGCACACGCTGCAGGTGCTCGAACACCGGCGGCTCTACAACAACGTGCCCTTTTTCCTGGTGCGCGCCGCGCTGTACTTCGTCACCTGGGGACTGGTGGGCCACCTGCTGTACCGCTGGTCCGTGCGCCAGGACGCGACGGGCGATGTGCGCTGGACGCTGTGGCAACGGCGGCTGAGCGGAGGCTCGCTGCCCGCGCTGGGCCTCACGTTCTCCTTCATGACGTTGGACTGGATGATGTCGCTGGAGGCGACGTGGCAGTCCACCGTCTATGCCGTCCACGTCTTCTCCGGCGCGTTCGTGGGCGCGCTGGCCTTGATGATCATCGCGGGCGCGGCCACTCGCGGCACACAGCACTTCGGCAGCTTGATGTCCCCGGGCCACTACCACCGGCTGGGCACGCTGATGTTCGCCTTCGTCTGCTTCTGGGCCTACATCGCCTATTCGCAGTTCATGCTCATGTGGGTCGCCGCCCTGCCTGAGGAGGTGAGCTGGTACCGCGTTCGCCTGGAGGACGGCTGGGGCGTGCTGTCGCTCGTGCTGGTGCTGGGCCACTTCGTCATCCCCTTCGCCCTGCTCCTGTCGCGCGAGCTCAAGTCGCGTCCGCGAGTGCTGGGGGCCGTGGCGTTGTGGCTGCTCGCGATGCACGCCGTGGACGTGGCGTGGCTGCTGTTCCCTTCGCTCTCGCCGGAGCGCGTCTTCGTTCCCTGGACGGCGCTCACCGCGTGGCTGGGCGTGGGCGGGCTGTCCGTGGCGGCGGCACTCTGGCTCTCGCGTGGCGCCTATCCCGTGCCCGTGGCGGATCCGTATCTCGTCCACTCGCTCCAGGTTCGTCCGCCATGAGCGAAGCCCGTCCACCCCCTCCGGAACTGGAGCGGTTGCCCACCGCGTGGTTGCTGCGCGTCGGGGCCGTGGCGCTGGCGCTGCTCGCGGCTGCCAGCGTCGCGGCGTGGGCCTTGTGGATCCTCTGGCGTCCCGGATCCGAGCGTCCTCTCCCCATGCCTCCGAGCACCCTGCAGGTGGGCATGCTCGACCAGGCCCCCTTCTCGCTGGACCGGCGCGCGGATGCGCTGAAGGCACGGCAGCGCGAGCGGCTGGACGGCTACGGCTGGGTGGACGTGGACGCGGGCGTCATCCACCAGCCCATCGACGCGGCCATGCGGCAGATGCTCTCCGAAGGTGAAGGGGGTGCGCGATGAACGAGCTGCTGCGCCGCCTCTTCTTCCTCCCAGAGCAGGGCTCCACCTTCGCCGTGAAGGTGGACCACCTGCATTACATCCTGCTGCTCACCACGATGGCGGTGGGGATGGGCATTGGCGCCGTCGGCCTCGTCTTCCTCGTGCGCTACCGCCGGCGAACGGCGTCGGACCCCACGCCTCGAGTGGTGGCGCCCACGTGGCTGGAGGCGCTGTTCATCGGCGTGCCGCTGTCGCTGTTCCTGCTCTGGTTCGTCCTGGGCTTCAAACAGTTCGTCTGGGTGATGAGCCCGCCCCAGGACGCGCTGGACGTGTACGTCACCGGCAAGCAGTGGATGTGGAAGTTCACCTATCCCGGAGGCCCCAGCGCCATCGACACGCTGGTGGTGCCCGCGGGCCGGCCCGTGCGGCTGCTGCTCACCTCGCGGGACGTCATCCATTCCTTCTACGTGCCGGACTTCCGCATGAAGCGGGACGCGATACCCGGCCGCTACACCGACCTCTGGTTCGAAGCCCCGAAGCCCGGCCGGCACCAGGTGCTGTGCGCGGAGTACTGCGGGCTGGACCACTCGCAGATGCGCGGCGAGGTGGTGGTGCTGCCACCCGAGGACTTCGAGGCGTGGAAGGACGCGCAGCGCCGCAACCTCCCCGTGGCCGCGCTGCCCGGCGCCAACACCGCCGAGCCCATGGCCGTTCGAGGCGAGCGCATCGCCGCCGCGCAGGGCTGCCTGCAATGCCACACGGTGACGGGCGCGCCGCACATCGGTCCCACGTGGCTGGGGCTGTACGGCAGGCAGGAGCCGCTGGAGGGCGGCGGCGCGGTGCTCGCGGACGAGGCGTACCTCACCGAGTCCATGATGGATCCGCTGGCGAAGGTGGTGGCTGGCTACGCGCCCGTGATGCCGGGCTACCACGGCCGGCTGAGCGCGGAGGACTCCGGAGCGCTCGTGGAGTTCATCAAGTCCCTGCGTCCCCTGCGCCCGGGAGTCACCGCGGCCGAGGAGCCCGTCTATGTCCCCACCGGCCGCTGAGTCCTACCTGACGGACGGACGCACCGTGTGGTCGTGGCTCACGACGCACGACCACAAGCGCATCGGGGTGATGTTCCTGGGGCTGACGCTCTTCTTCTTCCTCGTGGGCGGACTGTTCGCGCTGGCGCTGCGCATCGAGTTGCTCACGCCCGGCCGCACCATCATGGGGCACCTGGCGTACAACCGGATGTTCACGCTCCATGGCGTCACCATGGTGTGGCTGTTCATGATTCCGGCCATCCCATCCGCCTTCGGCAACTTCCTGGTGCCGCTGATGATTGGGGCCAGGGACGTGGCCTTTCCCCGGCTCAACCTGGCGTCCGTGTACCTCTACGTGCTGGGAGCCAGCGTCGCGCTGTGGGGCATGTTCGAGGGCGGCGCGGACACGGGCTGGACCTTCTACACACCCTACAGCACGACCACGGGCACGGCGGTGCTGCCGGTGCTGGTGGGCGTGTTCATCATCGGGTTCTCCACCATCCTCACCGGGCTCAACTTCATCGCCACGGTGCACACGCTGCGCGCGCCGGGCCTGACGTGGATGAAGCTGCCGCTGTTCGTCTGGGCCATCTACGGAACATCCATCATCCAGGTGCTGGCGACGCCGGTGCTGGGCATGGTGCTGCTGCTGGTGGCGCTGGAGCGGGTGGTGGGCGCGGGCATCTTCGATCCCGCGCGAGGAGGCGACCCACTCCTCTTCCAGCACCTGTTCTGGTTCTACAGCCACCCGGCCGTCTACATCATGGTGCTGCCGTCGATGGGCGTCATCAGCGAGGCGGTGTGTGCCTTCAGCCGCAAGAACGCCTTCAGCTACCGGATGATTGTGTATTCCACGCTAGGCATCGCGTTCGTGGGGTTCTTCACCTGGGGCCACCACATGTTCGCGTCCGGCCAGTCCACGTTCGGGTCCGGCGCGTTCGGCGCGATGTCGATGCTGGTGGCCATCTTCACGGCGATAAAAATCTTCTCCTGGCTGGGCACGCTCTACCGGGGCTCCATCGCCATCGAGTCGCCGCTCATCTACACGCTGGGGTTCATGTTCTTCCTCTTCTTCGGAGGAATGATTGGCGTGGCGTACGCGACCACATCGCTGAACCTGCACTGGCACGACACGTACTCGGTGGTGGCGCACTTCCACTTCATCATGGTGGGGGCGACGGTGATGGCGTTCCTGGCGGCGCTGCACTACTGGTTCCCGAAGATGTCCGGGCGCTGCTTCCCCGCGAAGCTGGCCAACGGCGCGGCGGTGTTGATCATCTTCGGCTTCATCGCCACGTTCGTGCCGCAGTTCCTGCTGGGGAACCTGGGGATGCCTCGGAGGTACGCGGACTATCCGCCGCACTTCCAGTCACTGCACGTGGCGTCCACGGCGGGAGCGTCACTGCTGGCGTTCGGGTTCCTGGCCATCGCGGGGTATCTGGCGTGGAGCCTGAGGCATGGCGCGGTCGCGGGAGCCAACCCCTGGGGCAGCGACGGCTTCGAGTGGCGGTCCGCGTCCCCGCCACCCACGCACAACTTCTCCACACCGCCCGAGTACCCCACCGGTCCGCACGAGTACGCGAGCGAGGAGGTGTCGCATGCCGCCTGAGGCCGTGACGGAGCACTGGGGCTCCGAGGGTGCGCGCCGGCAGGCGGCGTATCTGGGCATGTGGGTCTTCATCGCGACGGAGGTGTTGCTGTTCGCGGGGTTGTTCACGGCCTATGGCGTGTATCGCTCGGTGTACCCGGAGGTGTTCCGAGCGGCGCAGCTCACGATGGACGTGGGGTTGGGCACGCTGAACACGTTCCTGCTGGTGACGAGCAGCATCGTGGTGGCGCTCGCGGTGCACGCGGTGCGGGAGGACAGGCCGGGGTTGGGCGGCGCGTTGCTGCTGGCTGCGGCGCTCCTGGGCGTCGTGTTCCTGGGAGTGAAGGGCGTGGAGTACGCGCATCACGTGAGGGAGGGCGGGCTGCCTGGGGACGCGTACCGGTTCACGGAGGTGCCGCGTGTGGGCGCGAGCCTCTTCTTCACGCTGTACTACCTGCTGACGGGCTTCCACGCGCTGCACGTGACCGTGGGCGTGAGCGTGCTGACGGTGCTGGGCGTGCGGTCCGCGTCGGGGACGTTCGGCTCGGCGTACGCGACGCCGGTGGAGCTGGGCGGCATGTACTGGCACCTGGTGGATGTCATCTGGTTGTTCGTCTATCCCATCCTGTACCTGTCATGAGGAGAGGGCCCGTGACCGAGGACGCGGTGGAGAGGCCGGAGCGTCAGCTGAGCGTGGCCGGAGTGCTGGTCGTGGGAGGGGTGCTGCTCGCGCTGACGGCGCTGACGTACGGGCTGCACAAGTTGCCGCACGGCGCATGGTCGCTGCCGGTGGCGCTGCTCATCGCGGGGGCGAAGGGGCTGCTGATTGCCCTGTTCTACATGCACCTGCGCGAACAGCGCGCGAGCAATGGGTTGGTGCTGCTCACGTCCGTGGTGTTCGTGGCGGTGCTGCTGGCGGTGTGCGTGCTGGAGACGCGTACGCGCTTCCGCCCCACGATTCCCCCAGGTCCGTTCCCGGTGGAGGCCCTGCCAGGAGCGATGGAGGACCCGAGGAGCGCGAGGCCTCCGGAGCCCGCGGGTCCTCGGGAGCCGTGAGCGTCAGGGCGTTACGCCTCTTCTCGAAGCCAGAACCAACGTCGTTCGGAGTGGAGCGCGCCGGCAAGGAACTCCGAGAAGGAGTTGGCGATCTGTGTGCAGTAGTACGGGTCGGGGAACGCCTCCCGGTAGCCGTCGATGATGGGATAGCGCCCTCCGGACTGCTGGCCCACGTCCACGATGACGTAGTTGCTGTCTTGGAGTGCGCACGCCACGTACCAGGACGCGGGCCCGGACTTGTCGCTGTCGTCCTGGAGCATGACCGTCCGTGCGCGGCGAATCATCGCCAGCGGGAGGAAGTGGAAGTCCGGGTCGACGCGGTCGAACAGCTTCGCGCCGTCGCAGTGCAGGTAGAACGCGCGCATGTCCGGGTCCAGCCGCCACTCCATGCTGGCCTCGAACGCCTCGATTTGTGCGGACGTCGCGGGCGCGTTGGGGAAGTGGTGCCGTGACACCTCCTCCAGCAGTTCGGTCATCGTCGGCATCTGGCTACTCTCCGTAGGGGTAGCTTCCCCCCGGCGTGGTCCATGGAGGCTGGCTCGCGTAGCACTGGTTGTAGAGCCCCAACAGCGTCTCGTGAACGTCCTTGGGGTAGGGAATGATGTTGTCCCAGTCGGTGGGGTTGCCACCATGCTTGAGGTCGCGAAGGTGGTGCGCCTGGTATGGCGACCCGTCCGCTTCGCGAGGCCACTCACCGAACTTTTCAGACCACCGCTCCCGGAATCCATCGCGAATGGACTTCCACTTCGCCCGGGCCGAGTCGTTCTGGGCCTTGCTCAGCGTCGGGTAGTTGCAACAGCAGTTCGTCATGCCAAACCGGCTGCCGGCCCGCACAATGTCGCCCACGAAGTCCATCTTCACGTCCGCGAGCCAGATGCAGCCTTGAAGGGCGTAGCCCTCTCCTGAGCACTTGTCTCGGCAGTAGTTCATGAGGTTGGGGCTGCACTGCCAGGGGCCGTAGTAGATGACCGTGCGAAAGTTTCCACCGCCAGGGACCCGCACCTCCGGCCCCACCCACTTCCGGATGCCGCCAGTCGCGGTCATCACGCCCTCCGCGCATGCAGCAAGGAGAACCAACAGCACGGACAGGAGCAGCCAGGCGCGCCTGGAGGACTTGATGGAATGGGGTTGCATGCCGCCGAACGCTAATGGGCGGCACTGACTCCCATCCCGCTCAGGCCGCTTGCTTCAAGAGCTGGAGTTGACGTCGCAGCCGGTCCACGCGGGTGAGGACGTCGCGGAGTACAGGCACCGTGCCGAGCGCCGCGCCGAACGCGATGTGCAGGAGGAACAGCAGCGCGGAGGGAGCTTCGCGCGCGAGGGGTGGCGAAGCGAAGGGAATCATCAGCCGGGTCATCACGGCCCACAGGCCCAGGCTGTAGAGCATTCCCAGACAGAGCGCCGCGACGGCGGTGCCCCGGCGTGGCAGCAGGAGCGCGAAGCCCGTGGCCAGTCCACCCGCCACGGCGAAGTGGATGAACAGCCCGAGCAGCACCGCGCCGGCTCCTTGGGCCGTGCCACCGCGGAAGAACAGCCCCGCCACGAGGAGCGCAGGCCTCCAGGGCTCGCCTTGCAGCACGGCCGCGAACGCGCAGGCGAGCACCGTCATCGCGAAGGCGCCCAGCGTTCCCGCGAGCGCACCTGGGAGCACGGCATCGCGCACAGGGTTCCACGGCGCCACCGCCAAGTCCGCCTCCTGACGCCGTCCGCGCATCCGCATCCCCCCTCCCTTCATCGTCGAGAGTAGGAACGGCCGCGCGGAGAGAGGACCCGGTTTACCCGAGGCGGAGACCCCGCCGGGGAAGGGCCTGACCGCCTGGAGGGCGTGGTGGACACCCCACGTTGGAACCTGGGTCCGCTTGGAGCCATGGACGGCCCCTGGGGGGAGGCCGTTAGATTTCCGGCTGTGATTGCCTCCGTCCGCTTCGAGCACTACCGGTGCCTGCTTCACGTCCAGCTCGCCTTGGAGCCATTGACCGTCCTGGTGGGACCCTCGGCGGCGGGGAAGACCGCCGTGCTGGAGGGGCTCCAACACCAGCTCGCGTACGAGCCCTCGGACTTCTGGCGGCGGGATGAGTCCCGTCCGCTCTCCATCGAGTGGACGTACGCGCACGGCGACCGCACGCGCGTGGAGTATCCATTCAGCGTGATGGACACGCTGCCCGGCCAGGGGCACTCCACACAGCAGCTGTCGCTGAGCATGGAGGCGCTGCGCGGAGCTGGCTCGTCCGCGAAGGCGACCTGGCTGGAGCGCAAGGGCGGCAATCTCGCGAGCGTCTTCGCGGCGCTGCCCATGTCCACGCGGGAAGTCATCTCCCAGGAGCTGGCCAGGCGCGTGCCGTCGCTGTCGGAGGTGGACGTGGCGCGCGACCTGGAGGACCGCTCCTTCCGGCTGCGCTTCCGCGACCGCTGGAGTCCGGACGTCTGGTTCGGCCCCGACTACGTGTCGGACGGAGTGCTGTGGCTGCTCGCGTTCCTGGTGCTGCCCTATCAGCGCCCGCTGCCGGAGTTGCTCACGCTGGACGAGCCGGAGCGCGCCCTGCATCCGGGCCTGGTGCGCGAAGTCCTGGAGCTGCTGCGCGCCATGACGCGAGGCGAATCCACGGGAGGCCAGCCGGTGCAGGTGGTGCTGGCCACGCACTCGCCGGACCTGCTGGAGCACGTGCGCCCGGAAGAGGTGCGCCTCCTGTCGCGAGAGCCCACGGACGGCTCCGTGCGCGTGAACCCCGTGCCCGCCACCGCGCTCCACTGGCGGCGCGAGTGCCGGGAGCTGCTGGACTCGCTGTAGCAGCGGGCCATCGGAACAGGCTGGGCTGTCCACCAGCGCACGGCCCCGGCTCCACGAGTGACCTGGGGGTGACGCTCCGCATATGGGGCTGACGGTTGTGTGCCTGCGTCGGCGGGCCACTCCTAACGTGGGCCTCTTCGCCCATGCCCCTCCTCCTGCCCATCCTCCTGGCCCTGGCGTGCGCGCCGCTCGCCTATGTCGCGGGCCGGTGGCGTCCGGGCGCCGCGGCCTGGATGGGCGCCCTGGGCGCGCTCGCCGCGATGGGGGCGCTGGTCCATGAATGGACAACACAGGCGCCCACGCGCCTCGTGCTCCCCTGGGCCCCCTCCTGGGGCCTGTCGCTGGAGTTCACCCGCGACGGCCTGTCCGGCCTCTATGCCGCGATGGCGCTCGGCATCGGCGCGCTCGTGGTCCTGTACTCGCGCGCGTACATGCCGCACCACCTCCACGAGGAAGGCCGTCCCGCGCGCGACGAGGTGCGCTTCCAGGGACTCCTCCTCGCGTTCATGGCCGCCATGGTGCTGCTCGTCACCGTGGATGACCTGCTGCTGCTCTTCGTGGCGCTGGACCTCACCACCATCATCTCCTACCTGCTCATCGGCTTCGACCGCGAGGACCCCGAGTCGCGCGCCGCCGCGCTCCTGTCGCTCGTGCTCACCGGCGCCACCTCCGTCGTCTTCTTCGCGGGCGCCATGACGCTGGGCCTCCAGTACGGCACCTTCTCCCTGCCGCTCGTCTTCGAACGCGCGGCGCAGAACCCCGCGTCCACCGGCGCGCTCGTGTGCCTGGCCGTGGGCGCGCTGGGCAAGAGCGCGCAGGTGCCGTTCCACTTCTGGCTGCCTCGCGCCATGGCCGCGCCCACGCCCGTGTCCTCGTACCTGCACTCGGCCGCGATGGTCGCCGCGGGCGTCTTCCTCCTCCAGCGCCTCTATCCCCTGTTCGCCCCCGCCACGGACGTGCGCCACGGCCTGCTCGCCATCGGCTTCCTGTCTCTGGGCATGGGCAGCCTCATGGCCCTGGTGGCGGATCCGTTCAAGCGCGTGCTCGCGTACTCCACCATCGCGCAGTACGGCTACGCCCTGGTGCTGGTGGCGCTGGGCTCCGAAGGCGCGCCGCTCTACGTGGCGGCCCACGCGCCGTGCAAGGCCGCCCTCTTCCTCACCGCGGGCGCCATCACCCAGGTCACCGGGAAGAAAAATCTGTCCGAGGTCGGAGGCCTGCGCCACTCGCTGCCCGTGCTCGCGGGTGCCAGCGCCGTCGCTGCGGCGGGGCTCGCCGCGCTGCCCCTCACCGTGGGCTTCTTCAAGGACGAGGTCTTCTTCCACGCGCTCGCGAAGGAGGGCCCCGCGTTCATGGCCGCCGGGCTCGTGGGCGCGGGCATGACGCTCGCGTACACGCTGCGCCTGTGGTGGGGCCTCTTCGGTGGACCGCGCCAGGACGCGCCCGCCGCACCGCCGCTGCTCGTGGCCCCCGTGGTCGTGCTCGCCGCCGCCATCCTGCTGGGCGGCGTGCTCCCGAGCCTCCTCGTCGCACCCTCCCGAGCCTCCGCGGAGGCGATGCGCGGCGAGCCCTCCACGCTGGAGCTCGCGTACCACCTGGATGCGCGAGCGGAGAACCTGCTCGCCGTGGGGGCCTGGGTCCTGGGCGCGGCGCTGTTCGCCACGCGCCGCGCGTGGACGCCCGCGCTCTCCCGCGTGCTGGAAGGCGCGTCCCGAGTAGGTGCTGAACGCGGCTACCGCCTGCTGCTGCACCAGTTGGACCGGCTGTCCACGTGGCTGCACGAGAAGGAGGTGCGCGACCTGCGCGATCGCGTGGCGTCCGTGCTGGTGCCCGCGGGCCTGCTGGGCCTCGCGGTGCTGGGCGTGACGCCGCTGCGCGACCGCTTCAAGGTGGGCTCGGTGGGGTGGGCGGACATCACGCTGGTGATGGCGCTCGCCTTCGCGTCCGCCGCCGCGCTGGCCACGCTGCGCGCGAAGGGCCACCTGCGGCTGGTGCTGCTCATCTCCTGCGTGGGCTTCAGCCTCGCCATGGTGTTCGCCTTCGCCGCCGCGCCCGACGTGGCCCTCACCTCCGTGCTGGTGGAGACCACCTTCACGCTGCTCTTCGCGGGCCTGCTGGCCCTGCTGCCCCGCGGACGCCTCGCGCGCGCCCAGCACGAGGCCCAGAACCCACGCGGACGCGACCGTCTGGCCGCGGGAGTCGCGGGCGCGAGCGCCTTCCTCCTGAGCTGGAGCGCCCTGTCCCATCTCCATGCGGACCGCGTGGGCGCGCGCACGGTGCAGCTGGCGGAAGCCGCGCACTCGCCCAACGTCGTCGCCGCGGTGCTCACGGACTTCCGAGGCCTGGACACGGTGGGGGAGATGACCGTCGTGGTGGCGGCGCTGCTCGGCGTCACCAGTCTCCTGACCCTGAAGGGGAAGAGGCCATGATCTCCTTCGTCCCACCCCTGTCGCGCCTCCTGCTGTGGCCGTCGTTGATCATCGCGCTCTCGTTCTGGCTGAAGGGCGGCGCATCGGTAGGCGGAGGCTTCCCGGCAGGGGCGCTCGCAGGCCTTGCGGTGCTGCTCCAGTACGTGGTGGCGGGTCGAGACCAGGCCCGGCGCTACGTGGCGGTGCGGTACGCGGCGCCGCTGGCGGGCGTGGGGCTGCTGCTCGTGGTGGGCACCGCGTTCCTGCCCGTGCTCGCGGGCTACACGCCCATGAGCCTCTTCCCCCGCCCGGACCAGCCGGAGCTGGGCATGGGAGGCCTCCACCTGCACACCGCGCTCATCTTCGAGGGAGGACTGATGCTCATCGTCTTCGGGCTGGTGGTCACCGTCATCGACCGCTTCGCCCTGCGCACGGGAGCAGAGGAAGAGCCCGGACCATGATTCTCATCGCGTCCCTGGTGGTGGGCCTGCTGTTCGCGTGCGGCGTGCGCATGGTGCTGGAGCGCGAGCTGGTGCGCGTGGCGTGCGGCACGGTGCTCATCACCAACTCCAGCGTCCTGCTCATCCTCGCGGGCTCCTTCCCGGAGCGCGGCGAGGCGTTGAGCGTGCAGCAGGGCTGGCCGGTGACGGACCCAGTGCTCCAGTCGCTGGCGCTCACGGCCATCGTCATCGGCTTCGCGGTGTCCGCGCTGCTGCTCACGCTGGTGCACCGCACGCAGCGGGCGCACGGCTCGTTGCGCACGGACCGGTTGGTGGAAGCGGAGCTCAAGCGCGTGCACGCCGTGGAGAGGGAGGAGGACCCCTGATGCCGCTCTGGGGTCCGTTGCTCCTGCCGTGGGTGCTGGGCGTGGTGCTGGCGTTCCTGGACGGGCGCCGCGCGTGGGTGGCGTGGCTGGCCATCGCGGGGCTCGCGGGCACGCTCGTGTGCACGGTGTGGCTGTTGCCCCAGGCCTGGAGCGCGCAGGCGCCCCAGTTCGTCACGGGAGACTGGCCCGTGGGCGTGGGCATCCGCCTTCGAGCGGATCAGCTCTCCATCGTGTTCGCGCTGGTGTCCACCGCGGTGCTGCTGGGAACGCTCGTGTACGAGCACGTGGCGGGAGGCATCACGTCGCGCAGCTTCCCCGCGCTGGTGGTCTTCATGGGCGCGGGGCTCACAGGGGTGTTCTTCACGTCGGACGCGTTCAACTTCTACGTCTTCTTCGAGCTGGCGATGACGGCCGCGTTCGGGCTGGCGTCGTATGGCGAGAAGCCCCGCAACCTGCGCGCCGCGTTCACCTTCGTGGTGGTGAACCTGATGGGGTCCACGCTGTTCCTCACGGCGGTGGTGATGCTGTACCTGACCACCGGCACGCTGGACATGCTGTCCATCATCGCGTGGGGACAGGCCGGGCCGCCGTTCGCGCTGCTGGTGCCGGGCACGCTGCTGCTGTGCGCGTTCGGGGTGAAGCTGGGCTTCTTCCCGTTCCACTTCTGGGCACCCGCGGTGTACCGGGACGCGGGCCCCACAGTGGCGGCGCTGCTCGCGGGAGCGCTGGCGAACATCGGCAGCTATGGGCTGCTGCGCTTCGGCGTGGACGTGATGCCGCAGGTGCTGGCGCAGGCCCGGCCGCTGCTGGAAGTCCTGGGCGCGACGAGCATCCTCTACGGCTCCGTGCTGGCGCTCTCCCGGCGGGACACGCGCGAGGTGCTCGCGTACGCGTCCATCACGCAAGCAGGGCTCATCATCGCCGCGCTGAGCCTGGATGGCCGCGAGGGCCTGTGCGCGGCGGTGGCGCTGGCGCTCGCGGGCTCCGTGGACAAGACGGCGCTGTTCCTGGCGCAGGACCGGGGCGGCGAGCGGGCGCGCAGGGCCTACTCGGTGGCGGCCTTCAGCACGGCGGGAGTGCCGCCCACCGCGGGCTTCTGGTCCAAGGCCTGGCTGCTGCGAGCGGCACTGGAGCAGGGGCATGCCTGGCTCGCGGGGCTGGTGGTGCTGGCGAGCGCCCTGTCGCTCCTGGCCCTCTTCCGCGCCTACCAGCGCGAGCGCTGGCTCAAGGAGGGCGCGGCCCTGCACCGAGGCACGGGCGCGGTGGTGTACGCGCTGTCCCTCGCGCTCATCGCCACGGGCCTCTGGCCGGAGCCGCTCTTGCGCGCCGGACGCGACGCCATCCAGGGCCTGGGGACGCTGCCATGAAGCCGCGCACCCTCTTGCACATGCTGTCCCTGGCGTTGCTGTACGCGCTGATGGTGGGCAGCTTCCACCCGGTGGACCTCACGCTGGGCGCGGTGCTGGCCCTGGGCGTGATGCGCCTGTTCCCCCTGGCCGGCCTGCCGCCGGTCCTGAGCGCTCGCGAGCACTGGCGCCGCACGCTGCACCTGCCCCGCTTCGGCTGGGCCCTGGCCGTGCTGGTGACGCGGAGCTGCTTCCAGGTGCTCATGGTCATCTTCGGCCCCGCGGACCGCGCGAATCACGCGGGCGTGGTGGAGGTCCCCATGGGCGAGCGCACCGCGCGCGGCGTGCAGGTGTCCTCGTGGGTCATGTCCCTGTCCCCGGGCACGGTGCTGCTGGAGTTGGACTGGAAGAAGCGCGTGATGCGCATGCACGCGCTGGACGCGTCGGATCCGGACCGGTTGATCCGGCAGCAGGACCACTTCTACCAGCGCTACCAGCGCGCGGTGTTTCCGTAGGGAGGCGGCCTGCGATGCACGAGACCTTCTTCACCCTGGCCATCGTGTGGATGGTGGGCCTGCTGGGCGCGCTGGTGTTGCTGGCCTCACGCCAGCGGTCCTCGGCGGACATGCTCATGTCCGTGGACACCCTGGGCCTGGTCATCTGCGCGGTGCTGGCGCTGTACGGCGCGACACGCGGCGAGGCCGGCTACCTGGACGCGGCCCTGGTGCTGGCCCTGCTCTCCTACGTGCAGACCGTGGCCGGCGCCCGCTTCCTGCACCACGGCCGCACCTTCCACGACGAGGAGGACAGTCGATGATGTCCGCCATGGTGCAGTGGGTGGCCGACGGCCTGGTGGCGCTGGGCCTGTGCTTCATCACCGCCGCCATCATCGGCATGTACCGGCTGCCCTCGGTGCTCACGCGCGTGCACGCGGCGGGCGCGGTGCCCTTCGGCGGAGCGCTGGTCATTATCGGCGCCACGCTGGCGACGGCGGACGGCTGGCTGCTCCTGCGAGGGCTGCTCGTCGCCGCGTTCCTGATGCTCACCATCCCCAGCTCCGCCCACGCCATCGCCTGGCTGGCGGAGAAGCGCCCGGAGCTCGCCCACGACAAGGGCCGGCGGCACCGGCACGAACCGGAAGGCCCCGAGCGGCAGTAGCCGCCCGCACGCAGGTCCGCTCACAGGAGGGCGGAACGGGCACCCGGATGCCCCCGGGCTCCAGGGCCCACCGCGGTCACTAGCTTGATGCGCGAGGAACCTCCCCCTGCCCAGGAGCCTCGCGCATGAGCGCCACCGTCAGCGACTACCTCGTCTATCGCCTCATCCAGTGGGGCGTGCGCCGCGTCTACGGCTACCCGGGCGATGGCATCAACGGCGTGATGGGCGCGCTGAGGCGCAGCTCGGAGATGCAGTTCGTGCAGGTCCGCCACGAGGAGATGGCCGCCTTCGCCGCCTGCGCGCACGCGAAGTTCACTGGCGAGGTGGGCGTGTGCATGGCCACCTCCGGCCCGGGGGCCGTCCACCTGCTCAACGGCCTCTACGACGCGAAGCTGGACCACCAGCCCGTGGTGGCCATCGTCGGCCAGCAGGCGCGCACGGCCCTGGGCGGGCACTACCAGCAGGAGGTGGACCTCACCTCTCTCTTCAAGGACGTGGCCAGCGAGTACGTCACCATGGTGACCGCGCCCTCCGCCATCCGCCACGCGCTGGACCGCGCTGTGCGCATCGCCCGGTGCGAGCGCACCGTGACGTGTCTGGTGTTGCCCAACGACTTGCAGGAGCTGCTCTATGAGCCGCCCGCGCGCAAGCACGGCACCGTGCACTCCAGCGTGGGTTACGCATCCCCTCGAGTGATTCCCCAGGACGCGGACCTGCGCCGCGCCGCGGACGTCCTCAACGCCGGCAAGAAGGTGGCGATGCTGGTGGGCGCGGGCGCCATGAACGCGGAGGTCGAGGTGCTGGAGGTCGCGGACCGGCTGGGCGCGGGCGTGGCCAAGGCGCTGCTGGGCAAGGCGGTGCTGCCGGACGCGCTGCCCTTCGTGACGGGCTCCATCGGCCTGCTGGGCACGAAGCCCAGCTGGGACCTGATGCAGGACTGCGACACGCTGCTGATGGTGGGGACGAGCTTCCCCTACTCGGAGTTCCTTCCGCCGGAGGGCCAGGCGCGCGGCGTTCAAGTCGACCTGGATGGCCGGATGCTCTCCATCCGCTACCCCATGGAGGTGGGGCTCGTCGGCGA
This sequence comes from Corallococcus sp. AB038B, assembly GCF_003668955.1. Lineage (NCBI taxonomy): Bacteria > Pseudomonadati > Myxococcota > Myxococcia > Myxococcales > Myxococcaceae > Corallococcus > Corallococcus sp. AB038B. The sequence goes on along the minus strand of NZ_RAWO01000016.1, from coordinate 83,424 downwards.
CGCGAAGGAGACGCTGCGCGCGCTGCTGCCCCAGCTGAAGCGCAAGGAGGACCGGAGCTGGCGCGAGGGCGTGGAGAAGGGCGTGGCGCGCTGGTGGAAGGTGCTGGAGGCGCGCGCCATGAACGACGCGAACCCCCTCAACCCGCAGCGCGTGTTCTGGGAGCTGTCCCCGAAGCTGCCCGTGGACGTCATCCTCACAGCGGACTCCGGCAGCTCCACCCATTGGTTCGCGCGCGACCTGAAGATGCGCCAGGGGATGATGGCGTCCCTGTCCGGCAACCTGGCCACCATGGGCTGCGGCGTGCCGTACGCCCTGGGCGCGAAGTTCGCGTTCCCGCACCGCCCGGTGCTCGCGGTGGTGGGCGACGGCGCCATGCAGATGAATGGCAACGCGGAGCTCATCACCGTGGCGAAGTACTGGAAGGAGTGGAAGGACCCGCGCCTCATCGTCCTGGTGCTCAACAACCGCGACCTGGGCCAGGTGACCTGGGAGCAGCGGGCGATGGCCGGCGACCCGAAGTACGCCGCGTCGCAGGAGCTGCCGGACTTCCCCTACGCGAAATACGCCGAGTCCCTGGGCCTCAAGGGCCTCCGCGTGGACCGGCCGGACCGGCTCGCGTCCGCATGGGATGAAGCGCTGGGTTCGGACCGGCCCGTCGTCTTCGAGGCCTACGTGGATCCGGACGTGCCGCCCCTGCCGCCGCACATCACCGTGGAGCAGGCGAAGATGTTCGCCTCCGCCGTCGTGAAGGGCGACCCGGACGCGGGCGGCTTCCTCAAGCAGTCCATGAAGGACATGGTGGAGAACCTCCTCCCCCACAAGGGCAACAAGTCCTGAGGTGGGGCAGGGGCCCTCAGGCGTCCTGCTTGAGGGCCTCGGCAGGGGAGACACGCGTGGCGGCGACCGCGGGAATCCAGCTGGCCGCCAGCGCGGTGAGGAAGAGCAGTGCGGGCGCTCCCACGAAGATGAGCGGGTCGTGGGGCGTGATGCCATACAGCATCGCGGAGAGCGCGCGGGCCAGCAGCCCCGCGCCCAGCAGCCCCACGGCGAGGCCCAGGCCGGTGAGCCGCAATCCCTGGGTCACGACCAGCCGGAGCAGTCCCCGAGGCGTCGCGCCCAGAGCGCTCCGGATGCCCAGCTCCCGCGTCCGCTGCGTCACCCAGAAGGCCAGCAATCCATACAGCCCCACCGAGGCCAGGACCGCGCCCAGCAGCGCGAACGCCGCCAGCAGTCCGCCCAGCACCCGCACCCGGGCGGAGCCGGCCTCCACCACGCGGTCCAGCGGGCGGACGTTGAGCAGCCGCAGGTTTGGATCCGCCGCGCGGACCTCCTCCTGTAGCAGCGCCAGCAATTGGTGCGCTGGCAGCGAGGACTTCACCGCCAGGTTCAAGCTCTTGCGCATGTCCTGGCCCAGCGGGACGTAGAGGTCCCCGGACGGTGCCACCGAGATGCGCTCCATGGGCACGTCCCCGACGACGCCAATGACTTCCCGGGGCGCCGCGTCCCTTTCCAACTGGAGCCGGACACCCACCGGCTCCCGGCCCGGGAGATACCGGCGCGCGAAGGCCTCGCTGACGACCACCACGGGAGGATGATCCGCTGTGTCGCCCGCGTCCATGAGGCGGCCCTGCTTCAACGCGATGCCCATGGCCCGGAACGCGCCCGCGCTGGCCGGGACGTAACCGGCTCGGGGAGGCATCCCGGACGGCGGGGGCATCCCCGCGACGTGGAAGCCCGCCGTCTCACGCCAGACTTCACCCGAGAAGGGGAGCGCCGCGGTGAGCCCGGCCGAGTCCACGCCGGGAAGCGTCTCAAGCCGCGCGATGAGCGCCTGGGCCAGGGCCGAGGCCCGGGCCTCGTCGGGGAACTGCTCCAGCGGGAAGAACACCTCCGCGACCGTGACCCTCTCGGGCTCGAAGCCCAGCGGCACGGCCTGGAGCTTCCACAGCGTGCGCAGCATGAGCCCCGCGCCCACCAGCGGCACCAGCGCCAGGGACAGCTGCGCGACGACCAGTGCCGAGCGTGCCCAGCCCAGGGACGTCGCGCCGCGCCCTCCGCGCATCATCGGCGCGAGCACGGCCCGGGCCTCTCCGCGCGAGGCGTGGAGCGCGGGCAGCACCCCCACCAGCACCGCCGTCGTCAGCGACACGGCCGCGACGATGCCGAGCAAGGAGGGCTCGAGCCCCGGTCCGGACACGAACCAGCCCGGAATGAAGAGGGTGAGCAGTCCCCGCCCCCAGAGCGCCAGCAGCAACCCGCCCACGCCACCGAACGCGGCCCGGACCGCGCTCTCCACGAACACCTGCCGGACCAGCTGCCACCGGGTCGCTCCCAGCGCCAGGCGCACCGACAGTTCGTGCATCCGCGCGCTGCCCCGCGCGAGCAGCAGGTTCGTGAGGTTCGAGCACCCCAACAGCAACAGCAGCACCGCCGCCCCGGCCGCGATCTGGAGCTGGGAAAGGGACTGTTCGACGAAGTACGCGTGGAGGGGCTCCACGTGCACCCCCACCCGTGGCTCGCCCGGGACGTCCGCCGCGGCGAGCGTGAGCGGAAGCAATTCCCCCCGGGCCTGCTCCAGGGAGACGCCCGGACGCATCCGTCCCACGACGCGCAGCGTATTGCCTCCGTCCTTGAGCGCATCCAGCGCCAGGGGCTTCCACGCCTCCACCTCCGGCTCGAAGCGGAAGTCCTCCGGCAGCACGCCCACGATGACGTGCGACGTGTCGTCCAGCAGGACGCTCCGGCCCAGGACGGCGGGGTCCGCCCCATACAGCCGCTGCCACAGCGCATGGGTCAGCACCAGCTCGCGGTCGCGGCCCGGAACTTCTCCTTCCGTCCCCCAGAGCCGCCCCAGGGCGGGCCGGACGCCCAGCAGGGGCATCAGCCCCGCGGAGGCGCGTCCCACGGTCAGCCGCGCCTCCAGCCCCGCTCCGCCCAGCAGCTGCTTCGCCACCCGCACGCCCTCGATGCCGGAGAAGCTCCGGGCACCCTCGCGCCAAGCGTTCCACACCGGAAGGCTCACGCGGGTGCGGTCCTTGTGCGGCCCGGCCCCCGCGCCCGGCGTCGTCGCCTGGAAGAGGCGGACCAACTGCTCCGACTCCGGATACGGCAGGGGTTGCCAGAGCACCGGGTACACGACACTGAAGACCGCCGTGGTCGCACCGATGGTGAGCGCGAGCGTCAACACGACGACCGAGGTGAAGAGCTTCTCCCGGGCCATCGAGCGCAACGTGCGCCGGACTTCGTGCAAGAGCATGGACCTGTCAGGGGTGGGGGGACGAGGACGCGCGTGTAGCAACGAGGATGCCACGCACGGCCTTCCTCCGCCGGACGGAGCACGCCGCCCCGGGGCCTGACCGGAACTGGGAACGGCCGTCCCACTTCCGTGAAACGGCCTACTTCGTGAGCCAGCGCATGGTCGCCTCGGTGACCACGCCGAACAGGGCCGTCTGCGCGAACAGCCAGGCGTGCTCCGCGCGCGACCAGGTGTTCGCGAACGTCGTCGCCTTGAACACGGGGAAGGCCGCGCGCTCGAACGCCAGCACCCCCAGGCCCAGCAACACGCCGCTGTGCAGCAGGGTCCACTTCGCCGTGCGCACCCGCACCAGGCCCCAGCCCATGCCCAGCAGGGGGCCATAGCCCGCGCGCAGCGCGAAGGCCCACTGCGACGCCTCGTGCCGGGACAGCTTCCGGCGGAACAGCCGGCTCAGCACGTGCCTTGCGATGTGGCGCGCGGCGTAGGGCGGTGGATGGCCCAGCCAGGCATTGCGCACGGTGACCAGCAATCCCAGCGCGCCGGTGCCCACGGCCCCGGCGACATAGGCCGCCGCGTACGGATTCCTCATGGCCTACCCCTTCATCAGGTTGCGCATCACGAACCACAGGTTGGCCGGACGCTCCGCCAGCCGGCGCATGAAATAGGGATACCAGTGCTTCCCATACGGGACATAGACACGCACCGGATGGCCGTCCTTCACCAGTTGCTCCTGCAGGTCGCGCCGGATGCCATACAGCATCTGGAATTCGAAGGCGCCCTTGGGCAGATGCTGACGCGCGGCGTACTCCAACGTGGCGTCAATCATCCGCTCATCATGCGTGGCGATGCCGTGATACACGCCGCTGTCCAGGAGGATGCGCATGCAGCGCACGTAGTTCGCGTCCACGTCCTTCTTGTCCGGGAACGCCACGTCGGAACCCTCCAGGTAGGCCCCCTTGCACAGCCGGATGCGGACGCGCTCGGCGCACAGGGCCTTCGCGTCCTCCTCCGTGCGCCGCAGGTAGCTCTGGAGCACCGCGCCCACGTGCCGCTCGCCGAACTCCGAGTGCAAATCCCGCACGATGTCCAGGGTCGTCTGCGTGACGGCGCTCTCCTCCATGTCCACGCGCACGAACGAGTCCCGCGCCGTCGCATCCGCCACCACCGCTCGCGCGTTCTGAAGCGCCAGGTTCCGGTCGAACAACAGGCCGCACTGCGTGAGCTTCATCGACACGTTGGCCCGCACGCCCACCTGGTCGATGCGCGCCAACAACCGCAGGTACTGCTTCACCTCGTCGCGAGTCTCCGGGGGGGAGCGCACCGCTTCGTTGAGATGGTCGAAGCTGGCCATCAGCCCCTTCGCCGTGAGGGCCTTCACCGCGTCCACCGCCTCCTCCAGCGTCTCTCCCGCGATGAAGCGGGACGCCAGCTGGCGAAAGGGTTTGAGCCGCGTGGCCACGTCCTTCAGGTTGGACTGACGCGACAGGAACAGCAGCGCGGAGCGGGACAGCTGGTCTGCGGCCGTGGTCATGTGGATGTGTTCCCCCCGCGACTAGAGATAACGCCTGTTCAGTCAGGGTGCCGCGAGAGGAAGTCGGACACGCGTTCATTGAACGCTTCCGGGTGGCTCATGTACGGCAGGTGACTGGCCGCCTCCAGGAACTCCAGCCGGGCGCCCGGCACATGCGCCGCCACGTCGCGCGCGGCGGCTGGAGGCACCAGCAGGTCCCGGCCGCCCTCGATGATGAGCGTGGGCACGCGCAGCTCCTGTAGCCGGTGCAGGAGGTCCGCGGCCAGGATGTCGCGCAGCCGCCGCATCAGCTCCAGCGGCGAAATGCGCCGGGCCTCGCGCACGATTTCCGCCCGCCCCTCCGCCGGCAGCCACCGGCCTCCCATGACCCGCGCCACCGTGGGCGCGAACACATACGCCAGCGGCTGGGGCGCCCGCACCAGCGTGGACAGCGACAACGCCAGCCGCCGCACCTTGCGCACGCTGGCCACCGGCGACACCAGCACCAGCGCCTTCACCCGCTGGGGGTGCTCCAACGCATACGCGATGGACAGCAGGCTGCCGTAGGAGGACCCCAACAACGCGAAGCGCTCCGGCAGCCCCGCCTCCGGGTTGTTGAGCACCGACAGGTTCCACTGGAGCGGCGTATGGGTCGCCGGTGTCTTCAACGGCGGCGTCCACAACAGGAGGTTCCACGCCTGGGCCAGCGGCTCCATGGGGGCGAACGACCGGCCACTGGCGCCCAGCCCCGGAAGACAGACCACCGTGCGTGATACATCCCTGTTGCCCCCAGGGAAGGTGAACAGCCGCACCGCCGTGCCCCGGACGACGCGCTCCTCGCAGTCCAGCCGCTCATACCCGCGCTGGATGTCTTCCACGTCCGGCACCCGCGGCGGCGGGTGGGGCGGGGCGGGGACGCGAGTGGCGGCGGTATCAAGCATGGCAGGCCCTCAGCAGCAGGCACCGGACGCTGGCGGCCACGCGGTCGCGGAAGGCTCGCACGCGTGACTCCGACGCACCCGACGGCGGCGGTTCATGGGGTTCACCCACGGCGAAGGTTAATTGAACTGGCAGCGGCAGGGGGCCCAATCCCATCACCAACGGAATGCGGTATTTGTCCTCCGCGGCCAGGCGCACACACCACCGGTCCTCGTCCGGAGGCCAGAAGAAGGTGTCATCCACCCCGAAGCCGGCGAAGGGCACCACCGGCACCCCGGCCTGCATGGCCAGCCGGACGAAGCCCAGCGCGCTCTCCCACCGGAGCTGGTAGCGGCCCTGACTGCGTTTGAAGGTCTCCCGCGCGCCGCCCGGATAACAGACGACGAGCCGCCCCTCCTGGAGCGACCGGAGCGCGTTCTCCCGCGTCCCCTCCACCCCGCCCAGCCAGGGCAACACCGTGCGCACGAGGGGAATCTTGAAGAACCCCCGCTCCGCCAGCCCCAACGGATAGCGCCCCGTGGCCCGGTGCAGGAGGTGGAAGAAGGCGGGGGTCTCGTATCCCCAGACACCGTGATTGCCCACGAGCAGCAACGGCCCATGTCTGGGCAAATGTTCAGCTCCCACCAGTCGGGCGCGGTGATAGCGCGCGGACAGGGCGGCGCCGCCCTCCGCGAAACGGAACACGGCTTGCCGGACGCTGGTGAGTGGGTTTTCCACGGTGGAGCCAAGATGCAGCCGCACTCGCAAGCCGGCACCCTGACACCAGGCGGCCGGGCAGGGGCTCAACCGCCGCAATCACCGGAAAAGGGCATGCACGCCAGCAGGCTGCCTTTCCCGGCGGGGGGATGGGTGCGGTTGTCTGCCCCCGGAGCCGTGCTGATGCTTGGGGGTATGGCCGGCCCATTCGACATCCTCCTGCATCAACATCGCGAGCTGGAGGAGCTGCTGGAGCGGCTGGCTTCGGAGGCGGACGCGGAGGAAATGACTCACGGTCAGGAGGCCCTGGCCCGCCTCCTGCGCCTGCACTCCCGGCTGGAGGAGCGCTGCGTCCATCCGCTGCTGACACGCGTGGAGGGCCGCACCCGCGCCCGAGAAGAGGCCGAGGACCACCTCACCCTGCGTGAGCTGATGGAGGAATTGCAGGAGCTGACGCCTCGCGGCGTCGAGTGGCAGGCGCGCCTTTTCACGCTGGAGGATCAGGTCGTGGCGCATGTGCAGGCCACCGAACATGGGGTGCTCCCCCGCCTGTCCGCGTCTCTAGACGCGGAGGAATTGGAGGAACTGGGACACGACCTCGCACTCACGTACGAGGAACTGCTGGATCGCTCGCAGCACCCCCCCGCCCCGGGTCGTGGAGCGTTGTTGGAACCCCTGCATTGGGATGCGTGAGAAGCGCCTGAAAGCGTCGCCGAGACCCATTTCCCGGGCCTTTCTCGCCTGCTGATACGCAGTGGCGTCACAACTTTTTATCGCTTCCTTCGACAATTGCCTTTCTGGAAGGTATTGGTACTTGTGCGTGCCGGTTCACGCCAAGGCAATGCTCCCCCCTTAAACCGAGGATTGGTCGAAATGTCAGTTGACAAGGCGTTCCGCGAGATGATTCGCAACGAGATTGAAGTGCAGCTCAAGCCCCTGCGCGACGTGGTGTCTCGTCTGGAGTCGGGCACGGCGGACCTGGATGCGCTGCGCAGCGTGGCCGAGCGTCTGGCGCCCCTGGCTCAGGTGGTGGGCCCCCTCTTCGGCGCGAACGCGCCCGCGGCCGGCAAGCCCGGTCGTCGTCCCGTGGGTCGCCCGGCGGGTCGTCCGTCGGTGAGCGCGCCGGTGGCTGCGGCGGGTGGCAAGCGCCGGGGCCGCAAGCCGGCGGTGGTGGAAGGCGGCGCCCGTGAGTGCGCCATCATGGGCTGCGGCAAGCCCAGCCGCACCAAGGGCTACTGCGCGGCGCACTACCAGAAGCTGCGGATGCTGGAGAAGACCAACCGCCGTCCTTCCGCGTGGTCCGACTACGCCAACCCCAACAGCGTGGAGGACATCAAGCTGCCCCGTGGCCGCGCCGCCTCCAAGGCGCTCGCGGAAGCCGCTCAGAAGAACGCCTAGGTTCTTCCGCAGTATCAGTCGTCGCCCCGGCCCGGGCATACAGGTAGACCACGCCCTTCCGTCTGGAAGCACGTGGCAGGATTGACCGCGCGGAGGATGTGCTTGCGCCGCGAGGGCGTTGGTGTGCATGAGTGCCCGGGCCATGAACAAACGCGACCTGGAGCCTGGAATCGTCACGGACCTCGCGGGCCGGACGACCTATGGCGATTACCTGCAGTTGGACCGCCTTTTGTCCGCGCAGGTGCCCCGCTCCCAGCCTCCCCATCACGACGAGTTGTTGTTCATCGTCCAGCACCAGACGAGCGAGCTGTGGATGAAGCTGCTCATCCACGAGCTGTCCGCCTGCATCCGTTACATCCAGGCGGACCGGCTGGAGCCGTCGTTCAAGATCTTCGCGCGCGTCGCGCACATCCAACGGATGCTCTTCGAGCAGTGGAGCGTGCTGGAGACGCTCACGCCCAACGAGTACCTGGAGTTCCGCGACACGCTGGGCCACGCGTCAGGCTTCCAGAGCTTCCAGTACCGGGCGCTGGAGTTCCTTTTGGGCAACAAGGATGACGCGGCGCTGGGGCCCTTCAAGCACGTGCAGGGTGTGCACGCGGAGCTGGACCGCCTGCTGGAGTCGCCGGGCATCTACGATGAATTCCTGCGCCATTTGTCGCGCATGGGCCACGACATTCCCAGAAGCCACGTGGAGCGCGACTGGCGTCAGCCGTATGAGAAGAGCCCCCAGGTGATGGAGGTGTTCCGGCGCATCTACGAGGACACCGAGAAGCACTGGGACGCGTATGAGATGTGCGAGAAGCTGGTGGATACGGAGGAGCGGTTCCAGCTCTGGCGCTACCGGCACATGATGACGGTGATGCGCATCATCGGCTTCAAGCAGGGCACGGGCGGCTCGTCGGGCGTGGGCTTCCTGCGCAAGGCGCTGGACCTGCGCTTCTTCCCGGAGCTGTGGGACGTGCGCACGGTGCTGACGCCGCCCGCGAAGCCCCGGGGCGTCTGAGCTCCCCATCCGCCCCCGCTCGTGTCCCCGCATGCTCCGCGGACCGGCAGGAACGGGGTGCCAGCCGGGGCGCGAGCTCCCTAGCTTGGGAGAGGTCAAATCCTCTCAACGTGCGAAGGAGCCACCATGGGTGAGCACGAAAGCCCCCGGAAGGAACCGCAGCTTCCGGAAGACGAACAGAAGAACAAGCGTCAGGCGGGAGACCGCCCCATTCCCACGCCAGGGCATATTGGCAATCTGCCAGATAATGGCGAGGGCCCGGGTGGCATTGGCATCAAGCTGCCCGAGGGCGGCGGCGACTGAGTGAAACATCCGGAAATGTTTCAGGCCCCGGGGCCCTTCCGGGGTTCCCGGCCGCCGGGTGTCAGATAGGTGAGTCCCTACCTGATGGGTTACTCTTCCCGGAGATGACCCGAAAGCCCGCCACCTACGCCGACCTGGAAGCACTGCCCCCGAATCTGGTTGGGGAGATCGTCAACGGGGAGCTGTTCGCGACGCCCCCGCTCGCGGCGCCGCTTGCCTCCGCCGCAATGCATTTGCTTGGTGAGCTTCACCATCCCTTCGGACGGGGGCGTGGAGGGCCTGGAGGATGGCTCTTCCTCCCCAAGCCGGAGCTTCACCTGGGCAAGGACGTCCTGGTTCCCGACGTCGCGGGTTGGCGCCGGGAGCGGATGCCCAAGATGCCCGACGTCGTGGGCTTCACGATGGCGCCGGATTGGCTGTGCGAGGTGCTGTCCCCGTCGACGTTCCGGTTGGATCGGGCCCGCAAGCTGCCTATCTATGCCCGAGAGGGCGTCAAACACGTCTGGTTGGTGGACCCGCGCGAACACATGCTGGAGGTCTTCCGCCTGGAAGGCGGCCACTACCTGCTGCTGGGAGCCTACGGGGACTCGGAGATAGTCCACGCGGAACCATTCGAGGCGCTTCCCCTGGAACTCAAGGTCCTGTGGGAGGACGTCGAGTAGGCTCTTCCGCACCATGTCCGCGCCCGCCGGAATGATGCTGCTCTTCGAACAGGCCCACATCCTCTGCTACCGCACGTTCGACATCGCGGAGGAGATAGACCTGGAGCGCGCGCGCAAGGCGCTCACGGAGGACTCGCGCCGCTTGAAGCTGTCGCGCGAGAACAGCCAGTACATCCAACTGCCCAACCCGCCCGTGGTCTATGAGCTGGGCCGCAGGCCGCTCGCGCTGCGTGACGGTCCTGTCACGGTGGACGCCACCGCGCGCCTGTTCGACCACGGCGCCGCGTCCATCATCCTGCGCGTCCCCGTCGCTCCCGGCACCACCTGGGAGACGCTCACCCAGGTCGCGGATGAGCTCTATGACAGCCATGCCCTGGAGGACCTGGCGCGGGAGCTGGTGGAGGGCGTGCGCCGCACCATCGCCTCCGCCGTGCAGGGGCCGCACCTCTGGGACCAGAGCGAGAGCTACACCGTCATCTTCGCCGAACGCATCCAGGGCAACCCTTCCGCGGAGGAGCTGTTCCAGCGCGCGGACATCGCTCGGCTCCTGCTGGGAGAGAGCACCGCCGCGCCGCTCGCGCCGCGCGAGCGCGAGGCCGTCACCCAGGTGCGCTTCAGCTACACCGCCCACGACCTGGTCGTCGTCGACTGGAACAGCGCGTTCGTCTACGAGCCGTCCGGCTCGCGCGACATCCCGGACCTGTTGGAGATCGCCAACGCGCAGCTCCTGGAGTTCCGCTACTACGACGAGCGGTTGGACAAGCACATCGCGCGCATCCACGACGAGGTGCAGGCGCGCAAGCCCGGCTGGCTCACGCTGTTCCGCAGCCCGTACCGCAACCTGGCGCGCGAGACGCTGGGCACGCTCGTGGACCTCAACGAGTTCGTGGAGCGGGTGGAGAACAGCCTGAAAATCATTGGCGACTTCTACCTGGCCAAGGTCTACGAGGGCGCCGTGCGCCGCCTGCGCATCCCCGCGTGGCAGGCCTCCGTCACGCGCAAGCAGCAGCTGCTCGCGCAGACCTATGGCCTGCTCAAGGGCGAGGTGGACATCGACCGCTCGCACGTCCTGGAAGTCATGATCGTCGCGTTGATCATCCTGGAAATCGTCATGGCCTTCGGCCGCATGTTCGAGCACTGACGGCGAGCCGGCCAGGAACGCCGCGCGGCGCTCCCGTGGAGCGTCCGAAGGGACGACGGTCCCGTCGGATGGGGGACGCGGGAAGAGACAAGACGTGGTGAGGGCTTCGCGGCGGCCGGGGTTGCGCTACGCTCCCGCGCTCGGGTGTGTGAGACGGAGGCTTCCGCGTGAGTGCATCGAACCCCCTCTTCGGTGATTTGCTGCTCAAGCTGGGCGTCGTCTCGCCGGGGCAGGTGCAGGAGGCGCTCGCGCTGCAGGCCCTCACCGGACAGCGCGTGGGAGAGGCGCTCATCTCCCTGGGCTACGTGTCACGCGAGCAGATTCAGGACGCATTGGGAGAGGCCCTGGGCTTGAACCACGAGAAGGGGCCCGCGCAGCCGCCCCTGGGCGAGCTGCTGGTGGGGCTCAAGTACGTGACGCTCGCGCAGCTGGACGAGGCGCTGGCGCGGCAGCGGCGCGACGGGCGGCGGCTGGGGGAGATCCTGGTCGAGCTGGGCCACTGCACCTACAAGCAGATCTACGAAGCGCTGGGCGTGCAGAACCGCATCGTCGGCCGGCAGGACCTGCCACGTCCCGCGACGGAGGGGCGCCGCCGCGTGGTGGTGGTGGACGACAGCCCCCTGGCGTGCGCGTTCGTGCAGGAGGGGCTGGTGGCCCTGGGCTACGAGGTCCTCTGCTTCCAGGACCCCTACGAGGCGCTGGAGGGCATGGGGCGGCTGCAGGCGGCCATCGTGCTGAGCGACCTGGAGATGCCGGGGCTGGACGGCGTGGAGCTGTGCCGGCGGCTGAAGGAGGGCCCTCGCAGCGCCATCCCCGTCATCATGCTCACCGCCAACGACCGCGAGGCGGAGCGCGTGCGCGGCCTGCGCGCGGGCGCGGACGACTACGTGAACAAGTCCGCGTCCATGGACGAACTGGCGGCCCGCATCGAGAGCGTGGTGCGCCGCACGGACGAGACGGAGCGCATGCGCAAACTGTTCGCGCGCTACACGTCCGACGCGGTGGTGGAGGAGATCCTCAAGAGCGCGGACGCGGCGGTGCTCGCCGGTGAGAAGCGCGAGGTGACGGTGTTGTTCGCGGACATCCGCAACTTCACCGGCCTGGCGGAGAGCCTGCCTCCCGAACAGGTGGTGGCGGTGCTCAACCAGGTGCTGGGCCGGCTGTCGGATGCGGTGCTCACCTGCGGCGGCACGTTGGACAAGTTCCTGGGCGACGGGCTGATGGCCGTCTTCGGCGCGCCGGTGGGCCGCCCGGACGACGCGCTTCGGGGCCTGCAGTGCTCGAAGATGATGATGGAGGCCGTGGCGGAGCTGCGCGCCGTGGCGGAGGCCGAGTGGGTGGCCCACGGCCGCGAGGGCCGGCCCCTGGTGCTGGAGCTGGGCGTGGGGTTGAACTCGGGCGTGGTGGTGTCCGGCAACATCGGCAGCGCGATGCGGGCCGAGTACACCTGCATCGGCGACGCGGTGAACGTGGCCGCGCGGCTGTGCGCGCTGGCCGGGCCGGGGGAAATCCTGGTGGGCGAGCGAACGCGCGAGCTGGTGGACGCGAACGAGACAGCCTTCGAGGACCTGCCGCCGGTGCGCTTGAAGGGCAAGCAGCAGCCGGTGCCGCTTTACCGCGCCCTCTGACGCGGTAGGGTGGGCGGGCCATGGCCGCCACCTCCTCGTCCGCCGTCCCCGAGAAGTCCCGCCGCTCCCCGCTGCCCTGGGTGGCGGTGGTGTTCGCGGTCGCGCTCGTCGTGGCCCTGGTGCTCACCGCCTTCCGCCGCCGCGACCCCGAGCAGGCCCAGCACATCCACGCCGACTTCACCCTCATCCTGGGCGCGTTGGAGCGCTACCGCGCGGACCACGGAGGGAAGCTGCCGGAGGAGGGGGACCTGGACGCGCTGCTGGTGCCCCGCTACCTCCACGCCGTGCCCCTGGACCCCTGGGGCCGGCCCTACCACTACGCGAGCAGCGAGCAGGGCGTGTTCCTGTCCAGCTTCGGCCGCGAGAACCAGCGCGGCGGCGCGGGCGACAACCAGGACCACACCAACCACGACGGTCACCAGCAGCTCCTGCGGTAGGGAGGGCCTCGCCGCCGGGACGCCCCGCCCTGGTGGGCAGGCAGGCCGGCACGCCCGGGCCGCACGTCACCGGGCGTCCGGCGTGCGCATCCTTCGTGGCGAGGGGAGGCTCCAGCGGGCATCGCCTCCTCGGGGGGCCCCGCCATGGCCATCATCTGCGCAACCAACCTGTCCGCCGACGCCGCGCACGCGGCCACCGTCGCGGCGACGCTCGCCGGCCGCCTGGGAGAGCCCCTGCTGCTCCTGGGGGTGGATGACGAAGTGCCTGACGCGGAGGCCCCGGACGCCCTGTCCGCGGCGGAAGGCGGGCTGGCCGCGGAGGCCGCGCGCCTGAGGCCGCTCGCGGGCCTGGTGGAGCCGCGCATGCAGCGGGGCGCCTCCGTGGAGACGCTGCTGGGGGACGAGGAGTGCCGCAGCGCCCGGTTGGTGGTGGTGGCCGCGGAGGGCTGGCGCACGTCCCCCTGGCGCAAGACGTCCCTGGCGGAGCGCCTGGCCCGCCACGGCTGCGCCCCGGTGCTGGCGGTGCGCCGGGACACGGCGCTCCTGGACTGGGCCCGCTGCCGGCGCCGGCTGCTGGTGATGGTGGGGGTGGACCCCCGCTCCTCCACGTCCGACGCGGCCATCACCTTCCTGCGGGAGCTGCGGCGCGTGGGCGGGTGTGACGTGCTGGCCGCGTACGTGTGCTCACCGCTGGAGGAGCGCGAGCGGCTGGGCGTCCACACCCCCGTGCACGTGGAGCGGCTGGACGCGCGCGAGCGCACCATGGAGGGGCTGGAGCCGCTGGTGGAGCGCGTGCTCCAGCGCGAGGTGCGCGAGCGCCTGGGCGACCTGGAGGGGGAGGGCCGCGTGGAGGTGGTGCTGGAGCCCGGCTATGGCCGCCCGGCGGACCACCTGCTGCACGTGGCCCATGCGCGCAGCGCGGAGCTGACGGTGGTGGGCATGCACCTGCGCGGCGGCGTGCAGCGGCTGTGGCACGGCTCCGTGTCGGAAGGAGTGCTGCGCCACGCGGAGCGCTCCGTGGCGTGCATCCCGCCCGGAGCGCGCGAACCTCGCCGGCTTCCTCCGCCCCGGAGCGCGCTGGTGCCGGTGGACTTCACCCTCGCCTCCGGACAGGCCATCGCGCAGGCGTGCTCGCTGGTGGGGCCCGGCGGACGCGTGCACCTGTTGCACGTGCACCGGCTCCGGGGCCGCGAGCGGGGCCCCCGGGACTTCCACGGCGTGCTCCCGGAGCCGGACAGCGAGCGGGACCGGGTGCTGAACCGGCTCTGGGCGCAGGTGCCCGGGGACACGGTCGCGCGGGCAGTGCACTGGAGCGTGGAGGGGGTCAGCGGAGACGACGTCGCCATCGCCATCTGCCAGGCCACGGAGCGCGAGGGCGTGGACCTGGTGTGCGTGGGCACGTCCGCCCACCGCGAAGTGGTTCCGGACGTGCTGGAGGAGGCGGTGGCGCGCGAGCTGGTGCTGCGCTGCCGCCGGCCCGTGATGGTGGTGCCTTCTGTTTGACCCGGGAACGGGCGTCCAGTGGATGGGCTCCTCGCGGAACGGGTCCCTGTTTTTTTCCCACGCGTAAGGGATTGAACAGGCGACCCTGGAGGGCGTTAGACTTTGGGAGGACCCGCTTTCCCAGAAGGGTAGGGCATCCCGTGGCTCTTCGCGGTTATCGAGAAGAGGACCTCGTCTCCAACCGTGCATCGCTGATCATCCACGGAGGTACCGAGGATGAGCGCAGGGCCTGGGCGGAGGAAGCCGCGCGCAACTTCGGCGTCCCGCTCACGGAGGTGCGCCAGGGCCCGGAGCTGGCCGGCGCGCTCCGTCAGCCCAACGGCGTGGTGTTCATCGCGGACGCGGGGAAGCTGCCGCTGGACGCCCAGGGCCTCATCCTGCGCTGCCTCCAGATGCAGGAGGAGCGGCCCAAGGTGGTGGTGGGCGTGTCCGGCACCGCGATGGCCGCCCTGACCCGGGGCACGCTGCGCGAGGACCTGCACTACCGGCTGAACCAGGCGCAGGTGGACCTGCAGACGGACGGCCTGCGGGACGCGCTCAAGCGCCGCTGGGCGCAGCAGGCGGAGCAACTGGCCGTGCGCGCCGCGGCGTTGAAGGCCGCCGAGGAGAAGGAGCGCGCCGCCGCGGTGGCCCGCCGCCCGGGCTCCGTCACCCGCATCCTGCCCAAGCGCAAGGCATCGAGTCCCGTGCGCAAGGGCGCGCCCCGCAACGCGGTCCGCTGAAACCCCGGGGCCCGTGCCCCTGGGAACGTGAACCCCTCCCCCTTTTGGGTTTCCCGGCCGGTCGTCCTGGACGGGGTGGCCCGAGACGGGGAGGCGCGGGTCACGGCCGGGAGGGGTGTCCCAGAGGGAGCGGGGAGCCGTCCGGGGCGGGGAATGGGTACTACTGGAAAGATGGGCTAGAGTTGTTCCCAGCCGTCTTTCCTCTCCTCTCCGGAGCGAAACCGCAATGTCCCAGCAAGCCCCTGGCAAGAAGCGTGGTCTGTCCCGTCCCGTGGAAGTCGTTCGCGCGGAGCTCCTCAAGGATCCCGAGACGAAGCGCATCGCGGATGCCGTGGGGATGAAGCTGGAGGACTACGTCGAGCTGGTGCTCGAGTACGCGCAGGACAAGGACAAGGAGCCCATGCTCAACGTCGTGTCCGACGAGGAGCTGAAGGCGAACGGCTTCCCCGTGCACACGGTGGAGGAGGTCGGTGAGTTCCTGGTCGCGGGCGCCAAGGGTGAGCTGCCCGGCCAGGGAAACCCCTTCGCCAAGTCCGAGTTCGAGGCCAGCAAGGGCGGCACCGCCGGCAAGCCGAGCCTGAACCCCGCGGCCGAGGGCGCCCCCCAGACGCCCCAGGACGAGGCGAAGCGCCAGGAGCTGCTGGAGCAGATGAAGAAGGGCGGCGGCGGAACCCGCGGCTGAGGTCGCCCGGAATCCCCGTGAAATAGATCGGAAAATGGGGAGGAAACATTTTCCTCCCCCCTCCGAGAATCCTTTTGAAGCTTCACTCCGGCACACACTCTCCAAACCAAATTAAGTAGGGGGTTTCACCATGGGCGGCATCGGCAAGGTTGTCAGCAGCGTCGCGAAGACGGTCTCCAACATCGCTGGCGGCGTCGCGAACATCGCGGGCAAGGCGCTGAACTTCGTGCAGAACCCCATGGGCGCCATCACCGGCGGCCTGAAGGGTCTCGCCGGCGGCCTCCTGGACAAGCTCCCGTTCGGCCTGGGCAAGCTGGCGAAGCCGTTCGTGGACAAGTTCATCGACTCCGGCGCGTCCCTGCTCGCCAAGGGCCCCCTGGCCGGTCTGTCCCAGCTGACCAAGTTCGCCCCCACCGTGAAGTCCATCGCGGACATCGCGACCACCGTGAAGCAGGGCGCGGACCAGGTCGGCGCGCTGGCCTCCCAGCCCGCGCAGCAGAACGTGCAGAACCTGTTCGCCCACGCCCAGGCTGCGCTGACCAACTGAGTTCCCCGCTGAAGCTAGCGTGACTCATGCACGAGGGCCGGTACTCACCGCGAGGTGGGGCCGGCCTTTCGGCTTTGCGGGCCAACGCCGCGCGAGGCACTGGGGTCGGTCCTCCGTCCGTCATGGGCGGGGCGCCGGCCCTTCGGCTTTGAAGGCTCCGATGCCCAGCTTCGATGTCGGCTCCGATGTCGGCTCCGTTACGGGCTCGGGGCCCGAGTGGGATGCGACCCAGCATGACGCACCTGGAGTGCGGGCGCGATCAGGAAGCGGCGCGGCTCAGCCTTCTTCGCGGGTGATGCGGAAGGCGTCGGTCTCCAGCTTCTGGGTCGCCTCGGGGTCCGCGCTGTCGTAGTAGCCGCGAATCTCTCCGGTGCCGTCCACCAGCACGAAGTGGGTGCCGTGGAAGATGGAGAGCAGGTCGTCCTCGGGGGCGCCGGCCTCGCGGCCCATGCTGATCTTGAAGCCCTGGACGATGGTGTCCTTGAGGGTGGCGTAGTCGCCGGTGAGGAAGTTCCAGCGGGTGAAGTCCGCCTGGTACTTCTTCCCGTACTCGGCCAGCCGCTCCGGGGTGTCGTAGGCCGGATCCACGGAGAAGGACACCAGCTGGAGATCCGTCCCCAGCTTCGAGGTGTGCTCCTGCACGCGCGCCATCTTCTGCGTGAAGACGGGGCAGACGGTGGGGCAGCGGGTGAAGATGAAGTTGGCGATGAACGGGTGGCCGCGGAGCTGCTTCAACCCGAAGGGCTGTCCGTCCTGCCGCGTGAAGGTGAAGTCCGGCAGCGCGCCCAGGCGGGGCGGCGGCTGGGAACGGCCCTGCACCAGGTCGTGGACCGCCACCCCCATGAAGCCGAGCGACGCCACGGCGATGCCCGCCCAGACCCAGGAGCGGCGCACGGGACGGGAGCGGGGGGCGGCGGACGGGGAGGGCGATTCGACGGACATGCGTCGGCACGTACGGCATCGGCGGGGGGCGCACAAGCGCCGGGCCTGACGGGTTAGGGGCTGGCCGCATGCGAGGCATGAGGGAGAGTGGCCGCTTCGCGGCGGGCAGGGTGCTCCTTGAGGGGACGTTGGGTGCGTGCTAGCCCGGAAGCCGTGGCCCATGCCCTCTTCCAGCCCCTGGGTGGACGCACTTCGCCGGGCGGGTGGGGAGGCTTCCGGTCGCTGGCGGGGTCCGGGCCGTGGCTCGGACTCGTCGGAGGGCTGGTGCCGGCGGCGGTGTTGGCGTGCCCCTCGTGCACGGCCCGTGCGCCGGAGTCTCCCGGCGGGGCGGGCGAGCTGCTACTGGCGCTGATGCTGGTGCCCTTCGCGCTGGTGGGCGTGGGGCTCTGGGCGGCCTGGCGGGTAGGGCGAGAGGAGCAGGGAGCGGAGCGGGCTTCGGCCCCCGTGGAACAGGAGCATCCGTGATGGCGGAGTCCCCGGCGTTATCCCCGTCGTCCCCGAGCGACATCGCGCCGCCGGATGCGCAGGCGCCCCTGGCGGTGCCGCCCGCGCGTGGTGCCTGGAGCCTGGCGCCGCCGGAGAACGCGAGCGCGACGGGCGACCGCATCGACGCGCTGCTGGCCACGAGCCATGGCTTCGACATGGCGCTGGCGGCGGTGATGCTCGGGTGGATGTTGCTGGCGGTGGTGCGTTTTCGGGGTGCCCGGAAGGTGGCGCCGGACGGGGGCACGCGTCGCTCGCGGGCGTGGGTGCTGGGGCTGGCCCTGGGTGTGTTCGGCGTGGTGGACGGGACGCTGTTCCTGGGCTCCCAGGGCTACCTGAACGACGTGCTCTGGAACTTCCGCGTCCCCACGGAGGATCCGCGCACGGTGCGCATCCAGATCAACGCGCACCAGTGGTCGTGGGAGGCGCGGTACGCGGGCGCGGACGGGGCGTTCGGCACGAAGGACGACGTGGTGACGTGGAACGACCTGCGCGTGCCGGCGGACGTGCCCGTCTGGGTGCAGCTGGTCTCCACGGACGTGGTGCACGGGTTCTCGCTGCCCGCTTTCCGAGTGAAGCTGGACGCCATTCCGGGCCGCGTGAACCAGACGTGGTTCCAGGCCGCTCGCGAGGGCTCGTGGGAGGTGGCCTGCTACCAGCACTGCGGCACCAGCCACTACCGGATGCGCGGCATGCTGACGGCGCTGTCCCCGGAGGCGTACGCGGCGTGGCTGCACGAGGCGAGCCTCAAGGCGGTGCAGGGCTACGACCCGGATGACACCGCGGCCCACTGGGGCTGGGTGTGGAGGACGCCATGAAGGCGGGGGCGCTGCTGAAGTCGCTCTGGACGACGGACCCCCAGCGCGTGGCGCGGCAGTACCTGTGGGGCGGGTTCCTGTTCCTGCTGGTGGGTGGCCTGCTGGCCATGCTCATCCGCTTCCAGTGGGCGTGGCCCGGGCAGCCGGTGCCGGGGCTCGCGTGGGTGCTGCCCGAGTCGAAGGGCGCGCTCACTCCGCCCACGTACACGGCCGTGTTCACGATGCACGGCCTGTTGATGATCTTCTTCGCGGTGACGCCGCTGCTCTTCGGCGCGCTGGGGCACTTCGTGCTGCCGCTGGCCATTGGCTCCAAGCAGATGGCGTTCCCCCGGCTGTCGCCGCTCGGCTTCTGGGCCTACGCGGTGGGCGGCGCGCTGATGCTGGTGTCGTTCGTGGTGCGGCTGGGGCCGGCGAGCGCGGGGTGGACGTCGTATCCGCCGCTGGCGACGCCCGCGTTCACGCCGGGGCTGGGGCAGACGCTGGTGACGGTGGCGGTGCTGTGCGTGGGCGTGTCCGCGTTCCTGTACGGGCTCAACTTCGTCGTCACGGTGGTGCGCTGCCGCGCGCCAGGGATGACGTGGGGCCGGATGCCGCTGGTGGTGTGGGGGCTGTTCTACGGCGCGGTGCTCAACGTGCTGTTCGTGCCGGTGCTGGCGGCGGCCACGGTGCTGCTGTTGTTGGACCGGGTGGCGGGCACGCAGTTCTTCATCGCGGGCGCGGCGGCGGTGGGCGGGGGCGGCGACCCGCTGGTGTACCAGCACCTGTTCTGGCTGTTCGGCCACCCGGAGGTCTACATCCTCATCCTGCCCGCGTGGGGCATGGTGGGGGACTTCGTGGCGTTCTTCAGCCGCAAGCCCGCGCACGGCTACCGGATGACGGCGGGGGCCATGGGCGTGGTGACGGCGCTGAGCGGCGCGGTGTACGCGCACCACCTGTTCACCAGCGGGATGGCGCCGGTGCTGGGGCGCACGTTCATGGTGCTGACGCTGCTCATCTCGCTGCCGGCGCAGGTGATGTTCCTCAACTGGCTGATGACGCTGTGGCGGGGCAGCGTGCGGCTCACGTCGCCGATGCTCGCGGCGCTGGCGACGATGATTGTCTTCGGCCTGGGCGGCATCACGGGGCTGGCGCTGGGCGCGGTGGCGACGGACGTGCCGCTGCACGGGACGATGTGGGTGGTGGGGCACTTCCACCTGACGATGGGCGCGGCCAGCTTCCTCGCGGTGTTCGCGGGGCTCTACTTCTGGTTCCCCCGCATGTACGGGCGCACGTTGGACGAGCGCATGGCGAAGGTGCACGTGCTCCTCAGCGCGGTGCTGTTCATCGCCGTCTTCGGCGGACAGCTGGTGGCGGGCTACGCGGGGCAGCTGCGGCGGCTCTATGACCCGTACCAGTACACGTTCCTCGCGCACCTGCTCACGTTGAACCGGTGGACCAGCTGGGCCGCGTTCGCGCTGGGCGCGGTGCAGCTGGTGTTCGTGGTGAACCTGGTGCGGACGCTCAAGTGGGGCCGTGCCGCGGAGCCGAACCCGTGGCGGGTGGGCACGCTGGAGTGGATGGACGCGGGCCCTGGCGCCGTGGTGCTGCGCGGGCCGCATGCGCTGTCGCAACCGGAAGTACAGGAGCAACTGGGTCGCGATTGGATTGGGCAGGCGGAGCCGCTGCCCTCGGGTGTACCCGTGGCGGAGCCGGTGGCGACGCCGGTGCCCGGGGTGGAGGGCGCCGTCTAGCGGTGCTCCCAGAGGTCCACGCCGCCCGCGTCGCCCGCGGGGAAGCGGCGGACGAAGCGCTGCTTGAACCAGGGGCGGCTCTGCGGCGTGAGCTGCCAGGTGCCTCTCCATCCGAGGACGACGAAGCGGCAGGAGCCCAGCATGATGCGCAGGGCCTGCTGGGCCTCATCGGCGGAGAGGGCCTCGTCGGTGGTCTCGAATCGGTCGCCGGAGCTCATGGCGTCCTGGAGCATGGTGGCGTAGCCGTCCACGATGGGCGTGGCGCCCGAGGGGAGCCAGCCCGCCGCGAGCGCCCAGCCGGGCTCGAAGGAGAAGAGGCACGCATCGGGTGGCACGTCCGCGCGGATGTGCTTCGCGAGCGCCACCACGTCCGGGGCCTGCAGTTGGGCGCTCTGGTAGACGTGCTGCGCGCCGGGAACGAACGCGGCGGCGAGCAGCAGTGCTGCCACGGCGCGAGATGTCGTGCGGCCCCAGCGGATGCTGAAGGCGTGGAGCATGGAAGCGCCCAGGCCCGCGAGCACGGCCTCCGAAGCGGCGAGGTGCGCGTTGTACTGGTTCCAGTAGGTCCGTGACGCGAGGAACAGGACCACGCTGAGGACGAACGTGCAGGCGAAGAAGCGCGCGGCGGGGCGGTGCTCCGGAGCGGCACGGAAGGCGCGCACGCACGCGGTGCCGAGGCCCACGAGGGCGAGGAGGACTCCGCCCCAACGGCGCTCATGGAAGATCTCGCGCAGGCGCATCCATCGGTCCAGCTCACCGTCCGGCGGGCGCGCGGCCTGGAAGGTGATGACGTCGCGGATGAACTCGGAAGGGGCGAGCGCGGCCAGGGGGCCCACGACGACGACGAAGGTGGCGAACGCGACGAACACGGGCAGGAGTGCGTGACGCCAGGACTCCTTCCCCGGGCGTGCGAGCAGCGCGGCGATGAGCCACAGTCCTCCCGGAAGCTTCACGGAGATGGCGAGTCCCAGGAGCACGCCCGCGCCGATGCGGCGGGCTCGGGAGTGGGTGCCGGAGGTGAGCCAGAGGTTCGCGAAGCCCAGGCACAAGACGTTGAGCAGGGGCTCGAGGAAGGTGCCGCGCTCGACGATGGCGGCCTCCGGATACGCGGCGTAGGCGAGCGCCGCCACGCAGCCCGCGAGCGGACCCCAGGCGCGCCAGGCGACCCGGCCGGCGAGGAACACGCACAGGGCGCCCACGGCGGCGGCGAGGTAGCGCGTGATGCCGTAGGCGGTGGCCGCGTCGAGCCCCAGCGTGAGCGCGGCGCCGGGGGCCCAGAGCAGGAGGCTTCCGGGCGGGTGCACGAAGATGAAGTCGCGGTAGGGCAGGTCCCCGCGCAGCAGGAGCGACGCGGCGGAGAAGTAGACGCCCTCGTCGTAGTCCATGGGGTAGCCCATGGCGCCGGAGCGATGGAAGAACGCCAGCGCGCGCAGCACCCAGGCGCCCAGCGCCACGATGATCAACGGCCAGACGTCCAGGCCCCTCGAAGCGCGAGAAGGGACGGACGGGGACGGCGCTGCGAGCGGAGTGGGCGCGGGTTCCATCGGGGCAGCGCGGCAGGCTACTACCGGCGGGCCTGGACGCACGCGGGGTTCTTGCATCGGCGCGACGGCTCCAAGGACGGAGGATGCTCACGGGTGTGATGCGCGAACGTGATTCGGCCGATGGGCGCCGCTCCGAGGGACGGGGGGCCGCCCGGCTTCCTGGTGCTTTCCGCCGGGCCCAGGCATGCGAGAGTCCAGCCCCGTGAGCACGAACGACCCCGCCGGGACGCTGGCCTCCACGTCCCTCCAGCGCGACGAAGCGAACCTCTGGTTCGGGGTCGTCATCGCGCACGGCGCGGCGGCGATGCTCTTCTGCTCGATGGCCTTCTCCGCGGGCTTCTACCGGCTGCGCGGCTTCTGGCCTCCCGAGTCCGCGCGCCCTGGAGCACTCGTTCCCGCGCTGGCCGGTGGGCTTCTCGTCATCGGGGTCGTGTTGCTGCACGCCGCGCTCCGGCAGCAACGACCGGGCCGGCTCACGTTGGCGGGAGTGCTCGGCACCGGGGCGGGGTTCCTCGCGACGCAGGCGACCTGGCTGCACGTGCTGTTCTGGTACCGGGACCTGCGCGTCCCCGACGGCGGCGTCTTCGCCTCCTCGCTGTATGGCTTGTCGGCGGTGCAGGCCGCGCATCTGGCGGTCGTGCTCGTGGGATTGCTGCGCGCGGGACTTCGCGTGCTGCGCGGACAGGACGTCAGCGCTCCGTTGCGGCGCGCCCTGCCCGGCTGGTGGTGTTCGACGGTGATGTACGGCGTCCTCTTCGCGGTGGTGTACCTCCCATGAAGCTCACTTCCTGCTCCACTCATCGGTCGCTCCGTGTGCTCGCCGTGCTCGCGTTGGGGGCGCTTGCTCCCGCGTGCCGCAAGGAGACGCCCACCTTCGAGCCCCTGAAGCTCGCGGACGGCACCGTCATCCCCGCCGCGACGCTGGCGCGCGGATATGATGTCTACACGCACTACTGCGCGTCCTGTCACGGCGAGAAGGGCGACGGCCAGGGCCCCGCGGGCTCCGGGATGCGGCCTCCGCCTCGCAACTTCCACCAGGGCCTCTACAAGTTCGGAGGCGTGGCGGCGGGCGAACTGCCCACCGACGACGCGCTGAAGCGCACGCTGCGGCGGGGCCTGCACGGCACGCCCATGTTCGCTTGGGACGTGCCGCCGGCGGACGTGGACGCCGTGGTGCAGTACCTCAAGACCTTCAGTCCGCGCTGGAAGCAGGAGTTCCCCGGCGCGGCCCTCGCCCTGTCCGACGACCCGTGGAAGGGCCGCGCAGCCGAGGCCGTGGAGCGCGGCCGCACCGTCTACCACGTGGCCGGCAAGGGCAACGCGGGCTGCGCCAGCTGCCACGTCGCGTACCTGCCCCGAGCGGAACTCGCCGCGCTCACGGAGAGCGTCACCGGCCGCAAGGTGAACCTGGCGAACGCGGATCCGTACACGGCGCTGCAGCGGGATTCGGACTACTCGCTCACCGTGGACGCGAAGGGCGAGGCCACGCAGTTCGCCAAGGTGCTGCCGCCGGACTTCCTCTTCCACCGCCTGCGCACCGTGTGGCCGCAGGACACCCGCGTGGAGGGCCAGCCGTACACCGCGCAGGCCCAGCGCGAGGACCTCTACCGCGTGATGGCCGCGGGCGTCGGCGGTGCGGCGATGCCGTCGTGGAAGGGCGCCATCCCGGAGGAGAACCTCTGGGCGCTCGCGTACTACGTGCAGAGCCTCATCGTGATGCACGACACCGGCGCCGCCCGCGACCTTCAGTCACGGTTGCGTGACTCGAAGGCACAGGAATAACGGATAGATGCAGCAACCTGAAAAGTAGGTCTTCCTGGGAAACAAATTCCCAGGCGTCGCGAAAATCCGGGCACTGATTCCCTCTTTTCCCGGAGTTTCATTCGTGACGACCTATTCCGTTCGCAGCGGCGACACGTTGAGCGGGCTCGCGCAGCGCTTCAGCACGTCGGTGTCTTCGCTCCAGAAGACGAACCACATCGCGAACGCGAACCTCATCCGCGTGGGCCAGAGGCTGACGGTCCCGGATGGGTTCCAGGCGGCGCCGTCGAAGGCGGGCAGCTACACGGTGCGCAGCGGGGACACGCTGAGCGGCATCGCGGGGCGGCACGGCACGACGGTGGGGGCGCTGGCGAAGGCGAACGGTATCGCGAACCCGAACAAGATCTACGTGGGCCAGCGGCTGACGATTCCGGGCGCGGGTGGGGGCGCGGCGCCGGTGACGTCGAAGCCGCCGTCGTCCGGGGGCGCTTCGTACACGGTGCGCAGTGGGGACACGCTGAGCGGCATCGCGGGCCGGTACGGGACGACGGTGGGGGCGTTGCAGCAGGCGAACCACATCGCGGATCCGAACAAGATCCAAGTGGGCCAGAAGCTGACGATTCCGGGCCGCACGGGTGGCTCGGGCGGGACGTCGAAGCCGCCTCCGTCGACGGGGGGCGTGGGTGGGACGCCGGGCACGTCGGGCGGGAAGGGCGGGGTGACGGTGGCGCAGTTGCGGCGGATCATGCCGAACCTGTCGCAGGCCAAGGCGGAGCAGTACCTGCCGCACCTGAACAAGGCGATGGCGGAGGCGAACATCAACACGCCTCGGCGCAAGGAGATGTTCCTGGCCCAGCTGGCGCATGAGAGCGGCGAGCTGCGCTACATGGAGGAGATCGCCTCCGGCGCCGCGTACGAGGGCCGCAAGGACCTGGGCAACACGCAGCCGGGCGACGGCAAGCGCTACAAGGGCCGGGGACCCATCCAGCTGACGGGCCGCGCGAACTACCGTGCGGCGGGCAAGGCGTTGGGCATCGACCTGGAAGGGCACCCGGAGCGCGCGAAGGATCCGGACGTCGCGTTCCGCATCGCGGGTTGGTACTGGGGCTCGCGCAACCTGAACAGCTACGCGGACGCGGGCAACTTCCGCGAGGTCACCCGCCGCATCAACGGCGGCTACAACGGCCTCGCGAGCCGCGAGATGTACTACCGCCGCGCGCAGGACGTGCTGGGCTGAAAGCTGTCCGACTGTCGGACAGGTTTTGGGACTCCGGGCCTTCGGGACCGGGGTCCTTGTCGTTTCTGGAGGACGCTGTGTGGGGATGGGCGTTCGCGCGCCGGGGGCCGTGAAGTAGGGTGGTGGCGATGCTGGAATCCATCCACCTCAAGAACTTCAAGAGCTTCGCGGACGCGGAGGTGAAGCTCGCTCCGTTGACTGTGCTCGTCGGGGCGAACGCCTCCGGGAAAAGCAATCTGCTGGATGCGCTGAGGCTGGTTCAGCGGTTGGAACTGGGATGGACGCTGACGGAAGCTCTTCTAGGGCGCAGGGAGGCGGGGCGTGAAGTCGCTCCCGCGCTGCGCGGTGGAAGCATGGGCCTCGCGCGTTCAACCGATGCGCTGGTTGAGCTGACACTTCGCTGGGGCTCGAAGCCCGACTTTTTGACGCATGCCATGGGCATCAAGGTCCTGGGAGAGCCCATGTTTCGTTGGGAGCGGGTAACTTTGGATGGCCCGGTCCTAGGGGGCCCTTCTCGGGTCGTTGTCGATGCAGTACCCGTCAGAGGGCCTTTGTCCTCCGGCTCAAGGCGCATTGTCTCGTCGGAAGAGCGAGACGTAACGATCTCGGTTTCGAACGAGGCCAATCAAAGCGTCTATCGCCGAGCGTTCAATCAGCTCAGTGAGCTGTACGCTGGCCCGGTGATGCGAACTCAAACGCTGGGGACATCTCTCTTCTTAGAAGTGATTCCAGCGCGGATGCGGGGTTACGCACCTCAGCAGGACATTGAACTGGGGGCCGAAGGGGAAAACATCTCGTCTGTGATCTGGTCCCACTGCCAGCGCCATCCCGACACACAGCAGGAGTGGGTCGATTGGCTCGCAGAGCTATGCGGCCCAGAGATCGTCGGGCTCGATTTCAGCAGGACCGAGCTCGGGGACGTGATGCTCGTCCTTGTCGAGAAGGATGGGACTCGAACTCCGGCTCGGAGTCTGTCGGACGGGACGCTGCGCTTCCTGGGAACACTGGTTGCATTGAGGACCGTGCGGGAGGGCAGCCTCGTGATTCTGGAAGAGCCCGAGACCGGACTTCATCCGCAGCGCATCCACCTTCTCGTCGAGTTCCTGGAGTCCGTCGTACGTGAACGCGGGCTCCAGGTCATCCTGACCACGCACTCGCCACAGGTCCTCCAGGCTCTGTCCGCCGAATCGCTGAAGAGCACTGTGCTCTGCGCTCGCTCCCCAGACCAAGAGGGCACCGTGCTGCGCCGCCTGGGCGACCTTCCTCACTTCGAAGAAGTGTCGCAGCGCTCCAACATTGAGCACCTGTTCACCACGGGCTGGCTGGAGCGCGCATTGTGAAGGTCCTCGTCATTCCCGAGGACCCCACGCGCGACCAGTACATTCTCAAGCCCATCGTCGAGAAGCTCTTCGAAGACCTGGGGCGGAAGGCCCGTGTCGAGGTCCTGAAGGATCCACATCTCCGAAGCACTCGACAAGAAGACGATCGAGAGCATCGTCGCGGAGAACCCGATGGAGAACCTGTTCCTTCTCATGGTCGACCGGGACGGAGATCGACTGGGCAATTCGCATCAAGCAAGAGGCCGCGAAGCGGAACATCCACACCGGCTCATCGCCTGCCTCGCGGTTGAAGAGGTCGAAGTGTGGATGCTCGCGTTGCATCGCGATGAACTGGGCGCTGCCTGGGCGGAGGTCCGCGCCCACCAGGACCCCAAGGAGCAGTACGCGGATCCCTTTCTTCGGCGGAAGGGATGGCTGCTGCAACCAGGTGGCGGTCGCAAACGCGCGATGCAGGGACTGGGAGGCCAGTGGCAGGCCCTGCTCACGTTCTGCCCGGAGCTGAAGGACCTTCGCGACCGGCTGCGAGCCTGGCTGGACCGCACTCCCGCCTGAATGCGTCCGCGCCAAGGGATTCCCGGTCCGAAAGGCGGATCCTCCCTCGCGCGAAGCCCCTGATTCCGGGCACCTGACCGTGGCGCACCGGCTGCACAGGGCACGGGCTCCTCCTTCCTCGGAGCGAGCCTGATGTCCCGAATCGATGCGCCCGGTAGCAGTCCCCTGTCCCCCGAACCCACGCTTCCTGAACCTGATGCACCCGCGCCCGAACTCCGTGTGGGCACGACCGCGTCCCGCAGGACCTCCGTCAGTGAGAGCAGTGCCTCCGCGCCGGGTCGCAACGAGCTGCGGCCCTATGACGGCCCCTCCGTTGCTCCTTCCGCACCCCGTCCCTCCACGCTGGCGGACGGCCCTGCCGTGTCCGCGCGCGAGCTCGCGGCGATGGGTGGTCGGCTGCGTTCTCCCTCCGCTCCCGTCCCCGAGGACGTCTATGCCTCGGTCCGCTCGCACCTGACGCGCAGCCTGTCGAACCCATTCCTCACCGACAGCGATGTGAAGGCCACGCATGATGCGCTTGGCTCCGTGCCTCGCGATGCGTACCGCGCCACGTTGGACCGCATGGATCGTGATGGGCTGCTCGCCACCTACGTGTCCCGGATGGATGCTCCGTCGCGCCAGTCCTTCCTCGAACAGGCCGCGTCGAACGGCGTCCTCTCGCGGCGCCCGGGCGGGGTGGAAGGACCGCTCGGCATGCCTGGACGGCCGGAGACCTTCGTCAATGATCCGAAGCTCCCTGCTGCCCTTCGCGACGCCGTGAACGCTCACGCCACCGACACCGGCCGTGCCGCTGTCGTTGCCTACGATGCCTATCTGCAACGCTATGGCGACGCCGTGGCCCAGGCTGGCAGCCTCCAGGCCCTTCGCGTGCTCGGGCCTCCTCAGTCGCTGGACCTGCGTGAGACGTCGCTCGGCCTCTCCTGGTCCGACCCCCAGCGCGAACGCTACGAGTCCGAATGGAAGGCCGGCCTGGGGCGCCCCCAACACTCGCTCGTCCAGGCCTACGAAACCGTCACCGCCCGCGCGCAGGTCCTCTCTGGAGAACGTCCCGCCGGTGCCTTCGTCTCCGCCGAAGCGAGCGCGTCCCACGAGATGATCCAATTCAAACGCACAGCCCATGCCTCCGCGCGCGGCACCACCGACGTCCAGACTCAGGCGGGCATCGCCTCGAAGGCCGGTCCCTTGGGCCTGGAGGTGATGATGGACGCTCACGGCAAGACGGAGGCTCAGCTCCAGGTGGATCTGGGCATCGCCAGTGTGAGCCGCGATTCGGAGGGCAAGGTGGAGCTGTCCCTGGGCGCGGGCCCGCATGCTCGCGCCCACGCGGCTCTCAACCCGCGCACCGCGGAGTTCGGTGGCGGCGTCTCCTTCGAAGTCTCCGACAAGTCCGGCCAGAGCCGCGCTGGCCTCAAGCTGGGCTACGGCCTGCGCGGACTCACCCCCGAGCGCGCCTCCCAGGCCGTCCGCAACGATGTCCCCGGCCTCTTCAGCCGCCCCAAGGACCTGGACCCCGGCGTCGGCTGGGAGGCCCTGCCCTCGGAGCGCCGAGCCCTCTATGAACGGCAGGGCTGGACGCGCGAGGAGTGGGCCCAGGACTCGCGGCGCTGACTCCCTCGCGCGGTGGGCTCACGGAGAAGGCGCGCGCTTCTTCGGAGCCTCCTCCTCGGCTTCCGGGCGCAGGGAGATGGCGGTCCACAGCGCGAGGTGCCACGGGATGAAGATCAGGGCCACGCCATACGTGAACACGGCCAACGGGAGGGCGACCAGGATCCACAACACCGCCGCCGCCCACAGCACCACCGAAGCGATGGACTGCATGTCCCTCGACCGCGAGTGGTGGCCCATCAGTGAGAGCACGGTGAAGATCCAGAGGACCGAGCCGATGCCGAACGTCACCTCGGCCGCCGCCGGCATCCGGAAGTACTCGAGGAGGAACCACACCGTCACCATGGCCGCCGACTGGTACAGCGCACTCGCCACCGCCAGGGTGGCGTTGCCCGCGGTCAGCCCCTCCGCCCTGTTGTCAGCGCCCTTTGCCTCCACCAACTCGGGCGGCAGCTCCATCGCGTACGGATAGCCCATGGCGATCAGGGCCTCCTTCGCCGCGTGCCGCACCTTCATCCCACCCGAACCCGCGTAGTCCCCCACCGGGTTGCTCCGGTCCAGAAGCCCCAGCAGCAGATCCGCTCGCTCCCGCGGCGCTTCGTCCGGCGCGGGCGGACGGCCCAGGCCCACGATGAGCGCGTCGATGTCCGCGCGCACCATCCCCGGCGAGCGCACCTCCTCCAGCAGGAACGTCAGCGGTGGGGACGACTCCGCCGCGATGGACTCGGGAACGTTGGCGGGCGCCTCGTCGACGGAGGAGGGCAACGGCTCGGAACGGAGGGCTTGCTGGGACATGGGTGCTCCTGGAGGACAGTCATCCTCCGGCGCAAGCCCGCGAGCAAGAGGGGCACCCCCCACCCTCGGGTACCACGAGGAGACAGTGTCCGTGGAGCCGCCTCCGGCCCCTTCATCGCAGGAACTTCTCCACCACCACCACGTCGTGCCACGCGCCGTCCACCCTCGCGTGCTTCTCGTGCGTGCCCACCGTGGTGAACCTCAGGCGTTCGAACAGCTTCAGGGTGTGCGACTGGTTCGCGAGGACGCAGGTGGTGAGCTTGTGGAAGCCCGCTCCTTCCGCGGCCTTTAGCAGCGCCTTCAGCAGCAGCTCGTCCACGCCCATGCCCCGGACGTCCTTCGCCACGAAGAGGCTGAAGTCCGCGATGTCCGCGTAGCACTCGCGCGAGCTGTGGGCGCGCGTGGCGGCACACCCGACGACGCGCCCGTTCTCCTCCGCCACCAGCACCGGGTGCCGTCCGTCCTCCTCGCCTTCGGACGGCGCCTCGAAGGTCGTGGGACGCCGCGCGAGCGCCGCATCCTGGAGGCCCGCGATGGCGTCCCGGTCCTCGGGCGTGGCGGGCCGCACGGTGGGCGGGGGCGGGCTCCCGCGCGGTGGCACCGGGGCCTCCAGCGGCGGCGGAGCCCGCATGACCATCAGGATGGCGCACACCAGCGCCAGGTGCCACGGCATCAGGAGCGCCGTGACGAACTCCCCCTGGAACAGGGCCACCACGGCCATCAACGCCCAGACCACCGCCTGGAGCAGGAACCACGCCGACGCGTCGGACTGCCGCTTCAGGTCGCCCCTCGTGAGGCCCCACAGCGACACCAGCGAGGGGAACAACACCAGGAAGGCCACGGTGCCGTAGCCCTTGGAGAACAGCGCCCCGAAGTCCCACGGCGTCACGTTCGCGAGCGGCATCGCCCGGCGCAGCTGGTACAGCGCGCACAGCGCCACGAAGACGGCGCTGCCCCAGCCAGGCTGGGAAGGGGCCGCGGGACCCGTGGCGTCGGACGCTGCCTCACCCTCGGCATTCGCTGTCACGGGGGGAGCCAGGCCAAGCAGGGCCGCCTCGGCCTCCTGCCAGGACTGTTTCTTGGAGGCGGTGGAAGGCGGCTCGGGGCGGTGGGCTTCCTGGGACATGACAGCGTCCGTCTTCCATCACGGGGCCACCCGGGAGCAAGGGGGTGGGGCCTCCGTCTGGAGGACGAGGGAGCGGCCGCCAGCGGCAGGTCACCTCCCCCTCGCGTGAGCACCCTTCCCGGGCACACCCCTGATTTCTCTTTCGCGACGAGCGAGGACACCCGATGCCGATGGAACGAGCGCAGCGGTTCGTGGACGCACTGTTGAAACTGGAGGAGCACGGCGACATCGAGCCGATGGTCGCCCTCTTCGCCGACGATGCGCAGGTGAGCAACGTCGCTTCACCCCACGTCTTCTCCGGCATCGACGGCGCCCGCCGCTTCTGGACCGAGTACAAGGCCACCCTCGGCCAGGTGAAGTCCACCTTCCGCAACATGATTGAATCCGGTGACCGCGTGGCCCTCGAATGGGAGACGCAGGGCACCGCGCGCAAAGGGGCCGCCGTCGCCTACGAGGGCGTCTCCATCATCGAGTGGGACGGCGACCGGGTCCGCCGCTTCTTCGCCTACTTCGACCCGCACGCCCTGGGCCAGGAGCTCGCGCACGGCACCGCGCCCCGCTCGGAGGTGCCCTCGACGACACCGGCCTGACACAGACGCAACTTCCGGCGGTCCCTGGGGTTTCTTATGGCTTCGGCCATCCAGGGACATGTCGGCATCGCAAGGTTCACCCGGACCCTGTGTGCACTTCCGTGCACCCGAACCGCGAGCCGGGGTAGCCTGGAAAGACATGGCCCCCCCTTTTTTCGACGGGCCGCGTCGTCCCCCGGGAACCCCATGATGACCCGCGTCATTTCCCCCCTCCTGGCCGTCATGCTCCTGGCGGCCTCCCCCGCCGGCGCGGCCCTCGCGCCGGACGCCCCCGTGATGGTCGCCGCGGCGAAGCGCAAACCCGCGAAGCGCAAGCCCGCCACGCCGGTGCCGCCTCCCCCGCAGGAAGCCGCGCCCGCGACCCCCGCGGCGCCTGTGACGCCGGACGTCACGCCGCCCGTGTCCGCCACGCCGGAGTCCGGCTCGACGGGCTCCGCCGCGCCGCAGGACTCCGGCAGCAGCACGCCGTCCTCCGAGCCCAGCCTGGACTTCGATCTGCTCACGCCGGAATCGGAGGCGTCCGCGGGCCTGCTGGACCCGAACCTGCAGAAGGACCTGGAGACGCGCCGCACCATGCTCAAGCTGCACCAGGGCCTGGGCCTGGCCATGGCGGGCGGCCTCACCGCGGCCACCGTGCTGGGGCAGATCCAGTTCAGCCGTTCATTCACCGACGGCGGCGGGGATAATCGCTCGCTGCTCGCCTGGCACCGGGGCGTCGTCATCGGCACGTCGCTGCTGTTCGCCACCGTGGGCACGCTGGGCATCCTGGCGCCGGATCCGGTGGAGCGTCCGTTCCAGTGGGACACGGTGACGTTCCACAAGATCTTCATGAGCCTGGCCACCGCCGGGATGATTGCCCAGGCGGTGCTGGGCATCCTGGCCACCCACAGCTACGGCGAGATCACGGAGCCGAAGTACGCCACCGCGCACCAGGTGGTGGGCTATGCCACGTTGGGCTGCGTCGCCGCGGGCATCGTCACGCTCACTTTCTGACCCCATCCCCCCTGTCGTGAATGTCTCCGCGCGCCGGCCGTTGTGCGGAGACAAGACGTAGCCCCCTCTGGAGGACGCCGTGATTGCTCGACGACTCGTTCTTTCCGCTGCCCTGCTGCTCGCGCTCCCCGCCGCCGCGCAGAACGCGAAGATGTACTCGGTGAAGAAGGACGCCAGCTCCCTCACCTACAAGCTCATCCACAAGATGCACACCGTGTCCGGCAAGGCCGCCCCCAGCGAGGGCAAGGCCGTGCTGAAGCCGGACGGCACCATCCAGGTGGCCGTGCGCGCGCAGGTGAAGGACTTCGACTCGCAGAACTCCAACCGCGACACGCACATGCTGGAGGTGACCGAGGCCGCCAAGTACCCGCTGGTGGAGGTGAAGGCCGTGGGCACCGGCGTGAAGCCGCCCGCCACCTTCCCGGGCTCCGTGCCGGTCACCCTCAAGGGCAAGCTGACCTTCCACGGCGTGACGAAGGACGTCGAAATCCCCATGACGGTGAAGTTCGACTCCGCCACGCAGGTGACGGCGGACGGGTCCTTCAAGATCAGCCTGGAGGGCTACAACATCGAACGCCCCACGCTGCTGCTGGTGAAGGTGGAAGACGAGCTGGTGCTGGAGCCGCACCTCGTCTTCACGGAGGGCACGTGAGCTCGTCGCGTCGAGACTTCTTCAAGAAGCTGCTGGGAACGGGCGTGGTCGTGGCGGGCCTGCCGCCCGCATGCGCGCCGAACATCGACCCCTCGCCGGTGCTGGACGTGACCACGCCCGGCGAGGACGGCATCGTGTCGCTGGTGGTGCAGCGCTACCCGGACCTGTCCCGCGCGGGCGGCTCGGTGACGCTGCGCTTCCCGAAGGAATCCGGGCAGGAGAACCTGCTGGTGGTGCACCCGTCCGCGGACACCTACGCGGTGCTGTCCGCCACGTGCACCCACGTGGGTTGCCCCATGGGCTTCGATGGGACGGAGGCCGTGTGCCCCTGCCACCTGTCGAAGTTCAACGTGACGGATGGCGCGGTGACGCAGGAGCCCGCCACGGTGCCGCTCAAGACGTACGTGGCCACGTACAACGCGGGCACGCAGGTGCTGAGCATCAACCTCAAGGCCGGCAGCGACAACTTCCCGTCGGTGGTCGACGGGAAGGTGACGCTCACCTTCGCTGAGTTCCCCGACCTCCAGAACACGGGCGGCATGGTGAGCGGCAATCCCACCGGCTACGGCAAGACCATCTTCGTCTTCAAGCTGGCGGATGGTTCCTACTCCGCGGTGGACTCCGTCTGCACGCACCAGGGCTGTGAAGTGGGCTTCGACGCGGGTCTCGACGAGCTGCTCTGCCCGTGCCACGCGTCCACGTTCAGCAAGACGGGCGTGGTCGACCCCGGGGGCGCGGCGACGGTAAATTTGAAGAAGTTCACCGCGACGGCGGACGCGTCCGGCGTGGTCGTCTCCATCGCCTGAATCACCGAGGCCAGGACGGGAGGCCTTCGAGCCTCCCGTCTCCTCGGGCCTGCCCTCAGCGCAGCCGGCTCCAGAACGAGCGCCGGGACGAGATGCGCTCCAGTGCTTCCTGCAGCTCCTCGTCCTGATCCGCGCGGCTGGCGATGTCCCCCAGCGCGATGATGCCCACGAGCCTGTCGTCGGGCTCCACCACGGGGATGCGGCGCACCTGGCGGCGGCCCATCAGCTCGATGACGCCGTGCAGGTCCTCCTCCGGCAGCACCGCCTCCAGGTCCTCCGTCATCACGTCCGCGGCGCGCAGTCCGTCCACGGCGCGTTGACCGGCGAAGGCGCGCAGCGCCAGGTCGCGGTCCGTGACCAGTCCCAGCAGCCGTCCCTCCGCGTCCACGATGGGCACCACGCCGCAGTCCTCGTCCCGCATCAACTGCGCCACCTCACGCAGGGAGCTGTCGCGGCGGGCCGTGCGCACCTGGCGGGTCATGATGTCGCGCGCGGAGAGCGGCTCGCGCTTCCAGCGGCGGAGCGAAGGCGCGGACGCGGTGGACGTGTCGCGGGAGGCGCGGAGCCTCGGGTCCAGGGGGAAGGTCTCCTCCCGCCTTGGGGCTTGCCGTTCCCGCAGGCCCGGGTCCTCACGCCACGCCGATGCGTCGCGACGCGGGCGGTCGCGCAACAGGGGCTCCTCACCGCCGTAGCCGCTGCGGTCCCACTCGCGGTAGTCGGCGCGCTGGGGTTGCATCTCCTGGACGGTGTCGTCGCCCTGGGTGCGCCGGGGGCCCACGCCGCTGGCGTAGCGCACGTCCCGGTCGTCGCGGCCATAGGGGCCGGTGGAGCCGCCGTCGCGCTCTCCCTCGCGGTCCTTGCGCCACATGCCGGTGTCGTCCACGTCCGTGCGCACGCGGCCCAGGCGCCACGCGGCGGCGCGGTGGAAGCGCCCCTGGCGGTCGGCGGGCGGCTCGTCGCGAGCGGGGCTCCAACCGCTCACGTCGGACTCCGCGCGCTCGCGCGAGCCCGGCGGTGCCACGTCCGGTGAGCGGTGCGTGGCCATGGCGTCGGTGGGAGGCGTGGAGATGTCCGCGCGCCCCAGGTCATGCCTGCCGTTTCCGTTGCTGTAGTCCTTGGTGCCCATGTGCGTCGCAAGCCTCCTCGACTTGCGAACATGGGAAGCGCGCCCGGACGCGCAAAGCTCCAGCCGGCCAGGTGCGGCGCCGCTCGCCCGTCCGCCCTGACGCGAAATGCAACCCGACCAGGGCGTCAGACGACGGTGAGCGCGTCTCCCAGGTGCACCAGCCCCCGGAAGTCCTCCAGGTCCGCGCCCGCGTCCGGCGCGGCGATGGCCAGCGCGCCCCGGGGCAGCCCTTCGGCCAGCCTCTCCAGCAGCGAGCGGTGCGCCGTCGCGCGCGCGTCCTCCACGCCCGCCAGGTGCTCCAGCGCGCTGACGGCGTCCGTGTCCGCGGCGTTGTTCGCGTGCGGCTTCAGCGCGGCGGCCGGGGCCAGACCGTCGTCCCGAGCCCAGCTGCGGTTGAGCACGTAGCCCGCGAAGGGCAGCCCCTTGGCCTGGAGCGCCTCCTGGAAGAAGGTGGCCTCGCGCAGCGCGGCGGCCTCCGGCGACGTGACGAGCAGGAACGCCGCGTCCTTCGACGACAGGTGTTCGCGCAGCCGGTCCGAGTGCAGGCGGATGCCGGCGAACAGGCCTCCGAAGGCGGAGACGAACGAGCGCATCTCCTGCGCGAAGCCGCCGCCGAAGACGCCGTCCAGCACCTTGCCTACCAGCGCCTGCGCGCCCTGCCACAGCCGGCCCGCGCGGCCCGGCTCCTGACCGAAGAGGGAGATGATGCGTTCGTCCAGGAAGCGCGACAGCCGGCCCGGGGCGTCCAGGAAGTCCAGCGCGTGGCGGCTGGGCGGGGTGTCCAGGACGATGAGGTCGTAGTGGCCTTCCGCGATGAAGCCGTCCAGCGCCTCCGCGGCGGCGTACTCCTGCACGCCCGCGACCAGCTCCGACAGGAAGCGGTACAGGCGGTGCTCCAGGATGGTGCGCGCGGCGCTCTCCGTGGCGGACATCCGGCGCACCATGCGCTCGAAGACGATGCGCGGCTCCAGCATCCACACGTCCAGCCGCCCCTCGCCTCGCGGGCCGTCCGCGTACAGGCGCTCTGGCGGCACGGTGGTGGGCTCCGCGCCGTTCTCCTTCAGCCCCATGGCCTCCGCCAGCCGCCGCGCCGGGTCGATGGTGAGCACCAGCACCTTGCGCCCCGAGCGCGCCGCGGCCACGCCCAGCGCCGCCGCCGTCGTCGTCTTGCCCACGCCACCCGCGCCGCACAGCACGAGGATCCGCTTGTCGCGCAGCATGCCGTCCAGCTTCATGGCGTGGCCTCCCGGCCGCCGTGGGACGCGGCTCCTTCGAGTGTGGACTCCAGGAGCTCCGCCAGCCGCTCCACCAGCGCCACGCCCGTCAGCGCCAGCTCCGGCAGGCCCCAGTGGGGCACGCTCACGCCCGCCGCCAGCCGCTGCCGGGCCAGCCGCGCGCGCTCCAGCCGCTCCAGCGCCCGCTGCCCCCGGTGCGGCCCGTGCGTCTCCAAGAGCCGCTCCAGCGCCGCGCGAGACTCCGGCGTAAAGGGGTCCTCCGGCATGCGGTTGAGCACCGCGGCGGACAGGGGCAGGCCCACTTCCTTGAGCTCGCCCACCAGCGCCAGCGTCTCGCTCACGGGCAGGGGCTCCGGCAGCGTGGTGAGCACCACGCCCGTGCGCGCGGGGTCCTGGAGCAGGTCCAGGCCTTCACGCACCGCGCGGCCCACGGGACCGCCCGGCATCAGCGACAGGATGCTCCGGGGCAGCGTGGCCAGCGCCAGCGCGTGGCCCGTCGCGGGCAGGTCCACCACCGTGAGTGGGTGCACTCTGCGGCCGTCCGGGTGCGTGAGGCGCAGGAGCGCCAGGAGCTGGAACATCAGCCCCATCTCCTTGAGCGCGGGGCCCGCCTCCAGGAAGCGCCGCAGCGCCCTCGAGCGCAGCGCGGCCTCCGCCAGCCACTTCACGGGCAGGGTCTCCTCCAGGAAGAGCCGGTGGCCCTCCTGCGCGGACAGCCGCACGAAGGACAGGTTCGGCCCCACCGGCACCACGCGCGGCCCGGCCTCCTTCGCGCCCACCAGCCCCGCGAGCGTGGACGGGCCGCCCTCGTCCGGGGACAGCTCCGCCAGCAGCACCGGCCGGCCCGCGCGCGCCGCCGCCACCGCCAGCGTCGCGGAGAGCGTCGTCTTGCCCACGCCGCCCTTGCCCGACACGAGCACGGCGCGTCTGCTCCACAAGGACTCCAGCACCACGCTCCCATCCTCCGCGCCAGCGGCGCGACCCTTCACGGTGAGCAAGGAAGCGCGTCCCGACAACCGGCCGGGGATGCGCCCAGGGGCGACCGTCCGTCAGGCCGCCCGCTCCACGAGCATAGCGGCTTTCCGCCCACGCCCCGTCGCGCGCCTTCACCGCGCTGACCCGTTCGTGACACGGCCCGTGCGGTTCCGTGCTCAGGACGCCTTGACACGATGTGCGGGGATTGACCCGGCCCGGGAGGACACGTGGCGTGCGCGTGCGCGTGACCCTGAGGGTTGGACGGGCGGATTCCCTCGGAAAGAAGGGGTCACGGGCTGGTGACGGGCCCCGGGTTTTGGGTACCCTGAGGCCCTCTGCGTGGGAGAGGGCATGGCGGTGATGCGGGAGTGGGTCTTCGGGACACAGCGTGTCTCGCTGGAGGACTCCGACATCCTCTGGACGAAGGTCCGGGGATCGTTTTCAGAGACGGATGTGCGGGAGCTGGTGGACGTGTTCCACGAGCTGGGGGCGGGCCCGGACAAGCCCCTGTACCTCGTCGTGGACTTGAGCAGCTCCGAGGGGCTGTCGGTCGCGCCGCGCAAGTACCTGGCCGAACACGTGCGCCCCTCGTGGTTCCGCGCGGTCGTCTTCTTCGGCGCCAAGCGCACGCATCGCGAGGTGCTGCGCGCGCTCGTGGTGGCGCTCAACTTCATCGGGGGCGCGAAGCTGGAGGCGGAGTTCGTGGACTCGGAGGCCCAGGCCCGCGCGTTTCTGGAAGCCCACCGGCGCCGTCAGGAAGCGGCGCCTCGCTGACGGCGTGTAGGGCCCGTCAGTGGACGGCCCAGCGCTCGGCGATCTCCTCGCACGCGAGCACCACGTCGCCCAGCCGGCGGATGTGCGCGCGCGGCGCGACGAACAGCGAGCCCGCGAACACGTCCACCACGGTCATCAGACGGTGGTCCGCCGGGCCCAGCCGGCACAGGTGCTGCTCAGAGAAGCGCTGCAGCAGCGTGCCGATGTACTGGCCGCTCCGCTCGTCCAGCGGCTGTGTCTTGGAGAAGTAGAGCTTCATCAACCCCACGCGCGGGTTGCCGTGCTTGTCCAACCGCTGCACCACCACCTCCGGGCGCACGCTGATGGTGACGCCGGCCATCTCCAGCACGGGCGGCTCCGCGCCCACCGCGCTGATGATGGCGTCGTCCAAATCCAACCAAGGCACCAGGTCCGCGAAGCGCTCCAGTGCTTCCGAACACAGTTGCATGCGCTGCGCCTCGAACTCCGTCTGCGGCACCGCGCAGGCGAACCGGCGCTGGGACTCCCGCAGCACGTTCATGTCCAGGCCCCGGCAGAGGAAGTCCGTGATGGCATGGGACGCCTCCGGATAGCGCAGGTACTGGGCATCCGGCGGGTGCTTCTGGTCGTGGATGATGCGCTTGCGGCGGGCGGGCGTGGCGACCAGGTACTCGCCCAACTTGTTCACCGAGACGCGCGGCAGTTCACGGGTTTCCGTCATGGTGTTTCCCCCTCAGGAATGCTGTCGGAATGGGTACACAGTACAGAGGGGGTCTGACATCCAATGGACAGCCAGACCTTGTACGGAAGGGCAGGGGCGCTTCCCTGGACAGGAGGGGTCGGGCGTAGGGTTCTTTCCAGTCGCTGGGGGGAGGACCGCATGGAGCAACAGATTCGCGAGTGGACGTGTGGCGCGCACCGGATTCGCATGACGGCGCCAGACGTGTTGCACACGAAGTACACGGGCGTCGTGGGGTTGCAGGACGCGAAGTGGGCGCTGCGCGTCTACGAGGAGATGGCGGCGCAGGGGCCGTTCTACCTGGTGGCGGAGGTTCCGGGCTCGGAGCTGCCCGCCGAGTCGCGCAAGTACCTGGCCAACAACGTGCGCGCGGAGTGGATGCGCTCGGTGGTGTACGTGGGGTCCGACCTGTCACAGCGCGTGGTGGGCAAGGCCATGTCCGTGGCCATGCTGCTCACGGGCCATGCGGCCAGCTTCGACACGGTCTTCGTGGACACGCTGGCGCAGGCCGACGCGTGGGTGGAGGCGCACCGGTTGGATCACGCCCCGCGCCGCGTGGGCTGAAAGCCGCGGGCATCCGGACGTGACGAAGGGCCAGGACGGGGCGGAAAAGCCCGGTTCCTGGCCCTCGGTGTTTCCGGGCGCGACCTGGAAAGCTGTCCGACAGTCGGACAGCTTTGGGCCGGGCCGGGCGCGACGGAGCGCTTCAGCGCTCGCGGTCCGGGAGGCGGTCCGGGTGGCCGTAGCGGTACACGTCGGACACCGGGTTGGTGCCCGCGTCGCTGCGAGGTCCGTCGCCATCCGGCATGTCGTCGAGCGATGCCCCCGGGGCGCGCTCGCGAGGGTCATACGGACGCAGGCCGCT
Organism: Corallococcus sp. AB038B; assembly: GCF_003668955.1. Classification (NCBI taxonomy): domain Bacteria; kingdom Pseudomonadati; phylum Myxococcota; class Myxococcia; order Myxococcales; family Myxococcaceae; genus Corallococcus; species Corallococcus sp. AB038B. The sequence goes on along the minus strand of NZ_RAWO01000016.1, from coordinate 44,326 downwards.
GGCGTCGTGGAGGCGCAGGTCGCGGTCGTCGGCGTCGTCCTCGGTGCGCGGGTGGACGCCCTTCTCGTCGGCCTCGGACAGCTCGCGGCGGGGCTTGCGCTCGTCGTCCTCCTCTTCAGTGCCGGGGCGCTGGGGTTTCTGCTCTTCGCGCGGCGTGGAGGGCGTGGAGCCCTGTCCCTGGCGCTGGGGTTCTCCGTCTTGTCTCGGAGTGGTCGGACGCCCGTAGAAATCCTCGGCGGGCTGCGGGGGTGCGGGACGCTTGTCGTTGCTGGCCATGAAGGATTCCCTCCGTCGGATGAGGTTCGTCATCGCACCCAGTGTCCGGCAACCCGCTCCGGAAGCGCCCGTCCGGGCCTGGAGGGCAGGCAGCCAGGCGTCAGGGCCCTCCAGAGCACGCGGGCGATCCGACAGGGCGGCCCATGACAGGCTTGAAGGGAAGCCGCTTTCGGTCAGGCTTCCTCGTCGGGGAGGAGCGTCCGGAGCAGTTCGTCGTCAGGACCGAGCGGGCGCCATCCAGCAGGGGGCGGGTTCGCGCGAAGTGCCGCCCGCGCCAATCTGGCCCGCTCCTTATGGGTTACCGCCGTGGAAGGCGCAAGGCGCCCGGTCCCGGCTCTGTCGTCGTCTCATCCGCGCTGCGCAGGGGCCAGGGCTCCGCGCGGATGGCGTCCTGACTCCGCGACGGAAAGGCCGGGACGATGCCACCCTCGTCCTCCAGCAGATTCAGCTCCTCCATGGCCTCGCCGCCTTCAAAGAGGGCGGTCTCTACTTCCTTCACCGCATACGCCGCGCTGTACGGCCCCAGCCGCGCGAGCTGCCCGCGCAACTCCAGCTCCAGCGCCGCCGCTGTCGGATATCGAGACGCAGGCTCCCGGCACAGCAGCCGGAGGAAGACGGAGCGCAGCGAGGTGGACAGCCCGAACGCGGCCTCCTTGACGTCCTTCCCGCTGAACACCATGGCGCGGTGGACGGCGTCCTCCACGAAGGGCGGCAGGTGCATGTCCATCGTCGTAGTCATGGCCGCGAGCACGCGTTGATTCTGCTCCCGCGAGAGCAGAGGAGACTCGTCCTCCACCTTGAGATTCCCCGGGTAGTAGAGGTGTCGTCCCGTAGCGAACTCCAGCAGCACCAGCCCCAGGGAGAAGAGGTCGCTTCTCGCATCCGTCACCGCCCCCACCAGCGCCTCGGGTGAAGCGTAGATGACTTCTCCTGGAGGGCGAGGCAGCGTCGTGGCGAGGCGCCCTTGCAGCCTGGAGCAAGCGACGCCGAAGTCCGTCAGCACCATGCCCCCGCCAGGCCGCAGGCGGATGCAGCCGGGATTGATGTCACGGTTGACGATGCCCAGCGAGTTGCCCGCGTCGTCCGTGCGGGTGTGCGCATGCGCAAGGGCCGCCGCCACCTCCGCGCCCAGGTAGAGGACGAAGGCCTCGGAGAAGTAGCGCCCACGCAGCTGGGCGATGGTGAGGAGGGTGTTCAGGCTGAAGCCTTCCACGCACTCCGTGACGGCGCCCAGGCCCCGCGCCTCTCCAAACTTCATCTCGAAGAGGCCATGGACGCGGGCGATGTTGGGGTGCTGGAGGAATTGCGCCAGCCGCACCTCCTCTTCCAGCCGCGCACGCGCCCGCTGGAACTTCTCTGGCACGGCCCCTTCCGGCAGGGGCACGCACTTCACGAGGACCTTCCCCTTGTAGCCGGAGGGCGTCCGGGGCCGGGCGAACAGGACGCGCTCGCCATTGCGGCCAATGCCCAGCTCCTGGAAGAACTCGTAGGCGGTTCCCGCGTGGGAAAAGAGGACCGTGCCCCCGGCGAGCCGGGAGTCAGCACCACTGGACATGAAGAGGGCTCCTGAATGCCCGCGCGAGGGAGCCGCGCAAAGGCAGACGGAAAGCTACCTCCGGCTGCCTCCACGCGTGAACGATGCCAGGGGTCCTCTATTTCAAATTTTCCTGCTATCCCCGGAATGGGCCCCGCAGCGACGGAAACGCAACGCGTCTTTACGTTCCAGCCTCAGGGCCAGCGGTCCACGGCATAGGCATTCGCGACACGAGTGTAGAGAACTGCCCCCGGCTTGGAGCCGTCCCAAGCTCCCTTGGGGCCCTCCTCCCCAATGGCAAAGCACACCGGCAGGGTGCGTCCATCCGGGAGGTGCGCTTCGGTGTAGCGGGCCAGCAAGAACGTCCCGTCTCCCGTCCACAACCGGCCGGAGAACACCGTTCCCGTGGGGAGGTACTTCGTGCCGCTCCAGACAACCCCTGTCACGGGGCCATCCCTGAACACCCCCTCATCACCAGGATCGCCCGGCTGGCTCTTGTCGATGGTGACCAGCACTGAATCGCCCTTGGTCAAATGGAGCCCGTCGGGCTTGTCCCACGTATGCATGGCGTTGCGCGCTTCCTCGGGGCACGCCCCTGATTCAGGACGCACCTGGGAGCTGCTGGGGCAGCCAAGTTGCAAGGCGACGGCGGCGCTCGCCGCGGCACACTTCGCGAGGAACTCCGCCCTGGAGCTGGCGGTGGAGTCCTTCTTGGACGGGCTTGCGACGATGGGAGCACGCTTCACGGCGGAGCTTTCCTTCCGGACAGGAGCAAGAGGGGGCAAAGCTACCCCAGGGGACGACGCGGCCAGCATGTCGCCCGCGTCAGGTGAGGGGCCCGCATCCTGGAGGGACATGGGCGCTGGAATGAGGGAGGCGACTCCCGCATCCCCAGGCGAAGTGGGCGCGGGTGGACGCTCAACGTCCTCACTGGAGACAGGATGCGACGCGGGGCGCAGCCACATGAAGGCCCCCGCCACGGCCACCACGACGAGGAGGGCCACTCCGGCGTCCACGACGCGGGCCCGCCGCACACGAAGGGCGGGGGGCGTTTCCTCATCCGTGTTGGAGGCGGGAGCAGCGGGTGGCCGCAGCGAAGGGACATGGACGGGCACGGTCCATTCCGGCCCCACCTCCCCCACCAGTGCCGCCAGCTCGCGGCGCATCACCTCCGCCGTGGGGGGGCGCTGCTCGGGCTCTCGCGCGATGAAGCGCATCGCCACGTCACTGAGTCCCGCCGGCACCCGCGCGTTCAACTCCCGGGCGGACCTGGGCACCCAACGTCCCTCCACGGCCGCCTTCGGGGAACCGCTCGCGGGCTCCGCCGTCGTCAGCACGTCATAGAGGCAGACGCCCAGCGCGTAGACGTCATCCGTCACCTTGAACTCGTAGCGCGCGCCCCGCTCGTCACCATGCTCCTTGAAGAAGCGCGCAGCCTCGGGCGAGCGATAGCGGCGGGTGCCGGGCGGCAAGGGCGCATCCGTCAAGTCCTCGGCGTGCGTGTAGTCGCCTGCGCTGAAGTCGAGGATGGCGGGCTCGCCGTCCTTGGCGCGCACCATGATGTTGGCGAGCTTCAAGTCACGGTGGAAGACGCCGCGCCCGTGCATGTAGTCCATGGCGCCCGCGAGCTTCTCGAAGATGCGGACCACCTCCTGGGCCGTGGGGTGCATTCGCTCCACCCACTCGGCCAAGGTGTGGCCCTCGATGAAGTCCAAGACGACGTAAAGCCACCCGGTGCGGAAGTCGGGGAAGCGGCCATGGCCGTGCACCTCGACGATGTTCGGGTGCGTCAGGTGAACGAGGCAGCCCAGCTCCCGCTTCAACCGTGCGTCCGCCTGCTCCGCGTCGCCGCTCCCGGGCCGGTGCATCGCGATCTTCATCGCGAAGGGGTGGCCGTTCATCTCCACGCGGTAGACAGCACCATAGGTGCCCGCGCCCAGCAGCTTCACCACGCGCCAGCCGTGAATCATGTACCCGGGCGGGAGCTGCGCGGGGTGATGAATGACCGTCAACATGGCCGACCTCTACAGCGCGACAGACGGAACGAGAAGAGGACGCGTGCCCGTGGAGTCCACCAATTCCAAGCGGAACAACGTACCTCGATCCCAGGCAGGGTCTTCCGTCTCCACCACAACGGTGCCAACCTCTCCGGGCCCAATCCGCGGCTGCTTCATGTGAACGCCGAGCACCTGTACCGTCACACCGCCCGTTGAACGGGTGAGACGCGCTTCCGTGGGCGTCCAAGGTGTCTTTCCGTAGTTCTTCACCGCCACGGACACCACTCCCCAGGCAGACGCGCGAAGGCTGAATCCGGCCATGACACGCAGTGAGGACTGCATCTCCTTCTTGGGCTGATCATCAACCTTCCTGGCTGATACCCCTGCCTCGTCGAGAAGCCCCGCCAGAGCGAGTGCCGAGGGACTGCTCGCATCGCCGCGTGCGCGGAGTGCGGCAAGCTCGGCGTCCTTCGCCGCGAGCTGGGCGCGCACCTCGGACAACTCCGCCTGAAGCGCCTCGGGAGCCAGCGGACGACGGGACGCTTCCACGCGGGTGTCCACCACGGCTGGGTGAGACACGAGAGCGAAGACCGCATGCTCGGGGAAGGCTCCATCCGCGAAGCGCACGCGGAGCATCAGATGCTCACCCGCGCCCAGCTCCATCACGGGCTCCAGGTTGATGGCGCGCTCGCCCACGTCCACGAGCTTGAAGCGAGTGCGGCCCTCCAGTTCCACGGAGGCCCGGTCCAGCGCCGAATCGAGAACAAGGGTCGTCAGGATGCCCGCCGCGACTGGAACCTCCAGGACGGGCTCACCAGGACGTGGGAGCACAACCCGCCTGTCCCTGCGCTCGCGGACCGACGATGCCGACTGAGCCTGGGCCGCCGTGAAGAGAAGCAGTCCCCCGAGCACCAGGGGCAGGTTCAACGCGGAGAAGGAGAAGGGCAAGCGGGGCGGCCTCCGCCCGCGAAACTACCAAACCGGTAGGAACCACAGGCCTGGAAACTCTGCTCCCGCTCTACGCGCGCGGGGACGGATCCATGGGCAGGGGCTCCTCATTCAGCTCCGGCGTCACGTCATCGCCCCGGTGTCGGCCCCCGCTCCGGAAGCGCCCGCCCGGGCCTGGAGGACAGGCAACCAGGCGTCAGGGCCCTCCTGTGCGCGGTGTCAGGGCGACACGAGGAGGATGCCCCCGGCGAGCGCGGGTGCCTCGTCATCGCCGAGGGCGCGCACGTGGCCATAGCCAAGCTGTCCGGAGGTGTTGAAGCCCCAGCACAGCGCCCGGCCGGAGGAGAGCACGGCGCACGTGTGCTGGCCGCCCGCGGTGACGGAGGTGGCGGGAGCGCCGCCCACGTCGATGAACGCGGTGCCGGGAGCGGAGAGGGAGCGAGTGTTGGCGTATCCCAGCCGCCCCCGGGCGCCGTTGCCCCAGCACTGGAGCTGGCCGGACTCGAGCAGGGCGCAGGTGTGCTGCGCACCGGCTGCGACCTGGACGGCGCGGAGGCCCGAGCCCAACGCCACGGCGGTGAGGGATGTGGCGTAGTCGGGGTTGCCGTTGCCCACCTGTCCGTAGGCGTTGGCGCCCCAGCAGCGCAGGGCGCCGGTGTCCAGCAGGGCGCAGGTGTGGTTCGTGCCCAGGGCCAGCTGCACGGCGGTGCCGCCCACGTCCACGTCACCCGCTGACGACGGTAACTCGGTGTCACCGACATCGTCATCACGGTTGTAACCCAGTTGTCCGTAGGCGTTGGCGCCCCAGCAACGTGGGCGGCCGGAGAAGAGCAGGGCGCAGGTGTGGTCGCCGCCCGCGACCAGGTCCTGCACGGGAGCGCCGACCGGGACATCGGTGGTGGGCGGAGGCTCGTTGTCGCCCATCGTGTCGGTGTGGCCCAGGCCCAGCTGTCCGTGGGTGTTGTCGCCCCAGCAGCGCACGTGGCCGGAAGTGAGCAGCGCGCAGGTGTGGCGGTCGCCCGCGGTGATGCGCAGCGCTCGGGCTCCGCCCAGGTCGACAGTGCCCACGCTGGCGATGGGTTCGTCGTCGCCGATGGTGTGCGTGTGGCCCAGTCCGAGCTGGCCGGAGGCATTGACGCCCCAGCACCGCACGCGGCCGGTGGAGAGCAGGGCGCAGGTGTGGCCCAGGCCGGTGGCCAACTGCACGGCCTTCTCGCCGGGAGCGAGGGGCACGGGGCCCTTTGACGCAGGGGTCTCGTCATCCCCGACGTTGGCGGTGCCGGTGTAGCCGAGCCGGCCCTGCGCGCCGCTGCCGAAGCAGCGCACGGAGCCGTCGTTGAGCAGGGCGCAGGTGTGGCTGTCCCCAGCGCGGAGCTGGGCGACGTCGGTGGGGCCACCGGTCTGCACGGGAGCATCGGGGAACTGCTGCGCGCCCAGGCGGTAGGTGGCGGTGGTGCGAGCCCCGGCGGCGTCGGTGACCTGGAGGGACAGCCGGCCCTGGAGCGAGGGCGCGTAGTGCTGGAGGACGGTGGGGTTGGCCTGGGTGGTGAAGCCCGGAGCGGGAGTCACGGGCGCGTCCGGGATGAAGTTCCACGCGTAGTCGAGCGTGCGTGCGGGCTGATCATCCGACACGGAGGCGGACCACGCGACCTCGGAGGTGCCAGCGAGGCGGGACGCGGCCAGGCCCTGGATGACGGGAGCGAAGAGGATGCGCACGGTGGTGCCCAACGAGTCCGTGGATTGATCCGCAGGAAGGACGCGCGTCACGAACGTGGTGCTGACCGAGTGCCCCGCCGGGTTCGTGACGGTGAGCGAGTGCGTGTAGTCGGTGGGGCTGGGAATGCCGAAGGGCGGCAGGTAGCGGGCGACGAAGGCGCCGGAGGTCCCGGTGAGCGTGAACGTCCCGCTGGAGGGAACGAAGGAGCCGCCGTTGTTCGCGGCGGTGAGGGCGAAGGTGAGGGCCTCGCCGGAGGTGGCCTCGACGAAGAAGGTGACGGTGGCGGGCTGGCCGAAGACGAGCTCACCGGGGAGCTGGATGCGAGGGATGCGCGGCAGGGTGATGGGCGCGCCGTCGTTGGTGGGCGCCAGCGTGATGGCCACGGACTCCCGGTCCGCGATGAGCGTCTGCGTGGTGCTGCCCTGAAACAGGAGCGCGCTGTTTCCGTCGTAGGCCCGCGCGATGAAGGTGAGGGATTGATGGCGCGGCAGGGACGGCATGGTGCCGGACCACCCGGAGGGGGAGGGCACCAGGTCGAAGTTGGAGAACAGCGCGCTGTGACTGGCCGCGTCCTCCACGTCGATGCGGATGCGCGCTACGTCCGCGAAGGAGAAGCCCAGCGCGCGCCGGGTCTGGGATTGGGAGCCGGTGCTGTCCGTGGAGATGGTGAACGTGACAGAGGCCGTGGGCTCCGGCGTGACCGGATCCGTCGTGGGCGACGTACACGCGGCGACAGTGCACAGCAGGAGGAGCGCGAGGGTGGCGGGCTTCGTCATGGCTCACACGGAAGGAAAGCGAAGCGGGCGCCCGACCTGTGCCGGGCGCCCGCGAGTGTTCAGGGATTACGGCGTCGGCGGCAAGAGCTGGATGTCGCCCACTGCGGACGGCAGCTCGTTGTCACCGATGACCGTGGTGTTGCCCTGGCCCAACTGCCCGGCGTTGTTCTTGCCCCAGCAGCGCGCCTTGCCCGTGGAGAGCAGCGCGCAGGTGTTGCCGTTGCCCGAGGCGCTGATCTGATAGGCCGTCGCCCCACCCAGATCCACGTTCCCTCCAGGCACCCCCAGGTCCGTCGTGTTGCCGTAGCCCAGCTGCCCGTAGGTGTTGCTTCCCCAGCACCGCGTGGCGCCCGTGGAGAGCAGGACGCAGGCGTGCTCGCCACCGGAGGTCACCTGCAAGGCGGTCGTTCCGCCCAGGTTCACCGTCGTCGAGTTGGCCAGGTAGTTGAAGTAGCAGCGGGTCGACGGGTGCTCGGCGCAGTACCAGATGTAGTCACCGTAGATGTTGTTGCCCGTCTGCCCGTTGAGGTTGTCGCCCCAGCAGATGACGCTGCCCGTCTTCAGCAGGGCACACGTGTTGCTCCGGCTGGCGGAGATCTGGGCGACAGGCCCCTTGGGCTCGAACGGCGTCTGGCTGCTGGGCAGTTCGTTGTCACCAATGGGGTTGATGTGTGAGTACCCGAGCTGTCCCAGGCCGTTGCGGCCCCAGCAGAGCATCTTGTCGTTGGAGAGCAGCGCGCAGGTGTGGTTGTCGCCCGCGACGACATCCGTGGCGGTGACGTTGCCCAGGTCCACGTCGCCCGCGCTCCAGGGCTGCTCGTCGTCACCGATGCTGTTGGTGTGCCCGTAACCGAGCTGGCCGTACTGGTTGCGCCCCCAGCAGCGCACCTTGCCCGTGGCCATCACCGCGCAGGAGTGCTCCGCGCCGACCGTGATGCGGGTGGCCGGGCCGCCCAGGTTCACGTAGCCGAAGCTGGCCACGGGCTCGCCGTCGCCCAGGTTGTCCTTGTTGTTGTAGCCGAGCTGTCCATAGGTGTTCTGGCCCCAGCACCGCACCAGGCCCGTATCCAGCACCACGCAGGAGTGGTTGCCACCCGCCGCGAGCTTCGTCCCCTTGCCGAGGATCTTCACCGCGCCAGCCGTGTGCGGCAGTTCGTTGTCACCGATGTTCTGGGTGTTCTCGTAGCCCAGCTGTCCGAAGGCCCCGTAGCCCCAGCACCGCACCGAACCGTCATTCAGCAGCGCGCACGCATGGTCCAAACCCGTGCGGATGCTGTTGATGCCGTCCAGCGGCCCTTCCGCGACAGGGTTGTCCGGGAACTGATCCGGGGTGAGCTTGTAGGTGAGCGTGGTGGTGCCGTTGTTGCCATCCGTCACGGCGAGCTTCAGGTCCCCCTGCAAGGCAGTGGTGTAATTCTGGAGCGTGGACGGGTTGGTGTCGCCAGTGAAGGCGGGCACGGGGTCGAAGGTGGTGCCGGAGGCGGGCGTGAAGCTCCAGGCGTAGGTGAGAGCCTCCTGCGCGCCGTCGTCACTCACGTCGGCGGTGAAGATGACGTTCTGCGTGTCACGCATCCGCAGGCCGTTGAGGCCGTTGATGACAGGGTTGAAGAGCACGGCGACGGAGGTGTCGATGACGCCGTTGGAGGTCTCCGGGGGCTTCACCTTGGTGGTGAAGGTGGTGCTGATGGAGTGGCCGGCCGGATTGGTGACGGTGACGGTGTGGTTGAAGACCGTCTCGGAAGACACCGTGGGCGGCGTGTACTGGGAGACGAAGGCGCCCGCCGTGTTCTGCAGCGTGATGGAGCCATTGAGCGGGGAGAAGGTGCCACTGCCCGCGACGGCGGAGGTGATGGCGTAGCGAAGCGCCTCACCGTTGGTGGCCTCCACCGCGAAGGTGATGTTGCCGGACTGCGAAGAGGCGAAGGCGCTGGGGATGCTGATTTTGCGGATGCGCGGCAGCGAGATGACCGCGTTGTTGTTGGCCGGGGCCAACGGGATGGTGACGGTCTCGAAGTCGAGGTTCAGCGTGGCGTCGAGCGAGCCGGAGAAGAGCAGGTTCCCAGAGGCATCGAGCGCGCGAGCGAAGAAGGTGAGGCTCTTGGCCTTGGGGAGGAAGGGGAGCTTCCCGGTCCACGCTCCGGCGGAGGTGAAGAGGTCGAAGTTCTTGAAGATGACGAGGCCGTTGGTGCCCTGCTCGGAGACATCGACGCGGATGCTCTTCACGTCGCTGTAGGAGAAGGCCTGGGCGGAGACGCGGCCCTTCACGGCCTGGCTGAAGAGGTCCTGAGCGCCAATGGAGACGGTGACCTGCGACTGCGTCTGGTCGGCGGGCGCGGAGGGCTCCGGCGCGCTGGAGCCAGAGCTACATGCTGCGATCCACGGCGAAGACAGGGACAACAGCAGCGCGCCCAACATGCCGCGCGAACGGAACCAACGAGGGGATGACCTCTGCACGGAAGACTCCTGAAGGCGAAGGGAATGACAGACGAAAACAGGCGGGCGCCCGGTCCTGTGGGCGCCCGCGATGAGGGCTGCGACTACGGCGCGGGAGGCAGGATCTGGATGTCGCCCGCGGCGGAGGGCTGCTCGTTGTCACCGATGTGGTTGGTGTTGCCGTAGCCGAGCTGACCGGAGTTGCCCTGGCCCCAGCACCGCGCCTTGCCCGTGGAGAGCAGCGCGCAGGTGGAGTTGCCGGAGGCGGAGGCCGCCACCTGGTACGCGGTGGCTCCGTCCAGGTCCACGGCCGGGCCCGGCGTGTTGCGCGCCGTCGTGGTCCCGTAGCCCGTCTGGCCGAAGTTCGCCTGTCCCCAGCACCGCACGCTGCCCGTGGATAGCAGGGCGCAGGTGTGGCTCACGCCCGCGGTGACCTGCAGGGCTCCGGTGCCCAGGTCGATGCTGCCGGAGTTCTGGAACAGGAAGTTGCCGCCGGACTGCCCGGTGCCCAGCTGGCCCAGGCCATTGGCGCCCCAGCACCGCAGGGTGCCCGTCTTCAGCAGGGCGCAGGTGTGGTTGTTGCCCAGGGCGAGCTGTGCAATCGGACCGCTCGGTTCGACCGCGGTCTGGCTGCCCGGCACCTCGTTGTCGCCGATGTTGCTGGCGTGGGCGTAGCCGAGCTGGCCCTCCAGGTTGTAGCCCCAGCAGAGCATCTTGTCGTTGGAGAGCAGCGCGCAGGTGTGGTTGGAGCCCGCGACGACATCCGTGGCCGTGACGCCACCCAGGTCCACGTCACCCGCGCTCCAGGGCTGCTCGTCATCACCGATGTTGTTGGTGTGGCCGTAGCCCAGCTGTCCGTACTGGTTGCGGCCCCAGCAGCGCACCTTGCCCGTGGCCATCACCGCGCAGGAGTGCGTCTCGCCCACGGTGATGCGCGTGGCCGGGCCGCCCAGGTTCACGTAGCCGAAGCTGGCCACCGGCTCGCCATCACCCAGGTTGGCCGTGTTGTTGTAACCGAGCTGCCCATAGTTGTTCAGGCCCCAGCAGCGCACCAGGCCCGTGTCCATCAGCGCGCACGAGTGGTTGCCACCCATCGCGATCTTCGTGGCCTTGCCAAGCAGCTTCACCTCGCCGGCCGTGTAGGGCAGCTCGTTGTCACCGATGCTCTGGGTGTTCTCGTAGCCCAGCTGTCCGAAGGCGCCGTAGCCCCAGCACCGCACCGAGCCGTTGTTGAAGAGGGTGCACGTGTGGTCCCGGCCGTTGCGGATGCTGTTGATGCCATCCAGCGGCCCTTCGGCGACGGGGTTGTCCGGGAACTGATCCGGGGTGAGCTTGTAGGTGAGCGTGGTGGTGCCGTTGTTGCCGTCCGTGACTGCGAGCTTCAGGTCGCCCTGCACGGCCGTGGTGTAGTTCTGGAGCGTGGACGGGTTCGTCGCGCCAGTGAAGGCGGGCACGGGGTCGAAGGTGGTGCCGGAGGCGGGCGTGAAGCTCCAGGCGTAGGTGAGCGCTTCCTGGGCCCCGTCGTCACTCACGTCGGCGGTGAAGATGACGTTCTGCGTGTCACGCATCCGCAGGCCGTTGAGGCCGTTGATGACGGGATTGAAGAGGACGGCGACGGAGGTGTCGATGACGCCGTTGGAGGTCTCCGGGGGCTTCACCTTGGTGGTGAAGGTGGTGCTGATGGAGTGGCCCGCGGGGTTGGTCACCGTGACGGTGTGGTTGAAGACCGTCTCCGAAGACACTGTCGGCGGCGTGTACTGGGAGACGAAGGCGCCCGCGGTGTTCTGCAGCGTGATGGCTCCGTTGAGGGGCGAGAAGCTGCCACTTCCGGCGACGGCGGAGGTGATGGCGTAGCGCAGCACTTCGCCATTCGTGGCTTCCACCGCGAAGGTGATGTTGCCCGACTGCGAAGAGGCGAAGGCACTGGGGATGCTGATCTTTCGGATGCGAGGGAGGGAGATGACCGCGTTGTTGTTGGCCGGGGCCAGCGGGATGGTGACGGTCTCGAAGTCGAGGTTCAGCGTGGCGTCGAGGGTGCCGGAGAACAGAAGGTTCCCCGAGGCATCGAGTGCGCGGGCGGAGAAGGTGAGGGCCTTGGCCTTGGGAAGGAAGGGAAGCTTCCCGGTCCAGGCGCCCGCGGAGGTGAAGAGGTCGAAGTTCTTGAAGATGACGAGGCCGTTGGTGCCCTGCTCGGAGACATCGACGCGGATGCTCTTCACGTCGCTGTAGGAGAAGGCCTGGGCGGAGACGCGGCCCTTCACGGCCTGGCTGAAGAGGTCCTGAGCGCCAATGGAGACGGTGACCTGCGACTGCGTCTGGTCGGCGGGCGCGGAGGGCTCCGGCGCGCT
>NZ_RAWO01000016.1:0-32197 GCF_003668955.1 Corallococcus sp. AB038B | reverse complement strand
CGCTGTAGGAGAAGGCCTGGGCGGAGACGCGGCCCTTCACGGCCTGGCTGAAGAGGTCCTGAGCGCCAATGGAGACGGTGACCTGCGACTGCGTCTGGTCGGCGGGCGCGGAGGGCTCCGGCGCGCTCGAGCCGGAGCTACACGCGGCAATCCACGGGGAAGACAGGGACAGCAAGAGCGCGCCCAACATGCCGCGCGACCGGAACCAACGGGGAGACGTTCGCTTCACTCGACACTCCTTGGGGAGACAAAGACAGTCAGGAAAAGAGCCAATGGCTCGCAGCGGGAACACGCCGGCCTCACGTGCCCGGGCCGGAGCCCGGAGACACGTTTCCCGTGCCGCGCTCGGAGCGAGCACGGCCGGGGGACGTCATGGAAAATGGAGGAAATGGACAGGCCTACGCCGACCCGGGGGGACCTCCCGGCCCTCGGCGTATGTCTGGACTACAGCTGGAAACGCAAATCACAGTGCCAGCGGGTGAAAATGCTGTCACGCCTTTTATTGGTTTCTGTGAAAGTCTGTCAATGTCTGGGTTTGCGCTGACTGGCGGGTGGAATGCGTGTCAGTCGCGGTGGACCCTCGGGTGACAGGATTTGTCATCCCTCCTCGGCGCCCCTCCTGGAGGAACGCGCCGGTCGGGTGACGCAGTGGGTTGCTGAGTGAGAGGAATCAGGCAACTCACGGAAGCTTAGTCAAGCACTGCAATGCTTTGTGGCGCGCACGAAGTCCGGAAAAGACAGTCATGGCCGCCATTCGGTACCCCGCTGGTCCCGGGGGACTCGGGTGGACCGAGTCCCAGGTACCGGGTTCACACCGGTTGGTGGCCGTCGTCGTCGTCCTCGAAGTCGTCTCCTGGTGCCTCCTCGTCCGGGCTGGCCAGCTCATCCAGGTCCTCGACCAGGTCCTGGAGGGGCAGGGGCTCGTCATTCAGGTCCGGCGTCACGTCGTCACCCCCCAGGAACGGCGGTGGCCCCTCCGAGACAGCGGCCTCGGACGCCATCGCGGCCTCCTCCGCGGTCAGCTCCTCCGGGTGCAGCCCGCCCTCCAGCAGCTCCGCCTGGTTGCGCCGGCCGGTGGCCTCCCGAGCCGCCTCCGCCACCTCCTCCGCCGCGGACTGCCGCCCGTACGCAGGCGCATGGTCGCGCAGCCACTCCCGCAGCGCGGAAGCCAGCTCCGCCGCCGTGCCGAAGCGCTCCGCGGGGGACTGGCGCAGCGCCCGCACCACCACCGCGCGCAGCCCCTCCGGCACGTCTTTCGCCATGCGCTCCACCTCCCCAGGCCCCACCAGCGCCATCCGCGCCGCCACCTCCGTCAGGGGCATCCACGTGGGCCCCTGTGCCTGCACCAGCGGCAGGTCCGGCGGGGGCGGAGGCGCCGTGTCCCCCTGCGCCAGCGGGTGCGTCCCCGTCAGCACCTCCAGCAGCACCAGCCCCAGCGAGAACAGGTCGCTGCGCGCGTCCAGGGGCTCGCGCCGCAGCGCCTCCGGTGAGGCATACGCCACGTCCCCCTTCACCAGCGGGCGGCTGGTGATCTCCCGCCCCGGCAGCGTGGAGAACGCGGCGGTGAAGTTCGTGAGCTTCACCTCGCCGTGCACGCCCAGGCGCAGGTTCCGGGGGCTCACGTCCCGGTGCACGATGCCCAATGGCCGGTTCCACTCATCCCGCAGCGTGTGCGCGTGGTGCAGCGCCTCCGCCACCTCGGAGACGACCCACGCACCGAAGGCCGGGGACATGGGCTTGCGCCGCATGGCCACCAGGTTGAGCACCGTGTCCAGCGACCGGCCCTCCACGTACTCCATCACCACGTGCGGAACGCCCCGGTACGCCTTCAGGTGGTAGACCTTCGCGATGCCCGGATGGTTGAGCCGGAACGTCAGCTCCACCTCCTCCACCAGCCGCCGCCGCTCCACGAAGCCGGACGGGTTGCGCAGCCGTTTGATCACCACCGGGCCGCCCATCCCGCCCCGGTAGCGCCGCCGAGCCAGCATCAACAGCTCCCCGGTGGAGCGCACCTCCAGCTTGCGCACGAACTCGAAGGCCGTGCCTCCCACCGTGAACAGCACGCGCGGCCGGCGGGGCACGCCGGGGTTCTCCTCCGTCGTCGTATCGGGCGTCTTCATGGCCTGCCTTCCAACCTCCCAGGTGGAGCGGAAATCGCTCAACCCCGCAGGTAGCACAAACCCTGTCGCCGTCAAACGTCCAGGGTCATATGGAAGGCATGGGACTCCTGGGGTTCACCTGTCCCGACGCAATCCCAGACGCCGGAGCCACTGCTCCCACCGCCGTCGCCACGCCAGTCGCCGGGCCACCCACCAGGGCATGGGCGGGGGCAGGGGCGCGGCCAGCCCCAGCGACGGTCCGGGGGGAGGCGGCACCAGCGGCGTGGGCGCGCTGGAGTGGGGCGCGGCGCCGGGGATGCGCCGCTCCTGTGCGCGGGTCCAGCGGCGCAGTTCGCGGGCCTCCTCGTTGCCGTCGAAGTACGTGTCGGACTCCTCCGTGACCGCGTCGTGGAGCGGCGGCGTGTTGAACAGCGGCGTGTCCCAGCTGTCCGGGGCGCGCTCCAGCGCCGCGCTCAGGTCGGCGTAGAGATCCGCGCCCATCTGGTAGCGCTCGCTGGCCTCCTGGCGCAGCAGCCGCTCGCAGATGTCGTTGAGGGCGCGGGGCACGCGCGCGTTGATCGAACGCGCGGCCCGCCGGGCCTTGATGGCCTGGATTCCGCCCAGCAGCGCCGCGGCCGGCAGGTCCGGCGGATAGGGGAAGTCCCCGGTGAGCACCTGGAAGAGCGTGAGCCCCAGCGAATAGAGGTCGTCCGTGGGCCGGTAGTCGTAGCGGGCCATGCCCAGGGGGTTGCTCAGCCAGTAGCGCAGGAGCTCCGGGCTGCGGTAGCTGGGCGTGCCCGGCGGCGGCCGCCCGTCGGTGATGGCCGGGGCGCAGGCGTGGTCGCTGGCTCCGAAGTCCACCAGCACCGGCCGCTCGTCCGACGCGCGCACGATGATGTTGCTGCCCTTGATGTCGCGGTGGCGCACGCCCGCGCGGTGGATGAAGTCCAGCGTCAGCGCCAGCTCCGCGAACAGCCGCGCCACCTGCCGCGCCGTGGGCTTCGCCTCCATCGCCCAGTCGGACAGCGTGGGACCCTCCACGTAGTCCATGACCAGGAACAGGTAGCCCGTGCGCGGGTGCGGCCAGCGGTGGTAGCCGCGCAACGCCACCACGTTGGGATGGGTCATGCGGTGCAGCACGCTCACCTCCTTGAGCGTGCGCGCGTCCACCTGCGAGCCCTCCTCGGAGTCCTGCGGCCCCTGGAGCGCGAACTTCAGCGCCACCTGGAACCCCCCGGTCTCCGCCAGGAACACGGTGCCGAAGCCCCCCGTGGCCAGGCGCTTCAACAGCCGGAAGCTGCCCACCACCTCCTGGGGCTGAAGGAGCAGCGGATGTCCTCCCTCCAGGCTCATGGGGTGGCGCCTCCTACGTGGAAGGAAAGCCCGGATGCTTCGGGACGTGGAGGGTTGAATCCCAGAGGGAGGATGTGGCTGAGAGGATGCATGCGCGCAAGGATGGAAGTGACCTCCAGGGTCCATAGCATGGCGCACGCCCCTTGGGGTAGTGTTGCTGCCGTGTCAGGTAGGATGCCGGACACCTGACTTCATGGGAGACACGGTCCGGCCAGGGGTGGTGAGCGGCAATGAACGAGGAGTTGGCCATCACGGTGGGCACTGCGGCGCGACAGGCCCGGGAGCAGCAGGGCCTGACCCAGGGCGACGTCGCCAGCCAGGTGGGCATCGCCATGGAGGTCTACAGCCGCATGGAGCGCGGGCGCGTACTGCCCAGCTCCACCACCTTGCGCCGCATGTGCATGGTGTTGCGCATCCGCGCGGACACGCTGCTGGGGTTGGACGGGCCCTCGCCTCCGGACGAGGCGCTCACGCTGGCCCTGGCGGACCGCGAGGAGGATCCCCCCTCCCTGCGCCGGCTGGTGCGCGCGCTGAGGCCTCTGGATGAAGAGGGGTTGAAGGCCATGGGCCTCATCATCCAGGGCGCGCTCGCGCTGCGTGAACGCTGACCGCCAGGCCTTCGAAAACTTGCGCCCCGGGGGAGAGATGCAAGGTTTTGCCGCGTGCCTGCCCCGGTGAACGAAAAGCTGAACACGGTGTTTGGAGCCGCCGCCCGAGACGCGCGGCTGCGCTTGGGACTCACGCAGGCGGACGTGGCGGAGCGCGTGGGCATCGCCATGGAGGTCTACAGCCGCATGGAGCGCGGCCGCATGCTGCCCCGCGCCCAGACCCTGCGGCGGCTGTGCGACGTGCTGTCCGTGTCCGCGGACGCGCTGCTGGGCGTGGGGGCAGGCACCTCGCCGGTTTCGCCCCGGGCCTCGCCAGGCCAGGAGGACTCGCTGGAGCTGCGCCGCCTGGTGCGCACGCTGCGCGACCTGGATCCCCGCCAGCTCAAGGCCGTGGCGCGCGTGGTGCGCACGGTGGTGTCAGTCATGCCCCCGAAATCGGTGCCCGGGTCCGCCCCCACTCCCACGCCCCGAAAGAAGCAGCGGGCCGCCCGCAAGCGACGCGCCGGTTAGTGAGGCGGCAAGAGCAGACAAATCCTTCCGGGCTGCAACGGGATGTCCGCCTGCCCGTCCTCCTGAGCCAGGGACCGGGCCGTCGGGTGGGACCCTCTCCCCAATGGCAGACAAGTGGGGTAGCACGGGAGGTACGCCATGCTTCCTCCCCCGACGCCCGCGGATGAGCCGCGGCGCCTCCAGGCGCTGCGCTCGCTGTGTCTGCTGGACACGCCCGCCCACGAGCGCTTCGACCGCATCGTGCGCACCGCGGCGCACCTGTTCCGGGTGCCCATCGCGCTCGTCTCGCTGGTGGATGAGAACCGCCAGTGGTTCAAGGCCCGCCACGGCCTGGACGGCACGGAGACGCCGCGCGAGCTGTCCTTCTGCGCCCACGCCATCCTCTCTCCCTCCACCCTCGTCGTGCCGGACGCGCTGAAGGACCCGCGCTTCCACGACAACCCGTTCGTGCTGGGTGCTCCCTTCGTCCGCTTCTACGCGGGCCACCCCCTGCGCGCCGCGGACGGCAGCCGCGTGGGCACGCTGTGCCTCATCGACTCGCAGCCCCGGGACTTCCCGGACGCGGACCGCGCCGCGCTCGCGGACATGGCCAGCTGGGCGGAAGGGGAGCTCAACGCCCTGGACGCGCGCGAGGCCCGCACGGCGCTGGAGCAGCAGGACCGCTTCTTCGAAGTCTCCGTGGACATGCTCTGCATCGCCGCCATGGACGGCACCTTCCTGCGCCTGTCCCGCGCCTGGAGCCGCACCCTGGGCTTCTCCGACGCGGAGCTCTACAGCACGTCCCTGGTGGACCTGGCCCTGGAGGAGGACCGCGTCGCCACCGCGGGGCACCTGGCCCGCGCCCGGGAGGGTGTCCCCGTCCTCCAGTTCGAGCACCGCGCCCGCTGTCGCGATGGCACCTGGCGCTGGCTGCAGTGGAACGCCGTGCCGGACCCGGAGGAGGGGCTGCTCTACGCCGTCGCCCGCGACGTCACCCAGGCCCGCATGCTGGAGGAGGAGCGCCAGCGCGTGGAGCGGATGAAGAACGAGTTCATCGCCACCGTGAGCCATGAGCTGCGCACGCCGCTCACCTCCATCCGCGGCTCGCTGGGGCTGCTCAGCGGCGGCATCCTTGGCCCGCTGGACGCGCAGGTGGCGCAGATGGTGGGCATTGCCCACAAGAACAGCGAACGGCTGCTGCGCCTCATCAACGACATCCTGGACCTGGAGAAGATGGAGTCTGGCCGGCTGGACCTGAACCTGGAGCCCACGGAGATCGCGCCGCTGCTCGCCCAGGCGCTCCAGGCCCACCAGGGCTACGCGGACGAATACGGCGTGCGCCTGGAGTCCGTGGTGGACCTGCCCCACGCCCGCGCCCGCGTGGACGAGGACCGGTTCATCCAGGTGCTGGCGAACCTCCTCTCCAACGCCATCAAGTTCTCCCCCCAGGGCGAGCGCGTCACCCTGTTCCTCACCCGCGAGGACGGCGTCCTTCGCGTGGGCGTGCAGGACCACGGCCCCGGCATCCCGGAGGCCTTCCAGTCCCGCGTCTTCCAGAAGTTCGCCCAGGCGGACGCGTCCGACACCCGCAAGCGCCCCGGCACCGGCCTGGGGCTGAGCATCGCCCACGGGCTGGTGGCCCGCATGGGCGGCACCCTGCGCTTCAGCACCTCCCCCAGCGAGGGCACCCGCTTCTCCTTTGACCTGCCGGAGTGCGAACCGGAGCCCGACGTCGCCTGACGGACATCCACTTCCCCCCCGCTTCCGTACCGCGATCCAAACCCTTTTCCCTGGAGCACTCCCTCCCATGGCGAAAATCGAGAAGGTCCTGCTCGTGGACGATGAGGATGACATCCGCACCATCGGGCAGCTGAGCCTGAGTCGTGTGGGGGGGTGGAAGACGGTGCTCGCGTCCTCTGGCGCGGAGGCCCTGGAGAAGGCGGGTCAGGAAGGCCCCGACCTCATCCTCCTGGACGTGATGATGCCCGGCATGGACGGGCCCACCACGTTCGGCCGGTTGCGCGCCCAGCCCGCCACCGCGAACACGCCCATCATCTTCATGACCGCCAAGGTCCAGAAGCAGGAGGTGGCGCGCTACCTGGAGTTGGGCGCGGTGGGCGTCATCGGCAAGCCCTTCGACCCCATGACCCTGCCGCAGGAAATCCGCCGCCTGGTGCCCTGATGGAACCCCGCCTGTCCAAACGCTCCGCCGCGCTGGCCGCTGGCGCCCTGGTGTTGCTGTGTGCCCTGTTCGTCCTGGGCCGCCCGGGCTCCACCGCCGACCACGACCACTACCGCACCCAGCTGCGGCAGCTGCGCGTGGCCACGTCGGAGCTGGAACAGGACGTGCTGCGCCAGCGCGTGGGCATCGCGCAGCTGCATGGCTCATCCGACCGGGACTTCGAGGCGCTGGCCGCCCGTGCCCGTCAGCTGCGCACGGCGCCCGGCTTCCTCCCCGCGGAGGGCATGCGCTCGCTCAACGCGTCCCTGGACACGTACCTGCGCGTGCTGGAGGGCTCGCGCGTCCTGCTGGCGACGGCCCGCGAGAAGGACCAGCAGCTCGCCGTCCTGCGAGAGGCCTTCCCCGGCGTCGTCGCCGCCACCGCCGCCGCGCTGCCCCAGGGGGCGCCGCGCGCGCACGTGGAGGCGATGGACGTGGACGTGCTGCTCGCCTCGCGCGCTCCGGGAGAGGCGTCGGGCGTCCGCGTGGAGGCCTCGCTCGCGCGCCTGGCCCGGGCGCGGGAGAAGCAGCCGCTGGCCGCCCCCGCCATCGCCGCGCTGGACGCCCTGGAGGTCCGCACGCGGGAGTTGATGGCGCTCCAGCGCGCCACGGACGCGTCCTTCCAGACGCTCCTGGACCACGGCGCCACGGGGGAGGCCGAGCGCCTCATCACCACGTACCTCCAGCTCCAGGAGCAGTCCCAGTCCCGAGCGGAGCGCACGCGCATCGTCCTCTTCGGCGTGTGCCTGCTCCTGGTGGGCTACGTGCTCATCGTGCTGGTGCGGCTGGCGCGGGCGTCCGCGGCGCTGGGCGAGCTCAACCGGGGGTTGGAGGTGCGCGTGGCGGAGCGCACCCAGGCCCTGTCCGCCGCGAGCGCGGAGGCGCGAGCCAGCGACGCGCGCAAGGCCGCCATCCTGGAGGCGTCGCCGGACGGCATCGTGGTGCTGGACGAGTCCGGCCGCGTCGCGGAGTTCAACCCCTCCGCGGCGACCCACTTCCGCCTGCCGTCCGCGCGGGCGGTGGGCGCGGATTTCATGTCGCTGGCGCTGCCCGCGACGCTGCCGGCCTCGCAGCGGGGAGCCGTCCACGCCGCGCTCCTCCAGGATGGTGGCGCGTCGCGGCTGGAATCGCCGTGCCTGCGCGCGGACGGCGACGTGTTCCCCGCGGAGCTCACCTTCGCGCGCGTGCACGCGGACGGCCCGCCGCGCACCACCGTCTTCGTGCGCGACCTCACGGAGCGCAAGGCCGTGGAGCGGATGAAGAACGAGTTCGTCTCCACCGTGAGCCACGAGCTGCGCACCCCGCTCACCTCCATCCGCGGCTCGCTGGGCCTCTTGGAGAACGGCATCGTGGGGGAGTTGCCCGCGCAGGCGCTGGACATGGTGCGCATCGCGCGCACGAACACCGAACGGCTCATCCGCCTCATCAACGACATCCTGGACCTGGAGAAGATGGAGTCCGGGATGCTGGAGCTGAAGCTCCAGCCGCAGACGGCGCAGGAGCTGGTGGAGGCCACGCTCGCGGGCGTGCAGGGCATGGCGGAGACGGCGCACGTCACCCTGCGATCGGACGTGGAGGGTGGGCCGCAGGTGAAGGGCGACCGCGACCGGCTCATCCAGGTGCTCACCAACCTGGTCTCCAACGCCATCAAGTTCTCCCCCCAGGGCGCCTCCGTGGTGGTGGCGGCCGGCTTCACGGTGGATGGTCAGGTGCGCTTCAGCGTCACGGACCAGGGCTCCGGCATCCCGGAGGACAATCTTCCCCGCCTCTTCGGCCGCTTCCAGCAGCTGGACGCGTCCGACACCCGCTCCAAGGGCGGCACCGGCCTGGGGCTGGCCATCTCGCAGGCCATCGTGGAGCAGCACGGCGGACGCATCGAGGTGTCGAGTCCTCCGGGCCAGGGCGCCACCTTCCACTTCACCCTGGAGGCCCTGCGCGCTCCGTCCGTCGCGCCGCTGCCCCGGGACGAGTCGCGCCACAACGTGCTCATCGTCACCGCGGACACGGAGTTGTCCGCCCTGCTGCGCGGCCTGCTGTCGCACGAAGGCTACCGGGTGGTGCGCTCCGCCACGCTCGCGGAGGCCGTGCAGGCGGTGGAGCACGCGCTGCCGGACGCGCTGCTGGTGGACACGCGGATGCCGGACGGCGCCGTGCTGGACTGGGTGCGCCGCCTGAGGGAACAGCCGCGCACGCGCGACCTGCCCGTGCTGGCCCTGTCCGGGCGCTCGCAGCCGGGGGCGAATGACGCGGGCACGGCGCTGCTGGTGGACTGGCTGCCCACGCCAGTGGATGAAACCCGGTTGCTGAAGACACTGCGCTACGCCATGCGCCAGCCGGGCCAGGCGCGCGTGCTGGTGGTGGATGACGACGCCACCACGCGCCGGGTGCTGTGCGCGCAGTTCGAACGGCTGGGCGCGCTGTGCATCGAAGCGGCGGATGGAGAGAGCGCGGTGGCGCTCGCGCGCGACACGCCTCCGGACCTCATCGTGCTGGACGTGGGGCTGCCTCGGCTGGACGGCTTCGAGGTGGTGGACATCCTGCGCCAGGGCAAGGGCCGCGCCACGCCGCTCATCGTCTTCACCGGCCGCGAGCTGTCTCGCACCGACCAGCGCCAGCTCACCCTGGGCATCACCCGTCACCTGACGAAGGCCCGCGCTTCCGAGGAGGAGCTGGTGGCCTCCGTGCGGGAGCTGCTCAACGGACTGCTGGCCCGCCGCGACGTCGCGGCCGAGCCCCGAAAGGCGATGCCATGAGCACCGCGCGCAACGACAAGACGCTCCTCTTCCTGGAGGACGACCGCGATCTCCAGGCCCTGGTCTGCACCTTCCTGCGGGACAGGGGCTACCAGGTGACCCCCGCGCGCACCGCCGCCGAAGCGCGCGAGGTGCTCCAATCCAAGCCGGTGGACGCCGCCATCGTGGACGGCCTGCTGCCGGGCATGACGGGCGCGGACTTCATCCGGGAGCTGCGCAAGACGAAGCCAGACCTGCCGGTGCTCTTCGCGTCCGCCTTCTGGAAGGACCTGAAGAGCCACGAGCTGCTCACGCGCCAGCTGGGCGTGGCGCGCGTGGTGCACAAGCCCTACCGGCCGGAGGAGCTGGCGGTGTGGCTGGAGCAGCTCTTCGCGGTGGCACAGCCGCCGCCCCCGCCGCGGGAGTCCCTGGACACGGAGGACGCGGAGGACGCGGAGCCCGTGGACGACTTCGCGGCCAGCCTGGCGCTCTTGAGCGCGGACTACGGCGCGAAGCTGCCGGAGCGGCTGGCCATGCTCCAGGCCCTGCTCGGCAAGGGGCGCCACGGCAACGCGGAGGCCATGGAAGAGGCCTACAGCGTCGTGCACAAGCTGCACGGCACCGCGGGCAGCTACGGCTTCCGCGACGTGAGCATCGCGGCGGGCGCGCTGGAGGACGTGCTGCGGCCGGTGAAGACCGGGGGCACGCTGGACTGGGCCCAGGTGGACGCGGGCTTCCGCGCGCTGGAGGACCGGGTGTCGCTGCCGGTCCTCACCCCGGAGCCGGAGTCCGAGGAGGCCGTCGTCGCCGCCATGGGCACGCTGCTCGTGGTGGACGAGGACGCGGCCGTGCTCGCGGACGCGAAGCGGATGGGCGAGCGCGAAGGGGTGCGAGTGGTGACGGCCGTCACGCCCCAGGAGGCCTGCGCCGCGGTGGAGCGGCAGTGGGTGGACGGGGCGCTCCTGCACATGGGAGTGGCGGGGCTCGCCACCGCGAGCGCGCTGCGCGCGATGGAGGGCCACCAGTCCCTGCCGCTGGCCTTCTCCAGCACGGGCGGGGGCCTTCAGGAGCGCGTGTGCGCGGCGCACGCGGGCGCGTCGCTGTTCCTGCCCCGGCCCTTCACCCAGCAGGACTTCGCCACCGCGGCGGAGCGGCTGGTGGCCACGCGCCGGCTGGAGCGCGCGAAGGTGATGGTGGTGGATGACGACCCGGAGGCGGTGCGCGCCCTCTCCCAGGCGCTGGTGAGCGACGCGGTGGAGGTCGTGGGGCTGGAGAACGCCTATGGCCTCTTGGACGCGCTCGCGCAGCACCGCCCGGACCTGCTGCTGCTGGACGTGCAGATGCCCGGGCCCAGCGGGTTCGACCTGTGCCGCATCCTGCGCCTGACGCCGGAGTGGCAGGAGCTGCCCATCCTGCTCATCACCGCGCAGGTGGGGCTGGAGTTCCGGCTGGCCGCGTTCCAGGCCGGCGCGGATGACTACCTGGCCAAGCCCGTGCTGAAGGAGGAGCTGCGCGCTCGCGTGCACGCGAGGCTGGAGCGGGCTCGGCTGTCGCGCGAGCGCACGGAGCGAGACGCGCTCACCGGCCTGATGCTGCGCCGTCCCTTCGTGGAGTCGGTGGCCACGCGGCTGTCGGAGGCGCGCCGGAGCGACCGGCCGTTGGCGCTGTGCTTCCTGGACGTGGATCACTTCAAGAAGGTGAACGACCAGTACGGCCACCTCGCGGGGGACCGCGTGCTGATGCGTTTGGGACGGCTGCTGGGCGCGCGCTTCCGTCGCGAGGACCTGCGCGCCCGCTGGGGCGGTGAGGAGTTCGTCGTCGCGCTGCTGGGCGAGACGCCGGAGAGCGCGAAGGAGATCCTCTCCCGCACCGCCGAGGAGCTGTCGGCGATGACCTTCGAAGGCGACGCGGGGGAGACCTTCCACGTCACCTTCAGCGCGGGGCTCGCGGTGGCGCCGAGGGACGGCACCTCCCTGGACGAGCTGCTGCGCGTCGCGGACGCCCGGCTCTACCGGGCGAAGGAGAACGGCCGCAACCGCATCGAAGCGGAGTGACGCCAACGCGTCACGGCTCCGCCAGCACCAGCAGTCCGCGCGACAGGTCCACGACGTACACGTGCCCGTCGCCCGGCACGCGGATGCCGATGGCCCCCTGATAGAGGCTGTCGGTGCTGCGCGGGTGTGCTTCCTGGAAGGAGTCGAAGGAGGCCACCTCCTTCGGGTGCTCGGGGTCGGCCACGTCGAAGACGCGCACGCCCTCGTGGTACCAGGCCACGTAGAGACGCGTGCCCACCAGCACCATGTTGTGGATGGACGTCTGCGGGCGCTTGCGCACCTCCGCGATGAGGCGGATTTTCGCCGGGTCGGTGACGTCCAGCACGCGCAGGTGCGCGCCAGGGCGCTCGCCGCCTTCGAAGGCGATGGTGCGCCCGTTGATGGTGCCCACCGCGTTCGCGTGGCTGTACTGGCCGGAGAAGGCGTACTTGCCCAGCACGGGCGTCACGTCCGTGCGGGTGACATCCACGACGACGTAGCCGGTGGTTGCGTGGTTGATGTAGAGCCGCCCCTTGTAGGCGAACGCGTCGTGCGGGTAGGCGCCCAGCTCGTGGGGCACGGTGATGCGGCTGACCAGAGAGGGCGCCAGCGGCAGGAACGCGTCGAACACGAACGTCGTGCCGCTGGGGGACGGGGACATGGCGTACAGCCGGTCGCCGTCCACGAACACGGTGTGCACGTTGATGGCGCCGCCGGGCAGCGAGCGCACGTACCGCGGATCCGCCGGGTTCGTGATGTCGTAGACGATGACGCCGGAGTCCCCGCTGGCGACGTAGAGCGCGTCTCCCTTGGCCCAGACGCCGTTCCAGTAGTTGTCGTTGGGCAGGCTCACGCGGGTGACGAGGACGGGGTGGGCCGGGTCGCTCACGTTGATGACGCTCAGGCCGCCGGGCTCCTCCTTGCCGCGCGGCAGTGACACCACGTAGGCGTGGCCCTTCGTGACGTAGACGTCCACGGGGTCGCCCACCGGAACGGCGGTCTCGGAGACGAGGCGCATGGGCTGGGCGCCGGTGTCCGCTTCATGGGCCAGGTTCATCCGCCGGGCGTCGAAGGTGCCGGAGTAATCCGGTACGCCATCGGTGCAGCGCACGAAGCAGCCGGTGATGCGGCCGGGCTCTGGAACGCGGCAGCCCGCGAGCGCGTACCGCTGCTGCTTGTTGGCGGAGGTGATGTACTCGCCGGTGACGAAGAACCCCTCGGGGCCCACCTGGTTTCGCACCAGGGGCTTGCCCAGGAAGCTGGGGGTGGTGTCCAGGCGGAAGCCCGCGCCGAACGCGCTCACGGGGGTGTAGCGGAAGACGGCCTGGTAGATGCCGGACGGCTCCACGGCGCGCACCGCGTCCAGGTCGCAGCCCGCGAGGGAGAAGCTGGCCGGGTCGGTGCAGTTCGCGCGAGGGGACGCGTAGCTGGAGTCCATGCAGGGCTCGGTGGGGACCACGTCGATGTAGTCGGTGAGCTCGACGAGCGGCTTCGGATCCGACGGTCCCGGTCCGGGAGGGTTGGAGTCGCTACAGCCGGAAAGGGACAGGGCGCAGGCGAAGAGGCCCGTGCCCAGGAGGCGAATGGAGGACGTCATGGGGTGGAGGCTCCTGCGCGGGGCTTCGCGGTCCACGGCCGACGCGAAGTCGCGGAGGAGTCTAGCCCACGGCCCGAAGCGGATGCGCGAGCCCTCCCTGAGGAGCTAGAAGCCCGTCATGCACCCACGTCGCCCGGACATCGAAGCCGCGCTCACCGACCTGCGCACCCGCCTGCCCGGGGGGAAGATTGTCGACCACTGGGGCGGCGAGCATCCCTGGCCCACGCCCGAGCAGAAGCGCCTCAAGGACGTCTGGTTGGACAGCATGGCGGAGGCCCTGGAGACGGCGCTGACGCGGCAGGCCTTCGAGCCCATCACCATCTTCGAAGCGCGGAGTCCCCCGGACTGGGAGTTCATCGTCGCGCACGCGCTGGCGCGTCACGGCGGGCGGGTGGCTTCCTTTCCAGACTTCTCGGAGACCCGGCAGCGCGATGGGGACACGTTCATCACGCTCGGTACGGCCTCCGACGAAATGGTCATCTACCAGGGCCCCCTGGAGCTCCACGGCCACGTCCACCTGTCGGGGACCGTCGTCGTGCTGGGAGACCTCATCATCCATGGCGCCCTGATGGATGGCGACCCGGCGGACTCAGGGCTCGTGGTGATTGGCAACGAGCGCGTGCGCGCGCTGTACACCAGCTCGGATCACCTCATGGTCGGAGACCTCGAAACGGACCTGCTGTACCTGTCTGGCGGAGAAGGCTCGTGGGTCGTGGGTGGCGAGGTCCGTGCCTCCTTGCAGTTGGAGGAGGCCAGGGCCAGTGAGGAGGCGCGGCGCTGGCTGGAGCCCGTACCGTCCGACGAAGTCCTCGAGGACGGCTGGGCGCTGTGCCGGGAGGTGGGCAGCGGCCGGACGAAGGTGCGGCCCCCTCCGTAGGGGCCGGATAGGCTCACGCGCACGTCATGGCCCTCACGCGTCTGGACATCGCAGGCTACCGCTCCGTGCGTCAGCTCCACCTGGAGCTGGGGCCGGTGACCGTGGTGGTGGGCCCCAACGGCAGCGGCAAGACGAACCTGTACCGCGCGCTGTACCTGCTCGCGGCGGCGGCGGAAGGCAGGCTCGCGCGCACGTTGGCGGACGAAGGCGGCACCTCGAGCGTGATGTGGGCCGGCCCCCGTGACCCCAAGAAGCCGGCGCGCATGCGCGTGACGGTGGACCTGGACGACCTCACCTACGAATTGCAGTGCGGCGTGGTGCCCACGTCGCCACCCCAGACGATGTTCACCCTGGATCCGGAGGTGAAGGAGGAGCACCTCTGGGCGCACGCCGGGGGCCGGCGTCTGGTGTTGATGGAGCGCAAGGACCGCACGGCCTTCATCCGCGACGCGGACGGCAAGCGCATCACGTTCCCCGCGGAGCTGTGGGGCGCGGAGTCGGTGATGGATCAGCTCGCCGAACCGCACCGCTTCCCCAGACTGGGCGAAGTCCAACGCACGTTGAGCGCGTGGCGCTTCTACCACCACTTCCGCACGGACCCGGACGCGCTGCCCCGGCACCCGCAGGTGGGCGTGCGCACGCCGGTGCTCGCGTCGGACGGGCGCGACCTGGCGGCGGCGCTCCAGACCCTCTGGGAGATAGGCGATGACCGCGCCCTGGAGCAGGGCATCGACGACGCCTTCCCCGGCTCCAGGCTGGAGATTCGAGCGGAGGACGGACGCTTCAGCCTCTTCCTGCACATGCCCGGCCTGTCGAGGCCCATGTCCGCGCCGGAGCTGTCGGACGGGACGTTGCGCTACCTGTGCCTGCTGGCGGCGCTGCTCAGTCCCAGACCGCCGCCGTTCCTCGCGTTGAACGAGCCGGAGACCAGCCTGCACCCGGACCTGCTGGAGCCCCTGGGCCGGCTCATCGTGCGAGCCTCCGAGTACAGCCAGGTCTGGGTGACGACGCACGCGGAATCCCTGGCGACCGTCATCGCGGACAAGACCGGCACCTCGCCCGTGCACCTGGAGAAACAGCAGGGCGC
Source organism: Corallococcus sp. AB038B (assembly GCF_003668955.1). Taxonomy (NCBI): domain Bacteria; kingdom Pseudomonadati; phylum Myxococcota; class Myxococcia; order Myxococcales; family Myxococcaceae; genus Corallococcus; species Corallococcus sp. AB038B. Next base: position 17,101 of record NZ_RAWO01000016.1, on the reverse strand, counting down.
GACGACGGTGAGGCGGAACGGAAACAACGAATGACCCCCGGCCTCTACCTCACGCACAAGCCCGTGGGCGCCACCAGCTTCGCCACCGTCCGAGCCTTCCAGGAGGAAGCGCAGGCGACGAGGCCCGGCCGTCGCACGGCGCTGTGCCACGGCGGCACGTTGGATCCGTTCGCGGAAGGGCTGCTGCTGATGCTGGTGGGCCCGGCCACGCACCTGTTCGAACACCTGCACGCGGCGCCCAAGGTCTACGAAGCCCGCGTGGAGTGGGGCACGGAGATGGACACCGGAGACCTGCACGGCCGCCCCGTGCACCAGGGGGACGCGACCGCGCTCACGCCCGAGCAACTCGAAGCAGCGCTGCGCCCGTTCCTCGGCTGGACGGATCAAATCCCGCCCGCCACCAGCGCGAAGAAGCTCGGAGGTGAGCCCGCCTACCGCAAGGCCCACCGGGGCGAAGTCGTGGAGTTGCCTCCCTCGCGCGTGTACCTGCACACCGCGCGCTGGCTTGCGCACGACCTGCCCAAAGCCAGCATCCTGGAGCTCACCTGCCGTGGCGGCTACTACGTCCGCGCCCTGGCCCGCGACCTGGGACGCGCACTCGGCTGCGGCGCGCACCTCTCCACGCTGAAGCGCACGGCCATCGGCCCATGGAAGGACCCCGGCCCCGGCGCGCGCATCGAACGGCACGGCCACGACCTGCTCCCCTGGACGCACTCGCGAGCGCTCACCGACCAGGACGTAGGCACCCTGCGCCAGGGCCAGTCCATCTCCACCACGCCGCTCCAGCCCCCGGACTGGCGCCTGCCACCGGGCTACCCGGAACCCACGGGCCCGGTGCGCGGCTTCCACCAGGGGAAGTTGACCTTCCTGCTCACCCCGAGGGACGGAGCCCTCTGGCCCGAGACAGAGCTGCGCGGCGGCGTCTAGAACGGGCGCCCCATGGCGCCACCCGACCTGAAGACCGTGGAGCTCACCCCGGAGCTCTGGCCCGACCTCGAGAAGCTCTTCGGCCCCAACGGCGCCTGTGGAGGCTGCTGGTGCATGTTCTGGCGCATCCCCGAAGGCGAGCGCTACGACGACGTCCGAGGCCCTGAAGCCAAGCGCCGCTTCAAGGCCCTGGTCGCGAGCGGAGAGGCGAAGGGCGTCCTCGCCTACGCGGACGGCGCACCGGTGGGCTGGGCCACCTTCGGTCCGCGCCGCTCCTTCTCGCGCCTGGACCGAGCCCCCAGCTTCACGTGCGACGACGCGGACACCGTCACCTCCGTGCCCTGCTTCTTCATCCACCGGAACTGGCGCAACCAGGGCGTGGCCACCGCGCTGCTCGCCGCAGTGGAGGCCGCGGTGCGTCGCGAAGGCGCCGCCACCCTCGAAGGCTATCCGGTGAAACCACCCAAGGGCTCAGCGCGTATCAGCAACGGAATGGCCTACACGGGCACGCTCCCGTTCTTCCTCAAGCGGGGCTACGTCCACGTCGCGGACCGTCCCGCCGGCAAGCAGCGCGTGCGCAAGGCGCTCAAGCCCTCGCGCCGGAAGTGATGCCTTTCGTCACCACCCCGGGGCGGGGGGGATGGTGACAGTCATCACCGCTGGTGACTGTTGTCACCACCCCGGCTCTCGCGTCGTCGCCGCGTAACCTCATGGATTCATTCAGGGTGTGCTGGCCCGGGGAGCTGGCACGACGCGCGCAATAGGTCCCGGCATGACTGCTTCCGCAACGGAAGCCGCTCCTACCGGAGATCAAAAATGACCATCGCCAAGCACGCTTCCGCCGCCGTCGCCACCTCCCTGAACGGCAAGTCGGCCCTCGGCAACAAGGAACTCGCCGTCCTGCGCGGCACCTCGTCCCCGGCGAAGCAGGCGGCGGAGATGAAGGCCACCATCAACAACATGAAGTCGCAGATGGACGGCCTGAAGACGCAGCTCAACGACCTGCAGTCCCGCCACGCGCACCTCGGTGACCGCTTCTCCGCGCAGGGCCACGGCTGCGTGGGCCCGCGTGACAACTGGCAGCCGAAGGACCTGGGCGCCATGGTGGAGATGAACAAGCTGAACCAGACCTCTGGCTCCATCGGCGCGGAGCAGTTCGCGGACAGCATCGAGGCCGCGGTCGGTGACCTGGACGGCCAGGCCGCCTCCGGTGAGTACCGCGCCGTCGCGGACTGGGCCGCCAACAACCGCGAGCGCCTTACCCCGGAAGCCCGCCAGGTGATGGACATCTACAGCAAGTACGCGGCGGTCTCCCAGGCGCGCGGCGAGTCCGGCATCCCCCAGGGCGACTTCAAGAAGATGCTCGCGGAGATGCGCGACGTGGGTGACGCCAGCGCGAAGAAGGCGCTCGCCAACCTGGACAGCAAGAGCCACGGCGGCACGGTGTCCGGCCAGGACATGGCCCGCGCCATCAAGACGGGCACCGCGGACCACGACGGCCAGGCCGGCGGCGCGGAGCTGAAGGAGTTCGAGAAGTGGGCCTCCAAGAACGAGAGCCGCCTGTCCCCGGAGGCCAAGGAGGTCCTGGACGTCTACCGCAAGCACACGAAGGCGGCGCAGGCCCAGGGCCGCACCGGTCTCACCGACAAGGAGACCGCCGCCATGAACAAGGAGCTGAGCAAGGTGGGCGCCGGTGACGTGAGCGCCCGCAAGGCCACGGAGGCGCTCGACAAGCAGAGCGGCCCCATCTCCGGCGAGGACCTCACCAAGGCCATCAAGGACGGCATCTCCGACACGGACGCCCACTCCTCCACCTCCGAGCTGAAGGAGTTCGAGAAGTGGGCCGCCAAGAACGAGAGCCGCCTCACGCCCGAGGCCAAGGAGGTCCTGAAGACCTACCAGCAGGCCGCGAAGAAGGCCGGCCCGGAGGGCATGACGCAGAAGGAGGCGGACGCCATGTTCAAGAAGATGGATGGCTTCAAGACCTTCCACGACAGCTCCATGCGCGACGCGCTGGAGGGCCTGGACGCCAAGAAGGGCAAGATCTCCGGCAACGACCTGACCGCCGCCATCGAGAAGGGCGCGGGCGACCTGGACGGCAACGCGGCCGGCACCGAGTTCACCGACACGATGAAGTGGGCGCGCCAGAACTACGACCGCCTCACGCCGGAGGCGAAGAAGGTGGTGGACACCTACGAGAAGTACGCCACCCGCTCGCAGGCCCAGGGCTCCACGGGCATCGACCAGAAGGACTTCAAGAAGATGATCAACGAGATGAAGTTCGTCAGCAACCCGCGCCCCACGCGCCCCGTGTTCTACGCGGCCTGATGTGAAGCCGGGGGGAGCGAAGTCGAAGTAGGGGGATTGAAGTCAGAGGGGTCCCGGACCTTCGGGGGAGGGTCCGGGGCCCTTCTTTTTTCTACAGGCGCGTCAGTGCTTCTTCGCCTTGGCGATGGTGGCGTGCGCTTCCTTCACCACGTTCTCCACGGTGAAGCCGAACTTCTGCTGCAGCGCCTTGATGGGGGCGGAAGCGCCGAAGCTGCGCATGCCGATGATGCTGCCGGTGTGTCCCGTCCAGCGCTCCCAGCCGAACGCCGCGCCCTTCTCCACCGCGACGCGAGCCTTCACGTTCGGGGGCAGCACGCTGTCCTGGTAGTCCTGGGGCTGCTGCTCGAACAGCTCCCACGAAGGCATGCTCACCACGCGAGCCTTCACGCCGTCCGCCTTGAGCTTCTCCGCGGCCTCCACCACCAGCGCCACCTCCGTGCCCGTGCCGATGAGGATGACGTCCGGCGAGCCGCCCTCCGCCTCCAGCAGCGTGTACGCGCCCTTGGCCGTGCCGGAAGCGGGAGCGAACTTCGTGCGGTCCAGAGTGGGCACCGGCTGGCGCGACAGCACGAGCACCACCGGGTGGTGCTGCTGCTGCGCGATGTAGCGCCACGCCTCGGCCACCTCGTTGGCGTCGCCGGGGCGCAGCACCACGTTGCCCGGCACCGCGCGCAGGGACATCAGCTGCTCCACCGGCTGGTGCGTGGGGCCGTCCTCGCCCAGGCCAATGGAGTCGTGCGTGAAGATGTGGATGGACGGAATCTCCATCAGGGACGACAGGCGCATGGAGGGGCGCTCGTAGTCACTGAAGATGAGGAACGTGGCGCCGTAGCCGCGCACGTGGCTCAGGTTGAGTCCGTTGACGATGGAGCCCATCGCGTGCTCGCGCACACCGAAGTGGATGTTGCGGCCCGAGTACTCGCCCGGCTTGATGGACGTGGACGTGGAGATGTACGTCTTCGTGGACGGGTTCAGGTCCGCGGAGCCGCCGACGAGCCACGGGTAGTTCTTCGCCAGCGCGTTGAGCACCTTGCCGCCGGACTCACGGGTGGCCATGCCCTTCGCGTCCGCGGGGAACACGGGCAGCTCCTTGTCCCAGCCCTCGGGCAGCTCGCGCTTGAGCAGCGCCTCCAGCTCACGAGCCAGCTCCGGGTGCTGCTTGCGGTAGTCCGCGACGGACTTCTCCCACGCGTCATGCAGCGCCTTGCCACGAGCGCCCATGCGCTCCTGGAAGCGCTCGCGCACGCCGTCGGGCACCAGGAACTGCGCGTCCTCGGGCCAGCCGTAGGCCTTCTTGGTGGCCTTGATTTCGTCGGCGCCCAGGGGCTCGCCGTGAGCGCTGGCGGAGCCCTGCTTCTTGGGCGAGCCGAAGCCGATGAACGAGTTGACGATGATGAGCGTGGGCTTGCCGCGCTCGTCCTTGAAGGACTTGTAGGCCTTGGACAGCGCGTCCAGGTCGTTGGCGTCGGTGACCTTGATCACGCGCCAGCCGTAGCCCTCGAAGCGGCGACCCACGTCTTCGGTGAAGGCCAGGTCGGTGCTGCCGTCGATGGAGATGTGGTTGCTGTCGTAGATCCAGCACAGGTTGGGCAGCTGGAGGTGGCCCGCGAGCGAAGCGGCCTCGGACGCCACGCCTTCCATCATGTCGCCGTCGCCGCAGAGAGCGTAGACGTCATGGGTGAACAGGTCGAAGCCGGGCTTGTTGAAATGGGCGCCCAGCCACTTGCTGGCGATGGCCATGCCCACGCTGTTGGAGACGCCCGCGCCCAGGGGGCCGGTGGTGGTCTCCACGCCGGTGGTCCAGTGGTACTCCGGGTGGCCCGGGGTGGCGGAGTCCAGCTGGCGGAAGTTGCGGATGTCGTCCAGGGACACGGCCGGCACGTCGGTGACCTTGGCGTCCTTCACGCGCTTCACGCCGGCCAGGTGCAGCAGGCTGTAGAGCAGCATGGACGCGTGGCCATTGGACAGGATGAAGCGGTCGCGGTCCGGCCAGTTCGGCGTGGCCGGGTCGTATCGCAGCTCCTGCTGCCACAGCTGGTAGGCCACGGGAGCCAGCGCCATGGGCGCGCCCGGGTGGCCAGAGTGGGCCTTCTCCACCGCGTCCATGGACAGCGTGCGGATGGTGTTGATTGCCTGGGTATCGATTTTCTCGGTCGTCATGCGGCCTCCCGCGCAGGACTGCGTCGCGGGCGCACCATGCCGTAACTGGAGCCGCCGCGCCGCACGAAACACGCCCGTCCGTTGGCAGGCACACCGACGGCCGGGCAGGAGGCCGGGGCTCCTTTTCCGGGAATGCGCTACGGGACGCGACCGCTCTGGACGAACGCCGCGACTACTGCGTCCGTGAAGGCCCGGGCGCAATGGCCTTCCGGGTCCAGGTCGGGGTCCAGGATGGTGAGCTCCAGGCCCACCGCCTGGGGACTCGCGAGCAGCGACGCCAGCAGCGTGGTCAACTCCTCCAGGCGCATCCCGTCCGGATTGGGAGAATCCACGGCGGGCATGACGCGCAGGTCCAGCACGTCCGCGTCCACGTGGATCCAGAACCCCGTGAGCCCTCGGGCCTCCAGCCGGGAGCGGGCCTCGTCGCCCACGGACTTCGCGCCGCGCTCACGGATGACGGTGAGCGGCAGCGAAGCGATGTGGGAGGTGTCGAACTCGTGCACCGCGGCTTCGGCGGTGTCTTCGGCGGTGCGGGACAGGCCCAGGTGCACGACGTCCTCTTCGCGCAGGTAGGGCTTGAGGCCCTCCAGGTCGCAGAGGGCATCGGGGCCATGTCCGGTGGCCAGCGCCAGGTCCAGTCCCGCCGCGGTGAACCATCCCGCCATGCGGGCGCGGTCCTTCACGTAGGAGAAGTCATCATGCGCATCGATGAACGCCAGCCCATGCGCCCCGGCCCGCCGCAGCGCGAGTGAGGAGCCCACGAGCACGCTGCAATCCCCGCCTAGCAGCAGCACGAACCGTCCCCCGGCCCGCAGCGCGCCGACGCGATCCGCGAGTGCCACGCTGTAGCGGCCCAGCGCCGCGCCGTTGCGAAAGCCGATGTCCGGCTCCGCCTCGGGTGAGTACGCAGGGGGCGTCACGACGCCCGCGTCCTCCGCGCCCAAGCGCGTCACGATGCCCTGCGCGCGCAGGATCCGGGGCAGTTGAAACACACCCGGAATCGCGCCCGGGGTAGCGGGCCGCAGTCCCAGGTTGGACGGCGCATCCAGGACGCTGATGGGCAGGAACATGGTCGCGGCTACCTCCGGGCCGCCGCACCGCGGGGCGTCTTCCCCCGGGTCAGGTGGTTCACCGCCTCACCCAGTCCCTCCACGGTGAGGGAGAACATGGGGAACACGTTGGCGATGACCGCGATGCTGCCCGAGCGCCACGACCCGCGAGGCTCCGGGTTGAGCCACACGTTGCGCTCGAAATGCTGCGCCAGTTGCATCAGCCACGTGAGCCCTTCCAGGCCCTCCTGCCGGTACTGGCCATTGGCATCCGTGCGGATGCCCAGCTCATACGGGGCCATGGACGCATCGCCCACCATCACCAGCTTGTGATGCCTTCCCACCTGCGCGGTGAGCTCCGGCACGGTGATGCCGCCCGTCAGCTGCGGCGTGGCGTACAGCTTCCCGTAGACGCAGTTGTGGAAGTAGTACGTGCGCAGTTCCTTGAAGTGCGTGGCCTGGCTGGCGACGCTGAACAGCCGGCTCACCAGGTGCGCGTATGGGTCCATGGACCCGCCCACGTCCATGCACAACACCACACGTGTGTTGGGCCGGCGCGGCGGACGCGTCACCACCTCCAGCTCGCCCGCGTTCTTCGCGGTGGCGGCGATGCTCTCGTCCACGTCCAGCTCTTCCGCCACACCCTCACGCGCGAAGGCCCGCAGCTTGCGCAGCGCCACCGCCAGCTGCCGCGTGTCCAGCACCAGGTCGTCGCGGTAGCCCGCGTACTTGCGAGCCCCGGCCTGCCACAGCGCCTGTCCCTGCCGCCCGCCCGTGCCGCCAATGCGCACGCCCTGCCGGGCCGCGCCGTTGTTGCCAAAGGCAGACGCGCCGCCCGTGCCCACCCAGCGGTTGCCGCCGTCGTGGCGCTCGGTCTGCTCCTTCAGGCGCTGCTCCAGCTGCCGCCGAAGCTCCTCCGGGTCCCACTGCTCCAGGAGCGCAAGCTCCTCCGGGCTCAGGTCGGTGCGCTCCTTCGCCTCTTCCAGCCAGGACAACAGCTCCTCGGTGAGCTTCAGCGCGTCGGAAGCGACGCCCTGGAAGTGGAAGAGGAACGCCTGGTCAAAGGCATCCAGCTGCGTCTCCGAGTGCACCAGGAGCGCGCGAGCCACGTGGTAGAACCCATCCAGGCTGCTGTCATGCAGCCCGGCCTTCAGCGCCCCGGCCAGGGCGAGCGCCTCCTGCGCGCCCACCTTCACCCCGCGCTTTCGCAGCTCGTAGAAGAACGGCAGGAACATGGCGTGGCTCCCGGGCTGTCTTAAGCGCGCGTCCGCCGGCCGCGTCCAAAGGCTTCCGCCACCGCCACCAGGTCCTGCTCCTTCTTGAGCAGCGCGCCCAGGAACGGCAGCTGCTCCTCCAGCTTCAACTCCACGACGCCGTTGGCCTTGAGCACGGAAATCCAGTCGATGAGCTCGCTCGTGGACGGCCGCTTGCGCAGGCGCGTCATCGCGCGCAGCTCGTAGAAGACCTTGAGCGCCTGGTCCGCCAGCGAGGAGTCCAACCCCGGGTGGTGCACGTCCACGATGCGCTGCATGAGCTCGCGCTCCGGGAAGTCGATGAAGTGGAACACGCACCGGCGCAGGAACGCGTCAGGCAATTCCTTCTCGTTGTTGCTGGTGATGAGCACCACGGGGCGGTTCTTCGCCACGACCTCGTCGTTGGTCTCGGAGATGCGGAAGCGCATCCGGTCCAGCTCGTGGAGCAGGTCGTTGGGGAACTCCAGGTCGGCCTTGTCCACTTCGTCGATGAGCAGCACCACGCGCTCCGGAGAAGCGAACGCCTCGCCCAGCGGCCCCATGCGGATGTATCGCCGGATGTCTCGCACGTCCCCGTCTCCGAAGCGCGAGTCATACAGCCGCTGCACGGTGTCGTAGACATACAAGCCGTCCTGCGCGCGCGTGGTGCTCTTCACGTGCCAGGTGAGCAGCTTCAATCCCAGTCCCTGGGCAATCGCTTCCGCCAGCAGCGTCTTGCCCGTCCCGGGCTCGCCCTTGACCAGCAGGGGGCGCTGGAGCGTGAGGGCGCAGTTGACGGCCGCCTGCAGTCCTTCGCTCGTGAGGTAGGAGTCGGTGCCGCGGAAGCGAACGGGAGTGGGAACCGGAGTCATGGATGGTTCCTTTAACATCCTGGGGAATGTTTCCATCCCTAGACGGGCGGATGGGTGTATATCCTGCCCCACATGGCCCCACTTTCCCTTGAAACCGAACTTCGCGACATGGTCCGCCGCGAGTTGCAACTGCAACTGGCTCCCGTTCAGAAGGCCGTGGCCCGTATGGCCAAGGGGCTGGATGCGTTGGATGCACTGCGCGCGGTGACCGACCGACTGGCGCCGCTGTCCAGCCGCCTGGGAGCCGTGGCGGGCGTGCGCACGCCCTCGCTGGCGCCGGAGCCGGTTGCCCGCCGTCGTCCGGGCCGTCCGCCGAAGTCCGCCGCGAAGGCCGCGCCCGTGAAGGCCGCGCCCGCCGCGAAGACGCCGGCCGCGAAGGCCGCGCCCGTGAAGGCGCCCGCCGCGAAGGCCGCGCCCGTGAAGGCGCCCGCCGCGAAGTCCCCGGGCCGTCCGCCGAAGGTCGTCGCCGCGGAAGGCAATGAGGCCTGCGCCGTCATCGGCTGCAAGCGCCAGAGCCGCTCCAAGGGCTACTGCTCGGCGCACTACCAGAAGCTGCGCCTGCTCATCCGCACGGGCCGCCGCCCGGACGCGTGGGTGGATGGCGCGAAGCCGCAGTCGGTCCCGGACGTCACGCTGCCGCGGGGTCGCGCGGGCAGCCAGGCGCTGAAGGAGTCGGCGAAGCCGGCCGCGCCCGCGGCGCCGCCCAAGCCCAAGGCGTGGCTGCGCAAGAAGGGCTCCAGCGGCGGCATGGTGTCGCTGACCTGACGGAGGACGTCGTCCGTGCTCCTCCCCGCGTGACGGGCCGCCCCGAGCGGCCCGCCGTGCGTGCCTCGGGACCGACACGGGTTGCTTCCTGCCATTGACATGCGGGCCGTGGCGGTGTGAATCCCGGCCCCATGAGCGAGCAATATCCAGTCACCGTCGCGGTCCGCCGTCCCGACGGTTCGGTGGAGCAGGTCCGGGTGGGCACGGCGTACAGGAACGACGACGGCTTCACGCTGCAACTGGGCGAGCTGTCCATGAGCGCCGCGCCCGTCGCGGCGTCGGCCCCGGCGTATCGCCGTCCCGCGGCCTCGGGCGCCCCGTCCGGTGGCGGTGGTGGCGGCGACGGCACGCTCCTTCCCAACTACGGCCGCAGCAAGGGCGCCCCCGTCTACGGCGCCAGCCTCCAGGACCTGGAGTTCTACGCCAACGGCGCGCGCCGCTCCCTGTCGGACCCCAGCAAGTCGCGCTGGCACGACAAGGAGCGCCAGCTCCTGGCCTCCATCGAGACGGAGATCGCCCGGCAGCGCGGTGAGGGCGGCGGCGGCGGCGAGCCTCCCGCGCGCGGTGGCGGTGGAAGCCGGGGCGGTGGCTACGGCTACGGCAACCCGCCGGACGACGGCGACATCCCGCCCCCCGGCGACGACGACAACATCCCCTTCTAAAAGGGGGACGATCCAATCGGACCCGCCCCGCGCAATATTCGAAAAGGAATCAGGCGCGGTTCGCGGGAGATCCGACTTTCCGTGCCCTGCGTAGTGCAGCCGGGCCCGGTGCGACCTGCTGGCAATGGGGGGGGAGGCGCGGCGGGCTTGTCGTCAGTCCACCGCCCGCCCGGCAGGGGGCGGCGGACCCTTCCCGACGAGAGGGCGATTGACAGTGTCGAGCCAATGGTAGACACCACGAGTCTCTCGGGCATGTACTGATAGTGAATTGACACATCGCGTGTGATTCATTCCACGTCGATGGCTTCACTTCTGAAGTATTCCGCATCCTGCGGATTTCACAGGCCTCCTGGGCAGTTCTGTCCTGGCGTGTGCTTCACGAATGACGCGTCCAGAAACAGGAACTCCGTCTTTCCAAGGGCTTAGGAAGTGGCCTGGAACGTGCTCTATGCACGCGTGCCAGGGAATCCATCCCGTCCGGCAAGGCTGTGAAATCGCGAGGCCATGGTAATGACCGAACGGGTGTGTGTGGTGGGCGCGGGTTCGTTCGTCCCAGCACGGACCATCACCAACGAGCGGATCGCCAAGGCGATCCCAGGTTGGTCGGCCGCCCGCATCGAAGAGAAGATTGGCATCAAGGAGCGCCGCTTCCTCTGGGACTTCGACGACGAGACGGGGCGCGCCATCCCCCCGCCGGACGACGTGCTGGGCCGCTTCTATCCGGCGACCAACACGGACATGTGCGAGGTCTCGCTGCGCCAGGCCCTGTCCCGCGGCGGCGTGGATCCGAAGGAGCTGGACGCGCTCTTCGTGGTGACGTGCACCCCGGACGCGCCGCACTTCAACCACGACGCCATGGTGTTGCACGAGCGGCTGGGCCTGCGCGAGGACGCCTTCGCGCTGGTGGTGGATGACGGCTGCGGCGGCACGCCCTATGTGCTGGACCTGGTGCGCAAGATGATGGACGGCGGCCGCTTCCGCACGGTGGCGGTGGTGGCCTCCGCGTTCACCTCACCGCTGCTCAACCGGGAGGTCTACACGGACGAGCTGCCGCCCACGCCGGGCCGCCCCAAGGCGCTCAACGCCTACCTGTCCATGTATGTCTTCGGCGACGGCGCGGGCTCGGTGGTGCTGCGCAAGCAGGAGGGTGACGAGGACGGTCCAGGCATCCTCTCCTCGTTCTCCGGCAACGCGTACGCGGAGCTGGTGACGCGCCGGGGCGGCGGCATGCTGAAGCTGCCCTACCAGCCGGGGCGCACGCGCCCGTCCGACATGGCCTTCGTGGTGGACGGCTTCAAGGTCGCGCGCAGCTACCCGGAGTACATGCAGAAGTGCCTGGACGCGGTGCTCACCCCCACGCTGCGTGAACAGGTGAAGCGCTACTACTTCCACCAGCCCAACAAGCGGGTGATGGATTCATTCGTGACCCGCGCGGGCCTGCCGAAGGAGTCGGTGGCCTGCAACGTGGATCGCATTGGCAATACGTCCGCGGCCGGGATGTTGATTCTTCTAGCGGACGACCTGGAGCAGGGTCGTGTTGCACTCGGCAGTGGGGACCTCGTGGTGGTGGCGGCTGTCGGAGCCAACGTCCATTATGGGGCCCAGCTCGTGCGGCTGTAGCGCGCACGCGTGTTCATCTCCTCCCCCCCGGAGATTCCCCCCTCTATGAGTCAGCAGCGCAAGGAAGTCGCGGCCCTGGAGCCAGCCATTGCCCAGGATCTCGAGAAGCGTTTGGCCCTGGCGACCCCCGACGACACGGCCCGAGGCATGTTCTTCAATGGCGCATTGAACGCGGTGCGCATCCTGGGCGGCGATGCCGCGGTGGAGAAGTGCCTGGCGGCGGTGCAGGAGAAGAAGTTCGTCGACTTCTTCAACTACCCGGTGGCGGGCTTCCTGAAGCTGTCCTTCACGGGAGCGCAGTTGATGGGCCCGCAGCTGGGCGGCTTCGACGCGATGTTGCGCAAGATGGGCACGCAGGCGACCACGGACTTCCTGTCGTCGGCGGCGGGCAAGACGCTGCTGTTGCTCGCGGGTGACAGCCCCAGACGGCTGGTGACGAACCTGCCCACGGGCTACCGCGCGGCGGTGAGCTACGGCGAGCGCAGCGTGGAGTGGTCCAGCGACCGCTCGGGCAAGCTCACGATGAAGCGGGACTTCATGCCGCCCGCGTACCACGAAGGCGTGCTCCAGGGAGTCATCGAGGCGCTCGGTGCCCGAGGCGTCCAGGTGAAGGGCCGGCAGACGGGCCCGGTGGACACGGAGTACGCGCTGTCCTGGCAGTGACCGGAGCACGAACCCCGCGGTCCTCGCTGTCCTCGACGAAGGATGGGTTTGAACATGACTCAAGGACAGGCGGGGGCCCCGGTGCGGCTGCAGTCCGGCGACGAGTGGGTGTATGCCTTTCGCTCGCAGGAGGACGCCGCGACGCCGCCGGATGAAGCGGTATGCGCGGCGGCGCCCTTCACGCCCACCGTGAAGCTGGGCGCGGGCCTGTATGTGCCAGCTGGTGACGGCGGCTACGAAAGGGTGGGCTCGGCCACGGCCTGCTTCCGGCTGACGGACCGGGCCTTCACGCCGGGCACGCAGGTCCCGTTCTACGCGCGCTTCCTCCTGCCGGTGGGAGCCTTCACCGCGCAGGGCGAGTGCGTGCTCGTGAGCAACGACCAGCCCCAGGCGGGCGTGGTGCTCGCGGGAGGCGCACTCAAGCTGGTGGAGGTTCCACCGGGTTTCGTGGGCGGCGTGATGACGAACCTGAGTGTGTTCAACCCGCTCAAGCTGCCCGGCTTCGCCACGGGCTCGTACTACACGCTCTACACCTTCCGGAAGGAAGGCACGGGCGCCGCCGCGCCCTGAGCCGCACCCCAGGATGAGCAGGAATGTCGGGGATGCCTGGGAGAATACGTCCCTGGGCATCCGACGCCATCACCAGGGGGACGACGCATGGAAAGCAGGTGGAATCCGCTCTACGAATCGCTCGGCTATTGCCCGCCCGCGAGCGGAAGGGCCGTGCCGGCGGGAGCACCGCCGCCGGAGGACACGGACCTGCCCCTCCTCGGCCCGGAGGAGCTGGAGGCGCTGAAGACCGCCTTCCTGCGTGAGCCGGAGGACGTGCTGCGCTGGACGGAGAGTGGCCTGGGCGCGAGGGTCACGGTGGGCGCGTTCGTGGAGGCGCTGCGAGAGCTCGAGCTGCTCTTCACGGACCCCGGCCAGCTCCAGGAGCAGCTGGCCGCGACGGAGCGCCACGCCCGTCAGGGGACGGGAGGTCTGCCCGCGGACTTCACCTTCCCGCTGAGGACGGAGGAGATCCCCATCGACCCCACGCGCACGCGTTTCGAGCCGCAAGCGGACCTGCGAGGCTGGCTGTTGTTCAGCGGCCCCGTGTGGCTGGAGCAGGGCGCGGCGGCGCGGCAGGCCCCATTCCGCTGGCACTTCGGAGCGAAGAGCCGCTTCGTCTACCCATTGCGAGAGCCGGAGCCCGGCCGCCCGGTGGAGGTGGCGCTCTTCGGAGACTTCGGCACGGGCGAATACGCCTCTCGATACATCGCCCGGCAGCTGGTGATGCGCGGCGAGCGCCTGGACTGCGCGGTGCACCTGGGGGGTGTCTTCTACTCGGGCCGCCAGGGCGAATTCGACGCGCACATGGCGGAGCCGCTGGAGCCACTGCTCGGGACGACGGCGCTGCTGACGTTGAACGCGCCGCCGGAGATGCGCTCGGGAGCGGGGGCCTATTTCCGCTACCTGGACGAGCGGCGGGGCGCGAGCTCCCGTCACCCGCAGGAGGGCAGCTACTTCAGCCTCGCCGCGGAGCGTTTCCAGCTCATCGGTCTGGACACCGCGTGGTTCGAAGCGGGCCGCCACCGCGAGCCCGCGCTGCTGCAATGGCTGGAGCAACGCCTGTCGGAAGGACGCCGGCGGGGAGCGATGAACATCCTGCTGACCCACGCCGCGCCCTACGGCCCGGGCGCGGAGCAGCTCGCCCCCCTGGTGACGGAGGACCTGCGCACCCTGGTCGTGGAGCGCGAATGGGTGGACCTCTGGTGCTGGGGAGGTGCCCAGGCCGGAGCGCTCTACGACCGCGCACCGGGCCTCCCCTTCCTCGGCGCGAGCCTGGGCCACGGAGGCTTCCCCTCCGAACGGAGGGATGCACCGGAGTATCCGGTGGCACCGGTCCGCTTCTTCGAATCCCGGCCGCGCTTCCCGGAATGGACGGGCGTGCGCCAGGACCGGGGCAACCACGGTCACGCGTCGCTGTGGCTGCACGCGGACGGCAACGCGTCGCTGCGCTACACGGACTGGATGGGCCAGGTGCGCTGCGAGGCGACCCTCTCACGCCAGGGCCCCAAGGGACCGGTGACGCTGAAGGCGCTCGACGTGAGGGAGTAACTCAGGGCCCCTGAATGCCGCGCTCCTTCATGTACTTGCGCAGGCCCGCGGCGCCCTGAGCGCGAACCTTGTTGTGCAAGAGCGGAGTCCACCCGAGCGCCCATCCCACCGGCCCCAGCGCCTGCCGCGACCAGGTCCAGAAGGGGAACCGGTCGGTGTGGCGGATGATCTTCCCGTCAGCGAACTCGAAGGTCGCGTCGATGCGGTTGAGCACCTTCCGGCCCGTCTGGCTGAAGGTATAGGTCGCATCCCAGTGGGCGCTGCCGGTGCGGTCATCGGCCTGGACCTGACTGAAGACGAGCTCCAGGTCCTTGCCGCGCTCCAGCAGCATGCGCCACATGGAGGTGGCCCCCGCGTAGCGCAGGCCCTGGAACACGGCGTCGTTGAACTCCACGTCCGGGTGGTAGCAGGCGGCCATGCCGTCCGCGTCGCGCCGCTGGAAGGCCGAATAGAAGTCGGTGATGAGCTGGGCGTTCGGGTGCATGCCGCCGGTCTAGCGGAACTGCCGAGCAATGGAAGGGGCCGCATGGCAGAGTCCGCCGCATGGCTCGCGACATCGTCATCTGGCCCCACAAGGTTCTCACCACGTCTACCCAGCCCGTCACCGACTTCGGCCCGGCGCTCGAAACGCTCCTCCAGGAGATGGCGGAGGCCATGGCGGAAGCCAAGGGCATCGGCATCGCGGCCAACCAGGTGGGAGTCCCCCTGCGAGTGGCCATCGTCGGCCGCGAGGACGGCACCCAGTTCGAAATCGTGAACCCCCAGCTGCTCTCGAAGGAGGGGAGCGTGAAGCTGGAGGAGGGCTGCCTCTCCGTGCCGGACGTCTGGGAGAAGTGCTCCCGCGTCGAGCGCGTGAAGGTCCGCTACCAGGACAAGACGGCCCAGTGGCACGAACTGGAGGCGGACGGCCGGCTCGCGCACGTGCTCCAGCACGAAATCGACCACCTGGACGGCCACGTCTTCGTGGACCACCTCTCCAGCCTGAAGCGCACCCTCATCCTGGACCGCATGAAGAAGCTGCAGAAGTCGCTCGCGCGCCGGAAGGAAGAGCCTGCGGACGGCAAGGGAACGAAGCGCTCCTGACGCATGGAACCGCACCCCGTCCCCCGCAAGGTCCAGGCCTTCCGTGAGGAGTACCGGGCCCAGGCCATCGGGCCCGGCTACCGGGGGCAGGTCCACTTCGCCTTCACCAGCCTCGTCTGCCTGGGGGGAATCGCCCTGGCGCTGAGCCAGCTGGAGGCCCCCCGCCTCTGGGAGCTGCTCGGAGTCCCTGCGGTCATCGCGCTCGCGAACGTGGTCGAGTTCCTCGGGCACCGGGGCCCCATGCACCACCGCACCCGGGGCCTGGGCCTGATGTTCGAGCGCCACACCGTCCAGCACCACCGCTTCTTCACCCACGAGGCGATGGCGTACGAGTCCAGCCGGGACTTCAAGATGGTGCTCTTCCCGCCGGTGCTGCTCCTCTTCTTCCTGGGAGCCATCGCCGCCCCGCTAGGCGCCCTCTGCTTCCTGCTGATTTCCCCCAACGCGGGCTGGCTCTTCGTCGCCACGGCGCTCGGCTACTACCTGGCGTACGAGTGGGTGCACTTCGCCACGCACCTGCCGAGCAACCACTGGAGCGCCCGCCTGCCCGGCATCTCCTTCCTCCGGCGTCACCACCAGGTGCACCACGATCCCGTCCGGATGGGCCGCCACAACTTCAACATCACCTTCCCTCTGGCGGATGGGCTCTTCGGGACACGATGGCGCGCCCCATTGGATGAGGAGCAGGCGGCGCGCCGAGGGAAGTGACGGGGAAAGAAGAATGCCGGAGCCGGGGGTTCACACCCTGGAACGGAGTGCCCATATCCCCGGCGACTGGGACGAATGATCAGGCCCGGATCAATCAGGGTTTGACGTCGCCGAACCGAAGCGTTAGAGACTGAACCCCCGCGCAACGGACCACTGGCCCTCGGGCCTCGGAAAGTCAGCGAGGGGGAAGAAAAGGATCGACGAAGGTTGTTGATCCCGAACGCGGCGAAGAGGTAGAAGCCGCGCCCCGCCCGAACCGGACCGAAAGCAGCAGATCGGAACGCAGAGGGCGGACGGCAGCAAACGGTCGCCACCAAAATGGTTGATCGCGGATGCGGTGGTGGTAGAAGCCGCGCCCCTCACCTCGAAGCCCGCGCACTGGCGCGGAAGGCACTTCGTGGGGAGAGCAGCACCGACAAGAAAATAGGGCAGTCAACCAAGCGAGTTGACAGCGAACGCGGCGAAGAGATAGAAGCCGCGCCCCACCGAAGAGGCAGCAGTCCGGAAGGCAGCACGACGGACGCAAAGCGGTGAGGAAAGCTGACAGCGAGCGGTTGACAGGGAAGACGGCGCCGAAGTAGAAGCCGCTCCCCTTCGAAAAGAAACGGCGGAAGTCACTGGACGGCGCCGACGAACTTCGAAGCAGCCCGCAGGACGCAAAAGCGAAGTTGACGCTGAATGCGAACTGAAATAGAAGCTGCAGCCCCGCCGGTTGAAGCGAAACCGGCAACGAAGTAGACGGTAGCAAAAGTCGCGAAGCAAGACAAGCGGCTCGGTCTTTGAAAACCAAATAGCAAGCCCAAGTAGTAATGGATTGCGGAAACCCGCAGTCAATTTTTTGAGGGCGCTTCACCTCAAGAGCAGCGCTGAAAAGCGCAGCGAGAGGGAAGTGCCGACGAATCAGCGAGCCGAGACTCCTTAGCCGGGTCTCG
>NZ_RAWO01000158.1:0-428 GCF_003668955.1 Corallococcus sp. AB038B | reverse complement strand
AGGGCATTCCATACGGCGACGCGAGTACGTACATGGGCAGTTTCCCGTCGGATAACTACAACCTCCCGCAGCTCCACTGGCTGGGATGGACGAAGAAGCAGGACCTCGTCAATGTCACCTCGGCCATCGCCAATGGTGCCACCTCCACGGTCACCCTCCGCCCGGTGGGGACCAATGCCGAGCTGGCCGGCGACCTCCCGCTGGGCGCGGTCTGGGATATTCCCGGCACCGAGCCCAAGGAGCGGTTGTTCATCTCGGTGCCGAAGTCACGCCTCAACGCCACGAATGACATCGAGGGGGGCACGGTGATTGTGTACCGCTCTCCCACCTGTGAGAACTGCACGGGCATGGCGATGAAGTCGACGACGAAGGGGCGGTTCAACGCCAAATCCGTCAATGAGCATGCGCTCGGCGGCCTGCGCCTCAAG
>NZ_RAWO01000157.1:0-428 GCF_003668955.1 Corallococcus sp. AB038B | reverse complement strand
TGGCGAGCCTGGGCCTGGTGACGGCGCTCTACCTGCTGGTCAACGTGGCGTACCTGCGCGGCCTGGGGCACGCGGGGATGGCGGGCTCGGAGGCGGTGGCCGCGGGCCTGATGGCGCGGGCGCTGGGCACCGGGGGCGTGGTCGCCATCAGCGTGCTCATCGCCATCTCCGTGCTCACCTCCGCCAATGCCACGGTGCTCACCGGCGCGCGCACCGACTACGCCTTCGGGCGCGACAGCGTGCTCTTCAACGGGCTGGGGAAGTGGCAGGCGCGGGCCAATACACCCTCGCGCGCGCTGCTCGTGCAGGGGGCCATCACGCTGGCGCTGGTGGGGCTGGGCGCGGTGACGCGGCAGGGCTTCCAGACGATGGTGGAGTACACGGCGCCCGTCTTCTGGCTCTTCTTCCTGCTGACGGGCGTGTCGCTG
>NZ_RAWO01000156.1:0-428 GCF_003668955.1 Corallococcus sp. AB038B | reverse complement strand
AGTGCAGGTGCGGACCGGACGTCTTGCCGGATTCGCCCACGGTGGCGATGACCTGCTCCCGGCGCACCTTCTGCCCGGTGCGCACGCGCAGGTCGCGGTTGTGCGCGTAGAGCGTGATGAGCCGGTTGGCGTGCTCGACGATGACGATGTTGCCGTAGCCCTTCTGCTCGCCCGCGTAGAGCACGGTGCCTTCCTGGGCCGTCTTCACCGGCGTCCCCGAGGGCGCGGCCAGGTCGATGCCGTCGTGCGGCTCGCGTCCCTTCTTCCCGAAGCGCCCGTACAGGACGCCCCGGAGGGGCCAGTCGATCATCCCCTGCGTGGCCAGTCGGGGCCGGGGTGAACCCGGACGCGACGCGGGCCTGCGGGGAGGCTCCTCGCGACGCGCCACCACCTGCCGGGGCGCCGTTCCCGTGGACGTGCGCACGGGC
>NZ_RAWO01000155.1:0-428 GCF_003668955.1 Corallococcus sp. AB038B | reverse complement strand
ACCGTCCACACCATCCTCACGCTGAAGAAGGACAACATCCCCATCGAGTACCGGCTCTTCCGCACGGACGCGAAGAAGGAGTGGCGCATCTACGACGTCATCACCGACGAGGTGTCGCTCGTGGACACGTACAAGGGCCAGTTCCGCAAGCTGCTCGCCGACAAGGGCTTCGACGGCCTGCTCACCACGCTGAAGAGCAAGCGGGCGCAGCTGGAGAAGGAGAACGCCGGCAAGTCCGCCAAGGGCGCCACCGCGACGCCGGCCAAGGCCGAGGGCAGCGCGAACTAGCCCGCGAGTCGGAGTGGTAGCAAGCGAGGCCGGGTGTCCCTCCTACGAGGGGCCCCGGCCTTCGTTCGTTCAGCGGTGGGGCGTCAGTGCCCGCTGGCGAGCTGGTACGTGGCCAGGGTGCCCGCGATGCCCTGTGCCAG
>NZ_RAWO01000154.1:0-429 GCF_003668955.1 Corallococcus sp. AB038B | reverse complement strand
TGTACCATTCAAAGTCGTCACTCAAATGCAACCAAGTATAAAAGTTGGATTCAATACTCACTATCTGGAGATCCAATTACTGCATGGTATTGCACGTGTCCCGCTGGCGCACTTACTATCGGAGCTTGTGCACACATTGTTTCCATTGTTTGGTATCTATCTTACGCTCGTCATCACCATTTCGAGCCATTCGAGGGTCGACGTCGGATTCAACAAGCAATAACGGAACAAGCTATCGAAGATGAAGAAGGCGACAAGATTGACGAGGCTGAGAAAGAGTATTATGACTGATGACCAATATTCATCTGTTATTCCTTATTTTGTTGCAAATTGGTCTCATCCAGATATTGTTTTTCTTCTTGTAAATCCACCAACTACCTCTGACGATTCCGTTCATAATAAAAGATAGTGCATAAGAAAAAACTAGAA
>NZ_RAWO01000153.1:0-429 GCF_003668955.1 Corallococcus sp. AB038B | reverse complement strand
CACGCGGAGAGAGTGACACCGCTGGAGGTGTGGAACCTCCCGGTGTTCGGACGCGAGTTGTGGGAGCTGATTGGCGCGCCTCGAGTGGAGGCGGACCGACGCGCGGGGGTGCCCGAGGACCAACTCGCGGAGCAACTGTTTCCAGCGCTCACGAGCGCCCTCGAACAATTGGTGAATCGGCATGCCGTGGACGCGGTGTGGTTGAGCGGAGGACTGGCCTGCCTGGAGGGCTTCGAGGTGGGGGTGGCGAAGGCCACTGCCGCGCTCGGGTGTCCAGTGTATGTCTCGGAGTCGCCGCGCTTCGCGCCCGCGTATGCGGGCTTCGCGCTTGTGGCGGCGCGAACGCCGCTCGTGCTCGACGTGGGCCAGACGAGCATCAAGTGCGCGCGCCCTGGAGTCCAACGTGTCTTCGAGCGGGACCTCCACACG
>NZ_RAWO01000152.1:0-429 GCF_003668955.1 Corallococcus sp. AB038B | reverse complement strand
GCGCTTCCCCGTGCTGCGCGAGCGACGGCGACAGAAGGCCGGCTACCTCTCCGGTGGAGAGCAGCAGCTGCTGGCCATCTGCCGGGGACTGATGCGACGGCCCAAGGTGCCGCTCCTGGACGAGCCCTTCCTGGGCCTGTCGCCCAAGGCCGTGGGCGAGGTGTCGGAGCTGATTCAGCGCATCAGCGCGGAGGGCGTCGCGGTGTTGCTCGTGGAGCAGAACGCGCGGGTCGCGCTGACGCTGGCCAGCCACGGCTACGTGCTGGAGACGGGCAAGGTGGTGCTGGACGGCCCCGCGGACAAGCTTCGCGAGGACCCCGACGTGCAGGAGTTCTACCTGGGCTTCGGACGCGAGGGGCAGCGTGGCTACCACGAGCTGAAGCGGTATCGGCGCAAGCGGCGCTGGCTTTCATGAAGGGTGAGGAATGG
>NZ_RAWO01000151.1:0-430 GCF_003668955.1 Corallococcus sp. AB038B | reverse complement strand
CTACGGCGACCGGCTGCGCGCGGGCTGGGCGCTCGAGGTCAATGGCGTCTACGTGCCCAGCTTCTACAATGACACCCACGTCGGCGCGAACAACTTCCTCACGCAGTACCTGCGCAGCGGAGACGCTCGCTGGTTCCAGCTCGGGGAGATCAGCACCCGTCACTTCATGGACATCGACGTGTCGCATGGGCCCCGCGCGGGCTACTGGGCCACGGGCGGCGCGCCGCAGCCCGCCGGCGAGGTGCATGCCATCAACCATGAAAACATCGACCACCAGGTCCGCAACCTGCACTGGGGCCATGCGCACGTCAGCGGCATGAGCAATCTCTACCTGCTCACGGGCGACAAGCGCTCGCTCGACGTGCTCACGGAGATCGCCAACTGGTGGAAGTTCGTCACCCCGCACTTCTTCAAGCGCCCGTTCAAGTTC
>NZ_RAWO01000150.1:0-430 GCF_003668955.1 Corallococcus sp. AB038B | reverse complement strand
TCCAGCAGCGCGCTGACCTGCCGGGCGTCGATCTGCGCGTAGAGCGCGATCAACAACCCCGACCGCGTCTTGAAGTGCTCGTAGGCAATGGGCTTGCTCACGCCGGCACGCTCGGCCAGGTAGCCGAGCGTCAGCGCGTCGGTCCCCTCTTCCCGGACGATGGTCTGCGCGATGTCGAGCAACTGCTCGCGTCGCTGCGCCTTCGGCAGCTTCCTGGCTTGGGGCTCACTCATGGCTCGTGGCGTTTCGTAATGCCCCTTCGCGGCCTCCTCCAAGAAAACGTGGCGAACCTACCATTGGTAACTTACCAATTGTAGGGAATTTCGAATCCACATCCGCCCTGCCCCACCCGGCAGAGGAGCGCAGCCGTCATGTCCGCGAACACGCAGAGACCCGTCCTCATCGTTGGAGGCTCCGGCATCGTTGGTTC
>NZ_RAWO01000015.1:0-226433 GCF_003668955.1 Corallococcus sp. AB038B | reverse complement strand
GCTCTTCGTTGAGGGCCACCTTGCGCTCCAGCATGGCCGCGTCTTCTGCACCGCGCCACTGCCTTGGCGCACGCGCCAGCCAAGCAGGCGGCTGATGATCAACTTGCTAAATGAGGGGATCCTTCAGCTGAAGCCCATCACCGTTGATGTCCGCGACGCGTACACCATTGTCGATGGAATGACGTGTGTTACCCCAGCCTTCGGGCGGAGGATTGAGGTATTCGAGTGCCGGACCCACCTTGGCTTCGGCCGAGAAAACCTGCGTGGGCTGTGGCACGAAGCCCAGCCCCGTGTTGAGTGAGAGGGTCGCGTCGCCGCCGACTTGAGGATAGGACACGAGATCCGTCAGGCCATCGCGGTTGACGTCCACGAACAAATGCCGCTGACCGCTCGTCTCCTCGCGGGGAATGGAAGTCTCTGTCCATTGGGAGGTCCCATCCGCCTTCATGCCCAGGAAGAAGTAATGGCCACCCTCGATGTATGGAATCGCGTCATCATCCGGTTCGCTCTCCCAGCGGGGGATGAGGAGGCCCGTGCGCCCCGAGCCGTCCAGGTCGAGCGGGAATGCCGTTGTCAACGCGGGGAAGCTCGGGGGGGCGAGGCCCATGGAAAGGGGAGCACCGCTGTTGATGGGGCCCAGCCGGTACCCAAGTCCCACCAGGCCCTGACCGCCCAGAGGGCCACCTGTCGGACGCAGCAAGTCCAGCCGGCCGTCTCCATCCAGGTCCACGGTCCAGAAGTTGCGCAGCGAGGTTCCCAATTCGGCTTGCTGCTCTTCGCGGCTGAACATGCCTCCTCCCCAGCTCTTCATCAGGTGAAGCACCCGCTGGCCCGTGGGGGCGTTGTTGGTGGAGACAATGAAGTCCAGGAGTCCATCTCCGTCCCAGTCGGTGAAGCGGCCATCGGAGGTGACCTCTCCGGCAGACGGGGGCACAGGCAGAGAGAGCAACGCCTGCTCAGCGTCGAAGCCCGTGCCATTGCTGTAGCGCACGAACCACTGCACGGCCGAGGTCCCGACCCGCTTGCGGTAGACGAGGTCGTCCCGTCCGTCCGCATTGACGTCAGCCCCCAGGAAGGACTGCAGGTCATCATATGCGCCTGGATTCAGGGGTTCCGTCGTCAGCGCGTAGTTCCACCGGTTTCCCCAACTGTTGGGGTCGAGGCTCGGGGCATAGGTGAAATGGAAGGGGTTTCGGCAAATGTTGCTTCCGTCGCACTCCGTCACTTCGCCCAATGTGCTGCTTCCCGCAGCGCTGCCGTTCGGTTCGTTCGGCAGACCGTCATAGCGGTAGGCCAGCGTATACGAACGAAACAAGGAGCGCGTCTGTCCCATCCCCGTTGGCCCCCACGACTCGACTCTCTTCAGCCGGCGCCGAAGCTGGAGGGAGAAGCCGCCCGTGAAGCTTGCCACCACGTCCGTACGCGGCTCGTACAGGAAGGAGACGCTCGCGAGCGCCGGAGGCGCCCCCGCCACGGAGGAGCCCGTGTATCGGATCTCCACCGGCAACTGCTCCTCTGCCGCCGATGGGATGTCGTAGGTGACCGTCAGGAAATTACCGCTGCGATCCTCGACGCGTGACAAAGCCCAAGCGAAGGTGCGCGTCCCTCCACCCGGGATGGACTGCTGGTGGGTCGCGGAGCCACCGCCACCCAGGGTCAGGATCAGGCCGTCCTTCGTGTACATCTTGAATGTGGCCGGACCATTGTCGCCAACCCCCAGTGAGACAACACGCGCATAGACGTCGTTCTCGGTGCGGTACTCGGCCCCGTCGGCACCGTAGACGCCAGCGACGACCATCAACCGTTGTCCGTCCAGACAGAAGCGATCGCTCGCGTCGAAGCGGAGCCGGTCGGAGGAACCATCGTGGGCCATCGTCTTGCGGCAGCGCGTGATGCGTGAAAGGCCGGAGAGGTTCCAACCCATTCCGAGCAGTCCATTCCCGCTTTCGCTGCTGTAGCTCAGCGCCAAACGTGGCTCGATCCCCAGTCGCCCTGGAGAAGTCCACAGCGGGAGCGTGTAGCGAGCGGTACCCACCGACGTGACCCATGCAGCCGGCGTCGTGGAGCCCGCGGCAATGGATGAAGCCGTCTGGGTCTGGAGGATGGTGTCGGAATCGATGACAGGGGGCGATGCGTCACCGAGGTGCTGGCGCCGCGCAACCTCAGTACGACGTGCGTCGTGGCTGGGAGCGGAAGGGCTACAACTGGCCAGGAGTTGCGTGGCATAGATCCAGATCACCGCGCAAGCAGAGATTCTTTTCATAGTGATTTCCGATAAACCCGAGGATTCTCAATCAAGAAGACTGACACGCCGGAGGATTCGCATGACTCCATGCGCTGAGTCAGGAACGCAAAATGGTTCACGGCGTCAAACATGCTCCACAGTCATGGCTCCCACCGCAGCCATCCGGAGCGACACCACACGTCGTAGAGGCGCAGGCCTTGGACTGTGGAATGGGCGTGCACCCACAGGACATGTCATCAAACCGGCAGACATTGTCTTCATCCACGGCGGAGTCGCAGTCGTTGTCCCGACCGTCGCAGCGCTCAGGCTCCGGAGTCAGCGGGACGCATGTCTGGGGATGCCCCTCCTGACACGCGGGGACGGATACCGCGCATTGCCCCTGACCACAGCTCAGCGTTCCCAGCCCTTCATCCGTCACACTGTCGCAGTCGTTGTCCCGCCCGTCACAGACTTCAGGCGAGGGCGGCAGAGGAACGCAGGTCTGCCATGCGCCTCCCTGGCAGGCATATTTCGAGGTATGACACTCTCCAACACCGCAAGAGATCCGGCCGAATTCGTCCTCATCGCGCACGCCGTCGCAATCGCTATCGGTGCCATCACACGTTTCCGGAGTGGGAAAGATGACCTGCTCGCAGGCGTAGGCGCCGCTGGTGCAAACCAACCGTCCAGCGGAGCACGCGCCCGGCTTATTCACGGTGCAGCCTTGGGGGGCGATGTTGTCAACGACGCCGTCAAGGTCATCATCACACGCGTTGCACGTCTCAGGCCTCGGTGCCAACGGACTCCGGCAGACATCAAAACTGCCATTCCCCAGGCACCTCTGGGTTCCCTGGCCGGTCGCCCCACAGCTACATGCGCGCTTGCTGGTGATCGCGATTTCGCAGGGTCCATAGATCCCGCGCTCATCGGCGTACTGCATGCCCGAACAACCAATGTCCGCCCCCGAGGTGAAGGTGCATTGCTTGGGCGGGGGAGGCGTCGAGCATGGGGGGTTCGGGCAGCAGGTCTCACAAGTGGCGGAGGGGCTGGCCTGGTCTGAAGGGGTATTGGCATTGCTGGCGGCAGCCCACAGTGCCAGGGAAATCATCAGCAGCCGTGCAGCTGCACTTGCCGCAGCCCCCCGGAACAGCCTCCACGGAAACAATGTATGCATGGATTTCAAAACAACCCTCGCGAGCCTGGACGGTTCAATCCCCGAGCACATGAACAGGGCGCCAGCAGCCCCGTGACACCCTGGAGGGGGCACCTGTGGCTCCGGCGACCGTTGCAATTTCGAGCCCAGAGTGGACGTGTCAGACGCTTCTGACTGACGCCGGTGCGCAGGGGCTCCGGAGCGGGACCCGGGTCCGCCGCGCGGGACGCCGCAGGTGGCAGGAGTCCCAGGACCCTCCCTTCCGAGTCAGACCTGATTGACTTCCACGCGCACCTCGCAGAGGTGACTTCGCGGTGGTTCACGGCTGAACCACCGGGCGCTCATTTTGATAAGTCTCCTCCGTCGATGGACCGCGCGCTCTTCAGCGAAGGCGGCGCGGACGTCAGTGGTGCGGTCCCGCTCCGTGCAGGGGGGACGCGTCGCCCGGTGAAGCCTGGGAGTCACTGCTCGCGACGTACGACGCAGGCCGTCTGCCTCCAGCGGCGCAGGCGACACTTCAGGCCGCGTTCATCCAGGCCGTGGAACCGCTGCGGCTTACGGACGGCAGCGTTCCGTTGCGTTGGGGCATGCGGCAGCTGACGACGGCGCGCCGGCCTTGATCAGCTCTTCGCCCACGGAACGATGTGCAGTGTCTTGCCATCCTCCGCAGGCTTCGTCTGGTGGAGCGTCATCGCCAATGCGCCCGCCGCGTCGCGCGTGTGGTGCACGATGAGCGCATGGACGGGCAGGCCCGGCATCGCTTCCGTCAGCCAGGCGTAGCCCTCCTCGGGGGTCTTCGCTTCCAGGACGCAGGCCGCGGCGTGTCCCGTTTGCGCCGCGGTGCAGAGCATCTCCATGTCCTTCAGCGTGCGCACCTCGTCCGCGAAGACGAGGTCCGGGTCCTGCCGCAGGAATGAGCGCAGCGCCTGCGCCAGCGGCAGCTCTCCGCTCACCTTCACCACACCGATGGCGCCTCCCGGCCCTCCCTTCGGCTCCTCCACCGCCGCCAGCGCGTGCACGTTGTCCTGCAGCGCATCCATCACCGCTCGCAGGGTCGTGCTGCGGCCCGTGTTGGAGGCTCCCGTGAGCAGCACCACCTGGCCGTTGAACAGCGTCTTGTCCAGGCGGTTGAAGAGCCCCTTGAGGAACTCCGCCGCTTCAGCGGAGAGCGGGAGGCTGGAGATGCTTGGGTACGCCAGACGCGTCTCCCGGTCCCTCGCCAGCGCCGTGGTCCAGGTGCCCAGTGCGTCTTCGCGAAACGACACGCGGAACTCGAGGTCCGGATCCACCGCGCCCACCGGGAAGGCCACGTGGCCCCGGTCCGGCATCACTGGATCCGCGCCCCGCTTCGCGTGCGCCGTCAGCGCCTTCCCCAGCGGCCGGTACAGCTCGTACGCCATGGGCTGACGCACCGGCACCCGCTCCGCGCCCAGCACCCCCATCGTGCCCGGCGTGTCCTTCGCGATGAAGAACAGCGTGATGCCCGCGTTGATCACCCGGCTGGCCGTCTCCGCTGGGGCTTCATCCCCGTCCTCGTCCGTGACGCTGTCCGTGTCGTCCGCCGCCCAAACGGAGAACATCGCCGCGCCCGTCCTGCCCGCGACGTCGAAGAGGGCCGCCGCCAACGCTTCGGCCGTCTTCGGGGTCGCGACCGCTCCGGACGGCGCCCGGCCTGCCTCCCCCAGCTTCCGGAGCAGGCTGGCGAACACGGCTTCCGGCGTGGCGGGGGCTTCGGACTTCGGGCTCGGAGTCGTCATGGGCGCGGACCATGACATGGCCCGTCATGGCCCGACCACGCTGGAAACAGCCCCCGGAAAGCCCCCTCCTCCTTGGAAACCGGTACGGCCGCCGGCCTGCCTTGAGAACGAGCGAGGAAGCCCACAGGAAGGGCTCCCCTCCAGCAGGCGCTTGGGTAACATCGCTTGATGTTCCGGCGTCTCACCAACGCGCTGCGACGGCTGTGGCTCCGCCCCACCGAAAGCAGCCCCCCGAACCGGCAGAGCCTGCCCGACGGTACCGACCCCACCGTCGCCACGCCCCGGCGCTCGCGCGCGTCGGTCGCGGAGGAGTCCTCGCCTCCGGTCCGCACCAGCCGCCCACGCCGCCCGGCCGTCCGCATCGTCGCGCACGGGGCCGCTCCGCACGTCAGCAACCGCAAGACGTCCAGCCGCGCCGGCGTCACCCCCCCGCGCTTCTACGACCTGCACGACGACTTCCGCGCCCCCGGCCGCTGGGAACCCGGCGACCCGCTGGACCCGGAGGACAAGGAGGTGGGCGACATGTGGATGTTCACCGCCGGGCGCCCCGTGAACCCGCCCGGCCCCCTCCACATCTCCAACGAGCTGAAGGCCGCCCCGCTGGACTTCAGCCTCGCCGGCGCCAGCCTCACCCCCGTGGTGCACCCGCGCGTCGCCGCCGTGCTCGCGCGCCTGGCGCCGGAGGACGTGCAGCTCATCCCCGTGCACATCGAGGGACAGATGGAGCCGTACTTCCTCGTCGTCGCCACGCGCCTCATCCGCTGCGTGGACGAAGCCGCCTGCCTGGAGGTCCACCACTATGGCCCCGGCGACGGCGTCCCCTCGCGCGTGGGCCAGTACCGCTCCGTCCGAGGCCTGCGAATCGACCCCGACCAGGTGGGCCGCGCCCGCGTGTTCCGCCCCTGGGGCTGGCCCGTCACCCTCGTCGTCTCCGAGGTCGTGAAGGAGGCCCTGGAGAAGGAGGGCATCACCGGCGCCTGCTTCACGCCCGTCACGGACACCCGGCACTGAAGCCCGGGGTCCGCAAGGACGTTCCAGCGCCCTACTCCTTCTCGATGTCCCGGTCCCACAGCTGCACGCGGCCGTAGTCCGCGGACAGCCGGCGCACCATCTCCGCCGCCAGTGACACCGAGCGGTGCTTGCCGCCCGTGCACCCCAGCGCCACCGTGAGATACGCCTTGCCCTCCTTCTGGTAGCGGGGGAACAGGAACCGGCAGAGGTCCACGACCTTCTCCAGGAACTGCTGCGTCTCCTCGCGCTCCAGCACGTACCCGGACACCTTCGGGTTCTTGCCCGTGAGCCCCTTGAGCTCCGGCACGAAGTACGGGTTCGGCAGGAAGCGCACGTCGAACACCAGGTCCGCCTGCGGCGGCACGCCGTACCGGTAGCCGAAGGACATGATGGACAGGCTGGGCCCCGTCGTGGGCTCCGGGCTGAAGCGCCCCTGCACCATGCGCTTCAGGTCGTGCACGTTGAGCGCCGACGAGTCGATGACCTGGTCCGCCATCTCCCGCAGGTCCTTCAGCGCCTCGCGCTCCGCGTGGATGCCCTCCGCCACCGTGCCGTCCGGGGCCAGCGGGTGACGGCGGCGCGTCTCGCTGAAGCGGCGCATGAGGCTGTCGTCGCTGGCGTCCAGGAAGAGCACGTCCACCTGGTGGCCCGCGCGGCGCACGTCCGCGAGCACGCGGGGCGCGTCCTTGAGGAAGACGCCTTCGCGCGCGTCGATGACCAGCGCCATGCGCTCGATGTTGCCGCCCCCCGCCAGCTCCGTGAGCTTGGGCAGGAGGAGCACCGGCAGGTTGTCGATGCAGAAGAAGCCGGCGTCCTCCAGCGCGCGGATGGCCGTGGACTTACCGGAACCTGACATGCCGGTGATGACGATGATCTGCTTCGCGGGGGCGGTCACTCGACCTCTTCTCCCAAGGTGCGGCGCATCGCCCCCTGGGCGATGGCTCGATTGAGTCGTTCGGCGAACTCTCGCGCCGAATGGTGGCCCTGAAGCTTCAACAGCTGGTTGCGAGCGGCCACCTCCACGATGGTGGCCATGTTGCGTCCAGGACGCACGGGGACGACCGACAGGGGGATGTCCACGCCAACAATCTGCAGGTGCTTGTCCTCCACGCCCAGCCGGTCGTACTCCTGGTGCGGATCCCATTCCTGCAGCTCAATCACAAGCTCAATCTTCTTCTGTTCCCGGACGGCGGACACTCCGAAGAGGTCCTTGATGTTGATGATGCCCAGTCCGCGAATCTCCATGTGGTGCTTGATGACCGGATTGCCCGCGCCGTAGACGGCCCCCTTGCGCCGGGTGACATCCACGATGTCGTCCGCCACCAGCCGGTGGCCCCGCATCACCAGGTCCAGGGCGATTTCACTCTTGCCGATGCCGCTCTTGCCCAAGAGCAGGATGCCCACGCCGAAGACGTCCATCAGCACGCCGTGCAGGCTGCTGGACTCCGTGAGCGCGTCCTCCAGGAAGTTCTGCACTCGCTGGATGAACTCGCTGGAGAGCAGCGGCGTCTTCATCAGCGACAGGCCCGCGGCCTCGCAGGCGTCCACCAGCGCGCGCGGCACGTCCAGCGCCTTGGTGACCACGACGCACGCCAGGTCCTCTTCGCTGAAGAGCTTGGCCAGCGAGGCGTGCTGCGCGTCCTCCGCCAGGGTGGCCAGGTAGGAGATTTCAGTGTTGCCGAAGACCTGGACGCGGTGCGGGTGGAGGTGCTCGGTGAAGCCCGCCAGCGCCAGGCCCGGCTTCTGGATGCGCGAGGAGTCCACCGTGCGCGCCAGCCCCTGGGTGCCCGCCATCAGGGTCAGCCGCAGGTCGTGGCCCTGGTCCTCGAGGAGCTGGGAGATGCGAATGGATTTCATCGTCGGGACCTGGATATCACCCACCGGCCTCCGGAGGTGAACCGCACCGTGTCCGCCGTCCCCCCCGCCTCCCCTACAGCCGCCAACCCCCGGCCCGGAGCGCGGGTCGGTGTCCCAACGGATGCGCCCGCGGGGGCAAGCTCCGGAGCTCCCACCGAAGCCCCCTTCGAGCGCCGGCTGGGCCTCTTCCTGCTGGGGGGCGTGCTCGTCCTGGGCGCGGCCTTCCGCCTGTACTGGGCGCTCCACGACGACGGCATCTACTGGCCGGACGAGGTCTACCAGAGCCTGGAGCCGGCCCACCGCCTGGTCTACGGCTACGGCCTGGTCGCCTGGGAGTTCGTCCAGGGCGCCCGGAACTGGGCCCTGCCCGCGCTGGTGGCGGGGGTGCTGGGGCTGGGGCGGATGGTGGGGCTGACGGACCCGGCGGGCTACCTGGGGCTGGTGAAGGGCTTCTTCGCCCTGGTGGGCACGGCGACGGCGTGGGCCACGTGGCGGCTGGCCCGTGCGTCCGGGGCCTCCACCCTGGCGGCCTCCGGCGGGGCCGCCCTGTTCGCCCTGGCGTCGGTGCCGCTGTACTTCGCGCCCCGGGCCATGAGCGAGAACGCGTCCGTGCTGCCGGTGGTGCTGGGCCTGGCCCTGGCGCTGCCGAAGGCCGCATCCCGGCGCTCGCTGCTCACCGGGGCGTCCCTGCTGGGGCTGGCCGTGCTGCTGCGGCTTCAAAACGGTGTCTTCTGCGTGGGCCTGGTGGCGGTGCTCCTCTGCCGGCGCCAGTGGCGTCAGGCGGGCGTGGCGCTGGCGGTGCTGTCCGGGTGGGCGCTGGCCTTTGGCCTTCTGGACAAGCTCACCTGGGGGCGGTGGTTCCACTCCGCCATCGTCTACCTGGACTTCAACGTGGTGCAGGGCAAGGCGGCCCAGTGGGGCACGGAGCCCTTCGAGTACTACCCGCGCATCCTGCGCACGGCGATGCCGGTGCTGACCGTCTTCACGGCCGCGCTGGTGGTGCTGGCCGTGCCCCGGGCGTGGGGGCTGTCCTTCCTGGCCGCGGCGTTCTTCCTCCTGCACGCGAACCAGCCGCACAAGGAGCTGCGCTTCCTGGTGCCGGTGCTGCCCCTGTTCGCGGCGCTCGCGGGCGTGGGGCTGGATTCCATCCTGCGGGTGCTGCGCGGCGCTCCGGCGAGGGCCACCGCCACGGTGGCGGTGGTGGCGGGGGCGCTCCTATCCGGCGCGGGCGCGGGGGCGCTCACCTTCGGGGACGTGGGCCAGTACGAACGCGTGCGCCCCAAGGACAGCGCCTGGGATGACCAGGGCGCGGTCAACCGGCTGCTGGAGGCAGCGGGCCGGCGCGACGACGTGTGCGGCCTCAAGGTGGAGGCGGTGCACCTGGCGTGGACGGGGGGCTACAGCTACTTCCACCGGAAGGTGCCGCTGTATCCCCACAATGGCCCCGGGCGGGACTCCCGCCGGTTCAGCCACGTCATCACCCGGGCGGGCTTCGAGGGCGCGGGCACGCTGCTGGTCCAGGATGGCCCTCTGGCGCTGGTGAAGCTGCCCGTGGCGGACTGCATGCCAGACCCTGGATATTCGTGGCGACTGCCCTGAGCGGGACAATTGGGACGAGGAAGACCCTTCCGGCTCCACCGGCGGGTTGGTAAGCCAAGGCCATGCCCGAATCCGACTGCCTCTTCTGCAAGATTCGCGATGGCCTCATCCCGGCGAAGATCGTCCACCAGGACGAAAACTGCCTGGCCTTCGAGGACATCAATCCCCAGGCCCCCACCCACGTGCTGTTCATCCCGCGCAAGCACATCGCCACGGTGAACGACATCACGGCCGAGGACCGGGAGCTGGTGGGCAGCCTCTACATGGCCGCGGCGAAGGTGGCGCGTGAGCGGGGCTTCGCGGACACGGGCTACCGCGTGGTGATGAACACCCAGCGCGACGCGGGCCAGACGGTGTTCCACATCCACCTGCACCTGCTCGCGGGCCGCACCCTGCACTGGCCGCCGGGCTAGCCGGCCTCCGGGCCGCCCGTCATGTTCAGTGCCCAGTCGTCGCCCCAGTCCCGCCGCGCCTACTCCCTCCTCGCCGTGCTGCTGGCGTCCGTGGCCGGCGCGGTCAACGCCATGGGGTTCGTGGCGCTGGGCGCGCATGCGTCCCACATGTCCGGCAACATGGCCACGCTGGGCGAGTCCCTGGCCCAGGGCCGCTGGGAGACGGCGCGGCTGCCCGCGCAGCTGATGGGGCTGTTCGTCGCCGGGGCCTTCTGCGCGACGGGGCTCCTGGATGCCTCGCGCCACCGCACGCGGGGCCGTCACGTGGCCGCGCTGCTGGTGGAGCTGCTCGTGCTGGCCGCTGTGGGCGTGGGCCTTGCGTCCAAACCGGACACACGCGCGCCCGAGCTGCTCTGGGGCTTCGCCTTCGCCATGGGGCTGCAGAACGCGCTCGTCACGCGGGTGTCCGGCGCGGTGGTGCGCACCACGCACGTGACGGGGCTGCTCACGGACATCGGCATCCAGTTGGTGCAGATGCTGGCGTGGGTGCGCGACGGCCTCCACGGGAAAGGCGCGCCAGGGCTGTGGCACCGCGTGCGGCACCTGCCCTCCGCCGTGGAGTTCGAGCGCACGCGGCTGCACCTGGGCCTGGTGCTGGCGTTCCTCGTGGGCTGCACGCTGGGCCCGTACCTGTTCCTGCGCCACGGGGCCGTGACGCTGGTGCTGCCGTGCACGGTGCTGGGCGTGCTGGCCGCGCTGGACGTGCGGCTGACCGTCAAGCCCGCGCCGTCCTCCACCGCGCCGGACCGCTAGGGCGACGCGGGCTGGACCACGGGCTGCGCGGGCTGGACCTGGGCCTGCGCGGGCGCGTCCATGACGTTCGGATTGGCCCCGGCAGGGCCCTGGGCCCTGGGACGCAGCGCCTGGAGCACGCTGCTGCGCTCATCCGTCCAGACGTATTCCGGCTCGCCGCGCAGCACCAGCTGGCGCACGCGCGCCCGGGTCTTGCTGAAGGTGGCACCCCCGAAGAACTCCTTGTCCGGGCTCAGCAGCATCCACGAGCTGGCCACCGCGTCGCCGTCGCTGTCCCGCGCGACGAGCGCCGCGGTCAGGCCGGCGGCCCGCGCGTGCGCCAGGCTGATGGGCACCAGGTCCAGGTGCTGGTTGCTGATGTGCATCGCCAGCAAGCCGTGCGGCGCCAGGTGCTGGAGGTAGAGCGCCACCGCCTCCTTCGTCAACAGGTGCACCGGGATGGCATCCGAGCTGAAGACGTCCAGCGCCAGCACGTCGAACTGGCGCGAGCCCTGCTCCAGCTCCTTCTCCAGGGAGATGCGCGCGTCGCCTTCCACGACCTCCACGTGCGCGGGCGTGTCCGTCAGCGTGCTGAAGAAGCCGCCCTGTCCCTTGGCGAGGTCGATGATGTCGGGGTTGATTTCATAGAAGCGCACGTCGTCCCCGGCGGCCATGAGCGTGGCGCTGTTGCCCACGCCCAGCCCCAGCATGCCCACGCGCAAGCCGGTGGGCAGCCCCTGGACCTGACGCAACCGGCGCTGCTCCGCGAGCGCGAGCCCCAGGCCGGCGTCCTTCGTGTAGTACGCCGTGGGGAGGTTCCGGCGCTCCGGGCGGATGTACTGCCAGCCGTGGGTGATGGCGCCGTGGCGCAGGACGTACTGGTGCTGCTGGGGGTCGTTCGCGGACAGCTCCAGCACGCGCACCACGCCGAAGAAGTTGCGCCCGGCGAAGCGCACGCGATCCAGGTCCGTGAGGACGAGCACCGGCAGGTGCACCGCCACGCCCACCAGCAGCGCCCCGCGGAAGAGGCGCTGCGTGCGCGCCACCGACGTCTCCTCCTTCGGCCTGCGCATCAGCCCCGCGAAGGCCACCGCGCAGCACGCGGCCAGCGCCAGCGGGTGCTCCCAGTAGGTGGTGAAGACGGCGGGCGCGACCAGGTTGACGAACACGCCGCCCAGCACGCCGCCCACGGACACCCAGAGGTAGAAGGCGCTCAGGTAGCGCGGAGCCGGGCGGCGCCGGTACAGCTCGCCGTGGCACACCATGGCGCCCGTGAAGAGCGCGGACGCGTGGAAGAGCACCTGCCACCCCAGGCCCAGCGCGGGGCCCTCCTTGTGCGCGTACGTCACCAGCACCACGGAGGCGATGAGCCCCACCGAGTACGGCGTGCGCGCGTAGAAGGACTCGCGCGAGAAGGCCAGGATGAAGG
Source organism: Corallococcus sp. AB038B (assembly GCF_003668955.1). Classification (NCBI taxonomy): domain Bacteria; kingdom Pseudomonadati; phylum Myxococcota; class Myxococcia; order Myxococcales; family Myxococcaceae; genus Corallococcus; species Corallococcus sp. AB038B. Next base: position 214,219 of record NZ_RAWO01000015.1, on the reverse strand, counting down.
TGACCAGGTACACCGCCAGCGGCATCACCCACAGGAAGGGGCCCGCCGCCACGTCCTGGGACAGCTTGTTCGTCGTGGCCAGGAGCAGCACCGACGCGCACGTGCTCAGCGCCAGCCACGTCAGCGTGGGCCCCACTCCTGGACGCTGTGATGCCGAGGCAGGAGAGGCTTCGGTGACAGCTTCGGAGGGAGCTTCCGCACCCGGGTTCGTGGAGGCCTCGGGGGCGCTCGTCGCGGGGGCGCGGCGCAGCAGATCCCGGGCGCAGGCGAGGACACAGAGGACGAAGAGGACGAAGCCCACGGCCCAGCCCCACGCCTGCGCGCTCCGGCCCACCCAGGGCTCCACGAGGAACGGGTAGCCCAGCAGCGCCAGCAGCGAGCCCGCGTTGGAGAGCGCGTAGAGCACGTACGGCGAGCGCTCCGGCCGCGCGCGCGCGAACCACGACTGGAGCAGCGGACCGGTGGTGCTGAGCACGAAGAAGGGCAGGCCCAGCGTGGCGGCCAGCATCCGCATCAACCGGAGCACGGGCAGGTGGTCGTCCACGGGGCGCCAGCCGTCCCCCGGCGCCAGCGGCGAGCCCGTCCACGAGGCCCGCGCCGCGAGCGCCGCCAACGCCACCACCAGCAGGCTCAGGTGCAGGGCGGCCTGGGCGCGCGGGCGCAGCCGGGAGGCCACCGCGTGCGCGTAGGCGTAGCCCGCGAGCAGCACGGCCTGGAAGAACAGCATGCACGCGGTCCACACCGCGGGCGTGCCGCCGTACCAAGGCAGGGCGTAGCGGCCCGCCAGTGGCTGGACGCCGAAGAGCAGGAAGGCGCTGGTGAAGATGGCGAGGGCGTAGCGCACCATGCGGCCTCGGGGGCGGGGGGAAGACGCACGGCGTAGGGGTCCCGCGCTCAGGGTGTTTCCCGCCTGGGCGACAGTCTTGTCAACACGGGCACGTCCCGGAGCCCGGCGGGCGGCCAGGCGGGCATCCGTCGGGGCGGGTGGGTGGCCCCGGAGGACAGCGTTCCTAACTTCCCGGACGGGCAGGCGCGGACTTCCTCGCGCCCGAGGGGGAAACCATGACGGGCTTCAAGCGCGCGGTGGGATTGGGACTGTTGGTGGGTGGCGCCCTGGGAGGCTGGGGCTGCGGCAAGGAGCCGCCTCCAGCGGAGACGCAGGGGTTCCAGGACCCCGTCCAGCTCCAGCACCGTTCCCGCGCGGAACCGGCCGGCAAAGCGGCGGGCAGCCCGCTGCGCGATGAGAGCGGCGGCAAGCCGTACAACAGTGACAGCCTGGGCTCGCTGGGCGGCGGCAGTGGGGAGCTGGGCACGGGGCTCGCGGAGAGCTACCGGGGCACGGCCTCGGAGGGCACCGGTGGCTCCGGGCGCGATGCAGGCACGGAGATGATGGACGCGGGCACGCGGCGTTGAGGCACGTCGCAGACGAGGGCTGCCTCGCGGGCGCCTACTAGTCCTGGAGGCGCTTCACGTTCCTCAGCTGTTCATGCAGGTCCTTCACCTGCTTGAGGGTCGGCGTCTCACTGCCGCCCACGGCGAAGTCGTCCGCCAGCCTGTCGAAGAGCGTGCACTGCATCGGCATGGCGTCGCAGCCATGGTTGTTCTTGAGCGTCCGGTGGAGCGCCTTCGTCTGCGTCCATTCCTTTTCCAGCTCCGGAGGGAGGCTGCTCTCCTTGACGGGAGCACGGGCCGGCGCGGCGCGCTTGCCGGGGCGTGACGGCGCCGCCTTCTTCGCGGCGGGAGCGGCCGCGCCCTGCGTCGGCGGCGCCTCCGTGCCGAGCAGGACGTCCAGCTCCATCTCCGGCGTGTCCGTGGAATCCGGCTCGGTGGGGGCCTTCGGAGTCTCGGCGGACGGCGGCGTGGGCGTGGCCTCCGCCGGCGCGGAGGTGGGCGCCGTGGCCACGTTCTGGGCAGGAGGCGCGGGCGGACGCCCCTGGGGGTTCGCGGGCCGCGTGGGGATCTGCTGCACCGGGGTGGGCGGAGGCGGCGTCGACGTGCGCGACTGCTCCAGGCCCACGGCCACGCGCAGTTCGGGGACGAAGTAGAGCCCCGCGCCCACGATGGACAGCGCGACGAGCATCAGCAGGATGAACACCAGCGCCGAGCGCAGCGCCCCGCCCTTGCGGACCGGCGCTGGCTCGCGCCGCGCGGCACGCGGCGGCTCCGAGGGTTCCGGCCGCACCGGCACGGCCTTGCGCCGGGTCGCATCGTCGCGCGTCGCGCGCGCGGTGGACGACTCGTCCGGATCCGCGGCGGGCGCGGGGGCGCGGGTGACGGCGCGCATGCTCGACGCGGTGCTCGAGCGCGGGGGCGGCGTGCCCGGCGACGAACCGCGCACGGCGCGCCGGGACCCGGTGCGGCCCCGGGCCGGAGCGGTGGGGCCGGTGTCGGCCTCGCGCTTGCCGGTGGAAGAGGAGGTCTCGCGCAGCTGCGCCTCGTCCAGCATCACCCGGGCCTGGGGCTCCTCGCGGCGCGAGGCACGGGGCATGGAGATGCGCGGGTGCGTGTCCGCGTCGCCCTCGCGCGCGGCCGGGGCGTCGTCCGGCTCCGCGGAGATGTACGGCACGCTGGAGTCCGCCTCCAGGGCGCGGGCATCCACCGAGACCAGGTCCTCCGACGGCCGGGTGTCCTGCATCGTGGGCCGGGGAGTCGGACCGGAGTCGAGCGGCTCAGAGTCCCGCGAGTCCTCTTCGGCCTCGAAGGAGCGCAAGTCGCTGGACTGGATGGAGGGCACCTGGATGGTGGGCGCCGCGTACGACGGCAGCGGCACAGACGCCGGAGCCGGAGCCGACCGGTTGCCATTCGACGGCGTCGTCACACCGGGGCGCGAGGACGCCAGGGACGGCATCGCGGCCGTGGGGCGCTGGCCTTCCGGGACGCGGGCTTCCACGGCACGCGCGGACTCGGCGGCGCGGGGCGCATCGAAGCCGCGGGACGGCTCGGAAGCCCGGGGCGAATCAAAGCCCCGCGACGACTCCGACGCGCGCACCGGCTCGTAGCTCGGCAGGGGCTCCGAGGCGCGAGCCGCATCGAACGCGGACGGCGGCGCGGGACGGCTGCCGTTCGACGGCGTCATGGCTCCAGGGCGCGCGGACGCCAGGGACGGCATCGCGGAGGTGGGGCGCTGCCCCTCCGGGATACGCACCTCCGCGGCGCGAAGCTCGGCTCCCGCGGAGCGGCCCCCTTCGGGGATGGGCTCCGGCCACGGATAGGCGCTCTCGGGAAGCTCCTCGTCATCGGCGAACGGTCCGTCCGGCGGAGGCGGAGGCTCCATGAACGGCAGCGACTCACCCGCCGATTCGAACCGCGCCGCCCCGGAGTCGAAGGAAGGCAACGGCGGAGGCGACACCGGCCGCGACGCATCCACCGGCACGACGGGAACGGGACCATCCGAGGGCCGTACGGCGGGAATCGGCGCCATCGGAGGAGGCGGCACGCCCCGAGGGCCCACCGAATCAGAGAAGGGCAACGAAGCGCCCCGCCCTCCCGCGTCCGCGAACGGCCGCGACACCGGCACTGGAGGCGCGTCACGCGACGGCAGCCCCGGCTCCGCGTACGGCAGCGACGTGGCACGCGGCGCGGTGGGCTCCGCGTACGGCAGCGACGTGGCGCGCGGCGCGGTGGGCTCCGCGTGCGACTCGGAGGCAGGCAGCGCGTCCGCTCGGGGCGCGGTGGGCTCTCCCAGCGGCGGGGCCGGGATCTCCGCCTCCACGACACGGTCCGAGGGAAGCCGGATGGCCGGCAGGCCCTCGAGGATGGTGGGCCGGTCCATCGCGTCCTGGCGGACCTCCACCGTGGGCGACGGCTCCGAGGACGCGGGGCTGGGCCGCATCTTCGCGCGGGCCGCTTCCTCCAGCGCCTCCACCGGGAACGCGGGGCGCGTGGACTCGTCCACCATCACGCCGGGGCGCGTCTCACCGTCGTCGCGCGCGCCGCCGCCGTCCTCGCGGCTCCGGGGCGTGGGATGGAAGGACAAGGGCTCCACCGGACCATCCAGGCGGATGGTCTTGGCCGGCAGCGTGGGCGCCTGCATCGTCGCGCGCGGCGCGGGGCCCAGCGACTCGTACGTGCCGCTGGCGCGCACGTCGCGCGACACCTCGCGCAGGGACGTCAGCAGGCGCCGCTCGGACTGGTAGTCCGCGGAGAACAGGTCGCGCATGAAGCGGCTGACGCTCTCCGGGCCCGCGCTGGTGTCGATCTCCGTCAGGCACGCCTGCAGGCGCACCCGGAAGTCCTCCGCCGTCTGGAAGCGCTGGCCCGGCTCCACCGCCAGCGCCTTCGCCACCAACTGAGACACCGCCGGCGGCGTCAGCGGCTCCACGTCGCTGAGCGGCGCCACCTTCGGGTTCGCCACCGCGGACATCAGTTCGCCCGGCGGCAGCGCGTCGAAGGGGTTCTTGCCGGAGATGAGCTCGTAGAGGCACAGGCCCACCGCGTACAGGTCGCTGCGGCGGTCCACCGGCTGGTGCCGGGCCTGCTCGGGCGACATGTAGAGGAACTTGCCCAGGATGATGCTGGGGTTCGTCTTCGCCGCCGACAGCCGGCTCTTCGCCAGGCCGAAGTCGATGACCTTCACCTCCCCCTCGTAGGAGATGAGGATGTTCTGCGGCGAGATGTCCCGGTGGACGAGCTTCAGCTCCTTCTCTTCCTCGTCCCGCTTGCGGTGCGCGTACGCCAGCGCATCCAGCACCCGGCCCATCACGTACAGCACGAAGGTGAGCGGCAGCGGCGTCTGCCTGTCGCGCACGCGCGCGGCCACCTTGCGCAGGTCCTTGCCGTCCACGTACTCGAGGGCCATGTAGGCCTCGCCCTCGTTCACGCCCATGTCCAGCACCTGGGCGATGGACCCGTGCCCCAGCCGCACCAGCGTGCGCGCCTCACCGACGAAGCGGTCGACGAAGTCCTGGTCCTCCGCGAACTGCGGCAGGATTTTCTTGATGACGCACAGCTTCTCGAAGCCCTGCGCGCCCTCCAGGCGGGCGAGGTAGATCTCCCCCATGCCGCCGGTGGCCAGATGCGACAGGAGCGTGTACCGGCCGAAGGGTTGCGGCCGGAAGGGACGCAATCGGGCGGGCTGGTTCGAAGAGTTCATGCGGTGCGGGGGTCCACCACGGAAAGCCCATTGAACCCCGGGCAGGGGGCCCGCTTCAACCCGTCAACCGGCCGCGCCGGCCGCCTCACCGGATACCGGGGTTGGTCAGCATGCCCATGTCCTCTTCAATCACCTCGAAAACCGCCACCTTGTCGCGGGGCAGCCGCACCACCCGCTCGCCCAGGGGCATCACGTCGAAGCGGGCCCCGGTGGCCGCCAGCAGCTTGCCGGTCATCAGCACCTGGCCGGGCGCCGCGGTGGCGGCCAGCCAGCCAGCCACCCCCATGCCCTCTCCCACGGCGCTGTACTCCGTGCGGGCCTCGGTGCCGATCATCCCCACCAGCGCCTTGGTGGAGTGCAGCGCGATTCTCAGGTCGCACCGCTCGTCCTGGGGCCTGCGGGCCATGCCGCGCTCCCAGTCCGCGCGCAGGGCCAGCGCCGCCCGCACCGCGCGGACCGCGTCGTCGCCCTTGGCGTAGGGAACACCGAAGAGGGCGCGCATGGATTCGCCCATGAAGCCTTCGACGGTGGCCTCGAAGCTGAAGACGATGCCGCTCATGCGCGCGTGGAAGTCGTTGAGCAGCTGCGTGGCCCGCGCCGCGCCCAGCCGGCCAATGACGGCGCCGAAGTCCGCCAGCTCCGCGTGCAGCACGGTGAGGTTCTTCTCCTCCAGGCCCGGCAGCTTGCCGCCCGTGCGCTGGGCCTCGGCGGCGCGGCGCTCGGCCACCTCCGGCGAGTGGTAGCGCTCCAGGTTGCGCCGCATCCGGTCCGTGCTGGAGCCGTCGCGCACGGCGAAGCGCTGCACGCCGGCGGCCACCAGGTGGGCCACCGCGGTGCACGCGTCCAGCATCAGCTCCAGGCTGGTGTCGCCCCCGCCGGGCACGTTGACGTAGAGCACGCCCGCGAAGGGCGGCTCGGTGCCGATGGGGATGCACAGCACCCGGTCCACGCCGTACATGATGACGCTCTCGCGTCCGGCGAAGCGGCGGTCGTCCTTCACGTCGCCCACGGCGATCGCGCGGCCCTGGCGGATGGCCTCGTCCACGATGGCGTCCGACACGGGCACTTCACCCTTGGCCAGCCGTCCCCGGTGGCGCACCGCCGCGGGAACCAGCGGCCCGGTGGCGTGCTTGAGCAGCACCACCGCCGTGGTGGCGTCGGTGCGCTCCAGGAGCCGGTCCATCGCGGACTCCAGGAACGCGGTCAGCGTGCGCGCGGTGGCCAGCGCCTCCGCGGCGTGCACCAGCAGCACCAGCGTCTCGTAGGACACGCGCGGGCTGGCCACGGCGGAGCCCGCGGGCACGGGCGAGGGACCGGAGAACGCGTCGTCGAACGGCAGCGGCCCCACGTTGTCCAGCAGGCGCAGCACGTCCGCGTCCTTGACGTTCTTGGCCAGCAGCACGGACGGGCCCACGTCCGTGCCGTGCCCGAAGCGCACGACGCCGCCCGCGCCCAGGTCCATCATCTCCGTGGCGGCGTTCTCCACGGTGTGCGGCTGGCGCACCGCCAGGGTGTTCTCCCCCAGCGCCACGGTGTCGCCCGCGTTCAGGTGCTTGCTGCCCTGCAGCGGCGAGCCGTTCACCCGGCTGCCGTTGCGGCTGCCCAGGTCCTCGATGCGCAGCACGTCAGCTTCGACGTAGAGCCGCGCGTGCCGGCGCGACACCAGGTCGCCGCCCAGCACGATGTCGTTCTCGTCCGCCCGGCCGAGGCTGGTGACGCCCTCCGGCAGGTCGTACGACGTGTCGAAGTAGCCGGGGCCGTTGATGATGATCTGCCACATCGGGCGCAAGACATTACACGACCTCCCAATCTTCCGAGAGTCCGAGACGCTTTCCCGTGGAAGACGGGCGTCCAGCCGGGGCCTCGGCCGCCCTCCCGCGTCGCGTCATACCCGGGGGACCCGCCGGATGCGGGGGTCGGAGTTCACCTGGGGCGGTGGATGAAGAGGGAATCACCCACGCGCAGTGTGAGGAATGCCGTCAACGGGCAGGACGCGGGGCCCTGGAGCACGCCGCGGGTGGGTGCAGGTGCTCACCTCACGGCACGCCACCGTCAGGGAGTTGGCCGTTCACCACCGACAGCGCATCCAGGTCGAAGCCGCCGGACGTGCCGCCGTAGCTGTTGAGCCCCGTGTCGGTGAGGCGCACGAAGCGCGCACGGGAAAGGCCCACGTCCGCCAGGTCGAAGCCGTCCCCGCCCGCCACGGCCGGGTCGGTGGGGGACACGCCGTTGTCCGGGGCCGAGAGCACCGGGTGCGTCCCGGCGCAACCCGGGTAGCCGCCGTCCTTGTCGGTGGGGGCGCAGGGGAAGTCGAACCACGTGACGCCGTCGTCACTGACGGACACGCTGGCCGTCTCCGCGTAGATGTCGCCGCCGTACTTCTGGAAGGGGTTCTCGAACACGAGCAGGTCCACGCCCGGGCCGTCCACCGCGAACAGGTCGGTGAACTCCAGGGTGATGGTGCCGCCCCGCCCCAGCGACAGCACGTCCAGCGAGCCCGCGAACTGCCCTGCGCCCACGGGAGGTCCGAGCACGACGTCCGGGAAGCGGTCCTGCCCGAAGCCGGCCGAGTCGCCGAGCTGGTACGCCGTCACGCGGTCCGCGAACGGATCCACCGGCCGCGAGCCCGCGTCGACACCGGCATCCGTGTCGGTCCCGGCGTCGACCTCCATGCCTGCATCGGGGACACCGGCATCCACGTGGGCGCCGGCATCCACGATGTCCTCACCCGGAAGCGGACCGGGCTCCGAGTCGCCCGTGCACGCGCCCAGGGCCAGCAGCGCGCCGAGCGCGAGCAGCGGGCGCTTCATCACTGGCCCTGCCGGATGCGCACGAGGCGGCGACCGTTGACGTCCTTCACGCCCACGAGCAGGTCCGCGCCCAGCGACGACAGCAGGTCCACGGTCGTGCACGCATCCGGCGCGTTGAGCACCGCCGCGCGCGTGCCCACGCTGATGGGCTGGCCGCCACCCAGGCCCGGCGTGAGCGAGAAGCGCGACACGTCGGTGACGCCGAAGCCCGCGGCGCCGTAGCCACCGCGCACCACCGCCACGCCGTTGCCGAAGCTCGCGGCGTTGTTGAAGTCAGAGCCCACGTCCACCTTCGGCTCGTTCGTGAGCACCACCGGCGTGCGATTGGCCAGCGCCTCGCCCAGCTTGGTGTTGGACACGGCGTAGGCCACGTTCACGTACGTGTCCGCCTCCGAGTAGCCGAACACCGCGATGCCGTTGTCCGCGACGGCGGTGAAGCCGCTGGCGCCCACCTGCGCCGGGAAGTCCGCCACCTTCACGGCGACGTAGGGCTTGGCGGAGGTCACCAGCGCGTAGACGCCCAGGCCGCCCGTCACCGTGTCCAGGCCGCCGCCGTTGACGAAGAACGCGTCCGTGGTGCCCGCGGCGGTGTAGTTGCCCGGAGCGTCGAGGTAGAGCGCCGCGTCGCGCGCGGACGGATCCACCACCGCCACGGAGCCCGGGAAGCCCGCGCCGGACTTCGTGTAGCCCGCGAGCAGGCGCGTGCCGTCATAGGCCAGGAAGTAGGACGGGAAGGTGTCGGCCGCGTTGGCGCGGTCCGCGGGCGCGAGCACCGTTTCGAGCGCGGCGGTGCCCAGCGTCACGTCCGGCCAGGTCCCCAGCGCGAAGAAGTCGCGGCCCGTGGCCGTCTCGCGAAGCGCGAAGAGCGAATACGTGGGGCCGGGAGTGGACACCACCGCGCGAACCTCCGTGGACAGGTCCGCGGACTCCGCGACGCTGAAGCCCGCCTGGAGCTGGAGCGTGCCCAGCACCTGCTCGCGAGGCAGCGGGGCGCAAGCGACCGTGCCGCCATCCGTGCCCGCGTCCGTGCCGGTGCCCGCGTCCGTGCCGGTGCCCGCGTCGGTCTGCGTGCCCGCGTCCGTGCCAGTGCCCGCGTCGTCCTCGTCGATGTCGACGACGACCTGGGTGCACAGATCCGAGACACAGGCCCAGGCCTGGCCCGCCGGGGCCGCGCCCTTGTCGCGGCAGTCGAAGGCGTCCACGCACTCATCATCGCCGCAGCCCGTGCCGCCCAGCACCACCGCCAGCAGGGCGCCCATCAGCGCCGCGCGCTGGCCCTTCGTGCTCATCCGCTTCATGTCGGTCCGCATCGCGTCCTCGCTCCTGGCCTTCCCGCACGAAGGCGGAAAAAGGCATTCCCCTGGCGGGAGGCCGCGCGGACGAAAGGCACCGGACCGCCGGGCGCGCATCGCGTCCTGGAGTCCTGCCTTCGCCGTCAGCTCCCCGCGGAGGTTCCGGTCTGTCGCCGGGCCCTCCGTGGAGAGGACGCCGGGTCATCGCCAGGTCTTCGGACTCGCTGAAACGGTGTTCGTGCGAACGCTGTTCCTGCTTACCGCTGCGGGGCAGTCCCGGACTCACACCGGGTTCCCTGGAAGCCCTCACGCCCCATGGCGTGAAGGCATCGATGATGGGGCGGGACTATGGCGCCACAGGGGCAAAGTCAATGCGACGCGGGCTCGGCGCGTCGGTCACGCATCAACACGTAGCGTCGCGTGCTGCCGTCCACGACGACAGTGGACACCACCCGCCAGCCCTCGCCCCCCAGCCGCTGGAGCTCCACGAGGTCCTCATCCGGACTCTCGCGCTTGACGAAGGTGTACTCGTACGCCGGTGCCGGAGGAGACGCGGGCGGCGGCGGAGGCACGTCCTTCCTCGGCGCGGCGCGGGACGTCTGCGCCCAGACCACCGAGGGAAGGAGGAACGGAGCGGCCACGCCAAGCAGGACGCCCAGCAGCACGAGGAGTGAGGCGGAACGACGGTTCATGGAGGCACATCCGGGGGAGGGACAGCGGGCATCTAATGCCGCCACCCCCACCCCGGAAGCCTCGCGCGGTCCAGACTCGCCGTATGGGCGCGCGAGGCCACCGGGACCGTCCGCTGGAGAACGGCCCCGGAGTTCGTGCGCGACTACGGCAGCTGCACGCCGTTCACCACGGCGACGGCATCCAGGTCGAAGCCGCCGCTGGTGCCCGCGTAGCCGTTGGCGCCCGAGTCGCGGATGCGCACGAAGCGGGCACGGGTGAGGCCCACGCTCGCCAGGTCGAAGCCGTCCCCGCCCGCCACGGACGGGTCGGTGGCCGGGATGCCATTGGCGGGGTGCGAGTACACGGGCGTGACGCCCGCGCAGCCCGGGTAGTTGTTCGCCACGTCGGAGGACGCACAGGGGAACTCGTGCCAGGTGACGCCGTCGTCGCTGACGGCCACCACGCCCGTCTCCGCGAACGGCTTGCCGCTCGGCTTGAGGAACGCGTTCTCGAAGACGAGCAGGTCCACACCCGGCCCGTCCGTGACGGCGATGTCCGTGAACTCCAGGACGATGACGCCATTGCTCCCGAGCGACAGCACGTCCAGCGAACCCGACGACGCGCCGTCCCCTTGCGGAGCGCCCAGCACGATGCCCGGCAGCTGGCTCTGACCGAACCCGGCGCCCGTGCCCGGAGAGAAGGACACGATGCGGTCCGCGAACGGGTCACCCACCAGCGGCTGGGCCTGGATGGAGTCCTGCCAGTCCTCGCCGCCGCACGCCACGGTGAGGAGCGCGGTGAAGCCCAGCGCGAACGACTTCGGAAGAAGGGTCTTCTTCATGGGCGTGCTCACCGGAACTGCGGGGCCTGCTGGATGCGCACCAGGCGCGGGCCGTTCTTGTCATCCACGCCGACGAGCAGGTCCACGCCGATGGCGGTCATCCCGGTCACGCGCGTGCACTGATCCGCATAGACGAGGACCGGCTGACGGGCACCGACAGTCACGGTCGCACCTTCATCCGTCACGGTGAAGGCGAAGCGCGAGACATCCGTGCCGGCGAAGTTGTAGTCGGGCGGGACGTAGTCGCCGCGGAGCACGGACACGCCCTCGCCGTGGCCGGAGGCGGCCACGAAGTTGGAGCCCACGTCGAGCGCGGGCGCATCCGCCACGACGAACGGCGTGCCGGACCTGAGCGCCTCGGTGATGGCCGCCGGGGCCACCGCGCGGCCTTCGTTGAGGAAGGTGTCGTCGGAGAAGTAGCCGAGCATCGCGACGCCGTTGGTGGCCACTGCGGTGAAGCCGCTGCCGCCCGTCTCCGGCGGGAGCGTGCCCACCTTCAGCGCGGTGAACGGCGAGCTGTCCGTCTTCAGCGCGTAGACGGCGAGGCCGGCCGACACCGTGTCGAGCCCGCCACCGTTGATGAGGAATGCACCCGGCACGACGCCCGCGGAGAAGTTGCTCGGCGCGGAGACGTAGGTGGAGTTGGCGGGCGCGGAGACGTCATACACGCCCACGGAGCCCGGGAAGCCCGCGCCGGACTTCGTGTAACCGGTGAGGACGCGCTGGCCATCCGTCTCCACGAAGGGACTGAGGAACAGCTTGGTGCCAGCGGCCCGGTCGGCGGGAGCGGCCACGTCGAACAACTGCGCCGTTCCCAGCGACACCTGCGGCCATGTGCCCAGCGAGTACAGCGCGTGCGGCCCCGTGGAGCTGCCCGACACCACCGTGTAGAGCGAATACGTGGGGCCGGGCGTCACGCCCACCGGACCCGCGGACGCGGGAAGCGAGGCGGACTCACCGGCCACGAAGCCCGACTGGAGCTGGAGCGTGCCCAGCTTCGGATCGTAGGTGGTGGTCTCGCACGGATCCGTACCGGCGTCGGTCTCCGTGCCCGCGTCGGTGGTCGTGCCGGCATCGGTGGTCGTACCGGCGTCGGTCTCCGTGCCCGCGTCGGTGGTCGTGCCGGCATCCGTCTCCGTGCCCGCATCAGTGGTCGTACCGGCGTCGGTGCCCGTGCCTGCGTCCGTTGTCGTACCGGCGTCGGTGCCCGTGCCTGCATCCGTCGTCGTACCGGCGTCCGTCGTCGTACCGGCATCCGTGGTCGTGCCGGCATCCGGCACGGGGATGGACGTCAGCTCGCACTTGTTCTCGGCGCAGGTGAAGCGCTGTCCCGCGGGGGCGGCGCCCTGGTCGCGGCAGTCGAAGTCATCGACGCACTCATCGCCGCAACCCGTGCTGGTCAGCGCCATCGCGAGGGTCGTCAGCACCCACGCGAAGCCCTTGAGTCCCCGTCCCGTCATCATCCGCTCTGTCTTCATCCGCGACTGCTCCCTTGCATCGCCCCCACGGGCGAGATGAATCCAAGGGGCGTGGACGGAGAGCGGACCGCGAGCGAGGGACACGTCAGGACACGACACGCCGCGCGAGCGGAAGACCTCCGTCACCTCCCCTCGGAGGCTCCGGTCTGGCCATGCCCGGGGGCATGGGTCGTGGCAGGTCTTCGGACTCACAGGCGCGGGAGGCCCTCATCGGGTCACCCACCTACTGACCGTCGCTTCCCAGCCCATTCAAGGACCAGTGCTTGCGAGGACGGCGTTCGTTCCTGCTCACCGCTGCGGGGCAGTCCCGGATTCACACCGGGTTCCCTTTAAACGCCGCACCCTACGAGTGCGGCGTACCATCGACGCGCGCTGGAGTACGGCGGACGGCAGGGCTTGTCAATACAAGCAGGGCCAACGCCTCACGGCACCGCGACGATGTCGATGGCATTGGATACGACGCGCCGAGGGTCCACCGGACACGCATCCAGCGCCGGGCCCGCTGCTTGCGGTGTGGAGTTGCCGCGCCGCTCGACGAGCTGGCCGTCACGCACCTCCACCACGAACACGCGGCCCGCGTTCACGTCCGTGACGTACACGGCATTGCCCACCACCGCAAGCCGTCCACCCACCGCGAGGTCGCAGCCGTTCTCCGGCCCCCCGGTGCACCCCGGTGACAGCGCATACGACGCCACGGGCTTGTCATCCTTCACCAGCACCAGCCCCGTGGCCCGCACCGCCTTGGCGCGGTAGCCGCTCGCGGTGTCGAACACCGCCTCGCCCAGGCAGCTCACCACCAACTGGTCGCCCACCGCCTGCACGTCGCCCGCGTTGAGGCAATCCTTCGCGCCCAGGTCGATGGCGTGCACTCCACCATCCGCCGGGTCGATGCGCGCGAGCATCCCAGGGCCGTTGGGCAGATAGTCATTCGCGGGGTTCAGGTTGGTGAGCGCCACGTAGACGCCCGAGTCCACGGACACTGCCGCGTACGGAAGCGCCATCGTCGTCCCACCGTCGAAGGACTTCAGGTCCAGGCCGGTGAGCGGAACGGTGTCCACGAGCCGGGGCTTCTCCGGGTCGCTCACGTTGACGCGAGCCACGGCGTTGCCCTGCTTGAAGTCGGAGCCGGCCGTGCCGAACAGCGGGATGTAGAACGTGTCGCCGCGCTTCGCGATGACCTGAGGGCTGGTGTTCGCGCCCAGGTTCACCTGCCCCACCGTGCGCAATCCCAGCCCACCGCCCTGCGCGGCCCCTTCCCGCTTGAGCACCTGGAGCGTGTTGTTCACCGAGTCGAGGACATACACATACGGAGGGTCCACGAGGATGTCATTGGGCGAAGCCGCCACCGCGCCCAGCGAGTCCTCCTCCGCCACCGTCCCCAGCGCACCCGCGGGTGCCTGCGACAGCACCGAACGCGCCGCGTCCGCCGCAAGCACCACGCCATCCCAGGCCGCCAGCGACTGCACACCCGAGCCGAATTGCCGCCGGGGCCCCATCCGGTCCGTCCCCGCCTGGATGCCCACAAGTTGCCCATTGGTGTAGCAGGCCGTCACCACATCATACATGCACCGGCCCGAGTGGCAGGACTGCACGTCCGGACACACCGCGCCGCAAGCACCACAGTTGAGCGGATCATTCGCGAGCACGACACAGCTGTCCCCGCACCGCTCGGCACCGGCGGAGCATCCCTCGCGGCAGGTGCCGGATTCGCAGACCTGACCGGAGGGACACGCGGCGCCGCAAGCGCCACAGTTCAGCGGGTCGCTCGCGAGCGCGACACACGCGTCACCACACGTCTCCGTGCCCGACTGGCATCCGCACACGCCCGCCTGACACGTCTCCCCTGCTCCGCACGAGGCACCACACGCGCCGCAGTTCGACGGGTCACCCTGGAGATCCACGCATTCGGCGCCGCAGACGCTGAGGCCGGACGTGCACAGGACCTTCTCCTCCGGGCAGCCGGTGAGGAGCGCCGCGGCCAGGGCCGACAGCAGCAACGCGAGCCGAGCATCAGGGAGGGGACGCGACATGGGAGTCCTCGGAGGGAGAAGGGTCGAGCGCCACGGAGAGCGTCACGTAGGCGGCGCGGCCGGGCAGCGGCATGCCCGTGTAGTCGGCGGTCCGCGCATCGAGCAGGTTCTTCACGTCGAACGACACGGTGAGGTCCGGCCGGTGCAGGAAGGTGCTGGAGGCCCCCACGCTCACCCAGGTGCGCGAAGGAAGGGACAGCCGCGCTTCGCCCACGCGGTTGATCAACTGCGAGGACTGGACGAGGACTTCGGTGCGGCCGTTGAGCCAGTCCGGCCCCACGCGCAGCCGGCCCACCCACTTATGGCGAGGGCGATACGGCAACTCCTTGCCGAAGTAGCGAGGGTCGCCATAGCGGTTCTGCGTGCGGGTCCACGCATAGCTGCTGGTGACGGTGAGCCACGCGCGAGGCCGCGCCTCCAGCTCCATCTCCGCGCCCCACACGCGAGCGGCGGCGAAGTTGTAGGGCTTGGCGAGATTCGGTGGATACAGCTCGTAGGCGATGAGGTTCTCGTACACCGCCGCGAAGCCGCCCGCGGTGACGCTCCAGACGTCGTCGTGCCACAAGGCCGCTGCGTCCACGGACAGGGCGCGCTCGGGCTTGAGCTCCGGGTTGGGCAGCAGCAGTCCCTGACGGATGTAGAGCTCCAGGAACGACGGCGCGCGGTGGGACTGGCCCGCGTTGGCGCGCACACCGAAGCCGTGGCCCAGGTCCACGCTCGCGCCCAGCTTCGGCGACAGGAGCGAGTAGTGCCCCACGCGCTCCACGCGCACTGAAGGCACCAGCTTCAGGCGTTCGGAGAACAGGGACAGTTCGTCCATGGCCATGACACTCGCGCGCCACCACGACGCGGCCTGCCCACCCACGGCCTGTGTGACGGACTCCGATGTTCCGGCGAGCGTGACGGCGAGCGCATTGCGTCCCAACACCGCGCGCCCCTCCACCTCCACGCCACCCACGGTGTAGCGCTGCGCGCCGGAGTCCACGCCAGTGGTGCCACCCGTGACATCCAGCCAGTCGCGACGGAAGAAGCCGCGAGCACTGCCCTCGCCCGTGTCACCAAAGGGCCGTGCCCAACGAGCGCCCAGCGACAGTCGCGTCTGGTCCTGGCGGCGGGACACGGTGGGGTTCTGCACGGTGCCCGCGAGCGCGCGGCCCTCCAGCGACAGCTCGGCGAGCACATCCACGCGTCCGCCGCCGTCCAGACCATGCCGGTACTTCAGGAGCGCGCCGCCGCCGCGAGCGTCATTGCGCGTGCGCACCTCCTGCGTGAGCGGGTTGTCGTCCAACGCGGGCAGTTCGTCCACGCGGTAGCTGAAGTCGCCCTGGGAACGGCCGCCATGCAGCAGCAACAGCGCCTGGCCATCGAGCAGCGAGCCTGACGCGGCGACGTGGGCCATCACGGTGTCGAAGCTGCCGTAGGTGACCTCGCCACTGGAGAGCAGCCGTGACGAAGGCGCGCGGGTGACGAGGTTGACCGCGCCGCCCAGGCCGCCCGCGCCGTAGCGGGCACCTGCCGCGCCGCGGAGGATCTCCATCCGCTCCAGCAGCGCGACAGGGATGAGCGAAAGGTCCGCGACGCCGCCCGCGCCGTTGAGCGGGATGCCGTCCAGGAACACGAGCACGCCATTGGACGACGCGCCGCGAACCACCAGGCTCTTGCTCTGCCCGTATCCGCCGGAGTCCTGCACGACGAGGCTCGCGGATCCACCGAGCAGCTCCGCGGTGTCGCGCGCTTCGCCCACGCGCTCGCGAGCGTCGATGACGGTGATGGCGCCGGTGGGGTCGCGGCGTTGAGCGGAGTCGACGGGTGCTTCGGGGACTTCCTTGCCGATGACCTCCACGGTGGGGAGGACGAACTCAGGAAGCGGCGGCTCGCTGCTCTCGGGCGCAGGCGTTTCCTGCCCGGCCCGGGCCTGTCCCTGGAAGCTGAGCACCAGACCGACGACGGTCCGGGCGAGAAGCGAGCGCCACATGCTCCGCCTTCCGCTCCCTCCGTCGAAGAGAGAAGGCCTCACGGCAGCACCGCTGCCGCACCCCTGGGCAGGTCTCCTGGCTGACAGGCTCCAGACCTGGGCGCACGCTGCACCCTTCTGGAAGGAACCCTCCACCTTCCCTTCGCATCCGCTGACGCGAAAGTGGTGACAGCCGAGGCTTCCGGCCCTGGACCTCAGGGCAACCCGTTCACAGTGGCGGGACCGCGCCGGACTCGCACCGGCTTCCCTCTTGAAGGCCCGGCATGGGCACCCAAGGGCCCGGCCCTTCTAGGAGGTCACCCCCAGCCCGTCAAGGCACGGCCCGCGAAGCCACGTCCTCGCCCCAATTGTCGCAGCAGTGCCGCGACAATCTCCGCGTCGGGAGCTTGCCTCCAGTTGTCTCCGCACCGCGGAGACAATTCGGTCGCCATCCCTGCTCCTCGGTAACCGCGGTGCGGAGGCCACGCCCCGACTCTCACCGCGCAAGACACGCACTGGAGCATCCACGCCCATCCCCGCGCGTGGACGCCGCGCGCACCGCCGCACGGTGCGCTGACTTCACTTCAGAGGAGCACGCCGCTGGCACGCGGGCTGCTCAAGCCCGGACGCGACCTCAGGCGGTCGAGCCAGCGAGGTGCCCGGGCCGTGGTGGCGCGGGATTCTGAAGGGGGAAGCGTGTCGATGCTGATGGCGGGGAAGCGGTTGGCGGTGTTCTCCATCCGCGAGGGCAAGGGCGGGAGCATCTGGGTGCGCGCGGGCAGCGCTTTCGTCAACAAGGACGGTTCGCTCAACGTGCTGCTGGATGTGCTGCCCCTGGACGGGAAGCTGCACGTTCGCGAGGCGGCGGAGAAGCGCGACACGGCGGCCGGCAGCCGCTTCGGAGGTGAGCCTTCGCTGGAGGCGGGCGCGGAGGGCCACTCGTGAAGTGGGTCTGGGCGTGGGTGTTGGGCTGCGTGCTGATGGGGCCGGGGCGTGCGGATGCCGCCAGCCCGCGCATGCAATACGTGGGGGTGGTCAACCTGAACGAAGCCACGGCGGCGGAGCTGGACCTGCTGCCGGGCGTGGGTGAGAAGGCGGCGCAGCGCATCCTCGAGCACCGCAAGAAGCGGCCCTTCGGTCGCGTCGAGGAGCTGGTCCGGGTCAAGGGCTTCGGCAAGAAGAAGTTCCTCAAGCTGAGGGCCCACCTGGCCCTCACCGGCCCCACGACGCTCAAGAAGGAGCAGGTCCCCGCCCCCCTGCCGCCGGGAAGGGAGGCAAGCGCTACGAACCCATGACAAATACAACCATCGGTTGATTCAGGCTCAGGAGGGCCGCCATTCCCGGGCTCCGGCATGCCCGGGGATGGCGGCTTTCCGCCGACTCCCAAGGCCTCCAGACGGGCGGCCCCGGCCTGACGCGAGCACCCATTCCGGATTTTGCTGGAACGCCCAAGCCGACGCGCTAGGACACGCCCACCTTTGGAACACAACGAAAAGACAGGGAGGCATGAGGTGAGGGAGGATGCGCCCATGAAGGACATACAAGCCCCGGAGTCGATACAAGGCCCGGACGGCAGCAGGTCCCGGGGTCCGCAACAGCCGCAGCCGTTGGGCGAGGTGCTGGAGTTCATGCGCCTCCTGTGGGCCGTGGATCATGGTCTGCAGTCCACGTCCAAGCGAATGGAGTCCACGCTGGGACTCACCGGCCCGCAGCGGCTGGTCATCCGGCTGGTGGGCCGCTTCCCGGGCATCACCGCTGGCGCGCTCGCCAACATCCTCCACGTGCACCCCAGCACGCTCACCGGCGTGCTCAAGCGCCTGGAGAAGCGCGGGCTGCTGGAGCGCAAGTCGGATCCGCTCGACGGTCGCAAGGCCCTCTTCGCGCTCACCGACTCCGGCCGCGCGCTGGACATCCCGTCCGAAGGCACCGTCGAGTCCGCCGTGCAGCGCGTGCTCGCCCGCCTGCCCCGCGACCGCATCGTCGTCACCCAGGAAGCGCTCAAGGCGCTCGCCGAGGAGCTGGGCGGCCTCTCCGCGCCCCTGGAGGACACTCCGGCTCCTTCCCGCCCCATCCCTCCCGCCGAAGGCTGAGCGCGTCCCCCTGCCCTCCCACCGTCCCTACCGGACGGGGAGGGCCCGGGTCCCCCTTCCGCGTTGTCCCCAGAACCCTGCCGTCCGCCCCTCCTTCGTGCGGCGGACACAGGCTCCTCCCTTTCTGTCCTCCGCCCCGGCGATGCACGCGCGAAGACGGCGGGAGTGCGTCACAATTGGGAAATAGCCCGCCCCGCCCGGGGTTGGCTCGCGACCGACGAGCGGACAAGCCAGCGTGAACCTCGAGACACCGCAGAGCCCAGCCCCCGAGCTGCCGCCCCCGCCGCCTCCTCCGGCCCCGCCTCCCCAGGCCCGGCGTGAAGCGCGCTCCGGAGGCGTGGCGGAGCTGCTCGCCCAGGTGCGCACCCGCCAGCGCCGCCAGCTCTGGGCCCAGGGCCTGCTGCTGGGCGCCGTCGCGGCCCTCGTGCTCCTGTTCGCCACGGGCCTCCTGGGCCGGGCGGTGCCGGGGCTCGCCCAGGGGCTCATGTGGATCGCCCTGCCCGTGGGCGCGGCGGTGGTTTACGTCTTCGGCGTCGTGCTCGCGCACCGGCAGGTGGGCGACGACGCGCGCACCGCCCGGCTCGTGGGCCAGCGCCGCCCGGAGCTGTCGCTGGACGTGCTCGCCGCGGTGGAGCTGTCGCGCGAGCGCCGTGAGGAGGCCGGCTGGTCCCCCCAGCTCGCGGACGCGTTCCTGCGGCAGATGGACGAGCGCGCCCGCACGGTGGACCCCGGGCTCGTGGTGGACCGCCAGCCGCTGCGCCGCGTGGCCATGGCGTGCGGCGGCGTGGTGCTGGCGCTCGCGGTGCTGATGTTCTTCGTGGGCGGCCGCTGGGTCGCGGGCTGGAAGCACCTGCGCGAGCAGGCCGCGCGCCCGGAGACCGCCGCGCAGGCGGAGCCCATCACCGGCGACATCGAGCTGACCTACCGCTATCCCGCGTACACCGGCCTCGCGCCGCGCACCGTGCCCGGCACCAACGGCGAGGTCAGCGCGCCCGCCGGTACCGAGGTCGTGCTGAAGACGCGCTCGGACCGCCCCATCGAGCGCGCGGAGGTCGTGGTCAATGACCAGGTGCTGCCTCTCACCGTCACCGGCGGCCGCGAGCTCACCGGCAGCTTCGTCGCGAAGCAGGGCGGCCACTACCACTTCGTCTTCTATGCCTCGCGCGCGAAGCCGCTCGCGGTGGGCCCGGACATCCCCCTCACCGTGGAGGCGGACAAGGCCCCCCAGGTGACGTTGCTCACGCCGTCCACGGAGATTGAAGTCGACCCCGGCCAGACGGTGACGCTCAAGTACGAGGCCACCGACGACTACGGCCTGTCCGGACTGTCGCTGGTGTACCGCATGCCCGGTGCGAAGCAGGAGACGCGCGTGAACCTGCCGCGCGAGGACAGCCGCCGCAGCCGGGGCACCTTCAACTGGGACCTGGGCCCGCTCAAGCCCGCGCCCGGCGACCGCATCACCTACTACGTGGAGGCGAAGGACAACGACGCGGTGGAGGGCCCCAAGAAAGGCGTCAGCCGCACGCAGACCCTGCGCGTCTACAGCGCCGCCGAGCACCGCCGCGCCGCCCTGGAGAAGGCCGAAGTCCTGTGGGGCCGCTTGGTGGACCACCTGGCGGACCGCCTGGAAGGCCCGGACCGCGCGAAGCAGAAGGACGCGACCGCGGTGGAGACCGCGAAGTCCGTGGACACCAGTGGCCAGCAGCTCGCGGACGACTTCCGCATGCAGGGCTCCGAGCTGTCCCGGGAGAAGGACGTGCCCAAGGAGATCGTCTCCGCGCTCCTGAACATCGGCGGGGAGCTCAAGCGCAGCGTGGGCACCACCTCCGACTTCCGCCGCCTGTACCTGCGCACCCAGCGCGCGCGCGGCGAGGACTGGGGCACCGGCACCCGGCTCACCGCCGTGGTGGAGGACGAAATCGAGGGCCTGGAGCGCGACATCCTCTACCTGGAGTCGCTGCTGGACCGGCAGAAGCTGGAGGCGCTCCAGGAGATGACGAAGCAGCTGGCCAACGAGCGCCGCGACCTGTCGCGCCTCATCGAACAGTTCAAGGCCAACCCGGACGAGGCCGCGCGCGAGCAGGTGATGCAGCAGATCCAACAGCTCAAGTCGCGCATCCAGGAGCTGATGCAGCGCATGGCGGAGCTGCGCAAGGGCATCCGCGACGAGCACCTCAACGCGGAGGCGCTGTCGGAGATGATGCAGCAGGAGGACATGCAGGGCGCCATGGATGAAGTCGAGCGCCTGATGCAGGAGGGCAAGTCGGACGAGGCCCTGGCGAAGCTCCAGGAGCTGGGCATGCAGATGGACGAGATGCTCGAGTCCATGGACAAGTCCCAGGAGGACTTCGGCGCGGAGCAGTACCCGGAGCTGGCGGAGAAGTTCGGCAAGTTCATGGACGACCTGCAGGGCACCATGAGCGAGCAGCAGAAGGTCGCCGAGCAGACGCGCGCCCTGCGCGACCAGGCCCGCAGCCAGAACCGCGACCGGCTCAAGGAGAAGGGCCAGGCCCTCAAGGACGAGCTGAACCGCAAGCTGAAGCAGGTGCAGGAGGACTATCAGAAGCTTGATCCAGGCCGGCTCAACAGCCGCGCGGCCCGCCCGCTGGAAGAGGCCCAGTCCGAGCTGCGCAACGTGGAGAACGCGCTCAAGGTGGACGACTTCGACCTCGCCGCGGAGTCCGCCGCGCGCGCCGAGGATGCCGCGCGCCAGCTGTCCAGCATGGGCGAGCAGCAGCGCCAGCTGGATGAGATGTTCGGCAACCCGCCGGAGGTGCGCCAGCAGTCCGCGAAGCTCGCGGAGCAGCTCAAGAAGGACTCGCGCGACGTGTCGGACGTGAGCCAGCAGTTGCAGAACCTCTTCCCTCCGCCGGGCTCGCAGCTGTCGCCGCAGGAGAAGCAGCAGCTCCAGCAGCTGGGCCAGCGCCAGCAGCAGTTGGAGCAGCGCGCGCAGGGCCTGCGCCAGCAGATGGAGGACATGGAGCAGACCGCGCCGCTGTTCGGCGAAGAGGCCGGCCAGCAGATGGATGAGATTGGCCAGCGCATGGGCGAGGCGTCCCAGCGCATGCAGGGCAAGGACCCCGGCCGCGGCTACGGCGAACAGCAGGCCGCCATGGAAGGCCTCAAGCGCTTCCAGCAGCAGATGCAGCAGAGCCAGCAGGGCCGCAAGGGTGGCCGCGGGCTGCCCATGCCCATGGGCTCCGGCCGCCGCCAGGAGGGCAACGGCCGCAACCCGCAGGACAAGGTGGAGCTGCCGGACGAGGACGCGTTCCAGGCGCCTCGCGAGTTCCGCAAGGACCTGCTGGACGCGATGAAGCAGGGCGCGCCGGAGAAGTACCGCGAACAGGTGAAGCGCTACTACGAGGAGCTGGTGAAGTGAGCCGCCGCATGCACGCGACCATCCCGGGCCTGGGCGTCCTGTGCGCCCTCCTCCTCGCCGTCCCCACGGCCTTCGCGCAGCCCCCCGACGCCGCCCTCAAGGAAGAGGTGAAGCAGCGGCTGGGCAAGGTGGAGCAGTCGCTGGATGACTGGGACGTGGGAAGCGCTCGCCGCGAGCTGGCCGAGGTCGAGAAGCGCGTACCCTCCGAGCTGGAGCCCCTGAAGTACTTCCAGGGGCGCGTGGCCTTCGAGGAGGGCCAGTACGACGACGCGGTGACGCTGCTGGAAGGCGCCAACATCGAGGACAAGCCGGGCAGCTACCTGCGGCTCGCCAAGGACACGCGCACCATCGTCAAGGACCACCAGCGCGCGGAGAGCGAGCACTTCATCTTCTTCTACCCGAAGGGCAAGGAGGAGATTCTGGTGCCCTACGCGCTGGAGACGCTGGAGGCCATCCACCGGGCGCTCGCGGAGGACCTGGGCTGGACGCCGCCGGGCAAGGTGCGCGTGGAGGTGGTGAACAACGCGCGCGAGCTGTCCCGCGTCAGCACGCTGACGGAGAAGCAGATCCGCACCACGGGCACCATCGCCATCTGCAAGTTCAACAAGCTGATGGTCACGAGCCCCAAGGCCGTGGCGCAGGGCTACGACTGGCAGGACACGCTGGCGCACGAGTACGTGCACCTGGTGGTCAGCCAGATGTCCCACAACACCGTGCCCATCTGGCTGCACGAAGGCCTGGCCAAGTTCCTGGAGTCGCGCTGGCGCGGCAAGGGTGGCCTGGCCATGACGCCGTCCACGCAGGCGCTGCTGGGCAAGCGCGTGAAGGAGGACAAGCTCATCCCCTTCGAGAAGATGCACCCCTCCATCGCCATGCTGCCCACGGCGGAGGACGCGGCCACCGCGTTCGCGGAGGTGTTCTACGCCATCGACTACCTCCACGGCACCAAGGGCACCGCCGGCCTGCGCGCCCTCTTGCAGGAGCTGAAGGCGGGCCAGCCGGACAAGAAAGCGGTGGAGGTGGCGACGGGCATGCCCTTCCCCCTCTTCGAGAAGACCTGGCTGTCCTACGTGAAGAAGCAGCCCTTCCCCCAGGAGCTGGTGCCGCGCGACGACCGCGTGGTGCTCAAGGAGGACGCCAAGGGCGCTCAGAAGGACAGCGAGAAGAAGGGGCGTGAAATCTCCTTCGGCGGCTTCTCCGAGGTGACCGAAGTGCCCGCGCGCAAGTTCGCGCACCTGGGTGAGGTGCTGCGCGAGCGCAACCGCGTGAAGGCCGCCGCGGAGGAGTACTCGCGCGCGCACAAGCTGGTGGGCGACAAGTACGAGTCGGTGTCCAACAAGTTCGCGCTCGCGCTGCTGGAGCTGCGCCGGTTGGATGAGGCGGAGTCCGTGCTGCGCGGCTCGCTGCGGATGCACCCGGGCTCGCCCTCCACCAACGTGCACCTGGGCCGCATCCTGCTGTTCCGCAAGGACTACCCGAAGGCGAAGACGGCGTACCTGGAGGCGCTGGCCTCGGATCCGTTCGACCCGGAAATCCATGTGGCCCTCACGCGCATCCACGGCGCGCTGGGTGAGACGGCGCTCGCGGCGCGCACGCGCGGGGCCGCCGCCAACCTCACGGGCCTCAAGCCCGACGACGTGGACCGCGCCGCCCAGGCCTTCCTGCGCGCCGAGGACGAGCTGTCGGAGACGAAGAACGTCCCCGTCGGCATGCCCGACGCCCCGAAGCCGAAGGCCGCTCCGAAGCCGGCGCCGCAGCCCGCGAAGTAGCCCTCCTCCCCGGCGGCCAGCCAGCCGGGGCCCTGCCTCCGTTCTCTTCCCTCCCTCGCGGGATGCCTAGCTTTCCGGGCACGAGGAGGACGGGATGGCGTTCCCAGACAGCCGTGTGGTGCTGAACGTCCGCGCCCGCTCCCTGGGGCAGTGGTGCTGTCCACTGCCGCACCGGGTCCGGGACGCAACGTGAATTGGCACACGTCCGTCCTCCCACCCGCTGGGTTCGCTGTCGCGCTCTGCTCCAACGTGCGCCGCGCGGATCCGGAAGTGTGTCCGGTCCACCGACCTTGACCCGCCTCACATCCGAGGCCCTGAAAAGGAGCAGCACCCAATGAAGCGCACCCTGCATGGAGTCACCCTCGCCGCGGTTCTCTTCACCGGCGGTGTCTCGCTGGCCCAGAGCGCCACGTCCGCCAACCCGCCAGTCGGAGAGAAGACGCCCACCGTCGCCAAGGGCACGGTGGAGTTCAAGGGCTTCATCGTCCCCGCGGATCCAAAGGCCTTCCTGGAGCGCCTGCACTACATCAACCAGTCGGAGATCAAGCAGGCGAAGCTCGCGCAGCAGAACTCGCAGAACCCGGACGTGCAGAGCTACGCCAAGATGATGGTCGACGCGCACACGACCGCCGACCAGAAGGTCATGGACTATGCGAAGTCGCAGAACATGAAGCTGGCGGAGATGCCCAAGGCCACCAACGACATGGAGAAGAAAGCCATGGCCGCGGACAAGGCGGACATGGAGAAGCTCCAGGCGCTGAAGGGCGCGCCGTTCGACTCGTCCTATATGTCCGCCCAGGTCGGCGCCCATGACGCCGCCATCGGCAAGGTGATGGCCGCCCAGCAGGGCATGGGCGCCACGGGTGAGCTGGCCACGCTGCTCACGAACCTCACCCAGGAACTGCCCCGGCATCGCGACATGGCCTACCAGACGCTGGGCAAGCTGGACGACGCCATGGGCGTGGGCGGCGCCGGCATGCAGGGCGGCACCACCGACCACGGATCCATGGACCACGGCTCCACCGGCGGTGCGACGAAGACGAAGTAATGCAGCAGCGGTGAAGTGCGCGGCGCCTCCCTTGAAGTGCATTCACGGGAGGCGTCATCCACGTGCATAGTGCCGGGCCATGTCACGACTGATTGCCCTGGCCTCCTGTGTCTCCGTGCTGCTCCTCACCGGCTGCTCCAACGACGCCGACGCCATCTGCGACTACCGCAAGCAGTGCTTCGACTCCGACCTGGACACCGGCAAGTGCGCCGAGAAGGTTGGCGCCTGGGAGGAAGAGAAGGAGAGCGAGCAGGACAAACGCCGCGAGCGCACCGCGGAGTGCTCGCAGTGCATCTCCGACCGCACCTGTGCGGAGGTCATCGCCAGCTGCATCGACGACTGCTTCGGCATTCCCTGAAACCTGCATGAAACCCTGGGGCGCGACGCCCCAGGGTTCACCTTTCGCCGGGCAGCGCTACTTGCGCGTCCAGCGGTCCAGCCAGCCCAGCACCTCGTCGTGCCACTGGATGCTGTTCTGCGGCTTGAGCACCCAGTGGTTCTCGTCCGGGAAGTACAGGAAGCGGGACGGGATGCCGCGGCGCTGGAGCGCGGTGAAGGTGGCGATGCCCTGCGTGTCCACCACGCGGTAGTCCTTGCCGCCGTGGATGACGAGCATGGGCGTCTTCCACTTCGCCACCTGGTTCACCGGGTTGAACTTCTCGTACGACTCCGGCTTCTCCCAGGGCAGCGCCTTGTGCTCCCACTCGGGGAACCACAGCTCCTCGGTGTCGTAGTAGGCGGCGCGCTCGTCGAAGATGCCGTCGTGGTTCACGAGGCACTGGAAGCCGTCCGCCCAGTTGCCGGCGATCCAGTTGATCATGTACCCGCCGTAGCTGCCGCCCAGCGCGCACCGCTTCGTCTTGTGGATGAACGAGTACTTCTGGAGCGCGGCGTTCAGGCCCTTCTGCAGGTCCTCCAGCGGCTTGCCGCCCCAGTCCCCGGAGATGGAGTCCGTGAAGGCCTGGCCGTAGCCGGTGGAGCCGTGGAAGTCGATCATCACCGCCACGTAGCCGCGGCCCGCGTACACCTGCGGGTTCCACCGGTAATGGAAGTGATTGCCGAAGCTGCCCTGCGGTCCGCCGTGGATGAGGAAGGCCAGCGGGTACTGGCGCTTCGGGTCGAAGTCCACGGGCTTCACCACGTAGCCGTGCACCGTCTCGTTGTTCCAGCCCGGGAAGTTGAACTGCTCGAAGGCGCCGAACTTCAGGCCCGCGAGCGCGTCCTTGTTCACCTGGGTGAGCTGCCGCGCGCCGGTGCCGTCCGCCTTCACCGCGTACAGGTCCGCCGGCGAGTCCAGGTCATCCATCGCGTAGACGACCTGGCCGTCCGCCGCGGGCTGGGCGCCGTCCGCGTTGCCGCCCTGGGTGAGGCTGCGCGCCTTGCCGGTGGCCACGTCCAGGGCGAACACGGTGTTCTGCCCCACGTCGTTGGCGGTGGTGAAGAGCGTGGCGCCGTCCTTGCTCCACGCGAGCGAGCCAGCCGAGCGGTCCCAGTCCTGGGTCAGCACGCGCTCCTGGCCACCCGGCCACGTGCGCAGGATGACGCGGAAGCGGTCGGCCTCGAAGCCGGGGCGGGACATGGCCACGTACGCGAGCGTCTTGCCATCCGGGCTGAACACGGGGCTGGTGTCCGTGGCGCGGTTCTTCTCCGTGAGCTTGCGCGGCTTCGTCTTTCCGTCGACGGGCGCGAGGAACAGGTCCAGGTCGGTGGACCACGACTCGGTGGCGCCCACGTCGCGCGCGGCGAAGACGATGCTCTTGCCGTCCGGGGTGAAGGTGAACTCCTCCGCGCCGCCAAAGGGCTTGCTCGGCGCGTCCGCGTCCATGCCCTTCATCACGTCCACGGCCGTGCCGCCGGCCACGGGGACGACGAACAGGTGCGAACGCGTGCCGTCCTTCCAGGTGTCCCAGTGACGGGCGAAGAGCTGATCATACGCGCGGCCGGTGGTCTTCTTCTTGGAGGACTCCGCGGCGCGCTGGGTGTTGCACGCGAGGTCCGCGCAGTCGGGGCGCGCGTCCAGCGCCACCGCGAGCTGCTGGCCGTCACGCGACAGCACGAAGCTGTTCACGTCCAGCGGCAGCTTCGTGACCGGAAGCGGTTCGCCGCCATCCACCGGCAGGCGCCACACCTGCGATGAGCCGCCGCGCGACGACAGGAAGTAGAGGCTCTTGCCGTCCGGTGCCCAGACGGGGTCGGTGTCGCTGCTCGGGTCCGACGTGAGCTGGCGCGGCGCGGAGCCGTCCAGGTTGGCGAGCCACAGGTCGGTGCGGCCGCGGTTCGCCTCCAGGTCGGTGGAGCGCAGGACGTAGGCGACCTGACGGCCGTCGGGCGAGACGCGCGGGCTGCTGAGCCGGCGCAGCGTGACCAGGTCCTGTTGATTGAACGGATGCGGCGCGGGCGCGGGGTTGGCGCCGAGCGCCAGGGCCGCGAGGAGCGACAGGGGCACGGAAGGTTCCTCCGGAGAGATGGAACCCGGACCGTGCCTTCGGGAGGGCGGACTGTCCACCGATGGATGCGGGCCCCGGTGGAAGGGGTGGAAGGCCCTGACGCACGGTGCTAGAGATTCAGCCCATGAGCGCACCCATCGTTGTCCACATCTGGTCCGACTTCGTTTGACCCTGGTGTTACGTCGGCCTCGGTGAGGTCGAGAAGCTGAAGAAGGAATACGACGTCCAGGTGGAGTGGCACCCCTACTTCCTGCGCCCGGAGACGCCTCCGGAAGGGCTGCCGTTGCCCGACTACGTGCGCCAGGGGATGAAGGATCCCAACAACCCGCTGAAGCTCCGAGCCGCGAAGGCCGGGCTGACGATGGTGCAGCGGGACATCATCCCGTCCACGCGCCGAGCGCACGAGGCGGCGGAGTACGCGCGCGCCCAAGGCAGGCTGGAGCCCTTCCAGGCCGCCATCCTGCGGCGCTACTGGAGTGAAGGTCAGGACCTCTGGCAGTGGGACACGCTGCGGGCCGCGGGCGTGGAGGCCGGGTTGGATCCGGACGAGCTCCAGCGCGCGGTGGAGGAAGGCCGCTACCGGCAGGTGGTGGAGGAGTCCGTGCGCGAGGCCCAGGAGATGGGCATCCGCGCGGTGCCGACCTTCATCCTGGGGGAGAAGGTGGCCATCCAGGGCGCGCACGAGTACCCGTCATTCCAGCGGGCCATGCAGCAGCTGGGCGCGAAGCCGAAGCAGCAGGGCTGACGGGAGCTACAGGCCCTTCACCAGGATGAGCAGCCGCGCGAAGGTCTCCGGACCTTCGCCGGCCAGCCCCTTGGCGAAGTCCAGGAACGAGGGCGCCTGCTCCACGTGCTTGGCGACGACCTGGAACGCCTCCACGGCGGCGGCGTCCAGCGCGGCCTCGGGCATGCCGGGAGCCTCTAGCAGCGCCACCACGGCCGGGTGCCCGAGCAGCACCCAGCGCACCACGGAGGCGCGCAGCACGAGCAGGAACACGGAGTTCAGGAGGCTCTCGGCCTCGGTGAACGGGTGGCGCAGGACGTGGTTGAGCGCGTGGTGCAGGAAGTACTGGTGCACGCGCTCGCCGTGCAGGGACTCCAGGGCGGAGCGCCGCGCGGCATGGAGCTCCCACGCCTGGTCTGGATGCGTGTCCGCGCCGCCATAGGACGCGCGCACATCGCTCATGAGCGAGAGGAAGCGCGGGCTGCTCACGGCGGCCTCGCGTGAACGGAGCACGGCGCCGCAGATGCCGGCCCACGGGCCTCCCGGCAGCTCCAGCGCTTCGAGCTGCGCGCTCAAGGACGCGAGGGTGTCCGTGGATTCGTACTCGCGCAGGACATGCGCGAGCCGCGCTTCGGCCGCTTCCGCGCGGGTCTCGCTCTCATCCAGTGCGGCAGCCGCCACGGGCTCGTGCACCGGAGGCGCGGAGGCTTCGCTTGCATGGGGACGCCACGACGACGCACTTGCATCCAGCGCGGTGGCCGCCATGGGCTCACGTATCTCGGGCTCGGAGGCGTCGCTCGCGCTGGGATGCCGCGATTCCTCGCCTGCCGATGAAGCGAACGCCGTGGTCCCCGGGAAGTAGAAGTCGCCCAGGTCCAGCGCCATGCGGCCCAGCGCGTACAGCCTCGCGGCGAACGGGATTTCGCGCCGATTCAAGAGCCGCAGCATCGCTTCGCGCACGGTGTCCGCGTGGGCCGTCCACGCGTCGTCTCCGGCCGCTACCTGCCGCGCGACCTGCGGACGCAGGGCCTGTTCCTCGGGCACGGGCTCGCGCACCAGCGCGTCCTCCGCCAGCAGGCACAGGCGCGCCGTCTCCGGACACGCGAGCGACCCGGCCATCTCCACCTGCGCGCCCCAGCGCGTGAGCACTCGCGGGAAGACGGAGCAGCCGTCCGGCAGCACTGCTTCACCGTAGCGGCGCTGGAGCGAACACAGCTTCGCCTCATCCAGGAAGGCGCAGTGCCCGTCCGCGCGCTTGCCCAGGATGCCCGCCTGCTGACCCGAGGCTCCATCCGGGTTCGGATTGATCAGCGCCGCGACTCTCGCTTCGTCCGGTGTGCCCGCAACCTTCTGGCGCAGCAGGCTCCAGCGCGATTCGCTGATGGGCACGGTGAGCCCCGCGCAGCAGGTGTCCTCGCACGCTTCCGCGATGCAACGGAAGCGCGCCATGTAGCGGGGGGCCGAGGCGGTCATGGAACCCAGTCTACTTGCGGCCCAGCGCCTTCTTCACGAACCCCCAGAAGCGGCCCGCGCGATCCTTGAGGTCCGCGCCCCGGCGCTCCTCGGCGGCGCTCACCGCCTCCTTGCTCACCTGGAGCTGCTTCTGGAGCTCCTCCGGCGAGTAGCGCGTGGCGAGCGTCGCCTTCACTTCCTTGCGCGTCGAGTATTCACGCGCCTCCACGTGCAGCACGCATTCGGAGTCGAGCTTGAGCGTCACGGCCACGCGCACGGAGCCCTTGGGGCCTCGTGGCAGACCTTCCATGCGCACGGTGCCCAGGTATTCGTTGGCGGAGATGTGGTTGTCCTCGCCCTGGAAGACGGACAGCTCCATCCGCTCTTCGTTGTCCTGCGACGTGCTGATGGCGAACGAGCGCTGCGTGGGCAATGGGCTGTTGCGCTCGATGACGCGCTTGAAGCCACCGCCGGGCATGGCCACGCCAATCGTCATGGGCAGCACGTCGATGAGCACCACGCTGCTCACCTTGTCCACCGAGCCCGAGTACAGCGCCGCGCCCAGCGCCACGGCCTCGTCCGCGTTGACGCTCGCCTGCGCGTTCTTGCTGAAGAGGCCCTTGAGCTTGTCGCGCACCAGCGGCATGCGGCTCATGCCGCCCACCAGGATGATGTCGTCCACCTCCGAGGCCTTCAGCTTGGAGTCCAGGAGCACGTCGCGCACCACGTCGATGGTGCGGTTGAGCAACGGGTCGCAGATCTTCTCCAGGTCCTGGCGCGACATCGTCACGCGCAGGTCCCGGGGACGGCCCGCGTCGTCCATCATCAACATGGGGATGTGGACTTCGAACGTGCTGCGCTCGGACAGCGCCATCTTCGCGCGCTCGGCGGCGTCGCCCACGCGCGACAGGGCGATGCCGTCTCCGTTGAACGCGATGCCTTCCTTCTCCTGGAAGCGCTCCAGGAGGAAGTCGACGATGAGGTTGTCGAAGTCGATACCGCCCAGGAAGATGTCGCCGCCGGTGCCCAGTACCTCGAAGACGTTCTTCTCGATGCGCAGGATGGTCGCGTCGAAGGTGCCGCCGCCCAGGTCGTAGACGAGCACCTTCTTGTTGAGCTCGCGGTTGAGGCCGTACGCGAGCGCCGCGGACGTGGGCTCGTTGAGGATGCGCTCCACCTTGAGGCCGGCCATCGCGCCCGCCTTGCGGACCGCTTCACGCTGGGGCTCGGAGTAGTAGGCCGGCACCGTCACCACGGCGCGCTCCACCTTCTGGTTGAGGTGGGTTTCCGCCATCTCCTTGCACTCGCGCAGGATGATGCCCTGCACCTCTTCCAGCGACAGCACGTCACTGCCCAGGCGCACAGCGGCGCGGCCGGCGGCGTCGGGGGTGATTTCGTAGTGGAAGCGCTCGCGCACCTGCTTCACCACGGCGCTGTCGTAGGGACGGCCCACCAGGCGCTTCGCGCCGTAGATGGTGTGCGTGGGCCGGAGGACGAGCTGGTTCTTCGCGCGGTGGCTGACGAGCAGCTTGTTCTGCGCGCTCAGCGAGATGACGGACGGGATGGTGTTGTAGCCCTCGCGCGAGCGCAGCACGACGGGCCGGCCGTTGGACAGGAGCGCCACGCAGGAGTTGGTGGTGCCCAGGTCGATGCCGATGACCGGACCCGTGCCGGCAATTGTCTGCGGCGGCGTGAGGTAGATGGGGCGCACCTGGCCGTTGGCGTCCAGGGGAGGCGGCGCGGAGGACACCGGCGCGGCGGCGGGCGCGAGCGTCGCGGGAGCGCTCGGCGCGGCGGGCGCGGGCGGGGCCTGACGCACGGAGGGAGGAAGCGTGCTCGGCTGCGGCGGAGGGGCCACGGGCCGCGCGGCGGGACGGCCCGCCGAGGACACGGGCTCGCGCGCCAGTTCCAGCGGCCCGTCGTCGTCGATGGACAGGTCCAGGTCGAACTCGGCGCTGCCGCCGGACGGGCGCGGCGCGGGAGGCTGCTGCGGCACGGGAGGCTGCTGCGGGACAGCGCGACCCCAGGACGACGCAGGCTCCTGGGAGAGGTCGGGAGCGCGGCCCGCGGCGGAACCGGGCTCGCGGCCCAGGCCGGGCGCCGCGGGACGGTTGGCGAAGGAGCCGGGCTCCAACGGCAGCTCACCGGGAGCGCGCGCCGAGGGACGTCCCGCCACGGATCCAGGCTCGCGGCCCAGTCCCGGGGCACGGCTCGCCGCGGATCCAGGCTCCAGTCCCAGACCCGGCACGGAGGGACGCCCGGCGGCGGATCCGGGCTCACGCCCCAGGCCCGGCGCTGCGGCACGTCCTGCGGCGGATCCAGGCTCCAGTCCCAGGCCTGGCACCGCGGGACGACCTCCAGAAGAGCGAGGCTCAAGTCCCAGGCCCGGCGTCGCGGGACGACCTCCAGAAGAGCGCGGCTCAAGTCCCAGACCCGGCACCGCGGGACGACCTCCAGAAGAGCGAGGCTCAAGTCCCAGGCCCGGCACGGTGGCGCGACCCGCCGCGGATCCAGGCTCGCGTCCAAGACCCGGAGCACGGCCGGCGGCGGATCCAGGCTCACGCCCCAGACCCGGCGCGGCGGCACGGCCGGGCGAGGACGCGGGCTCACGCCCCAACGGCCGCTGACGGCCCGGCGAGGACGCGGGCTCGCGTGCCAGTTCCAGCGGAGCCTCGTCGTCCAGGGATGACAGGTCGAAGTCGAACTCGGCGCTGCCGCCGGAGGGCTTGGCGGGAGCCACCGGCGGCACGACCGGCATCGCCGCGGGCGGAGGCGGCGGGGCCGCGCGCTGCACAGGCGGCGGAGTCACCGGCGCGGCGCGAGGCGGCGGCGCGGGGGCGACATCCGAGAAATCCAACTCGAACCCACCCGCGTCGCCCGCGGCCGAAGCCGCGTCGTCCTCCACGGAGAGCCCCACTTCGATGGGCACCTCTTCCAGCGGCTGGCCCATGGCGATGGGCTCATCCACGACCGGAACCTCGAACTCGAAGTCGAGCCCCGGCAGCGGCTCGTCGCCTCCCGACAGCACGCCCTGCACGGTGGGCGGAGGCGTTCCCGCGATGAGCTCGTCCAGCGGGATGTCCACGTCGTTCGCGGAGTCCGCCTGCGCCAGCCCCATGTCCTCGTCCGGACCTCCCAACGAGAACGGCTCGTCCTCGCCGCCCAGCGACAGCGGCTCGTCCGCGGCGGGAGCGGGGCTGGAGGACGGGGCATCCAGATCATCGAACAGCGAATCGAGCGCGGCACCACTCGGGGCCGGCTGCGCGGGACGCGCGGGCGGTGCGACGGCGGCGGGGCGCGCGGGGACGGCGGCGGGCCGGGGCGCGGCGGCAACCGGCGGCACGGCCACGGGCGGACGCACCGGCGCGATGCCCGGCGCGGTCAACGGCGCGATTCCTGGCGCGGCCAACGGCGCGATGCCCGGCGCCACGACCGGAGCAATGGACGGCAGCGGCGCGGCGGCGGGCACGGCACCGCCACCCGGCTTGCGCTGGAGCATCAGATCCACGAGCGCGCGGCTCGCGGTATCCAGCTCCTGGAACTGCAACCCCATACCCGGAGGCCCCGCGGGGTCGTTCACATCGCGCACCCAGCGCACGGTCGCAGTGCCTTGGAGCACGCGCACGCCGTTGGCGATCTGCACCTCGAAGCGCACGGGCGTGCCCACCGGCTGCGGCGTGCGCGAGCGGATGAACATGCCCCCGGGGCTGATGTTGGTGGCGAACTCCTCGGTGAAGCTCCCCACGGTCTCATGCTTGAGCTTCACCAACAGACCGACCGACTTGCGGTCCGAGGTACGCCGACCTTGATCCATGGTTCAGCACTGTCGCGTCCGGGGGCCATTCCCTCAAGGGGGTTCTGGCCCCCTGCCCGTCCGGCCGGTGCCCGTTCGAGACATTCAGGTGCGCATCTGACTTACCTGTATGTCCCCGCTATCCTGGGACTTCGTTTCCCCCAGGAAGAGGTCCGGGTCCGCCGGACGGGAGTCCCCCGATGAACGCGGTTCCCCATTTCGCCCCGGTTCCCCTGCAAGCGCGGTGGTTGGTGGACCGACGGCATGACCTGCTCTCCACGGTCGGGGGACTGGGCGCGAGCCTGGCGCTGATGGCGTTGCACGTGCTGGGGGGCGTGAGCGGGCCGCCGTTGTGGTGGGCATGGGTGCTGCTGTTGGACGGGCCGCACCTGTTCGCGACGGTATCGCGCACGTACCTGGACGCTCGGGAGCGGAAGGCGCGAGCCCGGCTGCTCTGGGGCAGCCTGGCGTGGTTCGCGGCGGGGCCGGCCGTGTTCGCGGCGTCGGTGCTGTCCGGGCAGCGTTGGCCGTTCGCGGTGTTCGTGACGCTGGCGGCACTGTGGGCGTACTGGCACGTGGTGCGGCAGCACTACGGCATCATGGTGCTCTACCAGCGCAAGGCCGGAGAGCGGAACGCGTGGGACCGGCGGCTGGACAGCGTGACCCTGTACGTGGGGTTGCTCGCGCCGTTCGTGGCGTTCGCGCTAACGCATCCGGGGGCTCGGCGCAGGTTGGGGCTGATGGCGGAGCCGACCTGGGAGGTCGGGGTGGCGCACGCGTGCTTCGCGTTGGTGCTCGCGGTGGTGGGGGTGCTGGCGGCGAGGCAGGTGTGGCGGTGGCGCCGGGGCCTGGGGGTGAACGGGCCCAAGTTGTTGATGCTGGGCGCGGCGCTGGGGCTGACGTCGCTGGTGTTCTGGCCGTCGGTGTCGCGGCGGATGGACTTCCTGATGTTCACCGTGGCGGTGACGGCGTTCCACAACGTGCAGTACCACGGCATCGTCTGGTTCTTTCACCGCAACCGCTACCACGCGGAAGGCGTGGACCATGCCGCGTTCGGTTGGGCGCCGAAGGTGAGCCAGCGATTCATCGTCTACGCGCTCTGCGGGCTCGCGTTCACGCTGGTGTACCGGACGATGGGCTGCGGCATGGGCGTGCATCCGGGCTGCGGCGCGTTCGACGCGAAGGTGGCGATGGGAGGCAGCGGGCTCACGCTGAGGGACCTGATGGAAGGCTTCATCTGGGGCTTCGCGCTGCACCACTACTTCCTGGACCAGTACATCTGGCGCGTGCGCAAGGACGCGGGTCTGAACCAGGACCTCAAGCTGAACACCGCGGCGGTGGCCTGACGCCCGGGCTCGTAGGCACCGGGCGTCAGAGCCGCCACTGAAATCACGGCGTCACGAGCCGCAGGAACGCATCCTGGTTCCAGGTGCTCCCCGCGCCGTCACGCTGCCAGCCGGACACCACCAACCCGGACTCCGGCGCCGCCACCAGCGCCGTCGTCGCCAGCGAGCACGTGCCGCTCTCGCACGCCTCCGGCGCCAGCGACTTCGTGCCCAGCAGCGCGCCGTCCGCCGCGTAGCGAGTCACCGTATTGCCGCACGCAGTGGCCACCGGGCCCGCGGGCTCCACCGCCGCCACCGTGCCCACCGACGTCGCGCCGCACGTGGGCTGCTTCACCCAGCGCTCCTGCCCGTCCGCCGTCGCCGTCAGCACGAACGGGCCGCCCTCATCCAGCGCCACGCCGTTCCACACCAGCAGGCCCACCGCCTCGCCGGCCACCGCCACCGTGCCGTCCGCGCCCACCGACACGGAGCCCACGCGGCCGTTCACTCCCGGCACCTCGCGGCCCCACGCCAGCGCACCGTCCGCGCCGAACGCCAGCACCACGAAGCCGCCCGTGCCCCGCGCGTCGAACGTGCGCCCGTCCACCGTCACCGGGCCCACCAGCCGCCCGGCCACCACCGACGTGCCCGTCCCCGACAGCGCCACCGCCGACAGCAGCGTGCCCTCCCTCGCGCCGTCGAACGTCTTCGTCCAGCTCGCCGTGCCATCCTCCGCGTAGCGCACCAGCTGGGGCGTGTGGGCCTCCGGCGTCCACTCCTCGCCCAGGGCCACCACTCCGCCCGCCGCGTCCGCCGCCACCGCGTAGACCTTCTGGCCCACGCGGCGCTGCCACTCGGGCTCGCCCGCCTGGGAGAACTTCACCAGGAAGCCGTCCTGCGCCTCGCCCAGCCCGAAGTCCGCCGAGTACAGGAACGCGTTGCCGGACAGGAACACCGCGCCGTCAGTGCCCGTGGAGCCCGCCACGCGCAGGTCCGACAGGCGGTTGCGCTCGAACTCCTTCGCCCACTGCTTCGTCCCGTCCGCCGAATAGCGGGACAGCGTCAGCACCAGCCGCTCCCCGTCCACCTGGTCCCGGTCCTCATCCGAGCGCGGCGTGCCGGACGTCACCCACAGCACATCCCCGCCCCGACCCACCGCCAGCCCCGAGCCCGTGTCGTCCTGCGGGCCGCCCTGCTTGAGCGACCAGGGGCTCGCCGCCGGGGCCGCGGGCGCCGGAGTCTCGGCAGAGGGCGCCTGCGTGGGTGCCTGGGTTCCGGGCGAGGGAGCAGCCGTCTCCGGGGCCGGCGCGGGGACGGTTCCCTGGGCTTCCGTACCGCCAGTCACATCCCCAGTTTCGTCCGCCGGAGCACCACCGCCACACGCAGTGCTTCCCAGCCCGAGGAGTCCCGCGCCCAGAAGTGCCCACCCGCCCCAGATGACTCGCCGTGCTGAACGCATGCCGTGCTCCCATGCCTGCCCTGCTGAATCGCAGGTGCCTTGGGAACGTAAGCAGTGTGTCCACGGAGTGGCATTCCCCCCTCCCCGGGGGGACTTGAAACAGGCCGGGGGGCGAACGGGGGGCCAGGCGCGGGGCCGGGCGGACCCGTAGCCATTCCTGGCGGAATACCGGCCCCCTGGAACGGTTGGCACCCCACGCTCGGGGCCCCAGGGCGACGGAAACCGTTGGTCCGCCCCCTCCGCGCCGATTAAGAGAACCCTTCCATGGAAAGCGCCGCCCCCGCCCCTCTCCCCCCGTCCGACGCAACCCCCGAGGACCTGCGCGCCGTCGAGGAGCTTGCCCAGGCCCGCAACGCCATCGTCGAGCAGATTGAAAAGCGCGTCGTCGGCCAGCGGGACGTGGTGGAGCACCTGCTGATTTCGCTCTTCAGCCGCGGCCACTGCCTCTTCGTGGGCGTGCCCGGCCTGGCGAAGACGCTGCTCATCTCCACGCTGGCGGACGTGCTCAACCTGTCCTTCAACCGCATCCAGTTCACGCCAGACCTGATGCCGTCGGACATCACGGGCACGGACATCCTGGAAGAGGACAAGACCACGGGCCGCCGGTCGTTCCGCTTCATGCAGGGCCCGCTGTTCGCGAACATCATCCTCGCGGACGAGGTGAACCGCACGCCGCCCAAGACGCAGGCCGCGCTCCTCCAGGCCATGCAGGAGTACCGCATCACCGCCGGCGGCCGCACGTACCCGCTGGAGCTGCCCTTCCTCGTCTTCGCGACGCAGAACCCCATCGAGCAGGAGGGCACCTATCCCCTCCCCGAAGCGCAGCTGGACCGCTTCATGTTCCTGGTGGACGTGGGCTACCCCACCGCCGAGGAGGAGGTGCAGATCGTCAAGAGCACCACCGCGGGCGCGCCTCCGAAGCTGGAGAAGATTCTGTCCCCCGAGCGCATCCTGGCCCTCCAGGAGCTGGTGCGCCGCGTGCCGGTGCCGGACCACGTGGTGCGCTACGCGGTGGAGCTGGTGCGCCACACGCGTCCCAAGGAAGCGGGCGCGCCGGACTTCGTGGCGAAGAACGTGTCCTGGGGCGCGGGCCCGCGTGCGAGCCAGTACCTGGTGCTCGCGGCCAAGGCGCGCGCCATCCTCAACGGCCGCTTCGTGGCCACGGTGGAGGACGTGCGGGCGCTGGCGAGGCCCGTGCTGCGCCACCGCGTGCTGCCCAACTTCACCGCGGAGAGCGAAGGCATCACGTCGGTGAAGCTCATCGACCAGCTCCTCACGGTGGTGAAGGGCTAGGCGCTTCCACCCCATGTCGCTGCTCGACGCCCAGACGCTGTCCCGCCTCCAGGGCGTGAAGCTGCGCGCCCGCGCCGTGATGGAGGGCGTGCTGTCCGGCCTCCACAAGAGCCCCCATCAGGGCCAGAGCGTGGAGTTCGCCGAGCACAAGGAGTACGCCCCCGGCGACGAGCTGCGCCACCTGGACTGGAAGGCCTACGGCAAGTTCGACAAGTACTACGTCAAGCGCTTCGAGCACGAGACGAACCTGCGCTCGGTGATGGTCGTGGATGCGTCCGCGTCCATGGGCTACCAGAGCGGCGCGATGTCCAAGCTGGAGGTGGCCAAGACGCTCGCGGGCGCGCTCAGCTACCTGCTCGTGCGTCAGCAGGACGCGGCGGGCCTGGCCGTCATGGTGGGCGGCGCGTTCAAGGACGTGCCGCCCCGCGCCTCCGCCGGACACCTCAACGTGCTCCTGGACGCGCTGGAGCACACGGAGGCCAAGGGCCCCACGGACCTGGGCAGCGCGGCGGATCATCTCGCGGAGGTGCTGCCCCGGCGCTCCACGGTCATCGTGCTGTCGGACCTCCTGGATGAACGGCAGGAGGCGCTCAAGCGCATCCTGGCCTTGCGTCAGCGCAAGAACGACGTGGCGGTGTTCCACCTGGTGGACCCGGCGGAGCTGACGTTCCCCTTCGACGACCCCACGCTCTTCCTGGACATGGAGGGCGAGGGCCGCATCGAGGTGAACCCGCGTGAAATCAAGCAGAGCTACCTGGAGGAGTTCGGCGCGTTCCTCGCGGACGTGAAGGCGAAATGCGCTGAAGCCGACGTGGACTACGAATTGGTACGCACCGACGAGCGGCTGGATGAGGTGCTGCTGCGCTTCCTGGGACGCCGCGGGAGGCGCCGGTGACGTTCGGCAACCCGTGGTTCCTCTTGGGCGCGCTGGGTGCGCTCATCCCCGTGCTGGTGCACCTGTTCGACCGGCGCCGGCCGAGGGCGCATCCGTTCGGGCCTCTCGCGTTCGTGCTGCGCAGCCAGAAGCGCACGGCGAGCCGGCTCAAGCTGAAGCGGTTGCTCCTGTACGCGCTGCGCACGCTCATCCTGCTGGCGATTCCCATCGCGCTGGCTCGGCCGGAGCTCACCCGCGACGCGCAGGCTGCCACGGTGACGCGCGGGCCAGCGGCCACGGCGGTCATCCTGGACGCCTCGCTGTCCATGCGCTGGTCGGACGGCACGTCGAACTTCGAGAAGGGCCGCGACGAGGCGCGCGACGCGCTCAAGGACCTGCTGCCGGAGGAGCCCGCGACGGTGATGGTGTGCACGGCGTCCCCGGAAGCGCCCCCGCCGCCGGGCTTCGACCGGGCACGGCTGCGCGCGCTGGTGGATGAGGCGAAGCCCACCTACGGCACGGCGGACCTGTCGCGCTGTCTGGACATGGCCGCGCGGTCGCTGGAGGAGAATCCGATGCCGGGCAAGCGCCTGGTGGTGGTCTCCGACATGACGGTGTCCGGCTTCCGGCTGGAAGCGCCGCCGCCCACGGTGAAGGGGCCCACGGGCGCGATGGTGAAGCCGGAGGTCGTGCTGCGCGACGTGGCGTCCGGGCGCGAGTCACTGGACAACCACGCGCTGGTGGACCTGCGGGTGGAGCCCGCGCTGCAGGCGGGGCCGCGCGCGTACCAGTTCACGTTCACGGTGCGGAACTTCGGCGCGAAGCCGGCCAAGGACCTGGAGGCCGCGGTGCGCGTGGGCGAGTCCACGCTGGCCAAGGGCTTCGTGGACGTGCCCGCGGGCGGTACGACGCAGAAGACGCTGACGGTGCGCTTCCCGCAGGGCGGTACGGTGGTGGGACAGGTGACGCTCGCGCCGGACTCGCTGGCGGAGGATGACCGGCGGTCCTTCGTGCTGCCGGTGCCACGCGGGTTGAAGGCGCTGGTGGTGAACGGCTCGCCGCACGCGACGCGCTACCGGGACGAGGCCTTCTTCGTGGAAGCAGCGCTCACGTCGCCGGGCTCGCCGGTGGACGTGGCGGTGCGCGACGCGGAGGTGGGGCTGCGCGAGGACTTCAGCGCGTATGACCTGGTGCTGCTGCTCAACACGACGGCGCCGTCGGCGGAGGAAGCCCAGAAGCTGACGGCCTTCGTGGAGAACGGCGGCGGCCTCTTCGTGAGCGTGGGCGACCACGTGAACCCGGAGGCGTACAACCAGCGGTTGGGCACGCTGCTGCCGCGCCCCCTGCGCCTGGTGCGCACGAGCGCCGAGCGCGAGGACCCGGACGCGGAGACGAAGACGGCGAAGCTGGCGCAGGTGAAGGTGGACCATCCGCTGTTCGCGCCCTTCACGGGCCGCGCGGAGGAAGGGCTCATCGGGGCGCGCTTCTACAAGTACATGCTGCTGGAGGCGGACAGCCCGTCCGCGCCGGGCACCAGCCAGGTGCTGGCCACGTACGAGGACGGAGCGCCCGCGGTGGCGGTGGCGCGCCGGGGCAAGGGGCGCGTGGCGCTGTTCACCAGCACGGTGGACCGCGACTGGAGCGACTTCGCCATCCGCACGAGCTTCCTGCCGCTGATGCAGCGCTTCGCCGCGTACCTCACGGGCTCACTGGAGGAGCGCGAGGAGGTGCGCGTGCGCGTGGGCGAGACCGTGACGCTGCGCCCGGAGGGCACGCAGAAGGTGGCGGGTGTGCGCGCGCCGGACGGCAGCGAGCTGCCGGTGAAGGCGCAGCCGGACGGTTCGTTCGTGGCGGGGCCCACGGTGGAGCCGGGAGTGCACGCGGTGCTGGGCGCGGATGGGAAGCCCGTGGCCGCGCTGGACTTCGCCGCCACGCTGGACCCGGCGGAGAGCGACCTGACGCGCGTGCCGCAGGACACGCTGACGGCCTACTTCGGCGAGGACACGGTGAAGGCATCCACGGGAGACGCGGACAAGCCCGCGGTGCCGCTGTGGACGTGGCTCATCCTGGCCGCGTGCCTGGCGTTCTTCTTCGAGGGCACCCTGCTCCGGAAGTAGCCCTGGCCGCTCCGCGCCCTGACAGGCAGCCGACGCTCGGTGAACGCATCCACTGCCCCATGGGCGGCGGGCTCTGCCACACTGCGCGGCCGTGAGCCCTGCTTCCGCCCTCTATCGCGACTGCGCCCGCCTCTTCATGGTGGGCTTCCCTGGCACCCGCATCGACGCCGACCTCGCGGCGCTGATGGATGACGGCATCTACGGCGCCATCCTCTTCAAGCGCAACGTGGGCACCGCGGCGGAGACCGCGGCGCTGTGCCGTGAAATCAAGACACGCGCGGGCCGGCCCTTCATCCTCTCCGTGGACCAGGAGGGCGGCCGCGTGGCTCGCCTTCGCGGTGAGCCCTTCACCGCCCTGCCTCCCATGCGCGAGCTGGGACAGCGCGGCGACGAAGCCCTGGCCGAGCGCGTGGGCCGGCTGCTCGCGCACGAACTGCGCGCCGTGGGCTTCGACTGGGACTTCGCGCCCGTGCTCGACGTGGACACCAACCCGGCCAACCCCGTGATTGGTGACCGCAGCTTCAGCCGCGACCCGGTGGAGGTGGGCCGGCTGGGCGTGGCGCTCGCGAAGGGGCTGGAGGCCGGCGGCGTGGCGTCCTGCGGAAAGCACTTCCCCGGCCACGGCGATACGACGACGGACAGCCACCTCACGCTGCCGAAGCTGCCGCACGACCTGGAGCGCCTGCGCCGCGTGGAGCTGGTGCCGTTCCAGGCCTTCGCGAAGGCGGGGCTCGCGTCGCTGATGACGGCGCACGTGCTGTTCGACGCGCTGGAGCAGGGTGTGCCGGCGACCATGAGCCACCGCGCGCTGAACGACCTGCTGCGCAAGGAGCTGGGCTTCGACGGCGTGGTCGTCAGCGACGACCTGGAGATGAATGCCATCGCGGACCACTACTCCGTGGCGGAGGCCGCGGTGCAGGGCACGCTCGCGGGCGTGGACCTGTTCCTCGTGTGCCACAAGGCGGACGTGCAGCGCACCGCCATTGAAGCGCTGGTGAAGGCGGTGGAGTCCGGCCGCGTCCCGCGCGAGCGCATCACCGAAGCGCACCGGCGCCTGGACGCGCTCGCCGCCCGCTTCGCACACCCCGCCGAGGACCGGCTCGCCACGCTGGGCGACGCGGAGCACCGCTCGCTGGCGCAGGGCCTTGCCAGTGCCTTCACTGGCAAGGACCCCACGGAGGTCATGCTCGCGTCGCGGTAGGCCGCAGGGCTACTCGGTGTACAGCTCCGCGGAAGAGACGGAGCCGCTCGCGAAGCCTCCCAGCACCAGGAACTGGCCCGAAGGCAGCAGCACGGCCCCGGGCTCGATGCGGGCGCGCGCCAGGCTCGACGTGGCCGTCCACGTCCCGGAGACCGGGTCGAACAGCTCGGACGCGCGCGTCTCCGAGGTCGTTCCGAACACGGCGCTACCGCCCGTGACGAGCACCCGGCCCGAAGGCAGCAGGACCGACGCAGCCCGCGTGCGCCCTTGCACCATCTTCCCCACCTCGCGCCAGGACTGGGTCGCCGGGTCGTACACCTCCGCCGTCGTGATGAGCTGCGTCTTGTTCGAACCGCCAGCGACCAGAACCTGCCCTGACGCGAGCACCGTCAGGGAGTGCATCGAGCGGGGCTGGACCAGACTCCCCGTGGCGGACCACGTCCCCGTCGCCGGGTCATAGAGCTCCGTCGTGCCGAGCGGGATGAAGTCCGACGAGGTTCCTCCTGTCACCAGCACCTTGCCGGAAGCCAGCAGGGCGGCGGCATGCAGGCGGCGGCTCACGGGCAGGCTCGCCGTGGCCCGCCACGTCCCGGTCGCAGGGTTGTAGAGCTCCGCCGTGGCCGTCGGGGAGCCACCATTGGCCTTGCCCACCAGGCCTCCCACCACCAGCACCTCTCCGGAGGGCAACAGCACCGCCTCGTGCCCGAAGCGACCCAGGGCCATGCTGCCCGTCTGCGTCCAGGTCCCCGTCGCGGGGTCGTAGAGCTCCGCCGTGGCCAGGGGCGGAATGTCCGTGATGCGGGTGTAGCCCCCCACCGCCAGCACCTTGCCGGAGGGCAGCCGCGTCAGCGTGTGTTCACGGCGGCCAATGGTCATGCTGCCGGTGGGCGTCCACACGCGCGTCGCGGAATCGTAGAGTTCCGAGACGGGCTTCGCGGCCATGTCCCCCTCCCCCACCGTGTAGCCTCCCGCCGCCAGCACCTGCCCCGAGTGCAGCAACTCCCCGCGCACATACGCCCGCGCGGAGCTCAGGGTGCCCGCGGAGCTCCAGCCGGAGAACGCGCAGGCCGGCAGCCCCGTCACCGTGAAGGTCTTCACGGCGGACAGCCCCAGCGCGTTCTCCACCGTGGCGGTGACGGTGGGCTGCGCGCCCGAGGCGATGCAGGACGGCGGCAGCCACACGGCCTCACTCGACGTGGCGCCCGACACGGGCGGCTCGAAGGTTCCGCCGCCCGCCGTCCACTGGAAGGTGAGAGCACTGGCCTGCGCGTCCCGAGCCATCACCCGGAAG
Organism: Corallococcus sp. AB038B; assembly: GCF_003668955.1. NCBI lineage: Bacteria > Pseudomonadati > Myxococcota > Myxococcia > Myxococcales > Myxococcaceae > Corallococcus > Corallococcus sp. AB038B. Next base: position 171,788 of record NZ_RAWO01000015.1, on the reverse strand, counting down.
GTCATCCGGGCGCTGGCCGGCACGGTGGCCGCGGCCGGTGAGGCACTGACGATCTCCGGGTGGAATCGCGGGCTGTTCCGCGGTCCCACGCAGATGCGCAACGTTCCAGTCCCCACGCCACCCCGTCCGTCCCGCACCGTCACCGTCAGGGGGCAGCGGTTGCAGTCCTCCGCGGCGGGCGGAAGGGCGCTGGGAGTGAAGGACGTGAAGGACTGCCTTGCATCCGTCCAGGTCCCCTCGCAGCCGGCGGTCCACAGGTATGACAGCGCTTCCCCATCCGCGTCCGCCGCCAGGGCCGTGACCACCGTCGTCCCCCCCACCTCCACCGCCGTCTCAGACGCGACGATGCGCGTCACCCGAGGCCACAGGTTGAAGGAGGCCTGCACGAGCGCCTCTCCGGTCGGGGTCGTCACCGTCAGCGTGACGCTCAGCCGGGCCTCCGCGCCCTGGGCGTCGCGCACCGTCAACGTGAGGACCACGGGCCCCTCCGTCGAAGGCGCGGTCCAGTTCGTCGTGGCGCTGGCCGAGGCGCTGAAGGTGCCCGCCGCGGCGGTCCACGCGTACGTCAGCGTGTCCCCCGCGTTGGGGTCCTTCGCCACGGCCGTCAACGTGATGCTCCCCCCCGGGCGCGACGGTGCTGGACGACACGGTGAGCGACTGGATGACGGGGGCGTCGTTGTCGAAGGGCGGCGGCGGCTCCAGGTCCTGGAGGGTGAGCATCACCGTCGTCTGCCCCGCTCCGATGGTGACGCCGGACGCCCGTCCCTCGAAGCGGAGCACTCCCGCGGCGTCGAAGGCCTTGGCGACGAACTCCCGGCCGTTGCCTACCGGAATGGAGGACACCGTGCCGCTCCAGCCACTCCCGTCCTTGGCGAGCGCCCCCGTGATGGGCGCCATCCCCGGCCCCGACACCCCCACGGTGACCTGGGTGATGCTGGCCGCGCTCGCGGACTGGACCATGGCCACCAGTCGGGCGCTTCCCGTTTCTGGCGTCTCCCCGCCACAGGCCATGACAGCCCACACCAGTCCCAGCACCAGGACCAGCGCCTCCCGCTTCATTCCTCGCATGGAAATCCCCTCTGACCGTCCGGAAGACCGGCGCGGCTGGGGCAATGGCATAGCAGGCGTGACCGACGCGTGACGAGAGAGTCACGCGCGGCAAGGCCCGGGTGGATTCCGCCTCATGATTTCAGGGCGGCAATCAAAGACAAATCTTCAAATCAAGACGCCCACGTGAGCCCGCCCGGGCACGGGCCCGGTGTCCGCCTTCGCGCCGCGTCAGTGGGTGGCCCTTCTGGAGCCCAGCTCGGAGCCCTCCCCCATGGGTCCCTGGAAGCGGTCCGCCCCGCCCCGGTCTCCGGGCACCGGCTCTTGGGGCGTGCTGAAGCCGGGGGCGCCAATCTGGTTCTGCTGGCCCATGTGGGCTCCAGCGCCGGCCGGCTCCGGCGCGGTCCCCTTCGCATCCGTGCTCGCGCCCGAGCCACCCGTTCCCGGCGGCGCGGGCTGCTGCGTGTTGGCGACGCCCTGGTAGCTGCTCCCCGCGCGCGGCATCGTGGGCTTGTCACGGTTGCAGCCGGGGCCGACCAGCGCGGCCGTCGCGGCGCACACCGCCACCAGCGTCCAGTGATGAAGCGTTCTTGAGTGCATGGCCTGCTCCTTCCGGAAGCCTTGAGGGCCTCGACAGAAGGAGTGACCACCCCAGCGCCCCACCGGGAGTGGCGGGGCTGGGGTCCGGACGCCCGTTGGCACGCTGGCCGGCGGGCGCCCTGGGACTTCCGTCCAACTACCGGTCGTGCAGGTAGACGGGCGGGCTGACGTAGGAGTACGGCGCCTCGAAGCCGCGCGTGAGCTCGTTCGCGGTGGAGACGTGCCAGCCGCCCAGTCCTTCGGCCGCGGGCGAGTAGGTCGCCCCACCGAGCAGGCCGTAGCGGTGGGCCATCATGCCGCTCGCGTCGTCCCACTTGGAGTTGTTGGACTTGCCCGACTTCGCCGGCGTGCGCGGGTCGATGCTGGAGCCGATCTTCTCGATGGTGGAGTTGTAGCCCCGGTCCACCGTCAGCACGTGGGCGGGCAGCTTCGCGGCCGCGTCACCGTGGTGCGCGTCGGCGGGGTTCTCGTGCCCCTGTTGCTCGGCCACGTTGTAGACGGCCTCTGGCTGCGTCCCACGCTGCGCGAAGGCATTGCCCCGCGGCTCATCCGGCTGCTTGCCGCCCGTCTCCGGCAGCCCGCCACAGGCCGTGCCCAAGAGCACGCCCGCCGTCAGCGCCGCCGCTCCCATCCACCGCTGAATGCCTCGCTCGCGCATGTTCGTCGTCTCCGCCATCCCCGAGGAATGGTCATGCCGACCTCGCCTACCACCGGGCATCCACCCGAGGGCAGGCCCTGCCGGCCGCCCGCTGTCCGGCCCAAGGGCCGTCAGGGCTTCATCGTGAACGGCCAGCCCCGCTCGGAAAGAGAGGAGCCAGCCACGGGCGCAGGCATACACGGTCCCGGTCTCCCTGTCCCGCCAGGAGTGCACCGGCGCCCGCCCCACTTCAGGCGCGCGCGCCCTTCCGGGCCGTCTTCGCCGCCGGGGCCTTCTTCGCCGCCGGTTTCTTGACAGTCGCCGGCTTCGCCTCCGCCGCGGCCTTCTTCGCCGCAGGAGCCTTCTTCGCCGCAGCAGCCTTCACCGGAGCCTTCGTCGGAGCTTTCGGGGCCGAAGCCGCGTCGGAGGACGACCCGCCCTGGAGCGTGGCCAGGACCTCCGCGACGTGCCCGGCCACCTTCACCTTGGGCCACACGCGGACGACCTTTGCGTCCGGGCCAATGAGGAAGGTCGCGCGGATGAGGCCCATGAACTTGCGGCCATAGAGGGACTTCTCCCCCCACACGCCGTACGCGTCCGCCAGCGCATGGTCCGGATCCGCCAGGAGCGAGAACGGCAGCCCCTGTTTCGTGGCGAACTTCTGGTGGGACGCAACGCTGTCCGGCGACACGCCCAGCACCACCGCTCCGGCCTTCACCAGCGCGGAGTGCTCGTCGCGAAAGTCGCACGCCTCCGTGGTGCAGCCGGGGGTCGCGTCCTTCGGATAGAAGTAGAGGACGACGTGCCGTCCCTTGAACTGCGAGAGGGAGACGGTGGCGCCGCTCTGGTCGGGGAGCGAGAAGCCGGGGGCCTTGTCACCTGCTTGGGGCATGGGCATGTGTCGGCTCCATACCCAGACCCCGAGGGCTTCTCAACTCCGCGCGCGTCAGGGACTTCAGCGCGCGCCCTCGTCCGGCGCATGGACCTCTTCGCCCGGCGGGTGGTCGTGGGCCTCCAGCCGGACCAGCTCCGCCTGGCAGCTCTCCAGCACCTTGCGCAGCACGCTGCGCGTCGCGTCCGTGTTGGCCTCGCCCATCTTCTTCGCGAGCGACTCGCACGCGGCGCGCTTGGCCTCCACGTCGCTGGCGCCCTTGCCCGTCGCACCGGGCCGGGCCAGGGGGCGCGGTGGAATCTTCTCCTGGGCGGCCTTCAACGCGGCCAGGCGCTTGTCGGCCTCCGGACGGACCTTGGAGTCCTTGGGGACGGCCTCGAACTGGGCGGCGACCTCCGTCCACGCCGGGTCCTGGGCGCCGAGGTTCTTGTTGATCAACTCCTGGTAGCGCGCCTCGGCCTTCTTCAGCTGCTCCGGACCGGGGTCGGTGGAGCAGCCCGACAGTGCGAGCAGACCCGCGAGCAGCAGCGCGGCGGAAGTTCGGGGATGGGCAATGCGCATGGTGTGGGACGTCCTCCTGCTGGCCACAGGGTTAAACCACGGCTAGGGTGCGCCGTCGTGGCTCCCATCCTGCTCGCCTTCCTGCTCGGCCTGACTCAAGGCCTGCTCCACGCCCTGGGGCCGGACCACTGCGCCGCCATGGCCACGCTCGGCACCCTGGGTGGCGGCCGGCGCCGCGTCGCCATCATGACGGCGCTGCGCTTCGCCCTGGGCCACGCGGCCATGCTGGGCGGCATCGCGGCGGTGTGCCTCTTCGCGGGCGTGGGCCTGTCGGAGACCTTCGAGCGGTGGGCGGAGGTGTTCGGTGGCGCGGTGCTGGTGGCGCTGGCCGTCACCGCCCTCATCTTCCCGCACAGCCTGGACCACGGCCACCCGCACCTGCCCGGCCACGACCGCGAGCCGCACGAGCACGTGCACACCGTGAGCACCGCCGCGGGCGCCTTCATGGCCGTGAGCGGCGTGCGGTCGCTGCTCATCGCGCTGCCCCCGCTGCTGGTGGGCGGCAGCATGAGCCTGTCCGCGTGGACGTACCTGCCCGGCTTCGCGCTGGGCATCCTCATCGGCATGGGCGCGGTGGGCCTGCTGTTCGCGGAAGGCCTGTCGCGGGCGAACGCGCGCATCAGCCTGTGGATCCAGCGCGGCGTGGCGCTGGGCTCCGGCGCGCTGGGCCTGTTCTGGATCGGCTCGCGGCTCGTCTGAAGAAGCACCGCGGGCCCGGAAGCACTCCAGGCCCACTTCAAGGCACCGGACGCGCTACGAGCGCTTGTCCAGGATGCCCAGCGCCATCATCGACACCAGGAAGCCGTAGACGACGTGCTCCGGGCGGTTGGCGAACGCGAGCAACTCCGCCACCACGCGGTTGCCATCGATCTTCGGCAGCAGCTCCGCTTCCCAGCGCTCCAGCTCCACCTCGTTGAGACCGTAGGCGGGGGCGACGGCGGGGATGAGCCGGTCCTCGGGCTGGAGCAGGCGGCGCAGGCGCTCCGGCTTGTAGAGCTTCTTGATGCCACGGACGATGAGGTTCGCCGGGTGCACATCCAGCTTGATGGACTCCGAGGAGGCCTTCTCCTTGAAGCTCATCACGTACGTGCCCTCCTCCCAGGAGAAGAGCGAGTAGATGATGGCCTTCACCTGCTGGCCCACGTAGTACAGCCGCTCCGTGTCCTTGAGCAGGGCGCGCTCCACCAGCACGTCACCGGTGCGCCGGTGGCTCTGCGCGGCGACGGCGGACGCGTCCTGGAGCTGCTCGGGTTTGATCTTCCCCACGCGCACCAGGAACTGCCCGAAGCGGTCCGCCAGCAGGTTGGAGAGCGCGAACACCGGGGTGCCGTTCTCGAAGTAGACGACCTTCTTCACCTTGCCGCGCTGCACACCCAGCTCGCCCGTCTCGCGCGACAGGTAGAAGGCGGTGAGCAGCGAGGGCAGGTTGTCCTTCAGCTCGCCGCGGCGGCTGCCCGGAGCGCCCGCGCCCACCGGCAGCGGATCCGGCGGGCGGCCCGGCGTGGGGGGCCGCACCTGGGTGGTGGACACCTTCTGCATGGGCGTGGCGGTGAGGTTGGCGCCGCGGATTTCGGCCGTGAGGTTGCCGCCGCCGGTGACCTTGATGCGGCCGGTCAGCTCCATGGCGTCCTGCGGGCCCTCCTCCTCCACGTCGATGTCCAGCTCCACCTCGAAGGCGTCAGCCATGGAGGCGGCGGGGACCTTCTTCTCCGCGGGCAGGACCTTGGCCACTGCCTCCAGCAGCTTCTGTGCCTCGAAGGGTTTCTCGAAGTAGCCGGCGGCCTGGTACTTCTGGCGCGCTTCGGTGGCGTGCTTGCCGCCCTTGAAGACGCCGGTGATGAAGAGCAGCGGCAGCTGGGGGTTGTCCTTCCGCAGCGTGTCCGCCAGGTGGTAGCCCATCATGTCCGGCAACAGGATGTCCAAGACAGCACAGCCGGGGGGCTGGGCGCGGGCGGCCTCGATGGCCTGCTTGCCACGGCTGGCGCCCACCACCTCATACCCGGCGTCCTCGAACAGCTGCGTGAGGAGGGAGAGGAGCTCCTGGTTGTCGTCCACGACGAGGATTCGAGGCGCCATCGCGGGGGGACCGTAGCAGATTCGGACGCCCGGGCGGCCAGCGTTTCCAGGGAACCCCGGAAGGCCGCCCGCTTCAGACGATGGATGCAAGCGCCCCGCTGGGGCGTTAGGGTGTCGCCCGCCTCATGTCCTCCCTCCTCGCCCGCATCCACCCGGCAGCGCTCCTGGCCGGACTCCTCCTGTTCTCCCCCCTGGTGGCGTTGGCCCAGGAGGGCCCGCAGCAGGACGCGGGCCAGCCGGACGATCCGAACTCGCCGGAAGGGGACGACAACACCGGCCGCGTGCCCACGGACTGCCGCAGCACCAGCGACTGCGCGCCGCGCTTCAGCTGCGTGGCGACCAAGTGCAAGTACACCGGCATCCGCCAGGCGGAGACGCAGGGCTGTCTGCTGGGCCCGCAGGCCGCGCTGATGGTGCTGGGCGTGGCGGCCGTGGCAGGCTCGCGGCGCCGCCGGTAGCCGGCAGGCCCCCACTCGAAGGAGCGACGCGCGATGCGGCTGGGCCTGAAGGCAAGCAACCTCCTGGAGCGGGTGGCGGACTTCCTCAACCTGGCGCCCCAGCCCCTGGCGCACGCCTTCTTCGGGATGATGGCGTCGCGGACGCTGATGGCCGGGGCCAGGCTGGGCGTCTACGCGGCGCTGGCGGATGGCGCGGCGACGGCGGAGGCGTTGGCGGCGCGGCTCAAGACGAGCACGGAGGGCATGCGGGCGCTCCTGGAAGCGCTCATCGCCTGCGAGGTGGTGGAGCTGAGCCGGGGCCGCTTCCGGCTGGCCCCCCGTGCGCGGCGGTGGCTGGACCCGCGCTCGCCGCAGGCCATCACGGCGTTCCTGGAGTTCAACTACGCGCAGTGGGACTGGTGGGGGCAGCTGGAGAACGCGGTGAAGAGCGGGCAGTCGGTGGACATCCACCAGTTCGCTCCGGACGACCCGCGTTGGCGCGACTACATCCAGGCCATGTACCAGTTGGCGCGGCTGGCCTCGCCGGAGGTGGCGTCGGCCATTCCCCTGCCCCGAGGCGCGAGGCACCTGTTGGACCTGGGCGGCGCGCATGGCTGGTACGCGGCGGAGCTGTGCCGGATGCACCGGGGGCTGAAGGCCACGGTGGTGGACCTGGAGGGCAGCGTGCGCGTGGGGCGGGACATCATCGCCCAGGCGGGGCTGTCGCACCGGGTGACGCACAAGGAAGGCGACGTGCTGACCGCGGAGCTGGGCGGGCCGTATGACGGCGCGCTGCTGTTCCAGGTGATGCACCACCTGACGCCCGCGCAGAACGTGGCGCTCCTGCGGCGAGTGCGCGGGGCCATGGTGTCCCGGGGAACGCTGGCGGTGCTGGAGTACCTGCGCGAGGAGCGGGACACCGAGGGCACGTCCGCACCGCTCATCGGGCTGCACTACTTCCTCACGTCCGGAGCGGCGTCCTACACGCCCGCGGAGGTCGAGGGCTTCCTGGATGACGCGGGTTTCAAGGTACAGAGCACGCGGCCCATCCGGCATCTGCCATTGCAGACGTTGATCATCGCGCAGCCGGACTGACAGTCCCGGCGCCGGCTTGTCAGACGGTGGAGGTAACTCCACACTCCAGGCATGGCCTATGGCGCGAAACCACTCGGGGGTCCGGCGACCCTCGCTGACATCGAGGCCCTGCCCGAGGGCGTGGTGGGCGAGATCATCGATGGAACGCTGTATACGCATGCACGGCCCCGGGCCGCGCATGGCCACTTCGAGTACAGGCTTCACCGCGAGCTGGATGATGCACTCCAGTTGAGCGGTGAGAGACCGGGCGGCTGGTGGATCATGACCGAGCCTGGCATCCGGGTAGGCGGCTCTCCGGAGTTCAGCCCGGACCTCGCGGGCTGGCGGCACGAGCGGGTGCCCCTGATGCCCAGAGGGCAGTGGACGGATGTTCCCGACTGGGCGTGCGAAATCCTGTCGCCGACCACGCGGGCCTATGACACGCGCATCAAGCGGCCGTTCTACGCACGCATCGGCATCAAGCACCTGTGGTTCGTGGATCTGGACGCGCGCACGCTCACCGTGAGCGAGCTGCACGATGGGCGCTGGGTGGAAGTGGGCGTCTACGCCGAGGAGGATGACCTCATCCGCGCTCCGCCCTTCGAGGAGCGGGACCTGCGGCTGGGCTGGCTCTGGAAGTCCCTTCCGCCTCCGGTCTAACGCGGCTTCGGTCTGCGCGCGGCCCGCTCGCGTTCGACTTGCAGCTCACGTTCGACGACCTCGCGGTGGAACTTCGCGAAGTTCACGGGCTCCATCAGGCGCCGTCCCGGGTTCGGACCCGCGTGTTCCAGGATGGCGTCAATCGCGCCCAGCGCCTCCGGCAGCAGCTCTTCTCGGAGCAACACGAGGGCCCGGCCCATTAACGCGGTGGACACCAGGGCTCGCATCCTCGGATCCGTGTCCTCGCAGTAGCGCACGTCGATTTCGTCGAACGCCTCCAGCGCTTCGTCCACGTGCCCCAACCCCTGGAGCGCGATGGCGCGCCCCAACATCGACACCGCGGTCTGCTCCACCAGGAACGGCTCGGTGTTTCCGTCGTACTCCTTCAGGAGCGCCTCGGACTGGCTCAGCGCTTCCTCGAAGCGCAGCCCCTGGTTGTGGGTGGCGACCACCACCGTTCGCGCCATCTCCACCGGGATGCGCAGGTCGGGCCGCTGCGCGAACGCCTTGAAGCGGCTCAGCATCCGCTCCAGCCAGTTGCGGCTCATGTCCTCCTGGTCCATCTCCAGGAGCACGCGGGCCCGGTACAACATCCCCCACGCGACGCCCTCCCAGAGCTCCGGCCTGCGCGGACTCCAGAAGCGGCGCTCCACCTCGTCGAAGTGGACCAGCGCCTCGTTGAACATCCCCTTCTCCGCGATGGCCACGCCCCGGTGCCCCAGCGCCCGCGCCACCTGGACTTGGAGCGCCGGCACCTTCGACAACGTGAAGCGCCGGTACACCTCGTCGCAGAGCGGAATCGCCTCTTCCACCTCGCCCGCGCGGATGCACGCGCGCGCCCGGTCCATCTTCTCCTTCGCCTCCACCTCCGGCGGTACCACGCCGTCAGCGTCCGGCATCGGCACGCCCGTCATTCCCCGGCGCCAGCGGCGGCACGTCCCGGCCCTCGCCGAAGCCGAGCGCCCAGAAGCGCGGCCGCACCTCCTCCTTCAGCAGGAGCCGCAACAGCAGGTACTTCGCTTCGTCCTGGCCGTCCCACGCCATGGGGAAGGTGCCGTAGTGCATCGCCACGGACGTGCCCGAGCGCAGCACATGGTGCGCCTTCAGCGCGTCCTCCGGCCCCATGTGCACCGGATGCAGGACGCGCGGGCGGAACGCGCCGATGGGTAGCACCGACAGGCGCATGGGCCCGAAGCGCTCCGCGATGCGGTCGAAGTGCGGCCCCAGTCCCGTGTCACCCGCGAAGAGCACCGGGCCTCCGGACGTCTCCAGCACGTAGCCTGCCCACAGCGTCTCCTCCTGGTCCGTCAGCCCCCGGTTCGACCGGTGCTGCGCGGGTACCGCCCACACCTTCAACGCCTGGGGCCCGCTCTTCGCGGACTGCCACCAGTCCAGCTCCTCCACGTGCTGGAAACCCTCGTCCACGAGCAGCTCGCGGTTGCCCAGGCCCACGAGGAAGAGCGGATGGTGCGCGGCCTCCAACCGCCGCAGCGTGGGCAGGTCCATGTGGTCGTAGTGGTTGTGGCTCACCACCACGACATCGATGGGCGGCAGGTCCTCGAAGCGGATGCCCGGGGGCCGCACACGCTTGGGGCCCGCGAAGGACACGGGGCTCGCCCGCTCCGAATAGATGGGGTCCGTCAGCACGTTCACCCCGTCCGCCTGGAGCAGCACCGTGGCGTGGTTGATGAACGTCACGCGCAGCTCGCCCGGGCCCACGCGATCCGGCGGCTTCGGGCCGGCGGGCTCCTCCGCGTAGTCGCGCCAGGGGCCGCGCCGCTCCTCCATCACGGCGGATATCAGCGTGAGTGGGGACAGCTTCGGCGCGTCACCGATGTTCTGGAACGACTCGCCGTTGAAGTGGTCCGTCACCGGACCCCGGTGCACGGTGCCGGCGAAGCAGCCGGTGAAGAGCGACAGGGCCAGTACGGGCCACAGCCGCGTCACTTGATGACGATGGCCCAATCGCATTCGAAGGGCTCTCCGTCGAGGGTGGGCAGCGCGTAGCGCGAAGCCTGGATGCTGGTGAGTGCCTGCGCCAGCAGGTCCGGAGGCAGCGTCGCTTCCCGCACCTCGCATTGTTGGGGCACGCCGCCCTGCACCAGCCGGCACGTCACGCGCACGTGGTGCTTGCGGCCTTCGCGCCAGTGCTCGAAGGCCTCCTGGAACACCGGGTCATCCGGCGGGCCACCGCGCACGCGCCGGGGCTCCTTCACGTGCTGGGACAGCCAGGAGCAGGCGTCCTTCACCTGTCCGTCACAGGCCTTGCCCATCAGGGACACCGCGCGCAGCCGCTCCGGGCCTTGCGCGTTCGTGGCCAGCAGCGTGAGCGCCTGGTCGAAGCACTGCTTCGCCGTGCGCACCGTGCAGTCTTCCGTGGAGACGGGAGGCGTGCCCGCGGCGAAGGCTCCCAGGGGCGCGGGGCGCATCAGGTCCTCCGCCACGCGCGCGGGGTCGCTTCGTCGCTGCCCGCATGCGGACAGCAGCACCAGCGAGAGGAGGAGGGAACGCCAGGTCATGGCGCCATCGTAGACGGCCCACGCCCGGGAAGGGATGTCAGTGCAACTGGATGGTGGCCGGGGCTTCGTACAGCCACGAGTCCAGCGCCGCCAGCATCTTGGACCACCCCTTCTGGGTGCTGTCCTTCCACTTCTCGCCGTCCGGGCCCATCTCGTGGGTCAGGGTGAGCACACAGTCTTCTCCGTCAGGGACGATGTCCACCGTCACCCGGTCGTAAGCCTCCGAGTACTTCGGCACCGCGAAGGTGAACACCAGCCGGCGCGGTTGTTCGACCTCCAGGTACTCGCCCACATGCTCCACCTCTTCGCCGTCGCGCAGGTCCGACAAGCAGAACCGGCCGCCCACCCGCGCATTGATTTCCGCGCGCACCAGCGACCTCTCCGGCGCCGAGACAAAGAGCCAGCAACTGGCCCTCACGGGATGGATCCAGGCATCGAAGACGCGCCGGGCGGAGTCCTTGAAGCGGTGGGTGACGGTCAGCTTCACGGGGAGGGGGGCGCTCATCGGGTGCGTCCTTTCAATTGGGGAGGGCGGAGGCGCGCGGCTTCGAGTGCCCGGGCCAGCGTGCGAGTCCCTTCGCGAAGCGCGTCCGGGCGCACGCCGCCGAAGCCAAAGATGAGGCCGGACTCGCGACGCCGGCCAAGGAAGTAGTCGGACAGGGCCGCGACCTCCACACCCAGGCGCGCGGCCTCATCGCGCACGCGCAGGTCGGACAGCGGCACGGCAAGGGACGCGCACACCTGCATGCCGGTGTCACAGGGACGGGGCGTGAGGACGCCCGAGCAGTCGGCGTACAGGGCTTCGAGCAGGGCTTCGCCGCGCTCCCGATAAGCCGCGCGCATGCGGCGCAGGTGACGGGCGAAGTGGCCCTCCGCGAGGAACAGCGCGAGCGCGGCCTGCTCCAGCGTGGAGGCGGGCGCGGGCGCGGCGGAGAAGACGTCCACGAGCGACGGCGGCACGACGAGGAAGCCCAGGCGCAGGCCGGGGAACATCGACTTGCTGAACGTACCCACGTAGACCACGCAGCCGGCGTCATCGAGTCCCTGGAGCGCGGTGAAGGGACGGCCGCGGTGGCGGAACTCGCTGTCGTAATCGTCCTCGATGATCAGCGAGCGGGTGCGTTCGGCCCACTGGAGCAGCGCCATCCGCCGCGCCAGGCTCAGCGTGACGCCCAGCGGGTATTGGTGCGAAGGCGCCACCAACGCGACCCGAGCCCGAGGTGCGCGAGCCAGGCCCTCGCCCACGTCGAGTCCGTCCCCATCCACGGGGATGGGCACTGGCCGTCCTCCAGCGGAGAGCACGGCGCGACGGGCGCCGGGATAGCCAGGGTCCTCCACCCAGACGGAGTCACCCGGATTCAGCGCGAGCCGGAGGACCTCATCGAAGGCCTGCTGGGTGCCCGCCGTGATGAAGACCTGCTCCGGGGAGCAGCGCACGCCCCGCGACACGGACACATGGATGGCGACGGCTTCGCGCAGTGGCGCATGGCCCGAAGGGTCACCCCCGTCGAGCAACCCCGTGCTCGCGCGAGCATGGACGCGAGACACCGTGCGGGCCCAGAGCGCGGTGGGGAACAGGTCCAGCGCGGGCACACCCGGCCGGAATGCGCGAGGCGCGGCTCCGAGACGCGGAGCACCGACCGGTGAGGCCTTCAACGCCCGTGTGGAGGCAGCAAGCCGAGGCCCCTTCCCAGAGGTTGAGGCACGTGCGGCAGCAGGCAGCCCGGGTTCACGGCTTCGGTCTCCGGAGAGGATGGGCAGCTCGGGTGCGACGCGTGTGCAGGAGCCCGCCTGGGCTACGAGGTAGCCCTCCGCAGTGAGCGCGTCCATCGCCTGGAGGACGGTGCTGCGGGCCACATCCAGCTCGGTGGCGAGCTGACGGGAGGAGGGAAGTCGCAGCCCGGGAGCCAGCGCCCCCGCGAGGATGCGCGCCCGGATGCCTTCGAAGAGCTGCTCATGGAGCGGCGTGGGACTTCGCGAATCGAGCCGCAAGAGGAGCGATGATGCGACGCCGGTGGAGGTCTTCAACTGGTATGGCCGGTTCTGGCGAAAGTGGTCTTCATGACCCTACCAGTTCCCTGGCAAGAAGCGCCCATGCCGTCTCCGTCTCCGTCTGCATGCTGCTCGGTCCTCGAATTGCGCCAGTACACGCTGCATCCCGGTCAGCGGGACGCCCTCATCTCGCTCTTCGAACGAGCCTTCATCGAGTCGCAGGAAGCCACGGGCATGCACCTCGTCGGTCAGTTCCGTGACGAGGACCGTCCAGACCGGTTCGTGTGGCTGCGAGGCTTCCGCGACATGGCTTCACGGCGCGAGGCCCTGAGCGCGTTCTACGGCGGCCCGGTGTGGAAGGAGCACCGCAACGCCGCGAACGTGACCATGCAGGACTCCGACAATGTCCTCCTCCTGCGGCCAGTGCGGCCAGACACGGGCCTTGTGCATCCAGGCACGCCCCGACCACCACCGGGAGAGGACGCGCGTCCGGACTCCCGGGTGGAAATGACGCTCTGCTACCTGAAGGCTCCCGCCGATGAAGCCCTCATGGCCTGCTTCGAACAACACGTGCGCCCGGTGCTCACGGAGTTGGGCGCCCCACCGAAAGCGCTGTTCCAGACCGAGCCCGCGGAGAACACATTCCCTGCCCTGCCCGTGCGCACGGGTGAGCATGTCTTCGCCTGGCTCACTGTGTCTCCGGATGCGCGACGCCGGTCCGCGGCGAAGGGGTGGGCGGATCCGCTCCAACCGTGGCTGAGCGCGCCGCTCGAACACCTGACGTTGTCCCCCACCGCACGCTCCGAGCTGCGCTGAAAGGATCCGCACCATGAAGCCCCTTCCCCCCTTGCCCACGGGCGATGTGCACGACTTCGACTTCCTCATGGGCGAATGGACGTGCGTGAACCGGAAGCTCAAGCAACGGCTGACGGGCAGCGACGACTGGGACGTGTTCACGTCCAGGATGCGCTGCCAGCCCCACCTGGGCGGCCTGTCCAACGTCGAGGAGACCGTCTTCGAGCGGGGCTTCTCCGGCATGGCGCTGCGCCTGTTCGACGCGCGGGAGCGCCGCTGGTCCATCCACTGGGTCGACAGTCGCCACGCGGTGCTCCAGCCACCCGTGCACGGAGGATTCACCGGCGACCACGGCCGCTTCTACGGTGAGGACACCGAAGGAGGCCGCCCGGTCCAGGTCGTGTTCCACTGGACCCGCCTGGGCAACGATCGGGCGCGCTGGGAACAGGCCTTCTCCCTCGATGGAGAGACCTGGGAGACCAACTGGGTGATGGAGTTCACCCGGACGACGGCCACCGGCTGAACACCACCGTGGCTGGACTTCCCACCAGGACGTCCGCTTGGATGCGCGTGCGTTCCATCCTGTCCCGGGGGTTGTCTCATGCGCCGATTGATTGCCGCCGTCTCGCTGTTCGCCCTGGTCGGCTGCGCCTACGTGGGAATTGGTCCGACGCCCACAAGGAGCCGGCTCTCGACCCAGCCCACTGGATCCGGCCCGGTGGTCATCCGGGTGGGCAAGACGGAACCCGAGCCCCTCAAGACGCCGGAGACCGGGGAGTCCACTCCGTCGAAGGAAGCCTCCACCGCCGAGGCCTCCGACTCACCCGGCGCGACGCAGTAGCGGCTCGCGGGATTGTGAACGGACCGGCGCGGAATCGGTTCGACAGGCCGTGGCGCCTCGGGAACCATCCGCGCTCCGCCGCCCGCCACCTGAAGGCGGGCCGTGCTCCGGAGCCACCCGATGAAGCCCCATGTCATCTGCCACATGATCTCGTCCATCGACGGGCGCATCGTCGTCAAGCACTGGCCCGACCCGGCATCGATGCGCGGTGAATACGAGCGCACCGCTGACACCTTCGACGCGGACGCCTGGATGTGCGGCCGCATCACCATGGAAGACTTCGCCGCCGAAGGGGACGTGCCCAAGCCCGCTCCGGCATCTCCCCTGCCCCGCACGGACTTCGTCGCTCGCAAGGACGCGGAGTCCCATGCCATCGCCCTGGATGCCCACGGCAAGCTGAACTGGGAGTCCGGCGCCATCGACGATGATCACCTCGTCGTCGTGCTCACGGAGTCCGTCTCCGACGCGCACCTCGCCCACCTGCGCGAGCGCGGTGTCTCCTATGTCTTCGGCGGCAAGCAGGACATCGACTTCGGCCGCGTGCTGGAGAAGCTCGGAGACACCTTCGGCATCAAGACCGTGCTGCTGGAGGGCGGCGGTGGCATCAACGGCTCATTCCTCGCCGCGGGCCTCATCGACGAGGTGAGCCTCCTCGTGCACCCCACCGCCGACGGACTGCCCGGCACTCCGACCCTCTTCGACCGGCCCCAGGGTTCCACCGGCGCGGGCGCCGCGCTGGAGCTCACCCACGTGGAGCGCCGCGACTCCGGCATCGTGTGGCTCCGGTACCGCGTGCGGCGCTGAGCCCTCCCGCGAGCCTCACATCTGCGGTGAGACGCCCGGCCCGCCCTGCGCACTCGGAGCCGGAGTCCCGCTCGCCTTGAAGGCACGGTAGAGCGTGAAGATGATGAACGCGCGCATGAGGAGCCCGCCCGTTGGACGGGTTCCCGCTTCGGCCGCGTCGATGAAGGTGAGGAGCGAATCCAGCACGTAGAGCCCGATGGCCACCGCGGGCGCCCAGCGGGTCCTCCGATGCGTGAAGACGCCCAGCACGCCCAGCATGGCGCCGAACAGCACCGCGCCAAACCCCATCCCCAGCTGCTCCAGCACATCGTTGGTCAAGACCATCCCCAACACGCCCAGCACGCCGTTGAGGGCCGCGAGGAAGTACAGGAGGTTCCCCGCCGAGCGCATCTGCTGCTCGGGATCCCCGTCCGAGCCAGGAACCGGCACGCCATCCCGCAGCACGCTCAAGGTCTGCTTCAGCTTCACCTGAAGCGCGCTGCCATCCGGCAGGCGGAACTCCACCCCCGCCTTGAGCGCCGCCGCGTCGGGTGCGCTTCCGATGGGCCGGCCATCGAAGCGGACCTCGAAGTTCTTCCAGAACAGTCCCCACGTCAGCTCCAGGCGCTTCGGAGCTCCTGCTTCCAGCGACAGCTTCAGCGAACCCATGACGTCCCCCTCTCTCGCCAACATCCGCGAGGAAAGCGGGCAGCCTAATTCCTCTCAACGCCTCTCAGAAAGACCAGTCTCCGAAGACCCACTACGGGGGCACCCTGCCGAGGAAGTCTCGCGACAGCGCGACGACCTCCTCCAGGTTCGTATCCAGCGCCCGGCGCCCATGGAGCGCGCACCGTGGCGGGCAAAGACCGCCAGCGTGTGCGGCCCCCGACAGATGCTCAGGGAGCGCGCAGCAGCGTCGCGGACTCGTAGAGGCTCTGCTGCTGGAAGACGCCCGCGGCGGACGTGTCCTTCTCCAGCTTGGACTGAACGCCCTTGGGCAGCTGCGCGTAGAGGTCCTGGCCCAGCAGGCCTTCAATCTGGTCCACCGGCACGCGCGACTGCTGGAGCAGCGGGAGGATGTCCTCCTTCTTGGACGGGCCCTCCTTCGCGTTCGGCACCATGTACGCGAACATCGACAGGTTGCCGTTGGGCAGCTCCAGCAGGACCGTCTTGAAGTTGTGCGTGGGGACCGCGATCTGCCGGTCCGCCTTCGAGCCCGTCGTCTGGAGGGACTCGGGCGGCAGCGGCTTGCCCTTGTCGTCCAGGTACAGGTTGCCCGTGACGATGTAGGCCTTGCCGCCGGTCTCCTTGATCATCTCTGACACGCCGCGCTCCAGCGTGCGCCACACCTGCTGGTTGTGGTTGCCGTGCTGGGGCGCGATGTTGGTCATGTAGTGGCTTTCGTTCATCGCCGCCTGCGTGGGCGAGTCCTCGGCCGGCTTCATGTGCCCCCGGTCGAAACCGGTGTTGTTGTAGTCGGAGTCCACCACGCCGCCCTGCTTCAGCTCAGGGTCGCGCACGAAGGTGCTGTTGAGCCGGCTGACGTCCGCGGGCGTCTCCTTCACGTCCGCCGCGGACAGCATGTAGCTCACGAACGTGGGCACGTTCTTGTCCGTGTCCATGAGCGTGCGTGAGTACTCCTTCACCATGTTCAGGCCGGGCGTCGCGCCGCTTCCGCCCACGCCCTGGAGCGGATCCACCTCGCCGGCGACTTCCGCCACGCGGCTCTGGAAGGTGGCCATCTGCTGATCCGGCACCCACTGCGTGTTCGCCGCAGTGCCCGTGCCCTTGGCCTGGTTCGCCTTGGACGCGTTGATGTAGGCCGTCAGCTCGTCCGCGGAGAGCTCCCCGTCGCCGTTGCCGCCCAGGAGGTCCGCGCGCTTCGCCACGGACTGCTGCCAGGGGCTCTCAAAGCTGTCCACCTTCGCGGACTGCGCGCCCCCCTGAAGCTTCGCGTCGAGTGCCGCGCGCTGCTGCTGGATGGCCGTGGACGTGAGGAACTGCGCGTCCGTGGGCGCGGAGAGATACGACTCCAGCTCCGCCGCGGACACCTGGCCGTTCGAGGCCCGGCTTCCATCAACGCCCTCGTCCGCCGCGTGCAGCAGGCGCCCCTGCCAGCTTTCGTCCGTCCAGCCGAACTTCTGCTGGAGGTCGGAGATGGCCACCTCCTTGGTGGCGGAGCGCTTCCAGCTGCCCCCCGTGGGCGCCACGACATTCGACGCGGGCGCGCTGACGGGAGCATCCGCCCCAGTGGGCACCGCGGTGTTCGCGGGCGCGGCGGTGGGGACAGCCGCATTCGCGGGCGTGGGACGCGGGGTGGAGACTCCCGTCGGGATTCGCAGCGACATGCGGTGAACGTCCTCGGGGCCGGCGGGGGTGACGAGCGGGGAGGGCCCCTCTTGTTCATCGTCGGAGTGACACGGCGCCCGGTTGCGTCACTCCGCCCTTTTTCTCAGCAGGCAGGGCGTTTTTCGGTCCGGCTGGACCCGGCTGTCACTTAATGCCGGACTTGGAGGGGGGCGGAGGGCGGTGTCCGTCGGGCCGGGCGTGCTGGACGGCATGGACGATGCGGGCTTCGGCCTGGAGTTTTTCGACGACGGCGGCAGGCAGGCGGGCGCGCTCGGCGGCGACGGCGAGGGTGATCAGGAAGGCCTCGCTGACGGGCCCCTGCGTGGAGGCGCTGCGCTCGGCGGGGGTGAAGGCGTGGGCGTCCACCACGGTGCCGGAGGCGGTGCGCACCTTCACGGGACGCTCCTCGGTGGCCAGGGCGAGCGCGGTCTCCAGACGGGCGAGGACGGGCCAGGACTCGGTGGCGACGGGGCGCAGGCGCCCGGACAGCCGGTGTCCGGGAGCATCCACCAGGCGTGCGACCCGGCCGCCCCAGTTGGGCACGTGCACGTCATAGACGACGTCCACGTCCAGGGCCTCGGCGAGCTCGCCCTCGGGGAAGTCGGGCACGGGGGGCAGGCCGTGCAGGTGCCGGCTCGCCGCGGCCGGAGCCAGGTCGAGGGAGAACGCGAACCAGGGACGCGAAGCCGCGGGGCCAGATGCCATGGGGACGAGTGTCCCCGGCGCGCGACGGTGGAACAAGGGCCAGGCCGTGCGGATCCGCGTCCGGGTTCCAGGGGTCCGGGCTTTCCGGGAGCAGCCACGCTCCCGGAAGGTCCGGCACGCTCAGAACCGCATGGCCTCCACGGCGGCCACCATCTTGCCGACGTCGTAGGCATAGAAGCCGGCCGAGTTCAGGTTGTTGAACTCACCGATGAACAACTCGCCCTCGTGCATGAAGACGTCGAGCGCGTAGGCGCGGTCCGGGCCCCAGGTCTCCGCCATGCGCTGCGCGAAGTCATGGACCTCCGGCTCCACCTGGGACGAGGCCACCACGCGGTCCCCCAGCTTGTAGAGCGAACCGGTGATGACCCGGCCGTCCACGACGACCATGCGGTACTCGCGTTGGATGCGCCTGGGCGCGCTGACGGCCACCGGCGTGTCGGCGGTGACCGTCGCGTACGTGTCGAGCTTCAGGACCTGCTCGCGCCAGTGGGTGAACGCGTCCCAGGACGTGAGCATCCCGGAGAAGGCCTTGTCGTCCAGGCAGGGGCGGATGAAGAACGGCCCCGTCTGCACAAGCACGTCCGCGAACCGGTGCACCGTGGCCTCTGCGTTCAGCAGGTACGGGCCCAGGTGCCGCCGCCAGACGCGGTAGTCGAACTGGTCGTTGATGAAGGCGCCGGGGGTCCAACCCTGCTCGCGCGCGTAGCGGGTCAGGGAGAGCGAGCCCATCACGATGACGGGGTCGGACGGACGAACCTCGGGCTCGATGCCGCCTCCGAACGGGATGACCTTGACCAGGGTGTGCGGGATGGAGCCGTGCGCCAGGACGTCCATCAACGTGTGGAAGCCCTGCTCGTTGAAAAGGTTGTTCTGGACGACCCAGTGCATGCGCGGCTCCGTGGACGATGGCCGCCGCGCGGACGTGGGAGAGAGGAACGAGCTGACAGGCGGTTCACGTCACCACTGCGGCGAGGATGCGCTCGAAGAGCCAGGGGGCTCGGCCCAGCAGGCGCACCACGGGCCTGCGCAGACGCGGGCGGCGCGCGAGCATCAACAGGCCGTGCGTGGTCCAGGCGTACTTGCGGAACACCTGCTGGAAGGTGTGCTCGTAGGGCAGCAACGTGTCGCGGCCCGCGCCCTTCGCCAGTGCGTCCGGGAGGAGCGCGCCCAGGGACTCCGCGCAGGCGAAGGCGAGCGTGAGTCCTTCGCCTGTCAGCGCGTCCACGTAGCCGGCGGCATCACCGACGAGGGCGAAGCGATCCGCGATGCGCGTGCGAGCCACGCGGGCCAGGGGTCCGGCACCGCGTGGCTGGGAGTCCGGCTCCGCGCCGGTGAGCTTCTCCGCGAGGCGGGGGAAGCGCTCCAGCATCGCGTCGAAGCCCACGCGGCCCGGCACCGTTCCGTCCTCCCAGAGGAACGCGATGCCCACGCGCTCCGCTCCCGCTGGCGTCACGTACGCCTCGACGCCGGAGGCGAAGTGCACCTCCACGTAGGGTGTCCAGGGCACGCGCCGGAAGTGGCGCCGCAGTCCATAGCGCCGGGGCACGTCCTGCTCCACGTCCAGGTCCTCGGCCTTGCGCAGCGGTGAGTTCAAGCCGTCCGCCGCGACCAGGAAGCGCGCGGACACGCGGCCCACGGGCGTCTCCAGCGTCACCCCGTCCGGCGTGCGCACGTGCGACACGACATGCGTGTGCTCGCGCAGGTCGACGCCCACCTCGCGCGCACGGGTCGCCAGTGCATGGGACAGGGCCAGCCTGCGGACTCCGAGTCCACCGGGCGCTGGCAGCTTTCCCTCCGCCGTGCTGCCGTCCTCCTGCACGTAGCGAATGCCGACGAACGGTGAGCTGTCGCTCCGGTCCAGGTGCGCGAGCGCTCCCAACCGCTCCAGCGCCGCGAGGCCGGAGGGCATCAGGCCTTCACCGCACGCCTTGTCCACGGGCGTGGACGCGCGCTCCAGCACCACCGTGTCCAGCCCGCGCCGTGCCGCGGTGATGGCCACCGCGAGACCGGCCGGGCCTCCGCCCACCACGACCACGTCGTGCTGCTTCACGTGTCCTGCCACATCACGAGTCGTGCTCCGCGCGCACCATCGCCAGCGCGCTCTTCGCCATCTCCACCGCGAGCCCCACCGCGCCCACCTTCTTCGGCGCCGTCAGCTCTCCGGCCAGATAGCGCCGCAGCGCCTCGCTCCTTCGCAGCTTGCCGCTGGACGTGCGCGGCAGCGTCCCCGGCTCCAACAGGCGCACCGTGTGTGGCTGCACACCCGTCGCCTCCACCACCGCCGCGCGGATGTCCGCCTCCACCGAGGCCACGTCCGCTCCCCGCTCCGCGCGCTCGGCCAGGATGAGCAACGCCTCGTCCTCGCCGCCCTCGGGCGTGAAGCCCAGCGCCACCGCGCAACCCGTGCGCACGCCGTCCACCTTGAGCAGTGGATCCTCGAAGGCCTGCGGCGCGTGGTTCGCGCCCCGGATGATGACCAGGTCCTTCGCGCGGCCCGTCAGGTACAGCTCCCCGTCCGCGCTGAAGCCCAGGTCCCCCGTGTCCAGCCAGCCCTCCTCCACCAGCGCCCGCGCCGTCGCCTCCGCGTCCTCGAAGTAGCCGCGCATCACCGACGGCCCCTTCGTGAACACACGACCCACCTGGCGCTCCGGCAACACCGCGCCGTCTTCGCCGCGCACCTGCACCTCGAAGCCCGCCACCGGCGCGCCCACGCTCACCAGCGTGCGTGCCCCATCACGCGCCTGCCCTTCACGCGCCAGCGCGTCCGAATCCACGCCCAGCTCGCGCGGCCCCCGGCCCGCAGGCGGGAACGTCACCGCCAGCGAAGCCTCCGACAAGCCATACACCGGCCGCAGCGCCCGCGCGGAGAAGCCCCACTTCTCGAACCGCTCCGAGAAGCGGCGCAGCGTGTCCGCGGACACAGGCTCCGCGCCGTTGAGCGCGTGCAGCCACCCGGACAGGTCCACGCCCTGCAGGTCCGCGTCCTTCACCCGCTTCAAACACAACCCATAGGCGAAGTTCGGCGCGGGCGACACGAAGCCCCGATGCCGCGACAGCGCGCGCAGCCACAGCGCCGGCTTCACCAGGAACGTCTCCGGAGGAATCAGCACCAGGCTGCCCGGGTAGTACAGCGCCGAGAGCACACAGCCGATGAGCCCCATGTCGTGGTACAGCGGCAGCCAGCTCACGCCCACCGGCGTCACGCCCGGTGCCACCGGCATCGCCTCCTCCAGCGCCGCCACCTGCGCCACCAGCGCCGCGTGCGTCAGCGCCACCGGCTTCGGCTCCACCGTCGAGCCAGAGGAGAACTGGATGAGCCCCAGCGCGTCGGGCCCCACCTCCACCTCCAGGTCCTCGTCGCCGTGCAGCACCGCGTCCACCGTGTGACAGCCCAGCTTCGGCCGAGCCAACGCCATGCTCGGCCCCAGGAGCAGCCGCACGCGCGTGTCCGTCAGCACCACCACCGCGCCCGTCAGCTGGAGCATGCGCGCCGTCGAGCGGTGGTACTCGTCCAGCCGCCCCAGCCGCACTGGCGGATACAGCGGCACCGGCACCGCGCCCGCCAGCAGCGCGCCGAAGTACGCATCCATGAACGCGGGCGACGTGGGCAACAGCAGCGCCACCCGGTCTCCCGGACGCACGCCCAGCCGCGCCAGCCCCGCCGCCGCGCGCTTCGCCCGCCGGTAGACCTGGGCCCACGGCAGGGACGTCTCGTGCTCGGAGGCGTCCACGAACACCAGCCCCAGCGACGTGTGCGACGTCGCCTTCAGCATCGCGTTCACCGTGGCGTGCTTCAGCGCCGGCAGGGGCGGCCCCTTCACGGATGCACTCCCACGTCCGGCTTCGCGGCCTCGACCCGCGCCGCCACCAGCCGCGCCAGGTCCTCCACCGTCCGCACGCCCTGCGCGTCCTCTTCCGACAGCAGCACCCGGAAGCGGTTCTCCAGGCCCACCGCCAGCACCGTCAGCCCCAGGCTGTCCAGGTGCAGGTCGCGCAAGAGGTCGTGCGCGGGCTCCACCGCGCCCTCGAACTCCAGCTCCTCCCGGGCGATGCGGCGGATCTCCGCCACCGCCTCCATCTCGATGTCAGCCACGGCGAACCTCCGGAATGAAGCGGGGACGGTGGGCGAAGGCCTCGGAGTACATCGCTCCGAGCGCCGCCTCCTCCGCGCGAATGCGCACGTAGAGCAGCGCCGCGTTGCCCACCGTGAACACGACCGCCGTCACCCACGCCCCGTGGATGAGCGGCACGCAGAACAACTCCAACACGACCGCCACGTAGTTCGGATGACGCAGGAACCGGTACGGCCCGCCTGTCACCGGCGCCAGCCCCGGCACCACGATGATGCGCGAGTTCCACCGGTTGCCCAGCGTCCCGATGGCCCAGTACCGCAACCCCTGCGCCACCGCCGCGCCCGCCAGCGCCGCCCAACTCCACACACCCCAGAAGGGGCGCTGGAGTCCGAACACCTCCGCGACACACGCGACGAGGAACAGCGTGTGGAACACGACCATGAACCGGTAGTGCCCCTGCCCCGTCTCCACCCCGCCCTGCGCGAAGGCCAGCCCCGCGTTGCGCTTGGAGAGCACCAGCTCCAACAGCCGCTCCGCGACGAGCAGCACCATGAAGCCCGCGAACAACGCCTGCGTTCCGGTCACCATCGCACCAGCACCATCTCCGCGCAGAAGCCCGGACCCATGGCCATCACCACGCCCCAGTCGCCCGGCTTCGCGTCCGCCTCCTCCAGCGTCTCACCCAGCACGAAGAGCACCGACGCGCTGGACAGGTTGCCCACCTGCCGCAGCGAGTTCCACGAACGCTCCAGCGCGCCGGACTCCAGCTCCAGCGCGGACTCGAAGCCCTCCAGCACCTTGGGACCACCGGTGTGCGCCACCCAGTGCTTCACGTCCTTGCGGGTCAGCCCGTGCTCCGCCAGGAAGCCATCCACATTGCCCCGGATGTGCTCCTTCACCAACTGCGGCACCTTCGCGGACAGCACCACCTTGAAGCCCGTGTCCACCACGTCCCAGCCCATCACCCGTTCCGTGTCCGGGTAGAACACCGACCGCGAGCCCACCACGCGCGGGCCCGTGGCCTGGGCCTCCGCGCCCCGCAGCACCACGCACGCCGCGCCGTCCCCGAAGAGGCCGGAGGCGATGATGTTGGGGATGGACAGGTCCTCGCGCTGGAGCGTGAGCGAGCACAGCTCCGTGGCGATGAGCAGCGCCGTCTGCTTGGGAAACGCGCGCAGGTAGTCCGACGCTCGCGCCAGGCCCGCCGCGCCCGCCACGCAGCCCAGGCCGAAGA
This sequence comes from Corallococcus sp. AB038B, assembly GCF_003668955.1. Classification (NCBI taxonomy): domain Bacteria; kingdom Pseudomonadati; phylum Myxococcota; class Myxococcia; order Myxococcales; family Myxococcaceae; genus Corallococcus; species Corallococcus sp. AB038B. Next base: position 148,513 of record NZ_RAWO01000015.1, on the reverse strand, counting down.
TGGGCGTGCGCTTCACGTCCTCGCGCAGGCCCATCCGGTTGACCAGCCGCGCGTCCACGCTGGGCGTGGCGATGCCCGTCACCGTCACGAAGAAGACGTGGTCCACGTCCTTCGGCGTGAGCCCCGCGCGCGACAGCGCCTCGCGCGCCACCTGCTCCGACAGCTCCGTGGCCACGCGGATCCACGCGTCGTTGCGCTGCTGGAACGTCGCGAGCGCCGGGTACTCCTCCAGCGGAAGCGCCAGGTGCCGGCCGCCTACCTGCACGTTGCGGTGCAGGTCCTCCAGCCGCTCCAGGTTGAAGTGCTTCGTCGCCCACAGGTCGCGCAGCGCCGCGATGAGCTGTTCCTGGCTGGCGTAGTGCGGAGGTAACGCGCGTCCCACCGCGCTCAACGAAGGGGATGGCGCGGGGTCGTGATGGGGTGTGCTGGGCATGAAGTCCTGGGGGTCCCACCCGGGGAGTCGAGTCCCCAGGCATAATCAGCCGCAGGGCGGGATGCGATGGACTATCGCCAGAGCTGCCCGTCCCTGAACCCCACCGGCTGCCCGCACTGTTGCACACGCGACGCCCCACCGCCGGCTCCGCGACCGGAGGGGCCCTTTTTCGTCGCGCTCAGGCGATGGAGTCCACCACGCCCCCGTCGACCCGCAGCGCGGCGCCGGTGGTGGCGGAGGCCTGGGGTGACGCGACGTAGACAATCATGTTCGCCACCTCCTCCACGCTGGACGGGCGGCGGAGGATGGAGCTGGGCCGGTTCGCCTGGATGAAGTCCACGGCGAGGTCCTCGAAGGACCGGCCCGACTTCTCGTGCTCCTCGCGGAACATCGTGCGGACACCCTCGGAGAGGGTGGGCCCCGGCAGCACGGAGTTGACCGTGACGCCCGTCCCCGCCATGCGCTTGGCCAGGCCGCGCGCGACGGACAGCTGCGCCGTCTTGGTGACGCCGTAGTGGATCATCTCCGTGGGGATGTTCAGCGCGGACTCGGACGAGACGAACACCACGCGGCCCCAGCCCTGCTTCTGCATCCCCGGCAGGTACGCGCGCGACAGCCGCACGCCGGACAGCACGTTCGCCTCGAAGAAGTGGCTCCAGTCCTCATCGGTCACATCGAAGAAGTCCTTCGGTCCGAAGATGCCCAGGTTGTTGATGAGGATGTCGCAGTGGGGGTGCGCCGCGACGAGCGCCGTGGTGGCCTCCCCCGTGCTCAGGTCGCCCGCGAAGCCCTTCACCGTGGCGCCGGGGGCCGCCTCGCGCACCGCCGCGATGGCCCGGTCCACCGCCGCCTGCGTGCGGCCGTTGACGATGACCGTGGCGCCCGCCGCCGCCAGCCCCTTCGCCGTGGCCAGGCCGATTCCGGCCGTGGAGCCGGTGACGAGGGCAGTCCTTCCAGTGAGTTCGATGCGCATGGGGTGTCCTGGGAAAAGAGGAGTACGGCTGAAGGCTCCTGGGTATGCGGTCCGCGAGCCTCCGAAACAATGGCCACGCCACGCAAACCAGCATTCGATAGTTTCGAACAATGGATCGCTTCGACGAGATGGAGCTGTTCCTCGACATCGCCCGGCGGGGCAGCTTGTCCGCCGTCGCGCGTGCCCGGGGCGTGGCGCCTTCCACGGTGACGCTGGGACTCCAGCGCATGGAGGCACGGCTGGGAGTGCGGCTGCTCGCCCGGTCCACACGGCGACTGTCGCTGACCCCCGAGGGCGAGGGCTACCGCGCGGACTGTCAGCGCATCCTCACCGACCTGGCGGAGAGCGAGGCGGGAGTGGGCGGGCGCGAAGGTCCCCTCACCGGCCTCCTGCGCGTCACCGCCACCAACGACTTCGGCCGCGCGCGGGTGGCCCCGCTGGTGGACGCATTCCTCCAGCTCCATCCGGGGGTGCGCGTGGAGCTGGTGCTGAGTGACGGAGTGCTGGACCTCATCGAGGAGGGCATCGACGTGGCGCTGCGCTTCGGGCCGCTGGCGGACTCTCGGCTGACGGCGAGGCGCATCGTCTCCGGCCGGCGCGTGGTGTGCGCGGCGCCTGCGTACTGGGCCCGCAACCCGCCGCCTCGCAAGCCCGCGGACCTGACGCGCCACAACTGCCTGGTGCTCGCGCGTCCGGGCGCGCCGCAGACGAGCTGGGCGTTCCGCGACGAGGACGGCCGCGTCTTCCACGTGCGCGTGTCCGGGGACCGGACCGCCAATGACGGCGGCGTGCTGAAGGACTGGGCCCTGGCGGGCGCGGGCGTCATCCTCAAGTCCACCTGGGACGTGGAGGCCCTGCTCGCCTCCGGCCACCTGGTGTCCGCGCTGGACCGCTTCACGCTGCCGGACATCGACCTGCACGCGGTCCACACCGCCGGGCGCGAACCGGGCCGCCGGCTCGCGGCCTTCCTCGCGTTCCTGGACGAGCACCTCCACCTGCCCCCGGGGTCCGTGGGCGCGAGACGCCGCCGCGCGGGCCGGAAATCCTCTTCACTCGGAGTATGATGCGCGTTTCACCTTTCAGGGAAGACACACCATGGCCGAGGAAGCCACCGTCCGGTTGTTGAAGCAGCAGTCCACGAGCAGCGCCTACGTCCACGTGGTGACGCCACCGAAGCCGCCCGCGGAGCTGACGGCTGCCCTGAGCAACGCGAACGTTGGCGCGGTCTGCGCGCTGCTCGCGGGAGGGGCGCACAGCACGGTCGTCACCGACATCGCGCTGGACCAGGAGGCGGATGGCAATCGCAGCCCACCCCAGCGCAACCCCGCGGGGCTCCGGCAGAAGGACAGCCAGCAGAGGACCGTCGCGAATCACATCTCCAAGTGGGGCGCGAAGGTCGGCACCGAGTGGCGCCTGTTCAAGCAGCCGAAGATCGAAGCGTTCGTGGTGAGCCTCTTCCAGGCGGTGAAGGCCGGGGCGGAGAGCGGCAATCACCTCTGGACGAAGTGCGCCGTCACCTTCAGTCGCGCGGACCTCTTCCACTGCCACCTGGTCTACGACGTCTCCGGAACCCAGCCGGACATCCTGTTCCTCTTCCACCTGAAGGAATACCCAAGCAACATCGAAGCGGACAAGAGCCACGACGCGCACCTCATCGAACCGGACATCGCCGAGTTCACGTCCCATGAAGACGCGGGCTACCCGCGGCGCAATGCCGTCTACTCCCTGCGCATGAACCGGCTGTGGATCATCAATTACATCCGCCGCTATGACGATGACCTGTGCGTCCCGGTCTACAAGGAGGAGCATCCCTACCTCCCGCTGCTGACGAGGACTTCCCGGGAAGCGAACATGCTGAGCAACGTCTACGGCAATCCCCTGGCCGTGGGCGGAGACCAGCTGGGGGACGAGTTCGGGACCATCAATTACTTCCCCCGGGAGCTCGCCCATCCCATCTTCGCGGTGCGCGGGCACTGAGCCCGGGCGGCGATGCCCTGACAGGCCGCCGCACCGTCCGCTCCTGAATCGTCCCCCAGCCCTTCTGTCCTGCCTGCAACGACAGACAGCGCTTCCGACCAGCGTCGATTTCCCTGACAGGCCGGTAGCATCCGGGCCGTTCGCGCGCTGGGGGGATTCGATGAAGATGGTCTGTGTTGGCGGAGGCCCTGCCGGGCTCTATTTCTCGATCCTGGCGAAGCTGTCCAACCCGAGGCACGACGTCACCGTCGTCGAGCGCAACCCCCAGGGCATGACGTATGGCTGGGGCGTCGTGTTCTGGGATGACCTGCTGGACGACCTCTTCCGCAACGACCCGGTGAGCGCGCAGAGAATCGCCCAGGCCGCGGCGCGCTGGGACACGCAGGAGGTGCACCTGCGAGGCCGGTACGCGACGCACATTGGCGGCTATGGCTTCGCGCTGGGACGGGACCGGCTGCTGGACATCCTCATCCGCCGGGCGAGGGGGCTGGGCGTGGACGTCCGCTTCGAGCACGACGTCACGGACCTCTCCGCGTTCATGGACGCGGACCTCGTCGTCGCCTGTGACGGCGTCAACAGCCGGCTGCGCCAGCGCCACGCCCATCACTTCCAGACGCACGTGGAGGAGGGACGCAACAAGTACATCTGGCTGGGCACCGACAAGGTGTTCGACGCCTTCACCTTCGCCTTCGAGGAGACGCCCGCCGGCTGGCTCTGGTTCCACGGCTACCGTTTCAACAGTGAGACCAGCACCTGCATCGTGGAGTGCCAGGAGACGACCTGGAAGGCGTTGGGCTTCGACGCGCTGGGACCGGATGAAACGCTCCGGAAGCTGGAGGGCATCTTCCAGAGCCGGCTCCAGGGCAAGTCGCTGTTCAACCAGCTGAAGGGCATGGGCCGGGCGCCGTGGCTCAACTTCAAGCGCCTCACCAACGAGCGCTGGTACCACGACAACGTGGTGCTCATGGGGGACGCCGCGCACACCACGCACTTCTCCATCGGCTCCGGGACGAAGCTGGCCATGCAGGACGCCATCGGGCTGGCGCGGCAGCTGCGAACGCAGCCGGACGTGCCCACCGCGCTGGAGGCGTATGACGAGGAGCGGCGCGCCTCCCTGCTGGCCATCCAGCTGGCGGCGCGCAGCAGCTCCGAGTGGTTCGAGAACGTCCCCAACTACGTGAACCAGGACGCGACGCAGTTCGCCCATTCGCTGCTGAACCGCCGGGGCAGCTCCGTGTGGAGCTATCTGCTGCTCATGGCCAGCCAGCAGCCCTCGCTGCGAGGCGTGCTGCGCAAGCTCCACTCCTCCAAGCAGTGGGTCCGCGAGCAGCGCCGGGGCCGCACCGCGGTGGTGCTGGGGGCGCCGCCGCCGGGTTAGGGAGACGTCGCGGCGTCCGGCGGGGGCGGCGTGGCGATAAGCAGGCCGTAGGCGTTATTGCCCTCGGTCTGCGTCCACGAAGCCTTGAAGTCCTTCCACGAGTAGACCTCCTCGCGGTTCTGGTAGGGATTGTAGACGCGCACCATCCAGTCGCCGTTGCCATTCTCCTCCACCGCGCGGACGTTCACGAAGTACGCCGTGCCCCCGGCGCGCAGCATTCCATCCGCGCCGTCCGGGTTGATGTTGACCAACGCGACCAGTGACTTGCCGTCGGCGAGGAACCGCGCGAAGTCCTCCTCTGACAGCGGGTTTCCCGACGTGTAGTCCGTGGTCCAGTTCTCGGCCGCGTACATCGGTATCAGGTCGTCCTTGCCGGTCGGGTCCCCGGTTTTGAGCCAGCCCTCGTTCGTGTCGCTGGAGGCCGCGAAGAGGGTCAACGCCTCCTGGGGCAACAGCCCCATCGACGCACCCACGGCCAGTGGGCCGCACAGGTTGTTGTGGACCCTGGGCCAGCCGTCGCCCAGCATCGAGTTGAGGTTGAGGTACTGCGCGGCGGAGTCGGGATTCACCGCGAACTCACGCCACTCGCCCACCTTGCCACGGCCCAGCGTGCTGTCCGTGCCGAGGAAGGAGTGCTCCAGCACCTCGCCTCCGGATTGCACACCACTGAAGAGCTTCTGGGTCTGCTCGCTCACGGCGGCCTGCCATTCCTGCTGGAAGATGGCCTGCTTGCTCTCCGAGGGCAGGTGGCTCCACGCCATGGAGCTGAAGGAGGGCGGCGGCGGGCCGTTGACGTCGAACTCCGGCATCGGCCAGTTCTCCGCCACCACCTTCTCGCGGGCGGTCTGGATGATCTCCGCGCGGCTCTCCTTCGGCAGCGCGTTCCACACGTGCATCTCGATATCGGGCGGGCGCGTGCCGTCCGCCATCCATTGGGGGAAGGGGGACTCATAGGGCGGCGGCGGGACGACCTCTTCCTTGACCAGGGACGCCTTCACCCAGGCCTGGGTTCCGTTCTCCAGTTCCACGTTCAGCCAGGACGAATCCTCGTTCTGGCCAATCACCTTCAGCTTGTCGCCCGCCGTCAGGTCCCCGATGTCGTCGAAGGTCACGCCCGGCCCACTCCGGATGTTCATGTTGCCGTTCGGCAAGACCCAGCGCTCGCCGTCAGCCACCTGGCGGTCCGCCACGCCAGACAGCCCCAGCTTCTGGATGAGGGCTTCACGCTGAGGCCCCGGAGGCGTGGAGAGGACCTGCTGCATCTTGCCCGCGGGCACCGGGACAGGCTGCGAGTAGCGCGGGTGCGTCGCCTGCCACTGGCCCAGCGTCTCGTAGCGCACCGTGGGGTGGTTGGGGTCCACCACGGAGCCGTCCGGCTTGCGCACCAGGGCGTGGCCCACGCCGTCGCTCGCGTCACGCATGAGGACGATGGAGTCCCCCGGCCGCGCCAGCCCCATCGCCTTCTCCAGGCAGTTGGCGCTGCCGTCTCCCAGCCGCTCCGTGTGCAGGTTGCTCGCGGGCGCGGGCGTGGCGTCGAACGTGGACGTCGACCCGAACGGCTGCGGACGGGGCGCGGGCTGGAGCGTGGGGCCCCTCCCAGCCGGAGCGGGCGGGGGCTCCGGGCGAGGAGGTACGGCCAGGGGCAGGAAGCGCGAGAACTGAATCATCGGGAGCGGCCTCGGGGACGAAAACGTCGTTTCCCCAAGTCACGCGGAGCCGCACCCGAATTGAATTAAGCCGAGTTAAACGTACATCCCCGGCCCGCCACCCCTGTCGCGCGGCGGGCCGGAGGAAGCGGCTACGGAACGACGTACAGGTCGCCGTTCGTCTGGGTGATGGCCCCACCCACGACGTTGTAGACGTCGAAGAGGTCGGCGCTCTTGAAGCTCGCGCCCGCGGCCACCGGGGCCAGGAGGGGCGACGTCGTCAACTGCGACTGCGTGGTGCTGACGAAGGTGTTGCCGGCGACCGTGACCAGGTTGTCCGCGGGCAGCGTGCCGCTGTTCACGCTGGTGTCAGGACGCAGCCACATGCCAGCGAGCAGCTGGTTGAAGGCGGCCGAGTTGTGGAGCGGCGTGCTGCTGATGTTGACGCTGAGCGACGTGTCACCGGCATTGGCCGCGCTGCTGACCGTGCCCGCGATGGAGACGAACGGGGTGTAGCCGCCCGTGGCGTAGTGCGTCTGGTTGTTGTTGTTGATGATCAACTGGCCGTACGCCACGCCGCTGTGCTTGAGGAACACCGTGCCCGCGCCACCGTCGGTGTACGTGGCGTTGATGCCCGTGCCGCCACGCGCCTGGAGCTGCGCGCTGGTCGAGGGGTACGGATAGCCAATGGCCCCCACGAAACTGGAAGCATCCCCCGTGCTCACCATCGCGATACGCCCGCCACCACCCGCGCGCGTGGAGCCGACCGAGCTGGAGTTGTACGCATTCGCCCCGTTGGCAGTGAGGGTGCCGTTCCAGCCCGTGGTGTCGAAGCCGCCGCAGCGCAGGGAGATGGAACCACCCGCCGCGCCGTACTGGGCGCCCGTGGTCACCGCGCCCGCCTTGATGAGGGAGGTCCCGCCCAGCGTGCAGACGCCAGTGGCATTGAGCCGGAAGACACCACCGCCAGGGCTCCGGAAGCCCAGGTACGACGGCGAGGCACCGACCGTGGTTCCCGCTCCGCCCGGATACCGGGGGTCGCGGTAGTCGTCGTAGACCATGCCCCGGACCGCGCCGGCCGCGTACCCACCACCGACACCGCCATGCCCCGCGCCGTAACCACCCGACGATCCAGTCGCGGATGAGGGCCCCGTCGCGCCAAAGCCCCACAGGGTCTGCGGCGCGCCCTGGGCATCCATCGCCGCCGGGTAGCCCAGGCCCGCGACGTCGACAGCGCCACCCGTGAGGCTGAAGGTCCCCGCGAGCGTCATCTGGAGGCTGGACACCTGCGCGGCGGCCGGCGACGTCTTGAACAGCGGCAGGTAGTGCTTGAGGGTGCCCGCGCTCTGCGCGTAGCGCGCCGCCTGGAGCGAGTTGGTGACCAGCGTGCCGCCGCTCAAAGTCACGTCACCGGACGCGATGATGGCGGGCACGGTCACCGAGCCCGCGGACACCGTCACGTTGTCCGCGACAAGCGTCCCGCCTCCAAGGGGCGGCATGGCCTGCGTGGACTGCACGACGTTCACCGCGCCGGCCGCGTACTCGATGCGGCCCGTCCTGCCGCTTGTCGTGTCGAAGAGCACCAGTCCATTCACGGTCATCGTGGGCGCGCCGGAGTTCGTCGTGTTGCCGGACACGACGTGGATGTCGCCGTTGGTCTCCAGGATGGCGTTGCCGAGCACGTCCAGGTGGTCCAGCACATCCACGCTGCGGAAGAACGCGCCGGACGCGACGCCGGCGGGCACGACGCTCGTCGTCAGGGTGCCCACTGCGTTGGTGGTGACGCTCACCAGGTTGGACGGATCCAGCAGCGCACCGCCCGCGGCGGTGATGTCCGGCCGCAGCCAGCCGCCCGCGAACACGCCGTTGTAGATGGCGGAGGACGACGGGGTCGTGACCTGGGTGAGCGCGGGGTTGAAGTTCAGCGGCGCACCCGCGTTCTCGTAGTAGGTCGCGTTGAACATGGTGCTGGCGACGGAGACGGGGATGGAGGTAGCGCCCGCGGTGACGTTCGCCGTGACGGTGCCGGCCAGCGCGGGGAGCCGGGTGGTGCCCTCGTTCTGGTAATGCGCGGGCGAGTTGTTCGCGATGATGAGGTCGCCGTAGGTCAGCCCGCTGTGCTTCAGGAAGATGGTGCCCGCGCCACCGGCGCCCACCACGTAGCTGGAGTTGGCCGGAGCGCCGCCGAAAGCGTGGACCCGGGCAGTGAGGTTCACGGGCGGGTAGCTCACCGCGCCCGTCATCGTCGCGGCATCACCGGTGCTGACCAGGGCGATGCGGCCACCACCGCCCGCGCCCAGCGGGATGGAGGAGTTCCCCGCGCCCTGGCCGCCGTCCGCGATGAGGGTTCCCGTCCAGCCCGTGGAGACGATGGCACCACAGCGGAGGTTGATGGAGCCGCCCGCCGCATTGAACGACGCGGACGCCGCGACAGTGGCCGAACCACCCAGCACGCAGGGCCCGGTGGACGTGATGCGCACCACGCCACCTCCGTGGGTGCCCGAGTACGTGTCATTGGTGGCGCCGGGGAACTTCGGGTCGCGGTAGTCGCCGTAGGTCGTCCCCGCGTTGCCCGCCTGGTTGTTGTTCGCCTGCGAGATGTTCATGCGGTAGTTGCCGGAGCCCATGCCGCCGTGGCTGGCGCCGTACAACTTGCTGGTGCCCGCGAGCGATGCCGACGGCACGCCATTGGGGCTGAAGCTGACCAGGCCGTTGCCACTGCAGGACCCATTGGCGAAGCAGGTCATGCCGTAGCCCTTGTTGGTGGTGTTGATCGCACCACCCAGCAGGTTCCAGGAGCCCATGAGCACGTCCAGCTTGAACATGGCGGCGTTGGTGGCCTGGAGGTGCGTCACGGTGCCGCCCGTGATGAAGACGTCGCCGAAGGTCTGGCCCACCGTGCTGGCGTCGAACGTGACGGTGCCGCCGGTGATGTAGAGGTTCCGGCCGCCCGCGTTGCCGGAGGTGACCGTGACGGTGCCAGTGGTGATGGTGGTGCCCGCGCTGCCATTGAACAGCGCCGAGTCGAACGTGACGGAGGCCGTGTCCGGCAGCGTGGTCGTGCCGCTGCCGTCCGTGACGGTGGCGGAGAACGTGGTGGGCACGGTCAGCGCCGTGGAGCTGCGCGCGGTGACGACGTAGCTCCCCGCGCCGGAGTCCACCGCCGTGAGGCATGTCGCGCCCGGCGTGTTCACGGTGCAGGCGGAGGTCCCCGTGCCGCCCAGCGTGACCGATCCATCACTGCTCAGGACCTCCACATGGAGTCCCGTTCCCAGGGGTTCACCATTCACGTCGCGCGGCGTGACGGTGAGGGTCACATAGGCCAGTCCGTCCGAGGGAGTGTTGGTTGCGGACGCAAGCAATTGAGGCTGCGGTGAAGTCAGACCCGCGCGCGAGTTCGCGGGGGCCGGCCCACTTTCTTCCAGTGGTGGCGAGGAACAGCTGATCAACGCGGCGAACACAAGCGAACCTGCGAATGGCAGACGCATGGAATTCTCCCTTTGAATTGGAACAGCGGCCGGCTGGCAAAGCTTCAGCCCGGGCCGCTGGACGTCCGTATGCTTCAGCGGGGCTGCGTGATGGAAGGAATTACTGGAAACATTCTTCACGCAATCGAGTCTTTCTTGACCTGTCCGCGAGCCCTGGAGACATGGAGCGCACTCACCTGAGTCCCGTCCCATGTCGTTGATGCAAAGGATTAAGGTGCCGCCCCATGCGCGAGTCGTGGACAGGTGGGACGAAGCTCCTGGCGGCGGCGAGCCTCGCGAGCGCGGTGGGCTTCCTCTTCGTCATGGACGTGGGGCCTCGGGAGGCGCGGCTCGTCACCAAGGCGCTGCCCATGGTGTGCCTGCTGCTGTGGCTGTGGCCCGCGCGGGGGCGCTATGCGCGATTCATCTTCGCGGGGCTGGCGCTGTCGCTGCTCGGTGACGTGCTGCTGGAGGTGAGCCCGGACCTGTTCCTTCCGGGCCTGGGTGCCTTCCTATTGGCCCACGTGGGCTACACCGCCGCGTTCGTCTCCGTGACGCGGCGCCTGGCCCTGCTTCGGGCCCTGCCATTCCTGCTCCTGGCGGTGGGCGCCACCGTGGCGCTGTGGCCGGGCCTGGGCGGGATGGCGCCGCCGGTGACGGCCTATGTCGCCGTCATCTGCTCCATGGGCTGGCGCGCGGCGGCCATGATGAGCGCTCCGGAGCTTCCCCGGCATGAGCAATGGCTGGCATTCCTGGGCGCGCTGCTGTTCTCCGCCAGCGATGGGCTGCTCTCCATCCGGCTCTTCGTCACGCCCCTGCCCGGCCTGGGCTACGCCGTCATGCTGCTGTACTGGGCCGCGCAGTTCTGTATCGCCGCATCCACGCGGGTGGCGCACGCTCCAGCCGCGATGCCTATATCCTCCAGCAGTCTCACCTGACTCCTGGAGGCATCCATGTGGCGTTCCCTGGCGGTTGCTGCGTTTTGCGTTGTCGGTCTCTCGGCTTGCGGCGGTAGCACCGACGCGGACGTAGAGCTCGGTTCGCAGGAGCAGGGCCTCGCGTGCGAAGCCGGCACCGGCGCCTGCCCTGGCACCACCGTCTGTGCCTACAACGGCCCGGGCGATGAGGGGCTCTGCCGCCCTGCCTGCATCAACGGCACGTGTTCCAACGGCCAGACCTGCTGCACCCAGCCCAGCGGCGCGCCGTACTGCAACAGCTTCTGCTACTGATTGCCCAACACCACTGGAGACGGAGCGCCCCACGACGCTCCGCCTCCGGCGGGCACGTCGAAACTACTGCAGCACGCCGATGGTCTCCGCGCGGTCCACGGCCTCACCCTTGGTGGTGTAGCCGGAGTACCAGCCGGTCAGGTTGCTGCCGGACTGGTCATACTGCATATGGACGTGGGCACCCGTGGCGTTGCCCGTACCGCCCTCGTTGCCCACCTGGCAGCGGTTGCACGTACGGTCGAACGAGTCCGACGTCTTGATGAAGTGCCACAGGCGGAACGTCTTGCCGTTGGAAAAGGCGTGCTTCGCCTCGTTCTGCGTGCCGCTGCCCGTGCCGTTGCAATAGACGCCAGAGGTGCGGATGGTCACGTTCCAGGACAGGGACGCCACCACGCCCGTCTCCACGCCCCAGTAGTTGCAACGACCGCTGGAGATGTCCACCGCGCCGTGGAACGTGCCGCTGGAGTAGTTCGTCGTCGCCGTGACGGTGCCCGGGAAGGGCGACTTCACGGTGTACGAGTACGCAGCCGCGACCGAGGGAAGCGCGAGGGCCAGGATGGCCGCGAAGGCCTTCTTCTTCATGTGACGCATCGGGGGTGTTCCTTTCGGGCCGGCGGGTCCGGCCCCATGAGGTGCCGCTCAACGGACCTGTTGCTGCCGCTGCTTCTCTCTCAAGAGCAGGCCCCACTCCTGAACGCCTGATTCCAGGGCGCGGATCCACGCGTCGATCTCCGGCGCCATGCCGGGGTCCACGCTCCGCAGCTTGCGCAGCTCCGGCACGGCGTCCGCGAAGCCCAGCTCCGCGATGCCCTGCACCAGCGCCTTGCGCACTCCCGTGTCCCGCTCGCCCCGATACATGCCTACCAGCGCCTCGCGCGCAGGCCCCATCTGCGCCGCCGGCACGCTGCCCAGTGCGAGCGCCGCCGAGCGCCGCACGTCCGCGCTCTCGTGGCCCAGCATCCCGAGCAGCTTCTGCCCCGCCTCCGGCCCCATCTTGCGCGTGTCCAGGGACTCCAGAATCTTCGCCGTCACCTTCGGATCCGTGGACGCCGTCGCCGCGTTCACCGCCATGTCCGTGGCCGGGCCGTGATGGGCGGAATAGACGTGCTCGTTGTCCTCGATGAGGTTCTTCGCCGCCTCCATGCGGACCTCCGGCGAGCCGTCGCGCATGAGCCGCTCGTACATGTCCCCCGTCTTCTCCAGCGCGCCGGTGCGGCGCATGGCGCGGACGGTGGCGGCGCGGACGGACGGGTCACGGTCCTCCAGCGCGCGGCGGGCCACGGTCTGGATGGCGTCCTTCTCCGCCTCGCGCTCGCTGCGCGCCACCAGCGCCGCGGCCAGCTGCTCCACCATCGCCGGGTCCGTCTCCCGGTCGAACGCCGCGTGCAGTTCGCCAGAGGGCAACGACACGGCGGCCTCGCGCAGCACGGACTGGAGATAGTCGCGGTAGGCCTTGGAGCTGGAGCCCATTCCCTGGCGGAGCTGATCCATCAACCCACGGACCGAACAGCTCTCTCCCTGCAGCACGGGCTTCGCGGCGGAGGGCGTGGACTGAGCGGTGACGACCGGGGACGCGAACATCAGCGTCAGGCCCCCGAGCGCGCGAAGACCTTGGAGGTAGCGGGGCATGCCGGGGGCTCCTAGTTGTGGCGGTCCATGCAGCCGAAGGGGTTCTGGTCCGGCAGCTCGTTCCAGACGCGGATGAAGTCGACGTTGCCCTGGGCGTAGAGCGTCTCGAAGATGCCGTAGAGCGGCTGGAAGCGCGGATCCACGGTCGCCATGTTCGCCATCACCGGCAGGGCGTCCCGGCCCGCGACGCGCGCGGAGAACCGGAACAGCGCCCAGCGCACGCACACCGACTGCTCGCGCTGGAAGGCGTCCGTGAACGTCTTCAGCACGTTCTCCTTGTCGGAGGACATGGCCAACACCTGCGCCGCCGCGTCTCGGCCGTCCTCGTTGCCCTCGCTGCGCAGGATGCGCTCGAAGCGGGCCGTGGCCTTCGCGTCCAGCACGGGTGAGTTGTGCAGCGGCGCCGTCTGCGCCAGGTGGCGGATCTGCTCGTCCGGCGCGTCCGTGGCGATGGTGATGAGCCGGTCGAGGTACGGCGACGCGTCGCCCAGGTTCTCCGACTCGCGCGCCATCACGCGGCCCAGCGTGCGCGTGGCGGCCCAGCCCGCCTCGGTGGACGCCGGGTCGCGCGCGAAGTCCGCCATCCGGTCCATCGCGTCCGGCGTCAGGTGCTTCTGCGTGTCGAGCGCGGAGAGCATGCCCGCGCGCCGCTCGATGGGCAGCCCCTTGTCCAACCCCGCCTCCAGCAGCCGTGCGGCGACCTGCGGCTTCTGCACCGCGTCCGACTCACGCAGCCCGGACAGCAACACCTGGAACGCCGCGCCCTGCGCGTCCCGGGCCCAGTCCACCACCTGCCCCGCCTTCTTCGCGTCGTCGCCAATCAGCTCCGCGAGCTTCGACTTCAGGTAGTCGCGGACGAGCGGATCCTTCGACGCGAGCAGCGGCGCGGCCCAATCACGGAACGTCTCCAGCGTCACGCCGTCGTTGAAGCGCGCCAGCTCCGGGAAGCACGTCTGGTCCGAGAAGCGGCGCTCCGCGGCCTCCGCCTCCTCCACGCCAGCCGCCATCGCTCCCCCGCCCGTACTCCCACCTTGCGAGCCTCGGGACTGTGTGGCTTTAACGGGGGCCGCCACCGCCGCTGGCGCCTGCGCGTCGTCACCGCCACGCCACATCAACCCCACGGCCGCCAACACGGCCACCAGGCCCGCACCCGCCCATACCCAGGGGACACCCCGTGCTCGCGAAGGACCGGATGCGGGCGTCTGGGTCGGAGTGGAAGGAACCATGGGAATCCAAATAACCATGGATTCCTTGTTTCAATCAAGTAAAACAGATTGATTGGATTTTTACTGAAAGCCGCCTTCTTTCACTCGGGTGACTCCAGATACTGACCGCTCGCGTCACAGGAACAGTCCCTGCGTTATGGAACACGCACGAGACCGACGCACTTCGTGTCGCGGCGACGCAATGACTCTCCGCGCGCGTGTGCGAGCAGATGTCACATGGCGTTGCACCCTGCGCTCGTCTGCCTTCCTGCCCCCCAAGGTCAAAACAGACACGCCTCTGACGCAGGGGCGTGAAGTGTCCGCGATTCAGTGTCCGTGTATGATTTCGGCCCGTGGTGGCAGGGCCGGGGGGCTGTAGCCAGTGCATGGATGCACCGGGCGGAGGTGTCCGGGTCGCGCCATGGCTGTGAATGCGTCGCGGGAAAAGTGGCCGGACATGATGAAGAACGAAGCAGGTGCCGTGCGGCGGGAGCCTCCCGCGGTGGGCGTAACGGGTGTGTCCTCGGACCTTTCGGACCGGACACAGGCCGCGGACGTGGAGTCGCTCTTTGGAGCCGCTCCAGCGCCCGTGGAGCCGCCGTCACGTTCCAACACCGGGTCCTCGTCCACGTGGGACGGGCCGTCGCGTCCGGGCACGGGTGGCACCGGTGACACCGGCAACAACACCAGTCCCTCCATCCAGGGACACGCGCTGCGCCCGGGCATGCGCCTGCAGCACTACGAGCTCATCCGCGAGCTGGGCTCCGGCGGCATGGGCACGGTGTTCCTCGCGCGCGACGTGCGACTGGGACGCCGCGTGGCCATCAAGTTCCTGCACAGCGAGGACGCCGACATCACCCGGCGCTTCATCCTGGAGGCGCGGGCCACGGCGCGGTGCAGCCACGAGAACATCGTCATCATCTACGAGGTCGGCGAGTTCCCCGGCGGCCCGTTCATGGTGCTGGAGTACCTGCAGGGCAAGCCGCTGACGAAGGTGCTGGGCAACCAGCGCTTGCCGCCCGCGCGCGCGGTGGAGCTGATGGTGCCGGTGGTGCGGGCGCTGGAGTGCGCCCACGAGCAGGGCATCGTCCACCGCGACCTCAAGCCGGAGAACATCGTGGTGACGGACTCGGGCGCCATCAAGGTGCTCGACTTCGGCATCGCCAAGGTGCTTCAGGGCGACGAGCCCGTGGAGGCGCCCGCGGGCGGCCCCCAGGCTCAGCCGCGGCTGCACTCGGTGGAGGGCATGGGCGAGGACGTGTCCAACCTCACCCGCAAGGGCGCCATCATGGGCACCATGGCCTTCATGTCCCCGGAGCAGTGGGGCATCGGAGTCGCCGTGGACAACCGCACGGACATCTGGGCCGTGGGGTTGATGCTGTTCCGCATGCTCGCCGGCAAGCACCCGTTGGATCCGCTGCGCGGTCCGCAGCTGATGGTCACGGGCATGCTGGACGAGCCCATGCCGCTGCTCAGGACCATGGCGCCGGATGTGCCGCAGGAGCTGGCGGCCGTCGTGGACCGCTGCCTGCTCAAGCGCAAGGAGGACCGCTACCCGGACGCGTCCTCGCTGCTGCGCGCGCTGGAGCCCTTCCTGCCCGGCCGCATGAGCCGCGAGCTGCGCGTGGACGAGAGCCCGTACGCGGGCCTCAGCTCCTTCCAGGAGGCGGACGCGGACCGCTTCTTCGGCCGCACCCGTGAAATCGCCGCGCTGGTGAACCGCATCAACGACCGGCCGCTGCTGGCCGTGGTGGGCCCGTCCGGCACGGGCAAGTCGTCGTTCGTGCGCGCGGGCCTGGTGCCCGTGCTCAAGCGCTCCGGCACGCCGTGGGAGGCGCTGGTCATCCGCCCCGGCCGCAGCCCGCTGTCGGCGCTGGCCAGCATCGTCGCGCCGCTGATGAGCACATCCACCACCATCGAGGACGACCTCCAGGAGCAGCAGCGGGTGGTGGAGCGGCTGCGCGCGGAGCCCGGCTACGTGGGCAACGTGCTGCGCAGCCGCGCTCGCCGGGAGAAGCGGCGCATCCTGCTCTTCATCGACCAGTTCGAGGAGCTCTACACGCTGGTGCCGGACATCCAGGACCGGATGGCCTTCACCGCGTGCCTGTCCGGCATCGCGGACGACGCGACCACGCCCATCCGCGTCATCCTCTCCATCCGCTCGGACTTCCTCGACCGCGTGCCGGAGGATGAGCGCTTCATGGCGGAGCTCAGCCAGGGGCTCTTCTTCCTCACCGCGCCCGCCCGCGAAGGTCTGAAGGACGCGCTGGTGCAGCCGGCGGAGCGCGCGGGCTACCAGTTCGAAAGCCCCGCCATGGTGTCCAGCATGCTGGAGCACCTGGACGCCTCCCAGGGCGCGCTGCCCCTGTTGCAGTTCGCGGCCACGCAATTGTGGGAGGCGCGCGACGTCAACAACCGGCTGCTCACGGAGAGCGCCTACCAGGCCATGGGCGGCATCGCTGGCGCGCTGGCGAGCCACGCGGACAGCGTGCTGGAGAGCCTGTCCTCACAGGAGCGCACGCTGGTGCGCGCGCTCTTCCTGCGGCTCGTCACCCCGGAGCGCACGCGCGCCATCGTGTCCCTGGACGAGCTGCGTGAGCTGACGAAGGACACGGGGGAGATGCAGCGCCTCATCGACCACCTGGTGCAGGCACGCCTGCTGGTGGTGCAGACCGGCGGCGGCGCCACGGGCGCCACGGTGGAGATTGTCCACGAGTCGCTCCTGCACAGCTGGCCCACGTTGCGGCGCTGGCTGGACGAGGGCCAGGAGGACTCCGCGTTCCTGGAGCAGCTGCGCAACGCGGCCCGGCAGTGGCAGGGCAAGAACTTCGACGCACACCTGCTGTGGCGCGGTGAGTTGGTGGAGGAGGCCCAGCGCTTCCAGCGGCGCTACCGGGGAGAGCTGCCCCAATTGCAGCAGGACTTCCTCACGGCGGTGTTCGCGCAGGCGAAGAAGGGGCGCCGGCTGAAGCAGGTGCTGCTCATCGGCAGCGTGACGTTCCTGGGGCTCCTGGTCATCGCGGCGGTGGTGGCGCTCGTCGTCATCCGCAACGCGCAGCAGGAGGCCGAGAAGCAGGCCCAGGGGGCCCAGGCGGCGGAGATCATCGCGCGCGCCGCCGAGTCCACGGCCCGCAGCGCGGAAGTCGAGGCCAAGCAGCGGCTGGCCGAAGTGCAGGCCAAGGAACTGGAGCGCCAGAAGGCGCAGCAGGCGGCGGAGTCGGCCAACGAGCAGGTGGCGCTGGCCAACCAGGAGCTGCTCAGCAAGAACGACGAACTGGTGTCCGCGCTGAAGCGGGCCCAGGAAGCGCAGCTGCGCGCCCGGTTCGCCAAGAAGCGCGCCGAGGAGAGCGCCGACTCCGCGCGCGACGCCCGCGAGGACGCCCTCCGCGCGGCGGAAGAACTCTCCACGTTGCTCAAGCGGGAGAAGGAGCGCGTCTCCCGTCTGCAATCCCAGCTCGGCAGTCCGGTCATCGAGGTCCTGAAGTGAGAAGCGTCTTGAACAGGGTGATGAGCAGGTCCGCGTTCGTGTTGTCGGTACTGCTGGCGCTGGAGTCGGTGCCCGCGCTGGCGCAGGAACCGGCGCCACGGACAGGCACCACGAAGACGTCCCGGGGCACGAAGAAGGCGGGCTCGCCGAAGACGGTGGGTACCCAGAAGAAGACCACCGCTTCGAAGGCCACGGGCAAGACGAAGCTGTCCGGCACCGGCTCGTCGAAGCGGCGGCGCAAGCCCACCGCCGCCGAGGCCACGCCGGCTCCCTCGGACGCGCCCCTCTCCGAGTCCCTTCCCATGCCCCCGCCTCCCACGCCCAAGGCCGTGGAGTCCCAGCAGGAGCAGGCCAGCAGCACGCTGGAGGGCTCGCAGCCCGGCGCGGACGAACGCCCCTGGGCGAAGGGCATCTCCAAGACGGACCAGGACACGTCGCTCGCGCTGTTCGGCGAAGGCAACGCGCTCTTGAAGGAGTCCATCTTCGTGCAGGCGGTGGAGAAGTACCGCCAGGCGCTGGCGCGCTGGGACCATCCGGCCATCCACTACAACCTCGCGCTGGCGCTGATGAACCTGGACCAGCCGGTGGAGGTGCACGAGCACCTGGTGGCGGCGCTGCGCTTCGGACCGGCGCCGCTGGAGAAGGAGAAGTACGAGTACGCCCGCAACTACAAGACGCTGGTGGAGAAGCAGCTCGCGCGGGTGGACATCACCTGCGCCACGCCCGGCGCCACGGTGACGATGGACGGCCAGACGCTGTTCGTGGCCCCCGGCCGCTACGAGGGGCTGGTGCGCCCCGGCGCGCACAGCATCTCCGCGACGATGGCGGGCTTCGTGCCCAGCGACCAGAGCCGCACGCTGCTGCCCGGTGAGACGACGGCGCTGGATTTGAAGCTCTTCACGTCCGACGACCTCATCCGCTACAAGCGCCGCTGGTCCGCCGCGATGCCCTGGCTGGTGATGGGCGCGGGCGTGGCCGTGGCGGGAGGCAGCACCTTCCTGCACCTCCAGTCCCGCGACCACTTCCGAGCCTTCGAGTCCGGCATCACCGAATGCGGAGGCTGCGTGCCGCCCACCGCCGTCGCCGACGAGCGCTCACAGGGCAAGCTGATGCAGACCGGCGCCATCGCCGGGTACGCCGTGGGCGGTGCCGTCATCGTCACCGGCGCGGTGCTCGCCGTCCTCAACCAACCCAAGCCGTACCGCATCGAACCGGGCCAGGAGGCGGCGACCGTGCAGGTCACGCCGCTCCTCGGCGCGGGTTCGGGCGGTGCCGTGGCCACGTTCCGTTTCTAGAGGTCCTCGCATGACACGCGTCTCCCCCTCCTCCATGGCGCGCGCCCTGCTTCTCCTGGCCGCGCCGCTCCTGCTGCTCTCCTCCTGCTTCCAGGCCACCACGGTGGACTGCCCCGCCGGGCTGGTGTGTCCGGACGGCCTGAAGTGCGCCGCGAACCAGGCCACCTGCATCTCCACGGAATGTGGCGACGGCATCGTCCAGGACCACGAGCAGTGTGACGACGGCAACATCGTGGACGGCGATGGCTGTAGCCGCGACTGCAAGTCCACCGAGACATGCGGCAACGGCATCGTGGACCAGGTCACGAAGGAGAAGTGCGACGACGGCAACACCCGGGACGGCGACGGCTGCAGCGCGGACTGCAAGTCCAACGAACTGTGCGGCAACGGCGTCACGGACACGGCCGTGGGCGAGAAGTGCGACGACGGAAACAACGCCAGCAGCGACGGCTGCAGCGCGGACTGCCTGTCCAACGAGACGTGCGGCAACGGCTACACCGACCCCACGAAGGGCGAGAAGTGCGACGACGGCAACACCGTCAGCGGCGACGGGTGCAGCGAGGACTGCCGTTCCCAGGAGAGCTGCGGCAACGGCTACGTGGACGTCGCCAAGGGTGAGAAGTGCGACGACGGCAACAACATCAACGGAGACGGGTGCAGCTCCGACTGCAAGTCCAACGAGACGTGCGGCAACGGCGTCCTCGACGTCATCAAGGGTGAAATCTGCGACGACGGCAACAACGTCAGCGAGGACGGCTGTAGCGCGGACTGCCGCTCCGCGGAAGGCTGCGGCAACGGCGTGCGCGACGGCGAGGAGCAGTGCGACGACAGGGGCGAGTCCGCCACCTGCAACGTCACCTGCACCGTGCGCGTCTGTGGAGACGGCATCGTCAACCGGACCGCGGGCGAGCTGTGCGACGACAAGGGCGAGTCCGCCTACTGCAACGCCAACTGCACGCTGCGCTCCTGTGGCGACGGCGTGGTGAACACGTCCTCCGGCGAGCAGTGCGACAACCCCGGCCCCGTCAACAGCCCCGCCTGCGACGCGGACTGCACCATCGCCTTCTGCGGCGACGGCTTCACCAACATCACGCGCGGCGAGCTGTGCGACACGGCGGGCAACTCCCGCACCTGCAACGCGAACTGCACGCCCGCGGCCTGCGGCGACCAGTTCCTCAACACCGCGGCGGGCGAACAGTGCGACGACGGGCCCAACTCCGCCATCTGCGACGTGGACTGCACCCCGGTGGCCTGCGGCGACGGCGTCACCAACACGGCGGCGAAGGAGCAGTGCGACGACGGAAACACGCGCGACGACGACGACTGCCTGGGCACCTGCAAGCCGAACATCTGCGGCGACAACGTGGTCAACGTCAACGGGCCGGACCGCCCGGAGTCCTGCGACGACGGCAACACCCGGACGGAGACCGCATGCGACTACGGCACCGCCACCTGTCAGGCGTGCAGCGGAGACTGCAAGACGGCGCTCGCGCTCACGGGCAATGTCTGCGGCGACAACATCAAGGACGCCACCAACGAGGCCTGTGACGACGGCAACATCGAGACGGAGGACGCCTGCCCCTACGGCACCTCCAGCTGCAAGGTGTGCCGCTTCGACTGCAAGGAGAGCCTGTCGCGCACGGGCAACACCTGCGGCGACAACGTGAAGGACGCCACCAACGAGGCCTGCGACGACGGCAACACCAAGACGGAGACCGCGTGCGATTACGGCCAGGCCAGCTGTGAGAAGTGCCGCGCCGACTGCCAGGCGACCCTCGCGCTCCAGGGCAACGTCTGCGGCGACGGGAACAAGGACCCGAACCCGGCCAACGAGCTGTGCGACGACGGCAACACCGCCACGGAGACCGCCTGCCCCTACGGCACCGCCAACTGCCAGGTGTGCCGCGGCGACTGCAAGGAGCTTGTGTCGGTTCGCGGCAACGTCTGCGGCGACAACGCGAAGGACCCGGACCGCGAGGCCTGCGACGACGGCAACACCACCACGGAGACGGCCTGCCCCTACGGACAGGCCAGCTGCCAGAAGTGCAGCGGTGACTGCCAGAGCGTCCTCCCGCTCCAGGGCAATGTCTGCGGCGACAGCGTGAAGGACGCGACCAACGAGGCCTGCGACGACGGCAACACCCGGACGGAGACCTCCTGCCCCTACGGTCAGGCCAGCTGCCAGGTGTGCCGCGGCGACTGCAAGGAGCTCGTGCCCGTCACGGGCAACGTCTGCGGCGACGGCGTGGCGGACCTGGCCCACGAGAAGTGCGACGACGGGAACACCACCACGGAGACGGCCTGCCCCTACGGCCAGGCCAGCTGCCAGCGGTGCAGCAGTGATTGCCAGACGCTCCTGACGCTCGGCGGCAACGTGTGCGGGGACGGGGTGCAGGATCCCAGCGCTTCGAACGAACTCTGCGACGACGGCAACACCACCACGGAGTCCTCCTGCCCCTATGGTCAGGCCAGCTGCCAGGTGTGCCGCGGCGACTGCAAGGAACTGCGCCCCGTCACGGGCAACGTCTGCGGGGACGGCGTGGTGGACTCGGCCCACGAGGCCTGCGACGACGGCAACACCAACACGGAGACGGCCTGCGCCTACGGCACGGCGAGCTGCAAGCGCTGCAGCAACGACTGCCAGACGGTCCTCTCGCTCACGGGCAACACCTGCGGGGACGGAGTGCAGGACCCAAACCCGGCGAACGAGGCCTGCGACGACGGCAACACCCTCACCTGCGGTTCGTGCAGCGCCAACTGCAAGGCGAAGACGCTCACGGCGGCGACGGGCACCATCACGGCCTCGTCGGGCGCGCAGATGTTCGACGAGGAGACGTTCACCATCGGCGACGGCATCAACACGCCCGTCACCTTCGAGGTGGACCGCGACAACAAGCTCAAGAACCCCGCCAACCAGCGGGTCGCGCTCCAGTCCGACACGCCGGCGGCGCAGGTCGCGCAAGCCATCCGGAACGCCATCAACGCGGTGACGGAGCCCTTTGAAATCGAGGCCACCATCTCCACGGGCAGCACCATCACCGTGAACCTCACCCACAAGCTCCAGGGCTCCATCGGCAACCAGACCATCACGGAGAAGATCACCAACTCGGGCTTCCGGGTGAGCGGGATGACGGGCGGCAGCGGCTACGACTGCGCCCTGGGCACGAAGTGCATGGGCGACGAGGACTGCGCCCGCGACCTGGTGTGTGGGGCCAGCAAGACCTGCGTCGCTCCGCCCGCGCCCTGAGCGGCTTCCCAGACGTGTGACATCCCTCTTGAAACAGGAATGTCACACGCCTTGACGCACCGGGCCATGTCTTGCGTCACACGCGAGCGGGCCCGGGGGCGCGAGTGGGGGAACGTGCGGTTGACTTCACCGTCGTGGGGGTGGTGAACCGGACGGGCCCCGGGTAGTCGCGGGCCCGGTGGCCTTGCAGCGGTCGTGACCCTCGCTTGCCGCGTCTGGAGCCACATCCATGATGACCCCTCCCCGTCGTCACCGCCGGAGCCCTTGGCTCACGCGGTGGCATCCCCTCGTCGCCGTGGGCTTCGCCTCGGCGCTGGTCTCCTGCGCCTCCCCGGAAACACCCGCCGAAGCCCCCGCTCCCGCCGCGCCCGCCGTGGAGGACACCGCGCAGCGTGAGCAGGAGCTGCTCTCCTGGACGCTGGGCGCGAAGTACGACGCCACGCAGGCCAACATCAACTTCAACGTGTACTCGTCGCGCGCCACGCGCATCGAGGTGTGGATCTACAAGACGGCGCAGGGGGCGCAGGAGGCCGTGAGCTACGTGATGACGAAGAACGCGACGACCAACGTCTGGTCCAAGTCCGTCTCCGTCGCCACGCTGAAGAACAGCTACGGCGTCACCGGCACCGTCTATTACGGCTACCGCGCGTGGGGCCCCAACTGGAAGGACAACTCCGGCTGGAGCAAGACGAACAACACGGCAGGCTTCGTCGCGGACGTGGACTCCGCAGGCAACCGCTTCAACCCGAACAAGCTCCTGTGGGACCCGTACGCGCTGGAGCTGTCGCACGACCCGGTGAACCCCAGCAACGCGGACGGCACGGTGTTCGCGTCCGGTCCGTTGCACCGCTACAAGGACAGCGGCCCGTTCGCGCCCAAGGGCATCGTGCTCGCGCCGAACACCACGTCCACCGGCACCAAGCCCACGCGCGCCTTCAAGGACGACATCGTCTATGAGGTGCACCTGCGCGGCCTGACGAAGCAGGACACCGGCTCCGGGCTGGATGCCGCCTGCCTGGGCACCTACAAGACCGCGGGCCAGAAGGCCGCGCAGCTGGCGTCGCTGGGCGTGACGGCGGTGGAGTTCCTGCCGCTGCATGAGACGGACAACGGCAACAACGACACGGTCGCGAGCACGGCGGGCGACAACTACTGGGGTTACATGAACCTCAGCTACTTCGCGCCGGACCGCCGCTACGCGTGCGACCAGACGCCCGGCGGCCCCACGCGCGAGTTCAAGACCATGGTGAAGGCGTTCCACGACGCCGGCATCAAGGTGCTGGTGGACGTGGTCTACAACCACACCGGCGAGGGCGGCGGTTGGATCAACGGCGACTCCAGCACGTACAACGTCATGTCGTACCGGGGCCTGGACAACCCCACGTACTACAGCCTGACGAAGAACATGCAGTTCAACTGGGACAACACGGGCGTGGGCGGCAACTTCAACACGTTCAATCCCACGGCCCGCAACGTCATCCTGCATTCGCTGTCGTACTGGAAGGACACGCTGGGCGTGGACGGCTTCCGGTTCGACCTGGCGTCGGTGCTGGGCAACATCTACGAGCACGAGACGGACACGCACAGCGGCTACGAGTACAACCGCGACAACGCGAACACGGCGCTCAATCAAATCACCACGCAGCTGGATCCGCGTCCGGAGGCGGGCGGCGCGGGCACGGACTTCATCGCGGAGCCGTGGGCCATTGGCGGCAATTCCTACCAGGTGGGCAACTTCCCGGCGAAGTGGCGGGAGTGGAACGGCGCGTTCCGCGACACCTTCCGCAAGGACCAGAACCAGCTGGGCGTGGAGAACATCAAGCCGTCGGACCTGGCCACGCGCTTCGCGGGCTCGTCGGACCTGTACTCGGATGACGGCCGCAAGCCGGCGGCGTCCGTGAACTTCATGGTGGCCCACGACGGCCTCACCCTGAAGGACATCTACTCGTGCAACAGCAAGGACAACGGCCAGGCGTGGCCCTTCGGCCCGTCTGACGGCGGCGAGGACAACAACCACAGCTGGGACCACGGCGGCAACGCGGCGCTCCAGCGCCAGGCGGCGCGCAACGGCATGGCGTTCATGATGATGAGCGCGGGCGTGCCCATGCTGACGGGCGGCGACGAGTTCCTGCGCACGCAGTACTGCAACAACAACGTGTACAACCTGGACTCGGACAAGAACTGGCTGAACTACGCGTGGACCACGGACCAGTCCAACTTCCGCACGTTCACCCAGAACCTCATCGCGTTCCGCAAGGCGCACCCCGCGCTGCGTCCGGCGGAGTTCTACAAGACGAACGACAACAACGGGAACGTGATGGAGCAGCACCGCTGGTTCAAGCCGGATGGCTTCGTTCCGGACGCGGCCTACTTCAATGACCCGAGCCAGCATGCGCTGGCCTACCGCATCGACGCGACGGAGTTCGGTGAGACGGCGGTGAACGCCATCTACGTCGCGTACAACGGCTGGTCCGCCAACGTGAACTTCCTGCTGCCGTGGCCGGGCAACGGCAAGCAGTGGTACCGCGTGACAGACACCTGCTCGTGGGCCGAGGGCGCGAACCAGGTGGTGCTCAACCCGGGCAGCACGAACCTGATTGGCGGCGAGGCCACGAGCTACGGCCTGTGCGGCCGCGGCGTGCTGGTGCTGGTGGCCAAGTAGCGTGAAGGCCGTGGAGGGCCCGGCGCTCCCTGGGGGCCGGGCCCTTCGCGTTGGAGTGGGCGAGGAGGCAAACGCTGGCGGGCCGTGATGCCCGTGGCGGGCCCCGCCGGGGACGGAGCGCCATCCTCCCGGCATGGAACGCCACTTCAAGGATGGACGGTTCGAGTTCGCCCGCCTGGGATTGCTGGGCGCCGCGTACCGGGGGCTCTCCGACGCGGGAGAGGTCCTCGTCACGCTGGATGGGATTCCGGACGGGGACCGTGAGGCGTGGGTGCGGGAGTTCACCGCCCTGGCTGAACGGCTGGAGCGCCAGGCCCACGCCAGCGCCGCGGACGGGCACCGCGCCAGTGCACGCTCGGCGTTCCTGCGCGCGAGCACCTACTTCCATGAAGCTTCCGCCTGCGCGCCCGGCACCTCGCGGCCGGAGCGATTTCGCGCGCTGTGGCTGCGGCACCGGGACTGCTGGGACCACGCGGCCGCGCTGTTCGAGCCGCCCGTCGAGCGGGTCTCCATTCCCTACGAAGGCATGTCGCTGGAGGGGTACTTCTTCCGGCCAGCGAATGGACACGTCCGGCCGAGGCCCACCCTCATCATGAACAACGGCAGCGACGGGCCGGTGACGTCGATGTGGAAGGACGGTGGCGCGGCGGCGGTGGAGCGCGGCTGGAACGCGCTGACCTTCGACGGGCCAGGCCAGGGCGCGGCGCTGCACCGGCAGGGGCTGCCCTTCCGCGCGGACTGGGAGCGCGTGGTGACGCCGGTGATGGACTGGCTGCTCACGCGCGCGGAGGTGGATCCCCAGCGCATCGCGCTGCTCGGCGTCAGTCAGGCGGGCTACCAGGTGCCTCGCGCGGTGGCGTTCGAGCACCGCGTGGCGGCGGCGGTCGCGGATCCCGGCGTGATGCGGGTGGGGGATTCGTGGCGCGAGCACCTGCCTCCGGAGATGACTCGGCTGCTGGATGCCGGAGAGAAGGAGACCTTCGATGCGTCCATGGCCGAGGGACTGAAGGACTTCCCCGCCGAGCGGGCGGAGCTCCAGTGGCGCATGGCGCCCTATGGAACGCGCTCGCCCTTCGACGCGTACAAGGCAGCGGAGGCGATGCACCTGGACGCGGAGATACTTGCGCGCGTGGGTTGTCCAATGCTCATTACTTCGCCGGACCATGAGCAGTTCTGGCCGGGCCAGTCCGAGGAGCTGCACGCCGCGCTGAAGGGCTCCACGCTGCTGCGCTTCACGGAGTCAGAGGGCGCCAGCTGGCACTGCGAGCCCGCGGCGCCAGCACTGCGGGACGAGCGCGTCTTCGACTGGCTGGAGCGGACGCTGCACACCGCGCACGCGTGACGGCGGGCCGGTATAAGGCCGCCATGGCCCAGGACGACAGCGCGGTGGTGAAGCGGCTCCAGCAGGAGGACTCGTTCGAGAAGGAGACGTTCGAGGGGTTGGACCTCCAGCACGTCGACCTGGGTGACAAGGAGTTCTACCGGTGCACCTTCGTGAACTGCGAGCTGCAGGAGAGCCGGTGGAAGGAAGCGCTGCTGGAGGCGTGCATGTTCCAGGGCTGCAACCTGACGCGCGCGAACTTCAACGCCATCCGGCTGAGGGACGTGCGCTTCGAGGGCTCGAAGCTGATGGGCATCGACTGGACGGGCGTGGCGGCGAACCCAGAGGCGAACTTCGAGGAGTGCGCCATGCCCTACAGCTCGTTCGTGGGGCTGAGCCTGCGCCAGACGTCCTTTGTGCGCTGTGTGGCGCGGGAAGCGAACTTCTTCGACATGGACCTGACGGACGCGGACTTCACCGGCGCGGACCTCACCGGCAGCAACTTCCGCGGCTGCACGCTGACCCGGACGGACTTCTCCGGGGCCACGGGCCTGGTGCTGGACCCCGCGCGCAACAAGATGAAGGACACGCGCATCCCGCAGGACACGGCGATGTCCGTGGTGCATGAGCTGGGCATGCGCGTGGAGGGCTACCACGCGAAGCCGGCGGGGCGTGGGGGAGCGAAGAAGACGGGAGCGAAGCGGTGAGGGATGGCACTCCGTTCGACCCGGTCGCCGTCGCGCGGATCGCGGTGATGGTGAGGACGGGGCGCATCGGGCTCCAGCGGATCATCGCCTGGGCGGATGCGTGGGTGACGAAGCTGGACGCCCCACCGCTCTGGCTGCTGGAGCTGTGCACGGTGCCCGGGATCGATAGGGCGCACGGGTTGCTCCTCGACATGCCGGGCCTTGCGCAGTCGGACACCGTCGAGGAGCGGGACGTGGAGGACGCGGACCACCTGGCGAGCCTGTTCCTTCGCCACCGTGACGGGTCCATCGCCTGGGGTGACTTCCTCCTGCGGGCAGGCGAGTACCTGGATGGCAAGAGTGGCCACCGGCAGTGCGAGGAGTTCTACATGCAGCTGAACCTGCTGGAGCGCATGGGGTTTCCAGAAGACCTGGTGCAGGCCCAGCGCGAGGACATCGAGCGCAGCCTCGTGGATGCGCTGGAGCGGATGGAGGCCTCCCACCGGCGGTTCGAGGCGGAAGCGCGCGGGGACTAGGAGGCCCGTCCCTCATCGTCCACGACCACGCGTCTTCGCGGGGCGACGTTCCAGAGGGCCGGCAGGTCCGCGTCACAGAAGGCACAGACGAACCACCCTTCCTTCACCAGGTTGAGTTCGCCGCATTGCGTGCACCGCCTGAACAGGATGGCGTGGGTGAAGCCCGGGGGACCGGGAATGCCAGCCCTGGCCAGGGCGTGAAAGACCGCGGCCCAGCAGTCGGTGTCCGGGCAGTAGCCCGTCGATTGATTCGAGACGCCCGCGACGGCCCACCCCATCGCTGTTCGTTGGAAGTCGAGTTCGCCCGCCGCCAACACGTCCTGGCCTCCCGCGCACGCGACATGTTCCGACCGGCGTGGCGCCAATCGCAGGCAGCCGGTGAGGTCCACGACCCAGGTCGCGCCCTCCTGGATGGCATCCGGATGGTCCTGGAGCCAGCGGTCGAGATCCTCGCGAGCTCGGATGGAAGCGCCGGACGGGTGTGCCGTCACGGCACGGCGGATCTCCTCGGGTCCGACATAGGTGTAGGCGTTCAGCTCCAGCACGGTTCCTCCTGTGAAGGCGACCGTGAGACGTCAGGTCGCGTCCGGACCGGACATCCGAACGCCCTGGAGCAGGCGGCGGCAGGCGGAGGACTTCACCGCGAGGTACACGCGCAGGCCCGGTGCGATGTGCAGCTCGCGCACGGCGGCATGCGTGAGGCGGACCACCCAGCGCACGCCCGTGACGTCCACGTGGGTCGCGCACTCCCCTGCCCCCGCGTCCTCCAGCTTCGTCACCATGCCTTCGAGCACGTTGCGCGCGGAGACGCCGCTCAGCGGTCCGGTGGACAGGAGGATGTCCTCGGCGGGAATGGCATAGGCGGCACGGGTGCCCTGGGGCAGCTCCGGAGCATCTGGCACCCAGAGGGACAGGCCGTCCGTGACTCGCAGCCGCGTGCCTCCGGATTCGGGATGCTCCAACGTGCCTTCGAGGATGTTCTCCTCGGGCTCACCGGTGAGCAGTCCTCGCGCCACGGTGCCCAGCACCGTGTCCGCCGGGCCCACTGCCTTCACCGCGCCGCCGTCCAACAGGAGGGCCTCTCGGGCCAGGACCCGTGCTTCACCGAGCTGATGGGTGACGTAGAGCAGGGGCACCCGGGCTTCGTCGCGCACTCGCAGCAGGTACGGCAGCACGCGCTCCTTCAACGCGACGTCCAGCGCGGCCAGGGGTTCATCCAGCAGCAGCAGTGCCGGGTCGGTGGCGAGCGCCCGCGCCAGGGCGACCCGCTGCTTCTCACCACCGGACAGCGTCACGGGGTAGCGGTGCAGCAGCGGCTCCAGTTCCAGGAGGTGCACGGCTTCGTCCACGCGTGACGGCCGTCCGGCGCGCACTCCGAAGCGCACGTTCTGTCCGGCGGTGAGGTGCGGGAAGAGCAACGCATCCTGCGGCACGTAGCCCATGCGGCGCGCTTCGGGCGGCATGTCGATGCCCGCAGCCGTGTCGAGCAGCACGCGGTCATCCACCACGACGCGCCCCGTGGCGCCTCGCCGCAGGCCCGCGAGCACCTCCAGCAGTGACGTCTTCCCGGAGCCCGAGCGCCCCAACACCGCTACCGACGCGGACGTGAAGCGCGCTTCGACCTCCAGCGTGAAGCGCGCCAGGGGCAGCCTGAGTGACAGCTCCATCACGCGAGCCCCCGCGCTCCGCGCCGCCGCGTCACCACTTCCGTCACGTACATGGCCCCGAACGCGAGCACCACCGATACGCCCGCGAGCTTCAGCGCCTCCGCGTCCTGCCCCACCTGCGTGCGCTGGAAGATGGCCAGGGACAACGTCTGAGTGCTGCCTGGGATGTTGCCCGCCACCAGCACCGTCGCGCCGAACTCACCCAACGCCCGTGAGAACGCGAGCAGCGCGCCGGTGAGCACCCCGCGCCACGCCAGCGGCAACGTCACCCGGAAGAAGGCCCGCGTGCGCGTGTCGCCCAGCGTGCGCGCCACCGCCACCAGCCGGGGATCCACTTCCTCGAAGCCCGCGCGCGCGGAGCGTACCAGCAGCGGGAACGACATCACCGCGCTGGCCAGCACCACCGCCTTTGGCGTGAACACCACCTCCACGCCCAGCGCATCCAGCATCCGTCCCAGCGTCGAGTCCCGCGCGAGCAGCTCCAGCAACACCAGGCCCACCGCCGTCGGAGGCAGCACGAGCGGCAGCGCCAACAGCGTCTCCACCACGCCGCGCCCAGGGCCCTTCCAGCGCGCGAGCGCGTACGCCGCCGCCACGCCCGGAACCAGGATGAGCGCCGTGGACAGGGCCGCCACCGCCACCGTGAACAGCACCAGCCCTGTCAGTCCTTCGCCCATCACGGCGCGGGATGCCCCTTGCCCGCGTCTGGTGACTTCGAGCCGCTCGGCGCAGTACCCGTCACTCCCGCGTCCGGCGCCGCCTTCGCCGCGCTCGCGTCCAGGAAGCCCAGCCGGCGGAACTCCTTCCGCGCCTCTTCCGTCTGGAGGAAGCGCACGAACGCGAGCCCTCCCTTCGGCGCCTTGCCCTGCGTCAGCGCCGCCGCTGGATACACGATGCGCGGCGCATCCCCCTCCGGCACCGTGAACACCACCCGGACCTTCTTCGAGCCCGCCGCGTCCGTCGCGTACACCACGCCCGCGTCCGCCCTCCCCGCCTCCACCGCCGCCAGCGCGGCCCGCACATCCACCGCCGGCACCACGCGCGGCGCCACGTCCGCCCACACGCCCGCCTTCGTCAGCCACGCCTTCGCGTACACACCCGCCGGCACCGCCGCCGGCTCCGCCAGCACCACCCGCTTGAGCCCCTTCAGGTCCGCTGGTCCGGCGACCTTCACCGCCGACTTCGCCGGCACCACCACCACCAGCCGGTTGGACAGCAGGTCCACCCGCGAGCCCGCCTGCACGAGCCCTGCCCGGTCGACCCCGTCCATCTTCGCCTCGTCCGCGGAGAGGAACGCATCCGCCGGGGCCCCCGCCACCACCTGACGTGCCAGGTCACTGGACGCCCCGAAGGCGAACCGCACCCGGTGCCCCGATGCCTGCTGGAACGCGGGCGCCAGCGCCTCGAGCGCGTCCGTCGTGCTCGCCGCCGCGAACACCAGCACCTCCTCCGCCCGCGCCGACGACACCGTCACCCACACCAGCAGCAACCCCCACCACGCACGCCGCATCGTCCGCTCCTCCCCGCCCCCGGCCCCGCGCCGGACGCAGTCTTGAGCCTACAAGTTGACCCGCAGGCACCCCGCCGCTAATGAATACTCTGTGTCACGGAATATCCATAAAGAGGATGAAGCGCTCTCGAAGGACGTCGACCGGATGCAGGAGTTGATGTTCGCGCTGGGCCGTCGCCGTTCACTCCGTGATCCCATCGCCAGCACCTGCGAGCAGCTCCAGTTCACGCCGCCCCAGGTGCATGCCCTGCTGTGGCTGGGCCTGGACGACTCGCTCACCATGGGCGAGCTGGCCAAGCGACTGGGCGTCACCGAAAAGACCGTCACGGGCGTCGTGGACCGCCTGGAGCGCGAAGGCCACCTCGTCCGCGAACGCGGGGACACCGACCGGCGCATCGTGCGATGCCGCCTCACTGACAAGGGCAAGCAGACCTTCGCCAAGCTCGACCGCTCCATGCACCGCGCGATGGGCGTGGTGATGGGCATGCTCGACCCTGACGACCGCCAGGCCCTCTTCCGCGTCCTGGAGAAGGTGCTCAGCAAGATGGATGCGCCCGCGCCCACGCCGGACACCGCGTCGGGGACCTGAAGCCCTCAGCGCCCGCCCGGCGACCGCGCCCACAGGAGGCGTGGGTGCAGGAGCAGCGCGAACGCCTCCCGCACCGTCCAGTACGCCCGGTCCCACCCGCGCATCCGCCCGGCGATGGGGGCGGGACTCGTGGCCACCTCCAGGCCCTCGCGCCGGAAGCACTGCCTGGCGCGCAGCAGGTGATACGGGTCGGAGACCACCACCACCCGGCGCGCCCCCCGCTCGCGCAGCACGCGCGCGCTGAACCGCGCGTTGGCTTCCGTGGAGTGGCTGTCCTCCTCCAGCACGCACGCGGACGCGGGCACGCCCGCCGCCACCGCCAGCTCGCGCATCACCCGCGCCTCGGACGGCGGATGGGCGCCCACGCCTCCGGACAACAGCAGCCACGGCGCCACGCCCCGGCGATACAGCGCCACCGCGTGCTCCATGCGCGCCACCAGCGCGCCGGACGGCACACCTCCCGGCAACACCCGCGCGCCCAGCACCACCAGCACGTCCGCGTCCGTCACACGTTCGTGACGGCCAAAGCGGTCCACCCACCAGGCCAGCCCGAACACGCCGCCCGTGAGCACGCCCGCGCACAGGAGCACCGCCCGGCGCGCACGTCCGGGTCTGGGAAGAAGGGCAAGGGGACGCACCGCCGAGAACCTAGTCCTGCACCGGACATCCCGCGGCCCCGCGAACACCTTCAGCGCGGCAGTGTGTCCGCGATAACAGGTTTCACGGTGTGGGTTGGACGAACGACCGGGTGAATTGTCGCGATGCGTATCGCCCGAGAGTGGGTCTCAAGACACAATGCGCAAGATGACC
The DNA here is from genome assembly GCF_003668955.1 of Corallococcus sp. AB038B. Taxonomy (NCBI): domain Bacteria; kingdom Pseudomonadati; phylum Myxococcota; class Myxococcia; order Myxococcales; family Myxococcaceae; genus Corallococcus; species Corallococcus sp. AB038B. Next base: position 116,766 of record NZ_RAWO01000015.1, on the reverse strand, counting down.
CGGCCGGGGTCCGAGACGAACCCGGAGCGGCCGGTGGGAGGCATACGGATGGATGTCAAAGGCGTCGCATTCCTGGCACGGCAGACCATGGCGATGCAGGCCTTCGGCGAACCGGCATGGAAGGCCTTCCTCGCGGAGCAGGCGAAGCGGGACCCCATCTTCGGGCAGCTCATCATGCCCGTCTCACGCATCCCGGCGGACGCCTTCCTGCGCTTCAACGAGGCCATGACCCAGCGGTTCTACGGCGGTGACACCAAGGCCTACTGGCAATACGGCATCAAGTCCGCCGAGTACGCGCTCAGCCAGGGCCAGCTCAAGACGATGTTCGGCAAGGACGACTTCCGCCGCTTCGCCCTGTTCACCCCCGGCATCTGGAAGGGCTACTTCACGGAAGGCGAACTGACCGCCCAGCTGCAGGGCGACACCGTGGAGCTGCGCATCACCGGCGTGCCCCGGCCGCACATCTACTTCGAGCTCGCGGTGATGGGCTTCGCCTCCGGGGGCCTCGCGTACCTGAGCGGCCGCAAGGAGATCCACCACGAGGTGATGAAGGGCTTCAGCAAAGGGGACATGGAGGTCCTCTACCGCTTCACCCTGCCCACCCCGGCTTGAGCCTCAGGGCGCCGCGGCGGCCGAGGCCGTGCCCGCGGGCGCGGCCGGAGCCACCACGACGGGAGCCTGCGCGGGAGCCAGCCGCAGATCCGCCACCACGGGGTAGTGGTCGGACACGCCCACGTGCAGCACGCGCGTGGACACCGGCGTGAACGCGCCGCACGCCATCACGTAGTCGATGCGCAGGGACTTCAGGAACAGCGGCATCGGGTAGGTGCCCGTCCCGTCGGAGCGGGTGACGCGCGCCACGTCCTGGAGCTGGCGGCGCAACAGCCGCACCGGGCGCGAGTCCGGGTCGTCGTTCAAGTCCCCCATCAGGAGCCGGGGCCGCGTGTCCTTGGCCAGCAGCTGCGAGATGAAGACGCTCTGGCGCACGCGCGCCGCGCCGTTGAAGGGCCGGCGGATGAGGTGCGTGGCGTAGACGCTCACCTCGCGCCCGTCCACGTCCAGCACGGCGTGCGCCAGCGTGCGCGGCTCCGCCCCACTGGGCGTGGGCAGCGGGTACTGCGCCAGGGACGCCAGCGGATAGCGAGACAGGAGCGCGATGCCGTACGCGCCGCCGTACAGCTGCGTGGTGCCAAAGTGCGCGCGGTACTTCAGGCCGGTGAGCGCGGACAGCCGCTCCACCTGGTCCTGGCCGTGCGCTCGCGTGGAGCCCACGTCCACCTCCTGCAGCGCGACGACGTCCGGGCCCTCCTGGCGGATGACCTCCGCCACCTGCTCCAACCCCTTGAGGCCGGACTGGATGTTGAAGGTCATCACCCGCAGGGCGCCCGGGTCGCGCTTGGGGGCGGCGGCGACGGGGGTGGTGCCCGAGGAGAGGGTGGGACGCACGGCGGGACCGGAGGCACAGGCCAGCGATCCCGCGACGAACAGGGCGGTAAGGAGGGGGCTCGTTCGCATCAAGGGGGGCGATGGTAGGCCGCCCGCCCTCGCGCTGTCGTCCCGCCCCCCGAGGCCCGGCCGGAGGGCAGGCGGGCGTGAAGCCCGGGCTCAGCCCTGGCGGGACTGACGGCGGCGGCGCGCGGCCAGCGCCACGAACACCGCGATGAGCGCCGCGGGGGCGCCGCTGGTGGCCACCGAGCAGCCGCCCTCGTCCTTCGTGTCGTCCGGCGTGACGGGGTCGCTGCCGCCGGTGACGACGACGTCCAGCGTGGCGTTGGCGTGCGCGTCCCCGCCCTGGTTGTTGTCGCCGTTCACGGAGTTGCCGGCGGCGAACACCTTGTAGGTGCCGTTGGTGGCCGGGGCCACCAGGGAGAAGTCGAAGCGCGCCGCGCCGTTGGCGAAGGCCTTGGGCAGCGAGTGCGTGAGCTCACCGCTCATCAGCTTCGTGCCCGAGCCCGCGGTCAGCGTCGCGCCGTCCACGGCCACGTTCATGCCCGCCTTCACGCCGGGGCCGCCGGTGATGGTCAGCGAGTACTGGCCCGTCTGGCCCGCCGTCAGCGCCGTGGGCCCCTCCAGCGTCACCGTGGGGGTGCCCGAACCGCCGCTGTGGCAGCCGGACGCGGTGCAGGACAGGCCGCTCTGCTTGCCGCTGCGCCCGTTGATGCCGGTGGAGTTGGCGAACGCGGAGCCCGCGACAAGGCACACCGCGACCGCGCCCACGGACCGAAGAAAGGACCGCATGGAATGAACCTCCTGGGGGGAACTCAGGAAAGAGGAGGTTCCCTTGTAGCGCGGCGCGGCGTGAAGCGCAGCAGGCGACACTCCCCTGTGACGCGGAGGCGGGGTGTACCGCGACCTACAGCCGGGAGAAGGCGTCGTGGAGAGCCTTCTGGCCGCCGTGCTCCAGCACCTGGCCGTGGCAGACGACGACGCGCTCCACGTCCCACTTCATCACACGCTGGAGCGAGGCCCGCACGGCCTCCGGGTCCTTGGTGAACAGGCGCAGGAAGCGCGGGGCGGCGAACCGGCCCAGGACGCCGTCCAGCCACAGGTACGCGCGCAGCTTGAAGCCCTCCGAGTGCGCGTAGTGGAAGGCCAGGTCGGTGACGAGCGCGGTGCGGGACGGGCGGTGGAAGAAGAGGAACTCGTTGAGCTGGGGCATGCCCCGCACGTTCATCTGCTCCATCACCGGGGCCCAGGCGGGGTCGGGGGTGTCCTCCAGCTCCAGGTCGATTCGCAGCGCCGGCTGCTTCGCGCGCAGCCCCTTGGGCGCCACCACGCGGGCGTCCGGGAAGGCCGCGGCCCAGTCCGGCAGGTGCAGGTGGTGGAAGAGGTTGGGGGCGACGAGGAAGCGCACGGGGCCCAGGGCCGCCACGGCGGCTCTCCGCTCCGGCGTGAAGGCGACGGGCGAGTGCACCCACAGTCCGCCGTCCGGCAGGCGGAGGACCGTCATCCGGCCCCCCACGGGGACGCCGAAGAGGGAGAAGGGGGCGTCGAACACGTGGACGTCCTCGGTGAGCTGGCGGGGCGCGGCGTCAGGGGGCGTGGGCATGGCAGGTCGTTTTCCAAGCACGGACGGCGTTCAGGGGACGAGTCCGGCCTGTGTCCGGCGTTGATTTCCGGAACATCCCATCGTACGCAGCCTCCCACTTTCCATCCCCTAGCAAGGTGCCCAGCACATGGCCGAGAAGCTCACGCCCCGCGAGAAGGGCTTTTCCGAGTGGTACGTCGACCTGGTCCAGAAGGCGAAGCTCGCCGACTACTCGGACGTGAAGGGCTGCATGGTCATCCGCCCCAACGGCTACGCGCTGTGGGAGAACATCCAGCGGGTGATGGACAAGATGTTCAAGGACACGGGCGTGAAGAACGCCTACTTCCCGCTGCTCATCCCGGAGAGCTACCTCAAGAAGGAAGCCGAGCACGTGGAGGGCTTCAACCCGCAGCTGGCGGTCGTCACGCACGCGGGCGGCCAGAAGCTGGAGGAGCCGCTGGTCATCCGGCCCACGTCCGAGACCATCATCAACCGCAGCTTCTCCAAGTGGATCCAGAGCTACCGGGACCTGCCCCTGCTGGTGAACCAGTGGGCCAACGTGATGCGCTGGGAGATGCGCACGCGCCTGTTCCTGCGCACCACGGAGTTCCTCTGGCAGGAAGGCCACACCTGCCATGAGACGGAGGCGGACGCGGAGGAGCGCACGCTGCAGATGCTGGAGGTCTACCGCACGTTCGCGGAGGACTACATGGCCATGCCCGTGCTGCCGGGGCGCAAGTCGGAGTCGGAGAAGTTCGCCGGCGCGCTGCGCACGTACAGCATCGAAGCCATGATGCAGGACAAGAAGGCGCTCCAGGCGGGCACCAGCCACAACCTGGGCCAGAACTTCGCCAAGGCCTTCGACACCACGTTCCAGGGCCGCGACGGCCGCGTGCACCACGTGTGGCAGACGTCGTGGGGTTCCTCCACGCGCCTCATCGGCGGGCTCATCCTCACGCACTCGGATGACGCGGGCCTCATCGTGCCGCCGAAGATCGCCGCCACGCACGTGGTCATCATCCCCATCGTGGGCAAGGCGACGGACGTGGAGAAGACGCAGGTGATGGAGAAGTCGCACGCGCTGGCCGCGGACCTGCGCAAGGCGGGCCTGGGCGTGGTGGTGGACGACGACGAGAGCAAGGGTCCGGGCTTCAAGTACAACGAGCACGAGCTCATCGGCACGTGTCTGCGCATCGAGCTGGGGCCCAAGGACCTGGCCAAGGGCTCGTGCGTGATGGTGCGCCGCGACCTGCGCCAGAAGGAGTTCGTGCCGCTGGACGAGGCCGCCGCCAAGGCCCAGGTGATGCTGGACCAGATGCAGAAGGACCTGTTCCAGAAGGCGAAGGACTTCCGCGACTCGCACACCTTCGAGGTCAACTCCTACGAGGAGATGAAGGCGAAGGCGGAGGACGGCTTCCTGCTGGCGCACTGGGACGGCGACCCGAAGACGGAGGCGCGCATCAAGGAGGAGACGGGCCTCACCACCCGCTGCCGCCCGTTCAGCCTCAAGCAGGAGCCGGGCAAGTGCGTGATGACCGGCAACCCGTCGCAGGGCCGCATCGTGTTCTCCAAGGCGTACTGAGCACGCGCTGACGTGTGCAGCACTCGCGGGGCTGGGAGGCGACTCCCGGCCCCGTTGTCATTTCAGCGCGTCAGCTGGCGGCGAGCAGGCCGCGCTTCTTCGGCAGGAAGGTGGCCACCGGCTCCGGCTTGCCCGCGACGGGCAGCGGGGCGGCGGCCTCGAAGTCGAAGCTGTCCAGACAGCGCTCGCGCGTGGCGTGGGAGACGAGCACCGCGGCGCCGACCTTCTTCGTCAGGCCTTCGATGCGGCTGGCCAGGTTCACCGCGTCGCCGATGACGGTGTACTCGCGGCGCTGTTCGCTGCCCACCGCGCCCACCACCACGCGGCCGGTGTGCACGCCCACGCCGATGTTGAGAGGGAATTCGCCCCGCGCGGCGCGCTCCTGGTTGAGCGTGTCCAGCGCCTCCAGCATGGCCAGCGCGCACGACACGGCGGCGGCCGGGTGGCCGGGTTGGTCCAGGGGCGCGCCGAAGTACGCGAGGATGCCGTCGCCCATGAACTTGTCGAGCGTGCCGCCGTGGCGGAACACCACCTCCACCATGCGCGACAGGTACTCGTTGAGCAGCGCCACCACCTGGGGGCTGTCCATCCGGTCCGACAGCGTGGTGAAGCCGCGGATGTCGGAGACGAGCAGCGTCACCTCGCGGTGCTCGCCGGCCTCCCCGTCCGTGCCCTTCTCCGAGATGCGCCGCGCGACCTCCGGGGAGAAGAAGCGGCCCAGCCGTTCGCGCTGCATCTCCTCGCGCACCACGTCCGTGACGAGCCCCATCACCGTGCGGCTGATGAAGAAGGCCACCGACGACGCGAGCACCATCACCAGCACCAGTCCGGGCAGGAACTGGGACGCGGGCAGCCCCGCGCCCAGCGTCAGCATGGCCACCGCCACGATGCCCAGCGCCGTGGCCGCCGCGACGATGAGCCGCGACAGCGTCACCATGGACACGATGACCACCAGCACCAGGTACACGCCCATGGTGAGCAGCGCGATGGCCACGCCGTTGGCGGAGCCCCGGATGGACCACTCCTGCAGGAAGTAGATGAGCGGCATGTCCAGCAGCGCCACGCCCAGAGCCGGCCGCCGCAGCAGGTCCGGCGCCCGGCGCGCGCACGCCCACAGCAGGACGGCCAGCGCGATGTAGCCCGCGAGCACGCCGCGAGACACGTTCCACTCATCCAGCACGGCCAGCGCCAGCCACGCCGCCGTCGCGCCCACGCGCGTCACATTGAGCCAGGAGCCGACGTCCGCGCGCCATTCGTCCAGGCGCCTTCGCAGGGTGGACTCGACACGAAAGCGAGAAAGCAGGAACCGCATGTATCAACGGAGGCTACCCCACGAACGGGACCCTCTCCAGGCGGGGTCCCCGTGCGTTAGGGTCCGGCGAATGGCGAGCATCGGGCACGTAGCGGTGGGCATGGCGCTGGGGCGTTACGAGACGGGGTCGGGTGCACCCTGGCGGCGGCGGGTGGCGGTGATGGCGTTCCTGTCCCTGCTCGCCCTGCTGCCGGACGCGGACGTGGTGGCGTTCGCGCTGCGCATCCCCTACGCGGCGACGTGGGGACACCGCGGTGCGTCGCACTCGTTCGTCTTCGCGGCGGGGGTCGCACTCGCGGTGGCGGCGCTGGCTCGGTGGAAGGGAGAGTCCGCCACGCGCTGGGGCCTGCTGACGCTCGCGGCGGTGGCCAGCCACGGCATCCTGGACACGCTCACGGACGGCGGGCTGGGCGCGGCCCTCTTCTGGCCCTTCTCCAACGCGCGCGTCTTCGCCCCGGTGCGTCCGCTGCCGGTGGCGCCCATTGGCGCGGGCATGCTGTCCGCGCGAGGCCTGTACGTGAGCGGCGTGGAGTTCCTCGTGTTCCTGCCCGCATGGATCTACGCGCTGTGGCCCCGGAAGAAGGCGCGCGCGGCGGGGAGCGTCCAGGTTCCCTGAAGGAGGTCTTTCACGATGCGCCTGTTCACCGCCGTGACGCTGGGAGAGACCCTCACCGCCGAGACCGAGCGGGGCATCGAGCGACTGCGCGCTCTCGCACCGGACGCGAAGTGGGTGCGGCCGGAGGGCGTGCACCTGACGCTGCTCTTCCTGGGGGACGTGGACGACAGCCGCCTGCCGGAGCTGCGCGACGCGCTGGAGCCGGTGGGGCTGTATCACTCGCCGTTCGTGCTGTCGGTGGCGGGCGGAGGGGCGTTCGGACCGCCAGCCCACCCGCGCGTGCTCTGGGCGGACGTGCGCGGGGACACCTCCGCGCTGAAGGCGCTCCAGGCGGACGTGGCGCGAGCGCTGGAGCCCCTGGGCTTCACGTCCGAGCACGGCGAGTACATCGCGCACCTGACGCTGGCCCGGGCCCGGCCACCGCGCGGAGACCCGGCGCTGGCGGCGTGCGCGCGCGAGCTACAGAGCGCGGCCTGGGGTGAGGGGCGCGTGGACCGGCTGGTGCTGTTCGAGAGCACGCGCGGCCACTACGTGCCCCGGGTGGAAGTGATGCTGGAGCGCGACTAGCAGGCGCGCAGGCCTTCCGCCACGGGCACCGCCGCCGGCAGGGTGACGGTGAGCAGCGTGCCCCGGCCCTCGCGGCTCTCCGCGCGCAGCGTGCCGCCCAGGCCGGTGACGATGGTGTGGCTTACGGACAGGCCCAGGCCGGTGCTGTTGGGGCGCGCGGTGGCAAAGGGCTCGAAGATGTGCGCGAGCGCGTCCTGGGACAGGCCCTTGCCGGAGTCCTGCACCTCCACCACCACCTCGCCGTCCTCGCTGGTGTAGGCCGCCACGCGCAGCACGTTGTGCGCGGCGTCCTGGGTGTCCATCTGCTGCAGGCCGTTGAGCAGCAGGTTGAGGAAGAGCTGGGTGAGGCGCGCCTCGTCCGCGTCCACCGTGGGCATGTCGTGGAAGTCCCGCTCCAGCCGCGCGCGGTGCTGCAACTCGCCGCGCAGCAGCTTGAGCGCGTTCTCCAGCACCGGCTGCACGGCCACGCGGGCGCGGTGCTCCGGCGGCTTGCGCGACAGCGTGCGCAGGTCCTGCACGATGTGCTTGAGCCGGGTGGCGCCCTCCACCGTCTCGCTCAGCGCATCCAGCATGTCCGTCAGGTCCTCGCGCGGCACGGCCTTGCCGTCCAGCAGCGGCTGCTTCAGGCGGTCCATCTCCTCGCGGATGAACGACAGGTTCGCCAGCACGAAGGCCAGCGGGTTGTTCATCTCATGGCCCACCGCTGCCGCGAGCGAGCCCAGCGCGGACAGCCGGTCCGCCTGGAACAACCGCGCCTCCATCTGCTTGCGCAGCGTCACGTCGCGCGCGAACACGCGCAGGCCCGGCGGGTCCCACAGCTGCGCGACGGTGAGTTCCCAGTAGCGCCCGTCCAGGTGCACCGTGGGCGCGGGCTCTCCCGGGGGCGCGCCACGCCACGCCCAGATGACCGCCGCCTTCACCAGCGGGTGCTCGGCGCCCATCTCCACCAGGTCCTGGAACGCCGCGTGGGTGGCGGGGTTCGCGTACCGCAGCTCCCCGTCCATGCCCAGCTCCAGCAGCGGCTCCGGGTGCAGCAGCGGGAACGACGCCAGCCGGTATAGCGGATCCTCCAGCGCGCGCAGGCCGCTGACGTCGCGCACCAGCAGGCCCAGCCGCACGCCCGTGTCCCCGGGCGAGGGCTCGCAGGGCGTGATTTCCGCCGCGTAGACGCGCTCGTCGCCGTTCACGGTGAGCCGGTACTCCAGCCGCCCGTCGGAGCCGCCCTGGAGGACGACCTGGAGCAGGGACATGAGGGGCTTGCTCGCGGCGGTGCCCAGGACCTCCTCCAGCATGCGCCCCTCCCCGCCGCGCATGTCGCGTCCGAAGGCACGGCCGGACGGGGACCACAGCCGCAGGCACCGGCCTTCCGCGTCCAGTTCCCCGGCCACGTACTCGGCGACCCCCGTGGGACGCGGGCCGGACGCGGGCGCGTCCAGGCCGGGAGACCGAACGAAGGTCTCCACCCGGAAGGGGCCCATGAGCATCTCCAGGCCCGCGCCGTCGGTGTTCATCCGGGTGAGGACGGAGATGAGCGCCTGCGCGTCCGCCTCCGGCATCCGCTTGGTGAGGATGAGGCCGTCGGCGAGCGTGGGGATGGTGAACAGGAATGGCGTGAGCCGCGGTGCGTCCGCGCCCAGGTACGTCGTCAGCGTGGCGCGCATCGCGTGCGCGTCCTTGTGGTTGCAGAAGACCGCGCACAGGTCCGACTCGCCGCGCAGCACCGCGTCCAGCGCCTTGCGATAGGTGCCCAGGAAGCGCTGCTCTGAGAAGAGCGTGTCCGGGCGCAGGCCCAGCGACTCCAGGTGGCGCACCGGCAACAGGTGCCCGCCGGTGGAGCGCGGCGCCACCCACGCCACGCGCTTGCCCGCCAGCGTCTCCAGCGTCAGCGGCTCGTCCGAGCGGCAGATGAAGGCCGCGTGGTAGTAGCAGCTGCCGGAGCGCACCGCGCGCAGCACCGCGCGGGCCTGCGGCTCGAAGGCGTTGCACTGCTCGGCGGTGCCCCAGGCCATCTCCACCCGGCCTGAAGCGAGCTCCGCCTCCAGGTGCTCGTAGGTGGGCGACATGGACATCACCACCGGGCGGCCCATCCGCTCCGACAGCGCCCGCGCGAACAGCTCCACGCGCACGTGCTCCCGTACCTCGCCGAGGGACGGATAGAGCAGGCAACGGATGGGCGCGTTCGATGCGGTCACGACGAATTCCTCCGATGAGCCCCCTCTTCCGCGCGCCCGGATTGCCGGCTCGCGAGTGCTCGCTAGTTACCTGAAAATTTCCGGCAATGCCACACTATTCTTGAATCGCTGTAATAAGTAGATTCCCCAGGTTTACCATGTTCCGACCCAGGGTCGAAAGCGACTTCCGCATACCAGGGGTGAACTTTCGCTCTGAAACGGCTGGCACCGGGGCTGCACTGGGGGTGGGTGGACGGGTGCAACCCATGGAAGGGACGGGCGGATGCGCTGGATCGTAAGGGGGATGTGGCTGCTGGCCCTCGTGCTGGTGGGGGCGACGTGGCTGGTGGGCCGCGGGACGCATGCGGCGCCGCGCGAGGCGGAGGGCGTGGCGGCGAAGGTGCGGACCGGGGACGTGGTGTTCCAGACGTCGGGATCACGCCAGTCGAAGGCCATCCAGGTGGCCACGCACAGCCCGCTGTCGCACGTGGGGCTGGTGGAGGTGACGCCGGACGGAACGTTCGTGGTGGAGGCCGTGCAGCCGGTGAAGCGCACCCCGTTCGCGAAGTGGAAGGCGCGCGGGGTGAAGGGGCGGCTCCTGGTGATGCGTCCGCAGGGGGTGGATGACGCGGCGAAGGCGCGGGCGGTGGAGGAGGCGAAGCGTCACCTGGGCAAGCCGTACGACGCGCTCTTCGGGTGGGGAGACGAGGCGATGTACTGCTCGGAGCTGGTGCGCAAGGCGTACGCGGCGGGCGCGGGCGTGGAGTACGGGAAGATGGAGCGGCTGGGCGACCTGGACGTCGCGGGGCTGCAGCGTGAAATCGCGGAGCGCTACCGCGGCCCGGTGCCGGTGGACCTGGAGCTGGTGACGCCCGCGAGCCTGGCGGCGGATGCCCGGCTCGCGGTTGTCTATTCGGATTTCCCGCGGGCGCCCTAGCGCTTCACGCGCAGGACCTGGAACCCCTTCCCTCCGGTCCCGAAGCCCTTCAGGTTCTCCGCCCGAACCACCAGGTCGCCGCCGGGCAGCACGCCCCAGACCTCCGCGCGGGCCAGGACGCCGCTGGTGGCCCGCTCGTATCTCCGGGCCTCCGTCCACGCCACGCCGTCCGTGCTGGTGAAGAGCCGCGCGTAGAGGTCCGACGCGGGCTGCACGTCGCCCACGTCCGCCCTCGCCGTTCCCATCACGAAGCCGCCTCCCATCAGCGCATCCACCGAGTACGCCGGCCCCGGCAACGTCATCAGCGCGTCCACACGTCCGCTTGCGTACACGCGCAGGAGCTTCGGGTGCTCGGGCTCATAGAGCGTGGACTGCCCCAGCAGCAGCTCTCCTCCAGGCAACACCGTGCCCGTCACCGCGTTGGCCGCGTAGCCGCCCATCACCTTCGTCCAGGTGCGGCCCCCGTCCGTCGAGCGCACCACCGCCGCTTGCGCGCTGCTGCTCCCGAACGTGGCCCACAGCACGCTGCGCGTCGCGTCCGCGTACAGCGCCGTGCCGTGCCGGTGGTCCTGGAACGTCGCTCGCGTGGCCCACGTCGCTCCGCCGTCCGTGCTCGCCCACAGCCGCAGCGGCGTGTTCCCGGAGGTGAACGTCTGGTACTCCAGGAAGAACACCGTGCTGCCCAGCTCCGCGAAGCTCGCGGGCGACATCGCGCGGTAGCTCCCCAGCGAGGCCACGTCCGCCCACGTGCGCCCGCCATCGGTGGAGCGCTCCAGGTGGTAGCTGCCACTGCGGCTCATCTGCGCCAGCAGCGTCCCGTCCTTGAGCGCCGCCATCACCCAGAACGACGCGCCGCCCACGCCCTGCCCTCTCGCGCTGAAGGTGCGCCCGCCGTCCGTGCTCGCCCACAGCTTTGAACGGCTCCCGTCCAGCGCCAGCGCGTACACCGTGCCCGCGCCGTCCACGGCCAGCACCTCGTGCGTGGTGTTCGTGAACACCGGCTCCAGCGTCACCGGCCCCTGCGTCCCGGCATCCACCGGCGGTGTCCCCGCGTCCACGCCGGCATCCGTACCCGAGCCGGCATCCGGCGTCCCCGCATCCACGCCGCCATCCGCGGTGCCCGAGCCTGCGTCGCTCGAACCCGCATCCGGCGTTCCCGCGTCCACGCCGCCATCCGGGGTGCCCGAGCCCGCATCCGGCGTCCCGCCGTCCTGGCCGGAACCGCCGCCTCCTTCCGGCTGCCGTGCCAGCGCCACGCGCATCACCCGGCCGCTGGAGTTCGCGTCCACCGAGTCGCCGTAGAAGCACGGCACCTCCGTGACGCTGTCCGGCAGCACGTCCAGGGTGCTCAGGTAGCCCTTGAAGCTCGTGCGCGAATCCAGCGTCACCGGGTCGCTGAACACGCCGTTGCGCAGCACCCGCACGCGGATCTCGTAATCCGTCGCCGTCTGGAAGTGATTGTAGAAGACATACAGCGCGTCCCCAATGCGTGTCACCGCGGGCTGCAACGCCCAGTCCGGCGTCCCCTCCACCAGGATGCGCGAACCGAACGACGTCCCGTCGAAGCGCCGGTAGTACAGCCGCTCCGTCTCGTCCTTGTAGACCAGGTGGATGCCGCCCTTGCCGTCCTCCACCGCGCTCAACGCCGCGCCGTGGTAGATGCCGTCGGAGAACGCGTCCCGCTGCGGCCCCCACGTGTCCAGCGGATCCGCGGCGTCACGCACCCGCAGCCGCGTGGGCTCGAAGCCGTCGTGCATGGCCCAGAAGAAGACGAGCTTGGACCCCACGCTGAGCAGCCGTCCCCCGCCCCGCTTCCGCGTGCGGCCCAGGTCCGGCTGTTTCTGGAAGCTCGTGCCCCCGTCCGTGGACACCGCCACCACCGCCGTGGAGCCGCCGTCCGACTCCAGCCGGAACGCCTGCACCCACAGCCGCCCCTTCGAGTCCCGCGCCAACAGCGCCCGCGAATACGCCGTCGAACTGTCCGCGTTGAACACCCGCACCGCCGGCTCCGGCGTCCAGGTGTCCTGCGCCACGTCGTAGCGCCACCACTGGAAGTACACGTCGTGCCGCGATGACGCCGCCAGTGAAGGGCCTTCGTACGCGTAGACCATCGCCACGTCGCGCCCCACCGCGACCAGCTCCGCCCGGTCGTGGTGCGACGCATCCGGCTGGATTTCCGCCAGCTTGGAGAAGCCCTGGAACCCGTCCTCGGAACGGAACAGGTTCAGCCCCTCGCCCTCCGCCCCCTGCTGCTGGATGGCCAGGAGCCACGTGGGCGCATGCCCATTGCCTGTCTCAATCCGCACCGAGTGCCGATGCGCCGGCAGCGTCAGGGCATTGCCCCCGCCGGCCGGCACCATGGGCACTCCTCCCGCCGCCACCACCGTGGTCAGCAGGGCCCCCACCCAGGACATCATGTGTTTTCGCGCCCCCTGTCGTATCCCCTGCCGAAAGGTAGGGATGACAGACCCGGGGGCAATCCGGCGGAGGCGGACCTGAAGGGCCCGGCATTCTCCACGCGGACAGGTGAACACACCGCACACCGCGCGACGCCCCCGGACGTTGGGAGCGTCGCGTCAGCGTCCTGCGACTACTTCTTGCGGCGGCGCGGGGCGGCGGTGCCCGCGTCGGTGGCCGTGCCCGCGTCCGCACCCTCAATCGTGCCCGCGTCCGCGCCCGTGCCGGCGTCCGGCGTGACCGTGGTGATGGCCGGGGGCGGGTTCACCAGCTTCAGCGAGTCGAGGAACGGCTCCGCCGTGGTGTTGGGGTGGTTGGGGTTGTAGATGACCAGCAGCGTGTACAGGCGCGGGCCCACCAGGAAGTTGCGCGCCTTGATCTCCCCGACCACCGGCGAGCTGACCGTGTAGGACTTGCCAGGGTAGCCATCCAGGGTGGCGTCCGCCTCTTCCTTGATGGTGCCCTGGACCTGCTTCACGAGGCCGTCCTTGCCCTCGTTCAGCAGCGCCTCCGGGGGACGGCTCGCCACCAGCCGCTCCGGGTAGTCCGCGGTGCTGATGGAGTAGATGGTGCCGTCCTCGGTGCGCGAGGAGAAGGCCGCGGTGTTCACCGTGTTGGCGCCCAGCGGGACCTGATTGCGCTCGACCTTGGGCTCCGTCGGCATGCCGATGGTGAAGCCTTCCGTCGCCTCGTAGGGCTTGAAGGCCGGGGCCGGGCCGTCCGCGCCCGGGGTGGGCTCGTTGGGCACGTCCTCGATGGTGGAGGTCGCCTGGCCGCCACTGGAGCTCCCCGAGGAGGAGTCGTCGGTCTTCTGCTGATTGGCGCACGCACCGGCGATGAGCGCGAGCGTGGTGAGCGAGGCAAGGAGGAGGCGGGACAACGGGCGCATGGGCACGCTTCCTGAGAGGGAAGTGGAAGAAAACAGCTTGTCTTGTCGGACGCTAGACGAAGTCCTCCGCCGCTGACTACCCGAGTTTCGACGCGGCGCGAGCAACTTGCCCTGGCCCCGCCCCCGGAAGCGTCCGGGGGCGGACACCGAGCCGGGGCCGGAAAGTCGGCGCGGGAGGGCTATTCGCCCAGGTACGCGCGCCGCACCTCGGCGCTGTCCAGCAGCGCCTTGCCGGGGCCGGCCATCACCACCTCGCCCGTCTCCAGCACGTAGCCGTAGTGGGCGGCGTTGAGGGCCAGGTGCGCGTTCTGCTCCACCAGGAGCACACTGACGCCGGTGGCGTTCACCTCGCGCAGGGTGCGGAAGATGGTCTCCGTCACCTGCGGCGCCAGGCCCAGGGACGGCTCGTCCAACAGCAACAGCTGCGGCTTGCTCAGGAGTGCCCGGGCGATGGCCAGCATCTGCTGCTCGCCGCCGGACAGCGTGCCCGCCAGCTGCTTCTGCCGCTCGCGCAGCACCGGGAACAGGCTGAAGCCCTTGTCCATGTCCTGGCGCACCTGGGCGGTGTCCTTGCGCAGGTACGCGCCCAGCTCCAGGTTCTCGAACACGGTGAGGTTGGGGAAGATGCCCCGGCCCTCCGGCGCGTGCGCCATGCCGCGCGGCACCAGCTGGTGCGCCTTCAGGCCCGTGATGTCCTGCCCCGCGAGCGTGATGCGGCCCGCGGTCGGCTTGAGCATGCCGCTCACCGCGCGCAGGGTGCTCGTCTTGCCCGCGCCGTTGGCGCCGATGAGGGCCACCATCTCGCCCTTGCCCACCGTCAGGGACACGCCCCGGAGCGCCTGGATGGCGCCGTAGCGGACCTGGATGCCCTCCACCGACAGGAGCGGCTCGAACGCGCGCCGCTCGCCCAGCACCTTCACCGGCTCGCTCACGCCGCGCCTCCGTGGGACTCCAGGTAGCTGTCGCCCAGGTACGCCTCGATGACCTTGCGATCGCTGCGCACTTCCGCGGGAGCGCCGCGGGCGATGGTCTCGCCGTGGTCCAGCACGGTGATGCGCTCGCAGATGCCCATCACCAGCTTCATGTCGTGCTCGATGACCAGCACCCCCAGCGAGAACTCGTCGCGCAGCCGGCGGATGAGCACCATCAGGTCCGCCTTCTCACGCGTGTTCATGCCCGCCGCGGGCTCATCCAACAGCAGCACCTTGGGGCGGGTGCCCAGCGCGCGGGCAATCTCCAGCCGGCGCTGCTCGCCGTAGGGCAGGTTCTTCGCCTCTTCATCGCGGCGGTGCGACAGGCCCATGACCTCCAGCAGGTGCTCCGCCTGGCGCGTCAGCTCGCGCTCCTCGGCCTGGAAGCCGGGGGTGAGCAGCAGCGCGCGCCACCAGTCGCGGTAGTTGCGCATCGCCGTGCCCGCCTTCGCCAGGGGGCCCATGACCACCGGGTGCAACCCTCCCTGCGCGCGGCAGGCCACCTTCACGTTGTCCAACGCGGTCAGCGCGCGGAACAGGCGGATGTTCTGGAACGTGCGCGCCAGGCCCAGGTGGTTGATTTGATGCGGCACCCAGCCGTTCACCCGCTGCCCGGCCACGCGCACCTCGCCCTCGGTGGGCTGGTACACGCCGGTGAGCACGTTGAACGCGGTGGACTTGCCCGCGCCGTTGGGACCAATGAGGCCCAGCAGGTCGCCCTGGCGCACGGTGAGGTTGAAGTCCGTGAGGGCCTTGAGGCCCCCGAAGCGGATGCTCACGCCGGACGCCTGGAGCAGCGCGTCCCCGGAGCCCGAGGCGGAGACAGGAGTCACGGCGGCGCTCATGTCAGCCCCTTCTTCTTCCGGGGAAGCCACCGGGGCAGCACGTCCCAGAGTTCCTTCGTGCCGAACAGGCCCTGCGGCCGCGCCAGCATCAGCACGACCAGCAGGATGCCGTACACGGGCATGCGGATCTGATCCACCTTCTGCGCCAGGCTGCCCCCCGCGCCCAGCGCGCCGAACAGCGAGCGCAGGCCTTCGGGCAGCAGCGTGAGGAAGATGGCCGCGACGATGGCGCCCGTGCTGGAGCCCAGCCCGCCCAGCACCACCATGACGACGATCTCCATGGACTTCACGAAGGTGAACGAGCCCGGGTTGATGATGGGCACGAAGTGCGCGAACAGGCCGCCGGCGATGCCCGCGAAGAACGACGAGATGACGAACGCGCGGACCTTGTAGCCGGTGGTGTCCACGCCCATGGCCTCCGCGGCCACTTCGTCCTCGCGGATGGCCCACAGGCTGCGGCCGTGGCTGGAGCCCGCGATGCGCCGGGACACCAGCACCACCAGGAAGACCCAGAAGTACACCATGGCCACGCTGGAGTACTGCGGGATGCCGGAGAGGCCCAGCGCGCGGCCGAAGGCCTCCGTGTTCTGCACCACCACGCGGATGATTTCGCCAAAGCCCAGCGTCACGATGGCCAGGTAGTCCCCGCGAAGCCGCAGCGACGGCAGGCCCACCAGGAAGCCACACAGCGCGGCGCAGGTGCCGCCCGCGAGCAGCGCCACGGTGAAGAGCACCTGGTCACTGGCGGCCACCGGCAGGAAGGACAGCGCCACCTCCTTCAACTCCAGGGACGTGACGCCCGCGATGTACGCGCCCACGGCCATGAAGCCCGCGTGGCCAATGGAGAACTGGCCCGTCATGCCGTTCACGATGTTGAGGCTCACCGCGAGGATGATGTTCACCCCCACCACGGACAGCAGGTACGTGGCGAAGGGCGAGGTGTTCAGCAGGACATCCGCCAGGATCACCAACGGCACCGCGATGAGCACGGGCAGGATGCCGCGCAGGGCCGGGGGCACGAGGCCCACGGACTCGTCGGCCAACGTCGTCGCGCTTCCAGCCATCAGACCTTCTCCGCCGCGACGCGGCCGAACAGACCGCCCGGCTTCACCAGCAGCACCAGGATGAGGAAGCCGAAGGCCACCGCGTCACGCCAGGTGCTGGCCGCGTAGCCCACCACGAACTCCTCCACCAGACCCAGCAGGAGCGCGCCCACCACGGCGCCCGGCACGTTGCCGATGCCGCCGATGACCGCCGCCACGAAGGCCTTGAGGCCCACGTACAGACCCATGAGCGGGCTCACGGACGTGTCCTTGATGGCGTAGAGCAGGCCCGCTCCCGCCGCCAGCGCGCTGGAGAGCATGAACGTCAGCGCGATGATGCGGTCGGTGGGGATGCCCATCAGCGCCGCGGTGCGGTGGTCGTAGGACACCGCACGCATCGCCTTGCCGAAGCGCGTCCGGTACACGAGGAACTGGAGCCCGGCCATCAGCGCCACGGCGATGAGGAAGCTGATGACCTGCCAGTTCCAGATGACCACGTCCCGGTCGCCCAGGATGAACCACTCCGTGGGGGCGATGATCTCCGGGAAGGCCCGGGGGGACGCGCCCGGGAGCAGCGTGATGTTGTTGAGGGTGGCGGTGACGAGCCCCTCCCGGCTGAACCAGATGGGCACTTCGATGGGCCCGTTGAAGGACACGTCCAGCTGGAAGCCGTATGACAGCGCGAACGAGATGCCGATGGCGGTGATGAGCGCGGTGAGACGCGGCTTCTCACGCAGCGGCCGGTAGGCGAAGCGCTCGATGAGGAAGCCGAGCAGCGCGCACCCCACCATGGCCACCGCGAAGATGAGGACCACGCCCCACATGGAGCGCTGCGCCTGGCGCCCGAGGGCGAAGGCGGTCGCGTAGCCCATGTAGACGCCGACCATCATCACGTCGCCGTGGGCGAAGTTGATGAGCTTGAGGACGCCGTACACCATCGTGTAGCCCAGCGCGACCAGGGCGTAGATGGTGCCGGCGGCCAGACCGTTGATGAGGTGCTGGATGAGCTGCGACATGTGCCGGGGTGGGCCCTGGGTTACGGCGAGATGGTGGTGACGTAGGTGGACTTGCCGTCCGCGACCTTCAGCACCACGGCGGACTTCACCGCGTTGCGCTTCGCATCCAGCGTGATGTTGCCCGCCACGCCGGGGAAGTCCTTCGTCTTCGCGATGGCCGCGCGCAGGGCCGGGCCGCTGGTGTCCGGGGCGTTCTTGAGCGCTTCAATCGCGACGCGCGCGGCGTCGTAGCCCAGCGCCGCGAGCGCGTCCGGCACCGCGCCGTTGTTGTCCGCCTTGTAGTCCGCGATGAACTTCTTCACGCGCTCGTCCGGGTTGTCCGGCGAGTAGTGGTTGGAGAAGTAGCTGCCGTCGATGGCGCTGCCGCCCAGCTCGAAGAGCTTCTCGGAGTCCCAGCCGTCGCCGCCCATCAGCGGCACCTTCAGGCCCAGCTCGCGCGCCTGGCGGGCGATGATGCCCACCTCGCTGTAGTAGCCCGGAACGTAGATGCCCTCCGGCTGCGTCTTCTTGATGGCGGTCAGCTGCGCGCGGTAGTCCGTGTCGCCCTGGCTGTAGCTCTCCGTGGCCGTGATCTTGCCGCCCATCTCCGCGAACTTCTGGCGGAACACTTCCGTGAGGCCAATGGAGTAGGCGCTCTTGTTGTCCTGGAGCACCGCGACCTTGTTCAGCTTGAGGTTCTCCCGCGCGAACTTCGCCATCACGAAGCCCTGGAACGGGTCGATGAAGCAGACGCGGAAGATGTTGTCGCCCTTCTCCGTCACGGAGGGGTTGGTGGACGACGGGGTGATCATGGGCACGCCGGCCGCCTGCGCCTTCTCCGCCATGGCCAGGGAGCTGGACGAAGCCACCTCGCCCAGGATGAGCGCCACCTTGTCCTGGGTGATGAGGCGGGTGACGGCCTGCGCGGCCTCCTCCGGCTTGCTCTGGTCGTCGTACACGCGCACGACCAGCTTCTTGCCCTTCACGCCGCCGGCCGCGTTGGCTTCCTTCACCGCCAGCGCGATGCCGTTGCGGGTGGAGATGCCGAACGTCGCCTGACCGCCCGTCAGCGCGCCCACTTCACCCAGCACGATGACGTCATCACCCGCCGGGGGCGTGCCGCCCTGCGCGGTGGCCGGGGCCTGCGCCGAGGGGGCGCCTCCCGCCTCTCCCGTGGGCTGCGTCTTCTTCTCGCAGGCGGCCGCCAGGACGGCGAGCGCGGCGAGGAGCATCGGGGCAAGTCGTCGCATGTGGGGGCTTCCTCCGGGGGAGATGACGGGCAAAGCCCCGGTTTTCTAGGGGAGCCCTCCCCATGGGTCAAGCGCACAGCTTGGCTCCGGAGTCCCGCCAACACCCCGAAACATCGCTGTCGCGCCCCCCTGCCCCAACCCCAAGTGCGCGCCAGGTCCGCTCAGGGCTCCAGCCAATAGTGCTCCCGGCCCGACGGTCCCCGGCGGATCCTCGGGAGGCCCTGGGGTCCGGCCTCTGGCGCTTCGCGATCCTCCCAGGGCGCCATGTCCTCGTGCGTCAGCGACCACCCGGCGGAGGGAGGGTCCTCCGGGTCCGGCAGCGCGGTGGGCGTCCAGGTGACGGGCTCCAGGACTGGCACCGCTTCCGGAATGGACTCCGGAAGCACCGCTCCCGCGCGACGGCGCCGGAGTCGGCCCGCCACCAGCAGTCCCACCGCGCCGGCCATCCACCCGAGTCCCCGGCCAGGCCTCGTGGCTCGCATCACAGGCTCCTCTCGCACGGGCCGGTCCATCCGGACTCGCGCCCTCACAGTGAGGTGTGGGGATGCGCGCCGCCAGCGTGAAGCCCGGGGGGTCCGCTCCTGCATGCCTGCCCTCCGGACAGGAGGCGGGGAGGCGTCCGGCGCGGCGTTGCCAGCGGCGTACGGCGTACCGAGCCCCTGGAGCATCCAGCACCAGGGGTTTTCTTGGGCGTCATTGAACCCACTTTTCGGGTGATGGCCGTGGCGGACACTTCAGCGTCCACTTCCCCCCAGGAAACCCTCTCCAGCGCGCTGGACGGCCCTGGCGTTCCGCTCGCGACCACATCCGACCCGACGTGAAGGCACAAGGAGCCAAGTCCATGATGATCAAGCGCAACGACATCAAGGAAGGGATGACGGTCCGCAGCAGCGACGGCGAGAAGCTGGGCAAGGTGTTCGCCGTGAGCGAGGGCGAGTTCCACATCGAGAAGGGGATGTTCTTCCCGAAGGACTACCTGGTCCGCTACCTGGAGGTGAGCGACATCCGCAACGGGGAGATCTACCTCAACCACGGCCGCGAGGCGCTGCGAGGGCTGTCCGACGCCGGCGCCGTGGGCGCGACGGCGGCGACGGCCACCGGCGGCACCATGGGTGGCATTGGCGCGGGGCTGAAGACGGGCACCACGAAGGTCGGAGACGTGGCCCGGACCGGCGCGGAGAAGGTCGACATCAAGGACCGGGAGCTGAAGGAGCGCGAGCTGCGCGCCGACGTGCGCGCCGACGTGCGAGCCGCCGAGCGCATCGCGAACGAGGACGTCACGCTGCGCACGCACCATGAGGAGCTGGGCGTCACCAAACGCCAGCGCTCCGCGGGCGAGGCGCAGGTGCGCAAGATTGTCGTCGAGGAGCGGAAGACGGTGGAGGTCCCGCTGCGCCACGAGGAGGTGGAGGTGGTGCGCCGGGCGGTGAAGGGCGACAACATTCCCGGCGACGTGGCGGACTTCCGGGAGGAGACCATCCGCATCCCCCTGAGCGCGGAGGAGGCGGAGCTGACCAAGCGCGCGTACACGGACGAGGAGATCACCATCCACAAGCGCCCCATCGAGGAGCGCCGCAGCATGGAGGGCCGCGTCCGCCACGAGGAGCTGGAGGAGGTGAAGGTGGTGCGCACCGAGCCCAACGTGGACGAGGAGAAGCGCCGCGCCGGCTACCGCGCGGACGCGGACATCGACCCGCTCAAGCGCTCGTAGCGCGGACGGGAAGGAAGCCTCGAACGGTCCTTGTGCTCCGCCCCCGCATGCCGCGCCTTCACGCGCGCGGTGTGCGGGGGAGGTGGCGCATCGTCGTGTCAGCGCGGAGCGCGGGTGGGCGGCGTCGCGCGGGTGGGGGCCTCCGGCTGACGGGCCACGGCGGTCTCCAGCCGCTGCGAGTCGCGCAGCCGCTCCGGGAAGAGCCGTCCCGCCAGCGCCGCCAGTGCCGTATCGCGCGCGGGAGGACACGCGGCCACCAGCCGGTCCGCCATGGCGTGCGCGGTGGGGAAGCGGGCCGAGGGGTCCTTGGACAGCGCCACCGACAGCACGTTCCACAGGGGCGCGAGCACCTCCGGAGGCTTCGCCAGCTTCTCCTGGCAGATGGCCTTCATGGTGTCCAACTCGTCCTCGCGCTCGAAGGCGCGCCGTCCCGTGAGGGCCTGGTAGAGGACGAGCCCCATGGCGAACAGGTCGCTTCGCGCGTCCAGCTTCTGACCCAGCGCCTGCTCCGGAGACATGTAGAGCGGCTTGCCCTTCACGATGCCCGGCAGCGTCACCGTGCGCTGCGCGCGCACCTTGGCCACGCCGAAGTCCAGTACCTTCACCTGGCCGTCGAAGCCCACCATCACGTTGTGCGGTGACAGGTCGCGGTGCACCAGCTCCAGCGACGCGCCGTCCTCGCCCTTGAGCGCGTGCGCGGCGTGCAGCCCCATCAGCGCCTGCGACACGATGGCGGACACCACCGCCGGATCCAGCGGCCCCTTGTTGGCGCGCAAGAGCCGGTCCAGGTCGATGCCGTTCACCAGCTCCATGGCCATGTAGTACGCGCCCTGCGCCTCGCCGAAGTCGTAGACGTGCACCAGGTTGGGGTGCGACAGCCGCAGGCCGATGCGCGCCTCGTCCAGGAACTGCTGCACCATCTCCGGCTGCGCCGTCAGGTGGGGCAGGATGCGCTTGAGCGCCACCAGCCGCCCCAGCCCCTCCGGCCCGCGAGTGCGCGCGATGAGCACCTGCGCCATGCCGCCCGTGCCCAGGGGCTTCACGACCTCATAGCGGCCAATGCGTCCGCGGTTGACGGGCGTGCCCTCCACGTCCAGTTCGTCCAGCCGCTCCAGGGGGCCCCGGCCGTCCGTCAGCGCCAGGAAGGACAGCACCGCCGAGTCCAGCTGCTCGCCAATCGCCTCCACCAGCCCCATCACCCGCTGGCCGCCGTCCTCGAAGTTCCCATCCACCACCAGGCCCAGTCCGCCCAGGTTCAGCCGCCCCAGGGTGAGCTGCTGGCAGAAGAGCATCCGGCCTTCGCGCAGCTTCCGGGGGCCGCTCCAGTGGGCCGCCTCGAAGACGTCCACGCCCAGCTCGCCCAGCACGCGCGTCAGCACCGGGCCTCGCGTGCCCCGGAGCGAAACGAAGCCCGCCTTCGCGTGCACCATGCGGGCGCACTGCGTGAGGAACACGTCCAGGCCGGTGTCGAGGTCCAGACCCCGCTCCAGGCAGTCCTCGAGGATGTCGTCGGCCATCCGGTTCACGGCCATCAGGCCGCGCAGGAAGGCCAGCTCTTCTTCCGGGGATTGGAATGCCACGCATTCATCAATACCCGAAAACCCGGCGGGGATGCAGCGCCCACCGGGTGGGACGTCAGACGCGCTCGCGGTCCACGCGCACGACCGGCGACAGGCGCTCCGGCAGTTCACCCAGCTCCGGCGTCGCGCGGGTCACGGGGTGCTCCAGCAGCCCGTGGCGGTCCAGCATGTACTCCAGGTGCGCCACGCGCGCGCGCAGCGCCTCCAGCTCCCCCGCGGGCCGGGCCTGGACCTCGCGCACGCGCAGCCACGTCTCAATCACGGGCTTGAGGGCGAAGCGCAGCGTGAGACCGAGCAGCGGCACACCGACGGTCATGCCGGTGACCATGATGATCATGACGGCTTCGGTCAGTTCCATGAGGGAGGCTCCGGGGAAAAAGAGAGGCGGACCCCCGGCCTACGAACGGGGGGACCGGGCGATTGCACCGCCCGGCCCACGCCCGGGGTGAGGCATCAGCCGGACTTGGCCTGGTCCGTGTAGATGGCGTCCGCGATGCGGTACGCGCTGCCCTCCAGCCGCTGGAAGGCTTCCTTCAGGGCGCCGGCGTCGGAGGTGTTGAGCACGGAGCGCAGGCGCTCCAGGTCCGCCTGGATCTCGCCGCGGTCCTTCTCCGACAGGAGGTTGGCGTACTCCTCCAGGCTCTTCTCCGTGGTGTAGATGAGCCCGTCCGCGTTGTTGCGCAGCTCCGCCAGCTCCTTCTTCTTCTTGTCGTCCGCGGAGTGCGACTGGGCGTCGGTGATCATCGTCTGGATCTCGGCCTCGGTGAGGCCGGAGTTGCCCACCACGCGCACCTGCTGCTGCTTGCCGGTGCCCAGGTCGCGCGCGCTCACGTGCACGATGCCGTTCGCGTCGATGTCGAAGGACACTTCAATCTGCGGCACGCCGCGCGGCGCGGGCGGGATGCCGACCAGTTCGAAGCGCGCCAGCGTCTTGTTGTCCGCCGCCATCTCGCGCTCGCCCTGGAGGACGTGCACGGACACGAGCGGCTGGTTGTCCACCGCGGTGGAGAACACCTGGCCCTTCTTGCAGGGGATGGTGGTGTTCTTGTCGATGATCTTCGTGAAGACGCCGCCCGCGGTCTCCACGCCCAGGGACAGCGGCGTGACGTCCAGCAGGAGGACGTCCTTCACCTCGCCCTTGAGCACGCCGCCCTGGATGGCGGCGCCCACGGCGACGACTTCATC
Source organism: Corallococcus sp. AB038B (assembly GCF_003668955.1). Taxonomy (NCBI): domain Bacteria; kingdom Pseudomonadati; phylum Myxococcota; class Myxococcia; order Myxococcales; family Myxococcaceae; genus Corallococcus; species Corallococcus sp. AB038B. The sequence continues at coordinate 93,627 of NZ_RAWO01000015.1, read as the reverse complement.
CGGGTTGATGCCCTTGTGGGGCTCCTTGCCGAAGAACTCCTTCACCTTCTGCTGCACGCGCGGCATGCGCGTCATGCCGCCCACCAGGAGGACCTGGTTGATGGCCTGCGCGGTGAGGCCCGCGTCCTTGAGCGCGATGCGGCACGGCTCGATGGAGCGGTCGATGAGGTCCGCGACCAGGGCCTCGAAGGTGGACCGGTCCACGGTCTCCGTGAGGTGCTTGGGGCCGGACGCGTCCGCGGTGATGAACGGGAGGTTGACCTCCGTCTCCGGGGCGCTGGACAGCTCGTGCTTGGCGCGCTCCGCCGCTTCCTTCAGGCGCTGGAGCGCCATGCGGTCCTTGCGCAGGTCCAGGCCGTTGTTCTGCTCCGCGAAGCGCTTGGCCAGGTAGTCGATGAGGCGCTGGTCGAAGTCCTCGCCGCCCAGGAACGTGTCGCCGTTGGTGCTCTTGACTTCGAACACGCCAGCGGTGAGCTCCAGGATGGAGATATCGAACGTGCCGCCGCCCAGGTCGTAGACGGCGACGCGCTCCGTGGTGGCGTCCTTCACCTTGTCCAGGCCGTACGCGAGCGCCGCGGCCGTGGGCTCGTTGATGATGCGCAGCACGCTCAAGCCGGCGATGCGGCCCGCGTCCTTCGTGGCCTGGCGCTGGCTGTCGTTGAAATAGGCGGGGACGGTGATGACGGCCTCGGTGACGGGCTCTCCGAGGTAGTCCTCCGCCGTCTGCTTCATCTTCATCAGCACGATGGCGCTGACTTCCGGCGGGCTGTAGCCCTTGCCGCGAATCTCCACCCAGGCGTCGCCGTTGGGGCTGGACGCCACCTTGAAGGAGGAGACGCCAATGGCCTTCTTCGCCTCCGGCGAGTCGAACTTGCGGCCGATGAGGCGCTTGGCCGCGAAGACCGTGTTCTCCGGGTTGGTGATGGCCTGCCGCTTGGCAATCTGGCCCACCAGGCGTTCACCGGAGTCGGTGAAGCCCACCATGGAGGGCGTGGTGCGGCTGCCTTCGCTGTTGGGGATGACCACCGGCTCGCCGCCTTCCATCACGGCGACGCAGGAGTTGGTGGTGCCCAGGTCGATTCCAATCACCTTCGCCATGACTACTGACTCCCCCCGGAGGAACTGTCGGACGGCGCGGAAGTCTGGGGCTCCGCGCTCTTGCCTTCTTCAGACGCCTTCGGTGCTTCCGTGCCGGCCGCGGGCGCGGCGGCTTCCGGCGCCGCGGCAACGGGCTCCGGCGCCGCGGCAACGGGCTCCGGCGCCGCGACGACTTCCGGCGCGCGAGCGACGACGACCATGGCGGGACGCACCAGGCGGTCGTTGAGATAGAAGCCGCGCGTCACTTCAAAGACCACATGGCCCGCCGGGACGTCAGCGGACTCCACCTGCTGGATGGCTTCGTGCAGGCGCGGGTCGAAGGGCTGGCCCTTGGCGGAGAAGCCCTTCACGCCGTGGCGGCCGAGCGAGTCCTCGAAGGACTTGCGCGTCATGGCCACGCCCTTCTGGAAGCTGTCGAAGTCGGGGGACTTGCCGGCGGCGTCGAGCGCGCGGTCCATGTTGTCCACCACGGGGAGCAGGTCCTTGAGGAGCTTCTCCACGCCGAACTTCTGGACGTCCTCCTTCTCCTTCTGCGCGCGCTTGCGGTAGTTCTCCAGGTCCGCGGCGGAGCGGATGGCCCGGTCCTGGAAGTCCTTGGCGCGCTCGTGCGCCTCCTTCAGGCGCTCCAGCGTCTCGCGAGCCTTGGTCTGGCTGAACTCCAGCTGCGCGCGCAGCGACTCCACCTCCTGGCGGAGCGCGGCCGCGTCCTCGGTGGGGGGAGCGACTTCGGGGGTCGCGACGTCCGCGTCGGCGGCCGGGGCGGAGACGTCCAGCTCCACCTCCGTCTCCGAGCCCGCACTGTCCGCGTCTCCGTCCATCCGACGCTCGACGCTGCGAACCGCCTCGTCGATCACGTCCTGCCCGATGTCCGTCTGGAGGCTGTCCTTGTCTTTGGTACCCGACACGGCGCGCACTATCTCACGCGACGGGGAGCGATCCAACAGGACCCGAGGCGGTCGCGCATGCCCAGCGTGCGGGCAGGCGCGACTTCATACGCAGCGGAACTTCACGCCCCGGGCGCGGGTTTCTTGCGGCCCAACGTTTTCTTGGAAGCTGGTTTCTTCGGGGCCCGGGCGCCCTTGGCGGCGGCGGGAGCGCTCGCGGTCTTCTTGCGCCCGATGGACTTGCTGCCGCCCTTGGACGCGCCGGAGCTCTTGGCGCGGGGCGGGCGGCTGGGAGCGGCCTCCTCCTCCGGGGCGGCCTTGGCCGTCTTGGCGGCCTTGGCTTCGGCGTCGGGCGCGGAGGCGGTGCCGTTGGTGGAGCCCGGCTTGAAAGCCTCCTCGACGGAGGTCTCCACGCGGCGCACGGCGGTCTCAATCTTCTCCGCGGCGGTCTTGGTGGTGGCGGCGGCCCAGGTGCGCAGCTGCACGAGGCCTTCCTTCACCTTGGCCTGCTTTTCCGGGTCCTTCACTTCCTTGAGGAGGCGCTCGGCCTCGCCGCGGAGGTCGTCCGTGGTGCGCTTGAGGTCTTCACCGGTGCGCTTGAGGAAGTCCATCAACTGCCTGTCCCACTTCTCGGCCATGACGCGTCTCCTCCGTCGTCTGCTCGAACCCATCCAACTGCACGTGTGGACCGCGCGCAAAGCCTTCCGCGCTGTCCGTGTAGGACGGCGGAGCGCGCCACTGATTGCCGTGTGGCAGTGCGTCAGGGGCTCCGCCGGGGTGCAAGCGGGGGGGCGCGCGACAGTCGGATGGCAGACACGTTAAGGTGCGTGCCCTCTTCCGGGAAGGCCGCGTTGGGGCGGGCCCGGTGCTGGAGTGTTCCCATATGCCGTCCCGGTCCTTCCGAGCGCTGTCCTCGCTCGTCGTGCTCACGTCCCTGTTCGCGCTGGTCGCCTGTGGCTCCAACGAACCGGAGTCCACGGGGCCCGTGCTGCCCCAGGTGACGCTGACGGCGGCCACGGTGGGGGCGGCCTACGAGAAGGTGCTGACGGCGACGGGCGGCACGGCGCCGCTCACGTATTCGGTGGACCAGGTGCCGCCGGGCTTCTCCTTCTATGGAGACAGCGGGCGGCTGGTGGGCCCCGCGACGACGGCCGGCGAGTGGACGCTGACGATGGTGGTGCGCGACGCGAAGGGTGCCCAGCACACGCGAGGCTATGCGTTGCGCGTGTGGCCGGCGCCGGCCATCACCACGGCGTCGCCGCTGCCCTCCACGAAGGAGGGAAGCCTCTACACCTTTACCTTCAGCTCCACGGGCGGGGCGCCGCCGCTGACCTGGTCGCAGGCGGGCGGAGCGATTCCGGACGGCCTGTCGCTGACGGAGGACGGGGTGCTGACCGGCACGCCGCAGGGCCCGGCGCTGTATGAGTTCACGGTGCGGGTGGAGGACGCCAACGGCGCCCGTGCGGAGGCGGTCATCCAGTTGCCCCTGACCACGTCGACCGGTGAGCTGCCCGACGGCGGTCCAGTGACGGATGGCGGGACGAAGACGGACGGCGGCACGACGGACGGCGGCACGAAGACGGATGGCGGGACGCAGCCGACGGCAGTGCCGTTGAAGGTGGGCAACTGGAACATCGAGTGGTTCGGCTCCACGGCCGAGGGCCCCTCGGACGAGGCGCTGCAGCTGGCCAACGCGACCGCGGTCATCGCGGACGCGGGGCCGGACGTGCTGGGCGTGGCGGAGATCGTCGGCGTGGACGCGTTCAACTCGCTGACGGCGAACCTCAGCGGCTACAGCGGCCTGCTCGCGGGTGATGGCTGGTACGGCCCCACGGCCCAGAAGGTGGGCCTGCTCTACAAGACGAGCACGGTGCAATTGGTGAGCTCGAACGTCGTGCTGACGGACTGCGCGCAGGACTTCGCGTACCGGCCGCCGCTGCGCGTGGACCTGAAGGTGCTCCGGGGCTCCTCGCCGGTGGACCTCACGGTGATGGTGCTGCACATGAAGGCGTACGCGGACTCGGATTCATACCTGCGGCGCAAGGGCGCGGCGATGTGCCTCAAGGACTATCTGGACACGAACCTGCCGACGCAGAACGTGATGGTGCTGGGCGACTGGAACGACGACGTGGACGCGTCCATCTACACGCCCAACGAGTCGCCGTACCTGAACCTGGTGAACGATGCCGCGCGCTACAAGTTCCTCACCCAGCCGCTGTCGGAGTCCGGGCAGCGCTCGACGGTGAGCAACAGCCAGTTCATCGACCATCAGCTGGCGACGAACGAGCTGGCGGCGTACCACGTGGCGAACTCCACGAAGGTGCTCAAGCCGAGCATCGTCAGCTACAAGGACACCACGTCGGACCACTACCCCATCTTCAGCGACTTCAACTTCGGCTCGGCGGCGCAGTCGGGGAGCGTGAAGGTCACCGCGCCCAACGGCGGTGAGACGCTGAATGCGGGCCAGACGTTCAACATCACCTGGACGTCCAGCAACGTGTCGCAGGTGAACATCACGTACACGCTGGACGGGACGGTGTGGCGCGCGGTGGCGTCGGGCCTGACGGCGTCCACCGGCCGCTACGCGTGGACGGTGCCGAGCGAGTCCTCCACGGTCGCGCGGGTGCGCGTCGCGGACTCGACGCGTGCGGACGTGGCGGACGTGAGCGACGGTGCGTTCACGCTGACGCGGCCGACGCAGCAGGTGTTCATCAACGAGTACCTGCCGCAGCCCAACCCGCCGGCGACGGGCGGGACGACGCCGGACTACGACCAGCAGTTCGTGGAGATCTACAACGCGGGTCCTGGGTCGGTGGACCTGAGCGGCTGGAAGATCCACGACGCGAAGTCGTACTCGGGCGCGGATCCGGCACGGCACACGTTCGTGTCGGGCACGGTGTTGCCGGCGGGCAGGGCCTACGTGGTGTACTCGGGGTCGACCGCGCTGCCAGCGGGGGCGCAGTACGCGACGTACTCCAACGGCGGCTTGGGGCTGCGTTTCGACCGGGGCGTGAACCAGGGTGGCGCGGGTGACATCGTGTACCTGGTGCGCGCGGACGGGACGGTGCAGGACAGCCACTCGTACCAGACCTCCAGCATGCCGGTGAACTCTGGCTATTCGTTCAACCGCTCCCCGGACCTGAGCCCCACGGGGACTTGGGTCGAGGGCTACAGCCTTTTCTATAAGGCCTCGACCCCGGGCAAGAAGGCGGACAACACCGCGTTCTGAAGCGGTTCGCGGTGACCTGACTTCCACCTGGGGTTCTGCTTGGGTGGAAGGATGCACGTCTGGATTCACATGGGGAGGAGCGTCACGGCCGTGGCGCTCTGCCTGTGGCTCGCGGCCTGCGGTGGGACGCGTGGGGCCGTGGCTCCGCCTTCGCGGGAGGAGCTTCCCCGGCGGGTTCTGCTCCTGGTGGAGAGCGCACCATGATGCACTTCTTCGACAAGTTGGAGGTGCTGGGACGGCACTACTCGGAGAGCACCTCCGCGGAGGAGAAGCAGGCCTTCCTCTTCGCGATGGACGCCATCTACTTCATCCTGGGCACCGGGCAGGGCACCGAGTTTGAAGCATATGTCCAAAGCCAGGAGGCCTCCGCGCCTCCGTTGGTCATCGCCCGGTTCAAGACCCGAGAGGAGGCGGAAGCCGCGATGAACGCGCGGAAGCCCCCAATCGACTCGGCACGCGTGCTGATTGGAGACGACTACTACTCCGCCATGTTCGTTCCAGCCACGGGGCGAACCCATCTGGTCTTCATGCCCCCCTTCATGGAGCATTACCTCCAGGAGATGGCGGATGAGCGGCGCCAGCCTTCGGGCCTGTCCTTCGCCACGAAGGAGGAGGCGGAGGCGTGGATGAACCAGCAGCCCACGCCGCCCCAACAGGTGATCATCGACATCGCAGGCGCGCCGTATCTGGCCGCGTACCACCACCGCATCGACTACCGCGTCCTCTACCCCCTGCCCGCCCCCACGCCTCCGTCGCAGGAGCCGTGAGGGCGGCACGGTGAGGACTACAGCCGGAACTGCACGCGCACGCCCGGCTGGATCCAGACGTGGATCTGCTTCTCGTCGTCGGAGAGGTCGTTGCTGATCTCCGCGGCATCGCCCAGGCGGATCGCGCCCTTGTTGTACTGCCCCACCGACGCGGAGATGTACGGCCCCACCGCGATGGAGCGGGTGAGCTGGAGGTCCACGCCGAAGTGGGCGTGGCCCAGGTCATAGCCCTCGAGCTTGAACCAGGCGCTGTTGGAGCCTTCGCCCACTTCCAGCGAGCCGATCTCGTAGCCCACGCCCACGCCCACCCACGGCGAGACGAAGCCGGCCGGCCGGAAGTGGTAGTCCAGGTCGATGCCGAAGCGCAGGACCTTGCTCTTGCAGTCCGCGCCGTCCGAGCACTCGTCACCGGGACCGGAGCCGATGCCGTACTGGAAATAGGCGCCCAGCGAGAGCTGCCGGTTGAAGAAATAGGAGACGTCCACCTGCGGCGCCACGGTGCTGCCGAACGTGTCCTTCAGCGAGAGGTCCGTGCCGGAGTCGCCCACCGGAATGCCAAAGGCGCCGCGCACGCCCAGCGCGAGCCCGGAGTTCGAGGGTTCCTGCGCCGCCGCCGGCAACGCGCCCAGGCAGGTGGTCAGCGCCAGCGATGCGATGAAGTGTCGAGCAGTCATGTCGTCCAGGGTGAAGGGGCCGTCTTCCGACGGCGTTGTTGGGTGTTGGCGGCGCCACGCATTGCAAGCCCACGGCCAGGGTTCACAGGATGCGGGCGCCAGGGCTTCGCACGCCTGGGGGCATTGGAACAGCACCAAAGCGCGACAGGAATGTCAGTCTTTCGTTTCAACTCATGGCAGGTCCACACCGTGCCAGAGTCCTGGAGCAAGACATGTCCTCCCGCCTGACCGAAGACTCCGACATCGTCCGCTGGCTGCGCGCCGAGCGCGAAGCCCGTGGGCTGGCCCGCATCGAGCTGTCCGCTTCGTTGAAGCATCAAGGGGAGCTCCTGGATGACACGTTGATCTTCACGGCGCCGGACGGAGCGCTGACGTTCGGTTCGCTGCCGGAGACGCCGCGCGCCCAGGTGCAGGGGCTGATGCGGTGGCACCACGCGTCCGCGGCCGGGCTGGGGGACATCGCGCTGGCCATCGTCTGCGACGCGCACGCGGCGCCGCGCATCCAGATGACGGACGCGGTCACGCGGGAGCATGACGCGAAGGTGCAGGCCCGCGCGGAGGCCCACTTCGATTCGCGGCACTACGGACGCGCGCTGGCGCAGCGGGTGGCGGAGCTGTTGGACGCGGGGGCGGACCTGTCCATCACCGTCGACCCGCGCGAGGGGGTGTCCCGCGCGCTGTGGCGGTCCGGGGATGGCACGTATGCGCAGGGGCTGCGGTACATCCAGGGAGACTCCCAGCCGAAGCGGATCTTTGAGTCACGGGACGCGTTCATCCGCTGGCTGGCGGAACAGAGCGATGACTCCCTGGCGAAGGAGCACTTCCCGGACGACCCTCGCATGTGGGGCGTGGCGACGTTCAACCGTGCGTTCTTCGCGCGGAAGACGGGCCGGCGGTCTTAGCGGCATCCACACGAACTTGTCCGACAGTCGGACAGGTTTGGACGGCCTCGACTGGCCCCCTCCTTTCAGCAGTGCGCCCCAGTGCCGTCCCGGAACCCTGCGGCTCCTGAACGAGTGAACGTCACCATGCGCAAGGCACTCCTACTCTCAGGGCTTATCGCATTGACTGGCGGATGCGTTCGGCACAAGCCCTCATGGACGGGAGAGGTGCAGTGGCCGGATGAACGTTCCTCGACCTCCGTCCTCCCCTTCACCGAAGCGGGTGCCACGGTGGCCGCAGCAGGAGCGCTGCGGGAAGTGATCCGGACCAATCCCCATCCGCAGCTCTTCCATGGCTGCGCGAGCCCGGAACAGGGCCTCGATGTCGCCGTCTTCACCGGACCAACCATCGGCCTGTACTACGTCGCCGTGGAACAGCGCTTTAGCCGGTGTGGTGGTCCCAATGGCCGGGTCCTCGACTGGTGGCAGGTCTACGCTGTCACCCCCCAAGGCGAGGTGGTTGCAAAGGCCCCGCGCACCCCCGACGTCCCCATGGAAGTGCAGCCCGATGCAGCAGAGGCCCCCGCTGACAGCCCTGCTCCGCCCACCGAGGAACAGGCTCCGTCTCCGCTTCGCGAAGCACCTCCAGCCGAGAATTCGAAGGCCGAGTAGGCCTTTCTCCACGCAATCCTTGAGGGAGGCTGGGTTTTCATTCCCCAGACGCCGTGTCCACGGCTTCCCAGGCCCGTGGACTCCCATGCGTGTCACCCCTGGAGGAGTGAGGACTTCACGGTGGTGACTACAGCCGGAACTGCGCGCGCACGCCCGGCTGGATCCAGACGTGGAGCTGCTTGTGGTCGCTGATGATGTCGCGGTCATTCTCCTCGAAGACAGTGCCCAGGCGGGCCGACAGCTTGTCGTACTGCCCCACGGACGCGGAGATGTAGGGGCCCACCGCGATGGAGCGGGTGAGCTGGAGGTCCAATCCGAAGTGGGCGTGGCCCAGGTCATAGCCACGCAGCTCCAGCCGGGTGTTCTCGGCGCCCTCGCCAAACTCCCACGACCCGATTTCGTAGCCCACGCCCACGCCCACCCAGGGTGAGACGAAGCCGTCCGGGCGGAAGTGGTAGTCCAGGTCGATGCCGAAGCGCAGGACCTTGCTCGTGCAGTTCACGCTGTCCGCGCACTCGTTGCCAGGCCCGGCCGCGATTCCGTATTGGAAGTAGGCGCCCAGCGAGAGTTGCCGGGTGAAGAAGTAGGAGACGTCCACCTGCGGTGCCACCGTGGTGCCGAACGTGTCGCTCAACGCGAGGTCATTGAAGGCGTCACCCACGGGAATGCCAAAGGCGCCGCGCACACCCAGCGCGAGCCCGGCCCCCGAGGGCTCCTGGGCCGCCGCCGGCAATGCGCCGAGACAGAAAGTCAGAACCAGCGATGCGATGAAGCGTCGTGAAGTCATGTCGTCCAGGGAGAAGGGGCCGTCGTTCGACGGCGGTGGGTTGTGGCGGCGCCACGCATTGCAAGCACTCGGCCAGGGATGCCCGCCTGCGGGTTGCGCGGGCTTTGCGCGTTGCGGAGCATCCGCAGCGCTTCCATGGCTGCGCGAGCCCGCTCGGGACGAACACCCTGTCGAGAAGGTGACTGCAGAGTAGGGACCCCACCATGGAATCCTTGAGGTAGGCTGGGTTTTCCTTGTCCAGCCGCCGCAACCAAAAGCCTCCCAGGCCCGTGGCCTCTCATGCGTGTCACCCCTATCTGTTAGGTTTGAAGGATGGAGGTGACCCGTGATGTCGCTGTCCACTTCGCTCATTCCCCTGGTGCTGACGATCCTGATGGGCACCACTGCGGTGGCGCAGTCCCGCACTCCCGTGGTCAGGGAACGCAAGGCCCGGCAGCTCACGCTGCGCTCGGAGGAGCCTCCGGTGCTTCATCCGCTGCATGTCGCGGCCCATGAGGTGACCACCCTCACCTTCGATGCGCCCATCGTTCCAGAGTCCGTGGACCGGAGTGTGCTCGCGCCCTTCTTCTCCCGCGTGGCAGTGCATGAGGACGTGCTTGTCCTCAAGGCGTCCATGGACGTTCCCGTGGGCAAGGAACCGGTGATCACCGTGCGCTTCGTGGGGCCCGGCGCTCCGGCACAGGTGGGCTTCGTGCTCACGACCGTGGCGGCGGAGGTGGATTCGCAGGTGGAGGTGCTCCGGCAGGGACGCACCGCGCAGGATTTGGGGAAGGAACTCGCGGACCTGCGGGCCCGTTGCGCGGTCACCGAGGCGGGGCTCGCGACGCTGCGTGCGCAGTGCGCGCTCAGTGGACTGGGTGGGGCGGTGTTGACGGGGGCGGTGACCCAGAAGGGTATCACCGTGAACTACATCCGTGAGCCACCTGTGAGCCTGGGCATCCTCGCCGAGGGTCCCCACGTGCTCTACCGCACCGCGAGCACCCGCGCCCTCGCCACCTCCTTGCGCAATCCCATGGGAGCGGCCCCCTGGCTCCCAGGCTTTGCTCGCGTGACACCTCGGGGACCTGACGCGGGTGACATTCCCGTCCGTGAGAGTCCCCTGCTCATGCAGGTGCGACAGCTGGCACCTGGAGAGCTCTCCACCGTGGTGGTGGAGTGGAACGCGCTGCCGGACCTGCCTCCAGGCACGCACTTCACCCTGGAACTCTTGGATGTGAAGGGCGAACGCGGCATCCGCTGGGAACAGGTGTCGCCATGAGTTCGCATGAGGCGACGCCCGGTGATCCGGTCAGGTCCGAGCATCACACCTCCACGAAGCCCGCCCACAAGGCTTTCGGCGCGGCCCTGCCTGCCATGCGGCTGCTCATGGCGGATGCACTTCCTGCCGGAACGCTCATTGGTTCCTGGCGTGTCGTCCAACGATTGGCGTCAGGTGGATACGGCACGGTCTACGTCGTTCAGGCGAAGCGCACTCCCCGCGGAAGGCAATACGCCCTGAAGCTGGCTCGCCAACCCGATAGCCCCTGGTTCTCACGCGAAGCGGCGGTGCTGTCTCGATTGCGGCATCCGGGAGTGCCTCGCTTCGTGGCCTCGGGAAACTGGCGGCCGGGCTCCGGGAGCTACCCATTCCTGGTGATGGAGCACGTGGACGGCGAGTCGCTGTATGAGTGGGCCCACGCTCGCAACCCCACGGCTCGCGAGGTGGGTGCATTGCTCGTCCAGGCTGCGGACATCCTGAGCTTCGCGCACCGACACGGCGTCCTGCACCGCGACTTCAAGGGAGACAACATCCGCGTCCAGCCGGATGGACGCCTCACCTTGTTGGACTGGGGCGCGGGCTGGCATCCGGACGCACCGCCCCTGACCGGAACCGGCCAGCTTCCTCCCGGCACGGCGCACTACTTGAGCCCGCAGCTCCACCGCTGGCGGCTGGCAATGCCTTCAATGCCTGCGCAGGAGTGTCCTCGCTATGGCGTGGCGGATGAGTTGTACGCCGTGGGCGTCACCTTCCACCGGCTGTTGACCGATACCTACCCGGCGCTCCTTTTGAATGGTGAGGGACCGACGCGCGCCTGGCCCGGCTCGCATGCGCCAGAGGCACTGACCTCGCTCGTCACCCACCTGCTCGCCTTTGCGCCCGAGGAGAGGCCTCCGAGCGCATCCGCACTGGCCTCCGAACTGCATCAGGTCCTGGCCCATGCGGATGCATCCTGGGACCTACCTCTGTTCGACTGGGCCACACCGCCCTCCTCTTCTTCACGCACGACACAGGACGCGCCCGGAATGGTGGGGCCCGTGGCTCCCGGTCAGGAGGTGCCGCTCCAGCACGCACGTCTCCAGCGCCTGGACCGGCTCCAACGCATCCGCGAAGCACGCGAACTGCGCCGCCGGGCCCCCGCCCATGTTGCCCGCATGGGAGCCCAGGCCATCCTCGCCGCGAGCGCGGGTCGGCACCGTCAGACATTGCGAGCCCGCTGGCGCCGGGGGGCCGTGGGAGTCGCCTTCGTACTGGCCTTGGGATGGCTGGCCTGGAGTCTGGGGGCCTTCTCCAAGGTCAGCGTCGATGCGCCGGCGCATCCCTCTCCGCCTCCCGTGGCGCGGGGGCCTGGGCCCGACCAAGCTGCCGCGTCCGAAGCGGCCCCTCCATCCCCTGCGCCGCTTCCATTGGAGCAGGAAGCCATGATCAGTCCCTCGAAGCCTGAATCCCCCGTCCGAACCCGTTTACTTGCGCGAGGCTGCAAGCTGGCCGTCGGCGCGGTATCCACGCTCATCGCTTGCGCAGGCGCGCAGGTGACGCCCAAGCCCCAACGCTGTTCCTCGGAGGCGTTGGAGTCGATGAAGAAGCTGGACCTGTGGCGGGATGGGAAGGCGGCCATCACACTCGACGTCCGCTACCCCTTCCGCACGGATGCCACCCTGGTCTCCGTGAGTGACGGGAACATCGTGAGCGTCCAGAAGGAGCGGCATGGCGGCCTTCCAGCTGGCACCCTCCTGTATGGGCAGCTGTGGACGCAGGGAGAACACGTGGTGGGCCGCTACACCCGAGCGGAGACGCCTGACGGCCGCACCCATCCGGTCTGCTTCGTCCTCGGGAACAGCGACGGCTGGTGGCCGAAGGATCCAAGTTCCAAACCCGGCACCGCCCTGCTGCCCCGGAGCGTGGGCTACACCGTGGTGGACGCGTTCCCGTAGCGGACCTCACGGCCATGCGCCTGAGGTAAGCCCCAGGGGATGAGCAACATCCTGGCGAACGAAGCGCTCCGCTCCGTCGTGCTCTACCACCCCAAGCCCACCGAGGGCTGGCGCTACGCCATCTACACCCAGGAAGGCGTCACGGATGGGAGGCTGCTCGACAGCGCTCCCTCCACTTCGTTCGAGGAGGCCCGGGCCCGGATGGAACAGACGCTGGTGGAACTCTTCGGCCGCCCCTCCACGCTCCGCTGGAAGGAGACCTCTCCGGAATGGTGGACGGGCGAAACGCTGGACGGCAAAGCGTGAGCGGTCCACACCGCGCTACTCCAGCAGATCCAGGACCGCCAGGGGCTCCTTGGGCTCCAGCAGCTCCAGTCGATGACGGGCCTTCACGGCCAGTTCCAGGGGCTGAACGCCATGGCGGAACCAGGCATGCGCGATGCGGTCGATGCCCGCGCCAATCAATGGCGCCGCCGTCCGCAAGCTGGCGCGGAGGGCCACTGCGTTCGTCTGCCCACCGTGCAGCACCAGGTTGCGCTGCCGATAGAGACGGCGGAATGCCCGCACCGCATAGCCCTCCACGTCCTTCAACTTCTTGCGAGGATCCTTGAGCAGCCCCTCCATGCGTGCGACCGCCGCCCGGTGATTCCAGACAGCTCCTTTCCAGGTGAGCGGTTGGGCTTGATGGATGGCCGCCCCAAGCAAGGATGCGCGTTCGTGATTGCTCTCGCACCGCAGGAGCTGTTCCTGAAGAGTGCTGGCACTGCTCCTGACTTGCAGGGAGGCCAGCAACGTCAGCTCCGCTCTGGGAAACGAGCACGCCACCAGTGAAGCCAACCGGTCACCCGCGGGTGACTTCTGGCCATCCTCGGGTGCGACCAGCAACGCCTCGATGGCGGCCCATCCCGCGGCCACCGCGACCACGGCGGGCGAGTCCAGTTGACCTAGCAGTTCGAAGGCCGCGTCGACACGGCTGGGCGGCCCTGACGCGAAGAGCTGGTCCTGACGCTCCAGACTGCGAACCTCGACCCGCCGATGCCGACGGAGCGGCAGCGGCTGCCGGATGCCTTCGACGTACGCGTGCTCCCCAAGCCGCATCGGATGGCCTGCGCCAATGAGCAGCCGGGCGGCCAGCTTCTCCACCGTCTCCGAGGCTCGCTCCGCCGCGGAGAAGACATCTCGGGCTTGAACCGTCAGCAACCAGCCTCCACCTTGCCGGACGTGGGTGGTGTCGAACCCATTCGTGAGGAGCCACTTCGAAACCGTGGGCGCGTCACACCACTCTCGTGGTGGAAGCCCCTGGAGTCCCAGCGCGCTGCGCACGGTCACGAGGACCTGGAAGCGCGAGGGCGGCGTGCGGGCCAGGACATGCGCTTCCTCCAGCAACTCCGATAGGCGATAGGTCTGCGTGGAGTGGACGAGCCGGTAGGTCAGCCAGCGATGAAGGAAGTCGGGGCTGAACCCTGCATCCAGCAGGTGGGAGGCGACGGCGCGAGCCACCCGCTCGGGCTTCACCGGGATGCCCCGCGCGAGCTGTTCCGCCCAACGGGACAGGTAGGACGCCTCGATCTCCTCGGTGAGACGGTGCACCGCGGGCAACTCCCCCGAGCGGGGCCTCAACGGCGAGCCGAGCAGGCGCTGCAGCAGGCTTCGGGACTGCGGTGCGATGCCCTCATCCGGCCCCAGGGTCCGAGACAATTCATTCGCCAGCCACTCGACCGCCTTGTCGGAGAGGACGCCCGCCGGGACGGCCTCCACCGCCTCCAACAGCTCGCGGAGGCTGAGCACCGTTCCCACCTCCCACAGCCCTCGAAACCAGGGGGTCCAAGCCGCGAAGAACTCCAGAAGACGTGCCGCCACCAGCTGTGAGCTGTCCTTGCCTTCAATCACCGAGCGCCTTACTTTTCGAGCAGGTCACTGGACCGCCCTCTCACGGAGGCCGTCCCCATCCGGGAGTCGTTCATCCCCTTGGGTCTCGGCCTCCATTTTTTTGTCCGCGGACAGGGTGACGGCTTCCGCCTCCCCTGCTTCCGCGAACCTCCCCCAGGCTCATTGCAGGATTCGAACCCACGGCCTTTGGCTCCGGAGGCCAACGCCGGTTTGGCAATCATCTCCGGGCCCGGGCTCAATAAAACGCGCGCCGTGCGTGTGGGGACGACCCGAATTTCGGGGTCATTTCGTATCTCATTTCCAGAAGGGGCCCGGCCGGGCGCCTCCATGAGACGGAGCATTCCGCGTGCTGCCAGGAACCGAGCGGTCAGTCTTGGAGGCCTTCCGCCGGGGTGACACCGCCGTGCTCACCCAGGTCTACCGCACCTATTCACCCGAAGTGCTGCGCTACCTGTCCCGGCGCTTCTCCGTCCATTCGGAGACCGGCACCCGCTCCATCGCGCTCACGCCGCTGGACCTGGACGCCGCCCATCAAGAGACCTTCGTTCGGGCCTTCCGCCCCCACATGCGCCAGGCCTACGACGGCGTGCGCCCCTATCTGGGATTCCTCCTCACCGTCGCGCGCTCCACCGCCATCGACCTGATGCGCGCCTCCGGCCGCGTGGCCCGGGAGGCCATCCCCCTGGATGACGCTCCGGAGCTCACCCACGCTCCCACCGAGAACAAGAGCCCGGAGGAAGAGGCCCTGGGCGCCGAGGTCCGCTCCATCGTGCGCCGCTTCCTGGAGGCCCTGCCCGCCGAAGGGCGCGCCCTGGCCCAGCTGCGCTTCATGGACGGCCTGTCCCAGGAGTCCGCCGCCGACCAGCTGAAGCTCACCCGCGGCGAGGTGCGGGTGCGCGAACGCCGCTTGCGGTTGCAGTTCACCGAACACCTGAAGGACTCGGGCTGGCTGGACAGCGACACCGTCCCGGGACGCCTGCAATTGGGCGCCCTGCTCGCCACCCTGGCCCTGCTGTGCGCCATCCCATTCGGGAGCCTCCCATGAAGTGGTACGAGCGACATGTGGACGCGGGACTGACGCGCTGGTCCCTGGGGGAGCTGTCCGCCCCCGAATCCTCGCGGCTCCTACGTCACGCCCACGCCTGCGCCCGCTGCGGCGCCCGCTACGACAGGTGGGCCCGCGCCCACCGCGTCCTCGAGTCCGGCCAGACGGACGCCCCCACCTCCACGGAGCTGGAGACCCTCACCGCTGCGGGACTCGAAGCCGCCCTCAACGCCGCCTCGCCCCCGGACGCCGCCCCCGCACGGTGGCCCACCCTCGCGGTGCTCGGCGCCACGCTCGCGGCCCTGTTCCTCGCGGTGATGGTGACCCCCTCGTCCTTCGGCCCCACCGCCTCCATCGAGCCCACCGAACCCGAGTTCAGCGTCCGGGGGGCCGTGCATGACCCGGCCTCGTCCACCGCACCGGTGGCCCAGGCTGTCCTGCGCGTCTTCTGCGCGAAGCCCGGCCAGTCGCTGCGCGAGCTGCGCGCTGGGGCCGCGTGCACCCCGGGCGCCACGCTGGCCTTCGCGGCGGGGGCCCGTCCGCCCTACACCCACGTCGCGGTGCGCGTGCGCGCCGGCGGCCACGAAGAGGTCAACGGCCCCTTCCCGCTCAGCGGCAAGGCCGGCGAGGAGCGCCCCCTGGAGCTGACGGTCGCGCTGCCCGCGGGCTCCGATATGGCGGAGGTCACCGCCACGTTCTCAGAGCACCCGGACGCAACCCTGTCAGCCCTGCGCAGCGGGACGACAGTGGGGGTGGTGGTGCTCAGGCAGGAGGTCCGGGTAAAGGATTCTCCATGAAGAAGCTGGAAGTCCTCCTGGGGGCAGCGCTGCTGATGGCGGCGCCGGAGGCATTCGCGGACACCGTGCGGCGCGCGCTCGTCATCGCCCACAACGGCAGTGACGACCCGGCGCTCGCGCCGCTGCGCTACGCGGATGACGACGGCGTGCTGTGGGCGGAGACGCTCAAACGGCTGGGCGTGGAGACCACGCTGCTCGTCGACCCGGACGAGCCCACGCGCAAGGGCGGCAGCCTGGTGCTGAAGTCCGCGCAGGCCCCCACGCGCGCCGCGGTGGAGCAGGCCGTGAAGCGGCTGCAGGCGGCGACGCTCGCGGACCGCGCGGCGGGACGCCAGACGGACGTGCTCATCGTCTACGTGGGCCACGGCAACACGGACGACGCGGGCCGCGCCTACTTCACGCTCGCCGATGCGCGCCTGGACCGGAGCAGCCTCTATTCGGAGGTCGTGGATCCGCTGGGCGCGGACTACGTGCACGTCATCGCGGATGCGTGCCGCGCCTCCGGCGTGGTGGGCAGCCGAGGCGGGACGCCGGACGCGGCGGTGCTGGCGGAGCTGCGCGGAGTGCTCGCGCGCGAGCAACTGGCGTCGCGTCCCCACGTGGGCGCCCTCTTCGCGGAGAGCGAGGACGGCGAGACGCACGAGTGGTCCCGCATCCGCGCGGGCGTCTTCAGCCACGTGGCCCGCTCCGGCCTCCTGGGCGGCGCGGACATCAACGGCGACGGACAGGTGGAGTACAGCGAGCTGGCCGCGTTCGTGGCCGCCTCGCTGCACGGCGTGAAGGGCATGCCCGCGCGCCTGTCCGTCAACGCCTTCGCGCCCACGGCCGAGCCCCGCCGCCCGCTGGTGGGCCCCGCGCCTGAAGGCCCTCGAGTCACCTTCCCCGCCGGCTTCGAGTACGCGCGCCTCTCCGTGGAGGACGCGGACGGCCAGCGGCTGGTGGACGTGCGGCGCTCGCCGCAGCAGTGGACGCAAATCCTGCTGCCGCCGCGCGACGTGTACTGGGTGCGCGCGCCGAACGCGGAGGCGCGCGTCACGCTGGCGCAGCTGTCCTCGGGCACGCCCGAATTGCGTCCGCGCGAATTGCAAGAGCGAGGTCCCGCGGAGGAGGCGCTCCGCCGGGGCCTGTTCGCCGTTCCGCTGGACCGGTCGTTCTACGACGAGTACGTCGCCGCCGTGGGGCTGGTGCCGGTGGACTTCAGCAATCCCTTCCAGCCGTCCGTCATCGGTGGGGCGCGCTCCCCGCTGGCCGTGGCGGCGGCGTCCGACTGGACATCACGGTTGGAGCTGGGCCTGGGCGCGGGGCGCTCGCCGTTGGGGCTGGCGAAGTTCTCCGCCGGGCCCAGCCTGTCGTGGCGCACGCCGTCCTCCATGGACCTGCTCTACTACGGCGTGCGCGGGGCGTATGGCGTGACGCCGCTCGCGGCCCAGGACGGCATCCGGCTGCACCGCTTCACGGTGGAGGGGCTGGTGGGGTTGGAGCGTCCCGCGAACACGCCGCTGTTCGCGGAGGTGGGGCTGGGCTGGGGGCTGCTGGGCCTCACTGCGCCGGGCTTCCGCCAGGCGGACCCCGCGCTGCTCACCGGCCACGTGGCCGCGGGCGTGACGGGGCGGTTCGCGGGCATGCCGCTGCGACTTTCAGCCCAGGTGGGCGTGGATCGCGTCACCGCCAACGGCAAGACCGTCATGGACGGGCAGTACGGCCTGGAAATCTCACTGAGGCGCTAGCGGACGCGGGCCGTCGGGCCCGGCCGTGTCCGTGCGTGGGTGCGCCGCTGTCCGCGCCCACCGCGCCAATCTCGAGCCCTGACGGTCCTTCCGTGTCCCGTTCATTCCTCATGCACACCGCGCTGTCGAGCGCCGCCGTGGCCACCGTGCTGCTGGCCGGCTGCGACCCCATCTGCACGAATGGGGTCTCCAAGTCCGGGCAGGGCCAGGTGACCCGGAACGCCTCCGGCACCTGCGTGCAGCTCGTGGTGACCCGCCCCGACGCCGGGGAGGAGGATGGCGGAACGGACGGAGGCGATGGCGGCGCGCTCCCCGACTCGGGCACGGATGGCGGCGAGTGCGGCACCGGCCCAGGCTGGACGACCCGCGTGCTGGACGAGGGCATCGACATCATCATCTCCGCGTTCGTCTTCGACGCGCAGGGCGTGGGCCACTACGCCTACTCGAAGAACTCCCGCCTCCACGTGGGCACCACCCGGCCGGGCGATGTCCCGGTTCGTCTGGAGAGCGTGTGGACCGCCTATGACGTGTACATGGCCGTGGCCACGGACGGCACGCACCACGTGCTGTTCCAGCAGGGCAACAACGTCGGCTACGCACACGACACCGGCGGCATCTGGCGGTCCCAGGTGCTGAGAGAGGGCTGGGCGGCGGCCATCACACTCGACGCCCAGGACGCGCCCCACCTGCTCATTGGCCGGCCCTACCCCCAGGTGGGCTATCTGCACGGCACCCGTTCCAGCACCGGGAGCTGGGACATGGCGCCACTGGAGGCGGTGGGCGCCAAGGGAGACCGCGAACGGATGGCCGTGGATGCCGCCGGGCACGTCCACATCGTGTTCGTGCGCATGGACAATATGGGGAAGTACCAGGTCGTGTACGCGAGCAACACGTCGGGGGCGTGGCTCGTCGAGCCGCTGGACTGGCGGATTCCCTTGAGCTCCCCGCGCTACCGCATCGCGCTCGAGGTGGACTCGGAGGGACGTCCCTCCGTGGTGGGCTCCGACACCCAGGGGGCGTGGCTATGGACGAAGGAGGCCAGCGGCTGGACGTCGTACGGACTCGGGGCCTTCCTGAGCCGGGGGCCCGCGCTGTCGCGAAACGCCGCCCATCCGACCCTCCGCAACGTCCTGCTGGATGATGCGGACGCGAACGCGGACTTCAGCGGGAGCACCAGCCAGTTGGTCGTGAAGGCGCTGTACGGCACGAGCTCCGTCGGCTCGACGCTGCCGCTCACCCTGGAGACGCTGGACGGCGGGAATGCGTTGCCCGCCTCCTCCGCGGTGCACATGGACGCCCAGGACCGGCTCCAGGTGGGCTTCTCCTACGTGCACTACTACTACCCGCCAGACGGCGGCACGATGGAGACGACGCGCGGCCTGCGCTACGCGCGCTACTGCCCGTGAACTCCGCGCGGGAAGCGCGCGGTTGCGGGGCACGGAAGCGGGCGCCTACAGTCGCCGCGCCTTGAGCGAGTCCGTCCCCTCCCTGAGTCCCCCGCCCTCCGCGTCCACCTCCCACCGGGCCCTCGTCGTGGCGCGAGCGCTGGCGGTGCTCGGCGGGCTGGGCTGGTTCCTGTGGCTGGGCGGCGGGCCAGTGCTGCCGCCCACGCGCATCGACTGGATGATGCGCGAGGACTGGGCCGCGCACATCTTCGGCTGGCTCTTCTTCCGCAACGCGGACTGGACGCTGCCGCTGGGCGCGGCGCCCAACCACTTCTACCCGTACGGCTCGTCGGTGGCGCTCACGGACGGCAACCCGTGGCTGGCGCTCATCTTCAAGCCCCTGTCGCCGCTGTTGCCCGTGGACTTCCAGTACACCGGGCCGTGGCTGGCCCTGTGCTACGCACTGATGGGGTACTTCGGCGCGCGGCTGGTGGAGACGGTGTCCCCGCGTCCGGTGCCCATGGTGCTGGGCGGCACGCTGCTGGCGCTGTCACCAGTGATGGCGGCGCGCTTCGGCCACCCCACGCTGTGCGCGCACTGGCTGCTGCTGGCCCTGCTGTGGCTCAACCTGCGGGACATCCCGGACGCGCGCACCGCGACGCGGAGCCTGGGCCTCGCGGCCCTCTTCAACGCCATCGCGTCAGGCACCCACCCGTACTGGGTGGGCATGCTGATGCCGCTGACGCTGTCGCTCGGGGTGCGGCTCGTCTGGAGCCGGAAACTCGGCCCCGCGCGCGTCGCGGCCCTGTGCGCGGGCATCGCGGCGCTGGACGTGGGGCTGTTCGCCCTCTTCGGCTACTTCGGCGGCGGCGGGCTGGGCGCGGAGGGCTTCGGGGAATTCTCCGCGGACCTGGCCACGCTGGTGAACCCCATGGGTTGGGGGCGCCTGCTGCCGGACCTGCCCGCCGCGCCCCGGCAGGGCGAGGGCTTCGGCTACCTGGGCGCGGGGGCGCTGCTGCTCGGCGTCGTGGCTTTCGTGAGCCTGTTCGCGCGCAGGCGGGAGGCGCGCACGCTGGACTGGCGCCGGGTGCTGCCCGCGGCGGTGGTGGTGCTGCTCATGGCCGTCTTTGCGCTGTCGTCGCGCGTGACGTGGCTGGGCCAGCCGGTGGTGGACCTGGGCGCTCTGTATGCGCCGCTGGTGAAGGCGACGAATGCGTTCCGCGCGTCCGGCCGCTTCGTCTGGCCGCTGCACTACCTGCTCGTCGTCGGCGCGGTGCTGCTGGTGGCGCGCCTGTGGCGCGGCGTGCCCGCCGTGACCGTGGCCGCGCTGGCGGTGGCGCTGGCGCTCCAGGCGTACGACGTGCGCGAGGAGAAGAGCGCCCTCTTCAAGCCCGTGCGCTTCCAGCGACTGACCTCCGCGGACTGGGACGCGCTGAAGGGCCCCTACCAACACCTGGCCCTCTTCCCGCCGCATGTGCAGTGGGTGTGCCGCTATGACGAGCCGCTGGTGAACGCGCTGGCGTATCAGGCGTACCGGCTGAAGCTGACGTTCAACAGCGGCTACGCGTCGCGCACGCCGGAGGCACTGGCGGCGGAGTGCCGCGCGCGACTGCCCTCGGGCGGCCTGGACGCGAGCACCGCGTACGTGGTGCTGCCGCAGCACGTGCGCCCCTTCCTCGATGCGGGCGCGCGCTGCGGCGTCGTGGAGGACCTGCCGGTGTGCGTGGTGGGAAGCAACACGGATGCGTTCGCGCAGGGGCTCGCGCGTCAGCCTCTTCGCTGACGCAAGGCAGCACTGAAAATCCTTTCAGTCCTCTTCCGATCCGCTGTTACCTTGCAGGTAGCCCGGGTTCCTCCGGGCGCACAGCGAGGGGAGCGACGATGCCTGCGATGACGAAGCACGCTGCGGGGACGGTGTCCTGGGTAGATCTGGCGGCGTGGGACATGGAGAAGGCCCAGGACTTCTACGGGGCGCTGTTCGGCTGGACGTTCGACCCCAGCTCCAAGGAGAACGGCTACTACACGATGGCCCGCAAGAACGGCCAGCACGTGGCTGCGATGATGCCGCGCCCCAGTGACGCGCCGTTCCCGCCGGCATGGAACACCTACTTCGCCGTGGAGAGCGTGGACCGCTCCGTCGCCCGCCTGAAGGAGCTGGGCGGCAAGGTGATGATGGAGCCCATGGACGTCATGGAGGCGGGTCGCATGGCCTTCTGTACGGACAACACCGGCGCGGCCTTCGGCTTCTGGCAGCCGAACCTGTTCAACGGCGCGGGCCTGGTGAACGAGCCCGGCGCCATGGCCTGGCACGAGGCCAACACGCGCGATGGCGCGAAGGCCGTCGCCTTCTACAAGGACCTCTTCGGCATGACGGCGGACAAGATGCCGGAGGAGCAGATGCAGTACTGGGTCCTGAGGAAGGACGGCAAGGAGACGGCCGGCGTGATGCAGCTCGACGACAGGACGCCCGCCCAGGTGCCGGCCCACTGGATGGCCACCTTCTCCGTGGCCGACACCGACAAGGCCGCGGCCATCGTCAGCGCCAAGGGCGGCAAGGTCATCATGCCGCCGTTCGACTCACCCTACGGCCGCATCGCCGTCGTCACGGACCCCGGCGGCGCGGCCTTCGGCGTCATCACCCTGGCGCAGCCGGCTTAGTCAGCGTCCCGAGCCTCAGGGAATCAGGGCCGCCATCGCGGCGGCCATCACCTGCTTCACCGGCACGCCCGCAGCCCGGGCCAGCCGGACGCAGTCGTCGAATTCCGGGTGCGCGTTGAGCACCCGGCCGTCCCGCAGGCCGCGCTTCACGCGGACCTTGCCCCAGGGCGTGTCCACCTCCACGAAGTCGCGCTCCAGCGCGTGACGCTCCACCCGGTGGTAGCGCACGCCCAGCGACGTGGACTCACGCAACAGCACGTCCACCACCGCCTCGCGCAGGCCACCCTCCACCAGCGCGCCCAAGAGGTGCGCCGGCCGGCCCTTCTTCATCACCACCGGGGCCACCCACGCGTCCTTCGCGCCCACCTCCAACAGCCGCTCCACCAGGTGCGCCAGCAGCTGCGGCGTGGCGTCATCCAGGTTCGCCTCCACCACCCACAGCCCTTCGGTGGCCTGCGTCTCCACGCGGCCCAGCGACGCGCGCAGCACGTTGGGCCGATCGCGGAAGTCCTTCGTCCCGACGCCGTAGCCCACCTTCTCCACGATGAAGTCCGGCGGGTGGCCAATCTTCGTCAGCACCTTGAGCAGCGCGGCGCCCGTGGGCGTCGTCAGCTCGCCCACGCCCTCGAAGCGCACGGGAACGTCACGCAGGAGTTCCAGCGTCGCGGGCACGGGGATGGGCATCTGGCCGTGCGCCACGCGGATGGTGCCGCTGCCCAGCGGCGGCGGCGCGGCGTGCACCTCCGGGTCGCCCAGCAGTTCCAGCACCACGGCGGCGCCGCAGATGTCCACGATGGAGTCCACCGCGCCCACTTCATGGAAGTGGATTTCGTCGATGGACACGCCGTGCACCTTCGCCTCGGCCTCGCCGATGGCGCGGAACACCGCCAGGGCCCGCGCCTTCGCGCGCTCCGGCAGCGTGGGCGCGGCTTCAATCAGCTGGCGGATGTCCGCGTAGGCGCGGTGCGGGTGCGCTTCCTTCGCGTCCAGCACCACATCCAGGTGCGTGCCGCTGATGGCGTGGCGCACCGCGCGCGACACCGCCAGCTTCCAGCCCGGCACGTTGAGGCCGGACAGCGCCTGCGCAATCGCGTCCGGCGACACGCCCAGGTCGATGCCCGCCGCCAGGAACATGTCCCCGGCGATGCCGCCCACGGGCTCCAGGTAGAGGATGCGCCGCATGGCCTGTCAGCTCCGTCCCTTGGTGCGGGAGATGAGCGCCGCGTAGAAGCCGCCGCCAAACCCGTTGTCGATGTTCATCGTGGCCACGTTGGAGGCGCACGAGTTCACCATCGAGAGCAGCGCGGAGATGCCCCCGAGGTTCGCGCCGTAGCCCACCGACGTGGGCACCGCCACCACCGGGATGCCCACCAGGCCGCCCAGCGCGCTCGCAAGCGCCCCCTCCATGCCCGCCACCGCCACGGCGACGTGGCACTCCTGAATCTCTTCACGCCGGCGCAGGAGCCGGTGGATGCCCGCCACGCCCACGTCGTAGACGCGCCGCACGTCCGCGCCCATGGCCTGCGCGGTGAGCGCGGCCTCCTCCGCCACGGGGATGTCGCTGGTGCCGCCCGTCACAATCGCGACGCGGCCCGCCTTCACCTTGCGCTGGGGCAGGTGGAAGATGCGCGCCACCGGGTGGTACTGGCCCTTGGGGAAGCGCGCCACCAGGGCCTCCGCCTTGTCCGGCTGCAGCCGCGTCACCAGCACCGTCTGCTTGCGCTCCACCAGCGCGCCGACGATGCCCAGCAGTTGCTCCACCGTCTTGGGCTCGCCCAGCACCACCTCCGGGAAGCCGAACCGCAGGTTGCGGTGCGTGTCCACCGTCGCGTAGCCCAGCTCCGCGTACGGCAGGTCCTTCAGCTTGCCCACCGCGTCGTCCAGGGTGACCTTGCCCGTCTTCACCTGGCCCAGCAGGGCTCTGAGCGCCTTCTCGTCCATGGGCGAGCGGTCTACCCCAGCCGCCCCCGCGCCTCCAGGCGGACCTAAAGGCCCAGCCGGGACAGCAGCGCCTGGGCGCTCCCGCGCTCCAGCACCAGCAGCATCTGTCCGCCCAGCGGCGTGGGGCCGGACGCCGAGAAGCGCGCCGCCAGCACCACGCCCGGCCCCGGCTCCACGTCGCCCAGCACGCCCGCCAGCACCGGGCGCACCGGCCCGCGCTGGAGCTGGGGCACGGAGGGCAACAGCCGCCAGCCCGTCAGCCGCCCGATGGCGGACAGACACGCGCTGGCGAGGATGTTCGCGGCCTCGGCCAGGGCGCTCTCGCGCTCCTCGGGGGACGCGGGGTGGCCTCGCACCAGCGCGGACTCCAGCGCCTCCGCGTCCACGGACGGCAGCGCGAACACCAGCGAGCCACGCAGCTCGCCCGTCATGCCCAGGCGCACGGCGACGGCGGGGGCGTCGTCCGCGAAGAGCGCGGGGCCCTGGGTGGCGTCCGTGACGCGCACCTCGGGGATGGACAGGTCCACGCGGCCACCCACCAGCCGGGCCAGCGCGTTGGCGCCGTGTCCACAGCCGATGTTGGCCACCTCGCGCAGGGCGTCGAGCTGCGCGTCACTGGGCAGGGGGGGGCTCACGCGGTCAGTAACCTCGGGACGTCCAGGATGAACACGGGACGACCGCTGCCCAGGATGGTCACGCCGGACAGTCCCGGCAGCAAGTCCAGGGGACGGGACAAGGGTTTGAGAACGACTTCCTCCTGCCCCAGGAGGCGATCCACCGCCAGCGCCACCTTGCCGGTGCCGGCGTCTCCCTCCATCACCACGAAGGGCCGGTAGCCGGGCATGGGGGACGCGGGCACACCCAGGAGCGTCTCCAGGGCGTGCACCGGCAGCAGACCATTGCCGTGCGGCAGGAGCGCCGTCTCACGGCTGCGGCTCAGGGACTCCGGATCCGCCTCCGTGGCGCCCACCACCTTGGCGATGGGCAGGCCGAACACTTCCTCGCCCACTTCGACGAGGAGCAGGTGCACCACGGCGACGGTGAGCGGCAGGCGCAGCGTGAAGGTCGTGCCCCGGCCGCGCTCGCTGTCGATTTCGAGCGTGCCGCCCACGCTCTCCACCACGCGCTTCACCGCGTCCATGCCCACGCCGCGGCCGGAGATGTCGGTGATGTCCTTGGCGGTGGAGACGCCCGGCAGGCACGACAGGAGGAACGCGTCGCGGTCCGCCATGCGATGGGCGGCGTCCTCGGTGATGAGCCCGCGCTTGAGCGCGGAGGCCTTGAGCTTCGCGGGGTCCATGCCCCGGCCGTCGTCCTCGATGTCGATGATGACGCGGTCGCGCGCACGGCGCACGGTGACGGTGACGCGGCCCCGCGCGGACTTCTTCGCGGCCGCCCGCTCCTCCGGGGACTCCAGGCCGTGGTCGATGCAGTTGCGCAAGAGGTGCAGCAGCGGGTCGGCCAGCTCGTCGAGGATGGCGCGGTCCAACTCGATTTCGGCGCCGGTGATGACCAGCTCCACCTCGCGCTCCTTGCGGCGGGCCAGGTCGCGCGCGGCGCGGGGCAGCCGGTCGGTGATGAGCGACAGCGGCGTCATGCGCGCGCTCATGACCTTGTCGTGCAGGTCCTTCACCAGCGTGTGCAGCCGGTAGACGCCCTCCTCCAGCGCGGGGCGCGTGTTCTCCGGCAGCACCTTGCCCACTTCGCGCAGGCGCGCGGTGGCGAGCATCAGCTCACCCACCGTGTCGAGGAAGTAGTCGAGCAGCTCCGTGCGCACGCGCACCGTGCGAGAGCCCGCGTCCGCGGTGGCGCGCGCCGGGTCCGACGTGGGCGCGACGACGGGGAGCACGGGCGGCTCCGGGACGGCCGGAGCGACGGAGACGACCTCCACCTCCGCCACGTTGCGCAGGGCCGCCTGGATGCCGGCGTCGCCCACGCCGGTCTCCACATCCACCTGGATGTAGCCATCGGGGATGCGACCGGCCTTGAGCTCCTCCAGAGGGGGGCGCAGGTCCACCAGCGTGCCCAGGGAGGACAGCCGCTTGTGCACGAGGAACGCGCGCACGCCGGGCACCTGACAGGTGGGAGAGATGCGCAGGCGCACCGACCAGCGGGGAGCGCCGGCCTTGCCGTCCACGCCGCTGGCGGCGGCCTTGAGCCCCGAGGCCAGCGCCACCACGGAGGCGGAAAGGTCGTTTTCCGGCAACACCGCCAGGGACCGCGCGGCCGGGGCACCGTAGAGGGCCTCAGGGCCGCTCAGGTCGCGAGGCGGCATGAGCGTGGCCGGCGGCATCACCGCCAGGGCGGAGGGCGGCGGCGCGCTGGAAACGCCCGGACTGGCTGTTCCCGAGGCCGCCTCACCACCGGACGTTCCCGAAACAGAGGCTCCCGGAGTCGAAGGCCCGGCCCCGCTCGACGCGGAGGTTCCCGAGCCCGAAGCCGCCGCACCAGAGGCGCCCGAGGCACCTGCCGCGCTGCCCGGCGTCCCCGAACCCGACGCGGGCCCGGCGGAGCCACCCGGCGTCCCCGAACCCGAGGCACCCGAAGGGCCCTCGCCCCCTCCCGAGCCCTCCCCGTCATCTCCTCCAGACGGGGTCGCGGGCTTGAGCGCGGTGACATGGGCCACGCGGGTCGCGGCGGGAGCGTGGCCGGTGAGCGACTGCACCCGGATGCTCAACTGATTGAGCAACCCCTCGGCCTGCTCCGGCTCGCGGTTGGACGAGACGGCGCGCACCTGGGCCGTCAGCGTGTCCGTGGCGCTCAGCAGCAGGTCCACCAGGTCCCGGTCCAGGAGCTTGCGGTCTTGCCGCACCGCGTCCACCAGGTCCTCCACCCGGTGCGCCAGCATCGCGATGGGCTCGAAGCCCATGGACGACGCCATGCCCTTCACCGAGTGGGCGTGCCGGAACATCGAGTCCACGGTGCTGGCGGTGGCCTCGCGCTCCAGCTCCACGAGGTCCCGTCCGAGCGCCTCCAGGTGCTCGGTGGCCTCCGAGATGAAGAGGCCCAGATACCGGGACATGTCCATCGTCATGACCCGGCACCTCCTTCACAGGCGGAAGGGGCCGCGACCCGGGCGGGAGCGGTCCCTTGCGCGCCGATTCAGGCCTCGCCCAGCACCTTCTTCACGACCGCCAGCACGTCCTCCGCCCGGAACGGCTTGACGATGAAGTCCGAGGCACCCGCCTCGATGGCCTCCATCACCAGGCTCTCCTGTCCGAGCGCCGAGCACATGATGACGACCGCGCTGCTGTCGGCCTTGATGATTTCCCGCGTGGCTTCAATGCCGCTCTTGAAGGGCATCACGATGTCCATCGTCGTGAGGTCCGGCTTCAACTCCTTGAACTTCTCCACGGCCTCCAGGCCGTTGGCCGCCTCACCGACGACCTCGAACCCTCCAGACGCAAAGATGTCCTTGATCATGTTGCGCATGAAGATGGCGTCGTCGACGACCAGCACCCGCTTAGCCATGTGAAGAACTCCGCCTCCGTTTCAGGCCTAGAGGGAGCGCACCCTATCACCGGCCGTTTCCGGGGGGCTACTCACTTGGAGGGAGTGAACAAGGCAACGACCGCCGCATCAAGTCCTTCCGGATCCAGCACGGTCACTCCCAGACCGCCCAGGCGGGCAACGCCGCGAACCGCGGGCATGACCTTGCCCGGCGCGGCGCTGACGCGCTCCACCGCTTCGATGCCGTCCACGTCCGTCACAAGGAGGCCCAAATCCCTGCGACCCCGGTCCAGTAGCACGACACGGCACAGGGGCGTGGGACCTTCTGGCAGGTGGAGCAGTTGGCGGAGCTCCACCACCGTCACCACCCGGCCCCGCAGGTTCATCACCCCGGTGATGGCGGCCGGGGCCCGCGGTACACGTGTGTAGCGCTCCGGGGGGACCACGACCTCCCGGACGGCCGACAAGGGCAACCCGTAGCGTTCCTTCTCGACCCGGAAGATGACGTGCCGCACGGTGAAGGCCCTTGTGCCGCAAGGCGGCGACAGGCGGGGGACGGGGGGCTCAGGGCCCCAGGCGGAAGCTGCGCACCACGCTCTGCAGCTCCACGGAGAGGTTGGTCAGCTCGCTCGCCAGCGACGTCATCCGCGACACCGCGGCCGTCTGCTCCTGGATGACGGCCTGGATGGCCTCCGTGGAGCTGGCGTTGTTCTTCGCCACGAGCTTGATCTCCTCGATGGCCTTCACCATCTCCTCGCTGCCCTTCATCTGGTCGCGGGTGCTGTCGGAGATGAGCGTCACCTTCTCCGCGCCCTTGCGGGCGGTGTCGGTGATGGCCCCCATGGAGCGCATGATGTCGGTGAGGTCCTCACGGCCCTCGGCCAGCTCCGCGATGCCTTCCTTCATGGCGCTCACGACGGAGGTGGACTGGCCGGAGATGTCGCGCGCCAGACGGGAAATCTGCTCCGCGGAGCGGCCGGCGCTCTCCGCCAGCTTGCGCACTTCATCCGCCACCACCGCGAAGCCACGGCCGTACTCGCCCGCGCGCGCCGCTTCGATGGTGGCGTTGAGGGCCAGGAGGTTCGTCTGCTGCGCCACCTGGGTGATGGCGTCGACGATTTTGGAAATCTCCTGCGTCTTCTCGCCGAAGGCGAACACCTGCTGGCTGGCGGACTCGATGCGGTTGAAGACCTTCTTCACCTTGTCGCCCGCGAGCCGCGCCGCCTTGGAGCCGTCCTCCGCGCTGCTGCTGGTCTCCGCGGACGTGCGGGCCGCGTCCAGGGCGCTGGCCGCCGTGCGCTGGATGCTGCCGGCCATCTCCGTGATGACCTTGGAGGCCTGCGACACCAGCTGCGACTGGGTCTCCGCGCCGCTGGCGATCTTCTCCATCGACGAGCCCACTTCCTCCGTGGACCCGTTGACGTTCTCCGCGCTGCGCTGAAGGTCGATGGCGGTGTCCGCCACGCTCTTGGCGGTGTCTTGAATCTTGCCCACCAGCTCGCGCAGGTTCTCCTGCATGCGGGAGATGGCGCCCGTCAGCTCGTCAATTTCGTCGCGGGTGCTGTGCACCTCCGCGGCCACGGGCTTGGACAGGTCGCCCTGCGAAATCTCGAAGGCGGAGCGGCTGAGCACCTTCACGCGGGTGACGCGCGCCAGCAGCGACGGCAGGAACGCGGCGCCGCCGAAGGTGATGAGCACGCCCACGCCCACCCGGATGATGAAGCTCCAGCTGCCCCAGGACGCGTCGAAGAGGCTCTCCGTGCAGAGCAGCCACGTGCCCAGCAGCAGGCCCAGCAGGATGTAGCCGGTGGTGATCTTCCGGTGCAGGGACTGCTCGCGAACCGCCTTGGGGCCATCGACGGCGCGCAGCAGTCGCTGCACCGGCTCGCGTCGGGGGGTGAGGCCAGAGGAGGGGTCGTCGCGAAGGGGGCGGCGCACGGGGTGCTTTCAGCGGGAGGGGCGGAAAACAGCCCAGGGGTTTAGCCTTGCTGTCTGGTACGGGTCAATCATCCGGCCGGATCTGCCTGCTTGACCGGGCGAAGTGATCGAATCCCGCTGGAGGGGTCAGAAGGTGCCCCCCCGCGTCTCGAATTCGCAACGTCTGCTCCTGGGTGAGCACTCCCATGCGCGTCACGTTTTGCCCGGCGCGGGCGCACGCACGCTCGAACGCCTGCATGCGCGAAGGTGGGACGGTGAGTAGCAGTTCGTAGTCCTCCCCTCCCCGCAGGGCACCCTCCGGCCCCAGCGCCGCGCGCACGGCGGGCGACAGGGGCAACCGGTCCAGCTCCAGTTCCACGCCCACCCGGGACGCGGCGCACAGGTGGCCCAGGTCCTGCGCCAGTCCATCCGACACGTCCATCCCGGCGGAGGCGAAGCGCGCGGCCAGCTTCCCCAGGGCGATGCGGGGCTCGGGGCGGCGCTGGCGCTTCACCGCCGCGCCCCGCCGGACGCCGGACTGGAGGTGCTGGAGTCCCAGGCGCGCGTCGCCCAGCGTTCCGGAGACATAGAGGAGGTCGCCGGGCCGGGCGCCCGAGCGGGTGATGGGCGCGTGGGACAGCTCCCCGGTGACGGTGAGGGTGACGGACACCTCGCGCGCGGAGGTGAAGTTGCCGCCCACGAGCATGATGCGGTGGGCCTTCGCGAGCGCGGCCATGCCCCGGCCCAGCGCGGACACTTCGCGGGCGGGGAAGTCCCGGGGCAGCGCGAGCGCGCAGACGAACCAGCGCGGCGTGGCGCCCATGGCGGCCAGGTCCGACAGGTTCACCGCGAGCGCCTTGTGGCCGATGTCCGCGGCGGAGAACGTCGCGCGGGTGAAGTGCACGTCCTCCACCACGGCGTCGGTGGTGACGCACAGCGCGCCCTTGGACGGGGCGAGCACGGCGCAGTCGTCCCCCGGGCCCACCGGCACCCGCGCACGCGGGAAGCAGGCGAGGAAGCGTTGGATGAGGTCGAACTCGCCGGGCATGGCGGCACTGAAGACCACGCTCGCGCCGGGGGACGCAATGACGACCCGCGAACGGGCGAGCGGGATGGAGGCACGTGGCGTTGACGGTGTCGGACCACCCAGGCATAGGACAGGGAGTGCCCTCTTCCGCCACACCCATGGATTTGCGCCGCCGGCTGGTGACGGAAGCGCTGGGCTGCGGGCTGGTGGTGGTGGCGCTGGAGGGGTCGCACCACGTCGCGGAGCACCTGGGCGCGAGCGCCACCGAGGGACGCCTCTTCATGTCCCTGTCCTGCGGCGCGGTGCTGGCGTGCCTCTTGTGGGTGCTGCGGCCGCTGTCGGGGGCGCATTTGAATCCGGCGCTCACCTTCGCGGACGCGCTGGGGGACCGCACGCCCTGGCGCGAGGTGCCGCTGTACGCGCTGGCGCAGCTGTCCGGCAGCCTGGTGGGCAGGCTCGTGGCGCACCGCATGTGCAATGAGCCGCTGCTGCTCACCGCGAGGATGCCCGCGGCGGACGGGGCGCGGTTCCTCACGGAGATGGTGGCCACGTTCGGGCTGCTGGTGGTGGTGCGCGGCTGCGTGCGCACGCGTCCGTCCGCGACGCCGTTGGCCATCGCGGGGTACGTGGCGGCGACGGTGTGGTTCACGGACTCGCGCTCGCTGGCGAACCCGGCGCTGGTGCTGGCGCGCGCGGCCAGCGCCCACGTGGGCGTGATGAGTCCGTGGGAGGTGGAGTCCTTCGTCGCGGCCCAGCTGTTGGGCGCGGCGCTGGCGGTGTTCCTCTTCCGGTGGCTGCTGGGCGGCACGCCGAAGCCCGCCCCCACGGCGGCAGTGGAGACCGTCGTCTTCGAGTGCGCGGAAGCAGGGCCGGCGCACCTGGCCGCGGCCCTCTTCAACTCGCTGGCCCACCCGGACCGGGCGCGAGCGGTGGTGTCGCCGCCGCCGGGCTCGGGCCTGGATGACGGGCCACCGCCCGCGGTGGAGACGCTGATGCGGGAAGCGAACCTGCGCGCCGCGACCCTGCGCGACCGGAACGTGCCCGCGTCGCACTACGTCCTCATCGACGTCGCGGGCCATGCCCCGGGCATGGACGCGCGCGTGCGCGAGCGCTGGTCACTTCCCGCGCTGTCGTTGAAGGACGAGGCCGGAGCAAAGGCGCTCCAGGCGGCACTGCGTCCGAGGCTGCATCAGCTCCTGGCGCGCCAGGGCTGGGAGCGGCTGCACGTCGTCAGCGGCGGCCCCGCCCCTGAAGGCCCTCGCGCCCTCACCTGACGCGGGGCCCTTTCGCGTGACGGGGTGCGGCGTTGACGTCGGCCCGACACGCGAGCATGACGGTCCGAGAGAGGTTTTCGCATGATCGAAGGTCTTCCCCCTGTCGTCGCCTGGCCACCGCTGCAGACGTTGATGCGGCTGACGCTCGCGCTCGCGGTGGGTCTGTTCGTCGGGCTGGAGCGCGAGTGGCGTGGCAAGGAGGCCGGCCTGCGCACGTTCGGCTTCGCGGCGCTGCTGGGTGGCATGGGCGGCCTCCTGGGCCCGAACTTCGCGCTGCTCAGCCTCGCGCTGCTGGGCGTGCTGCTGTGCTTCCTCAACTGGCAGTCCCTGCGCGCCAACGGCGGCGCGGAGCTGACCACGTCCGCCGCGCTGCTCGTCACGGGCTTCACCGGCGTGCTGTGCGGCCTGGGCCATACGGTGACTCCCGCGGCGGTGGGAGTGACGACGGCGGGCCTGCTCGCTTGGAAGGAGCGGATGGCCACCTTCAGCCACAAAATCACCGCCGAGGAGCTGCGCAGCGCCATCCTGCTGGCCATCCTCGCGTTCGCCATCTACCCGGTGCTGCCCTCGCAGCCGGTGGACCCGTGGGGCCTCATCGAGCCGCGCGCCGCGTGGGTGACCGTCATCCTCATCGCGGCCATCGGCTTCGTGAACTACATGCTGTGGAAGGTGTTCGGCACGCACGGCGTGGAGGTGACGGGGTTCCTGGGCGGGCTCGTCAACAGCACCGTCACCGTGGCGGAGCTGGCCAACCGCGTGCGCGAGACGTCCGGACGCCTGCTCGACGTGGCCTACCGGGGCGTGATGCTGGCCACCGCCGCCATGGCGCTGCGCAACGCCGTGCTGCTGGGGCTGCTCTCCTTCCGCGCGCTGGTGGACTCCGCCATCCCGCTGGTCCTCATCCTCCTGTCCAGCACGGGCCTGGCGTTGGTGCGCTCGCGCGCGGAGGCCACGCCCGGCGCCGAGCCTCCCGCCCTGCCCCTGAAGTCGCCCTTCTCACTGCCGTCCGCGCTGAAGTTCGGCCTCATCTTCCTGGCGCTCCAGGTGGTGGGCACCGTGGGCCAGACGCTGCTGGGCCGCTGGGGCTTCTACGCGGTGAGCGCCGTGGGCGGACTGGTGTCCAGCGCGTCCGCGGTGGCGTCCGCCGCGTCGCTGTGCGCCAACGGCACCATCTCCCCCACGACGGCCGGAGTGGGCGCCATCATCGCGTCGCTCGCCAGCGCCGCCATCAACTTCATCCTCGTGGCGCGCGTGTCGGAGCAGCGGTCGCTCACGCTGCGGCTGGGCCGCGCGCTGGGCGTGGTGATGCTGCTGGGGCTCGTGGGCGCGTTCGTGCAGACGCGGCTGCCCACGTTCCTTCCGGCGGACGCCGGAGGCGCGGAGCTGTTCAAGCCCCACGCCTCCGAACAGCCCCACGCGGACTAGCGAAGCGGGCTCAGACGCAGAAGTAGGTCGCGTCCGTCCAGCCCCACTGGCCGGTGGACAGGCGCTGCACGTACATCCAGTTGCCGTCGCGGCTGTACACCTCCACGCCCTCGCCGTAGTTGATCTGCGCGTACACGGCGCCGCCCGGCGAGGTGCGCAGGCCCACGGTGTTCGCGTTGCACACCCAGCGGTAGTACTTCGCGTGCACCGGGCGGTCGTTGTTCTCCTCCTGGGCGGGCGCGTTCACCTGCGTGCCATCCTGCGGCTGCGCCTCCATGTCCTCCGGCGCGCCACCACAGCCCGCCAGCAGACCGGCAATAGCGAACGCAGCCACGCCGAACGCGCGGATCGAGAACGTCTTCATGGGCAACTCCATGTCAGGGGGTTGGGGGAACCACGGAAAGCAGATTATGCAGCTTTAAGTCGAAATCAAGCTTAAGCCGTATAAACTATCAATTCTGGACGTAAATCCAGCCATGCGCCGGCTCCGTGGCTGGCGCGCCGCGGCATCCTGCTGTCTGCCTTTAGAAGCGGTCCGGCTCCGGCATGGGAGGCGCGGCAGTCAATCCGCGCTCCTGCATGGGCGGGTGCAGCGGCAGCTGGACGATGAAGCGCGAGCCGTGGCCGAACTCGCTCTCCACGCGCACCCGGCCGCCGTGGCCCTCCACCAGGCTCTTCACGATGGCCAGGCCCAGCCCCGCGCCGCCGAACTCGCGCGTGGAGCTGCCGTCCACCTGGTAGAAGCTCTGGAAGATGCGCTCGAACTCCTCGGCGCGGATGCCCACGCCGGTGTCCTCCACGCTGATGCGGTAGCCGGGCACGCCCAGCTCCTGCTGCATCGCCGCGTCCGACAGCGTCACCTTCACCCGGCCGCCCGCGGGCGTGAACTTCACCGCGTTGGCCAGCAGGTTCACCACCACCTGACGCAGCTTGTCCAAGTCCCCCGCCAGCCGGGGCTGCGGCGTGTGCGGCAGCCGCACCTCCAGCTCCAGACCCTTGCGCTGCGCCTGCGGCAGCACGCTGGAGACCGCCGTCTGGATGACGTAGCCCGGATCCACCGGCGCCATGGACAGGCGCAGACGCCCGGCTTCAATCTGGCTCAGGTCCAGCAGCGAGGAGATCATCGAGAGGAGCGTCTCGCCCTTCTCCACGATGGTGCGCACGTACTGGAGCTGCTCCGGGTTGAGCGGCCCCGCCAGCCCCTCCGCCATCATCTCCGAGTAGCCCAGGATGGACGCGAGCGGCGTGCGCAGCTCGTGGCTCACCGTGCCCAGGAAGGTGGACTTCAGCCGGTCCAGCTCCTTCAGCCGCGCGTTCGCCTGGAGCAGCCGCGCGTTCTGCGCCTCCAGCTCGCGGTGCACCTCCAGCGTGGACTCCAGATGCAGGTGCGTGGCCAGGTACGCCTTCTGCCCGCTGGCGACGAGCGCGCCCAGCACCTGACCGAAGTGGCCCAGCACCTGCGCGGCGGTGCGCTCCGGCACTCGGCGCACGCGGCCCAGCAGTTCCTGCGCGCGCTCCAGGTCCAGGCCATGGATGCTGGTGAGCGTCTCCGGGAAGTCCGTCAGCTCCTCCGGCGTGAAGGGCCCCAGGATGACCCGGCCCAGCAGGTCGCCGTCCCAGCGCACCGGCATCACCACGTAGCGCAGGCCGGTGAAGCAGGTGAGCGCGATGAGGCCCGCAGCCTCGGAGACGTCTCCGTCCGCCACGCGCCCGCCGGACTCCGGCAGCACGGGGCCGTCCTTCACCCGACCCACCATGGCGGTGCACGCGTGGCGGCCGTCCGGGAAGGAGAAGACGTAGGCGCAGAAGTCACCGTGGCCCACCTTCACGTCCGCCAGCTTGTTGCCGCGCGTGTCCAGCACCTTGATGCCCACGCGGTACAGGTCGCTGAAGCCCTTCACCACCTCCGTGAAGGACGGCAGGTCCAGCAGGTCCCCGAGCGACAGCCGCCGCTGGAGCGCGGACTCACGCCGGGGCGCGCTCGCGGTATTCCGGGATCCTCCGCCTGCCGCGCCGTTCATGGCGCCCTCCCGCTCTCCCTGCCGCCAGGAATGGCGCCAGGGCCGTACCGCCCCTCCAGCGCCGTACCGCTCAGGTCGATGTGACGGAAGATCTGCCCCAGGAACTCTTCCTCGCTCAAGCCCACGTTGCGCGACAGCTGCGCCCGGCCCTCCAGCGCGCGCCAAGCCGTCTGCACCACGGCGTGGAAGGTCTCCACCACGCCCTCGCCTCGCACGGCCACGGAGCCCACCACCGGCTGGCTGCCCCGGCGCTGCACCTCCGCCAGCTCCTCGTCCGTGAGGCTGTCGGGCAGGTCGCGCTTGTTGAACTGGATGACCACCGGCACCTGCGTGGGGTCCAGCTCCATCTCCCGCAGGTTCTCCTGCAGGTTGCGCCAGTAGGCGTTGTTCTCCTGGGCCGCCCCGCGCCGGCTGTCCGCGATGAACACCACCGCGTCCGCGCCCTGGAGCACCACCCGCCGCGTGGCGTTGTGGATGACCTGACCGGGCACGGTGAAGAGCTTCACCTTCACCTTGAAGCCCGTGGAGGTGGAGAAGAAGACAGGCAGCAGATCGAAGAAGAGCGTCCGGTCGTCGTGGGTATCCACCGACAGGAGGCGCCCTCGCACGTCCGGCCGCGCCCGCGCGTGCAGCTTGCGCAAGTTCGTCGTCTTCCCGCTCAACCCGGGGCCGTAATAGACGATCTTGAGCGTCAGCTCGCGCTGGGCGTGGTTGAGTTGCAAGGGGCTTAAACTCGGACCGAGGGGGACCCGGACAGGGGTTTTATAATGGCCTCACGCTCCGCGCGGAAGGCCGCTCGCAGTCCAGACGGCGGAGCAGGACGCGTCTTCCCGGAATGACGCGCCCGTAGGCGGCGTTTCGACAAGTTCCGGCTCCCCGCCTGGGAGGAGGACGTCTCCCCACACGGAAAACAGAACAATGCGCGCGGAATGATCGCGTGCATGGGTACGGGGGGACCGGTTAGGATCGCGGACGCGACGGAGGAGCAAGGCGATGACGATGAAGCAGGTGGACCCTGGCGTCGAGGTGGCGGCCCCCACGCCGGTGCTGGACGGAGCGACGCTCCCCAACGAAATGGTGACCGGGGTCAAATTCGGTCCGCCCACCGACGAGGACCTGACGACGGTGTCGGCCCTGCGCGCCAACTCCGAGCCTTGGAAGGGGCGGGGTGAGTCGCAGGAGGAGAGCCTCAAGGCCCTCACCCAGCTGAAGCCCTTCATCCACGTGGCGCGGCTCCAGAGCCAGGTGGTGGGCTACGTGACGGTGGAGCGCGACGGTCCGGTGCCGGGCGCGGCCTACCTGCGCAACATCGTGGTGAAGCCGGAGCTGCGGCGCCACGGCCTGGGCGCCATGCTGCTGGACAAGGCGCTGGACGCGGCGCGCGACATGTACCGCAAGACCATCGCCCTGCGCGTGGACCCTGCGAACGCGCCCGCGGTCGGCTTCTACCGCAAGGCGGGCTTCACCACGGTGGCCACGGTGGTCTCCAAGAAGTCCGGCAAGCTGCGGCTCCTGATGTCGCGCGAGCTGTAGTCCGCGTTACCCCAGCAATGGGTTGGACCCGACGGGAGGGGCCCTCGAACGGCCGCTCCCGTCGTGCGTTTGGGGCATGCCCCCGGGGTGACCTGGAGCGCGGCGGTCGACTATTCTTTCGGGAGTTTCCACCCCGCCGGGCCTGACGCACGGCAGCGGTGGGGCTTCCCCCTGAATGAAACCGCTCGCGGAACTGCTGCGTCATCTCTCGCGTCCTGGAATCACCGAGCTGGCTCTGGCCAGTGGCCGTCCTCCGATGGTGCGCGGCGCCAACGGCTACGAGCCCGTCGATCCAGGCGCCCTCTCCACCGATGATCTCGTGAAGGCCCTCCAGGCGATGGTGGGCATGGCGCGCGCGTCCTCTGTGTCGGAGACGCCGGTGCAATGGACGGTGAACGCCACCGGCCTGGGTTCCCTCAACATCGCCGCGGTGCGCCGGGGCGAGCTGATGAACGTGCGCCTCACGCGAAGCGCGGAAGGCGCGGCGGCTGCCGCGGCTCCAGCGACCGCGGCGGCTCCGGCAACTGCAGCGGCTCCGGCGGCGCCTGCCGCGCCCACGCGGACGCCCTACGCGGGAATGCCGGCCGTGTCCGCCCAGGCGGCGCCCACGCGCACGCCCTACGCGGGAGTGCCCGCGGTCTCCGCGCCCGTGGACGCAGCCGCTCGGGCCACGCAGCCTGGTGGCATGGGTGCGGGAGCCGCCACGCGCGGAGTTCCTGTCAGCGCGGCCCCTCACGCGGGCGCTCCTTCACACGCGGGCGCGGGCGGATACGCGAGTGCGCCTGCCCACACGGGTGCAGCGGCCCATGCAGGCGCTGCGGCCCATCCAGGCGCTGCGGCTCATTCGGGCGCTGCGGCCCATGCAGGCGCTGCGTCCCACTCCACCGCCAGCGCGAATCCCCCCGCACGGGTCATCCCCATTTCGCGCGCGACCTCCGCTCCGGGCCGCGACCTGACCGTGCTGCTGGAGCAGGCGCGCAGCATGAGCGCCAGCGACCTGCACCTGGTGGCCGGACGGCCTCCGCTGCTGCGCCTGGCCGGGGAGCTGCTCCCGCAGGACACGCCGCTGTCGCCGGAGACGGTGGAGCGGCTGCTGCTCCCCATCATCCCGGAGCGGCTGCGCCACGTGCTGGAGAAGGACGGCAGCGTGGACTTCGCGCTGGACTCCGAGGAAACCGGCCGCTTCCGCGTCAACGTGTGCCGCCAGCGCACGGGCCTCAAGGGCACCTTCCGCGTCATCCCCCGCGAAATCCCCACCCTGGAGTCGCTGGGCCTGCCCGCGGACATCGCCAAGGCCACGCACCACCACCAGGGCCTCATCGTGCTCACTGGCCCGTCCGGCCACGGCAAGACGAGCACGCTCGCGGCGCTGGTGGACATCATCAACCGTGAAACGACGCACCACGTGCTCACCGTGGAGGATCCGGTGGAGTACGTGCACCCGCGCAAGCGCGCCCTCATCAGCCAGCGCGAGGTGGGTACCAGCACCCGGACCTTCGCCAGCGCCCTCAAGGGCAGCCTCCGCGAGGACCCGGACGTCATCGTCGTGGGCGAGCTGCGCGACACGGAGACCGTGCGCATGGCGCTCGCCGCCAGCGAAACGGGCCACCTGCTCATCAGCACCATGAACACGCCCAGCGCGGCGAAGACCATCGACCGGCTCATCGACCTCTTCCCGCCGGCGGACCAGCAGCAGGTGCGGCTGTCGCTCTCCAGCGGCCTGCGCCTCGTCGTCAGCCAGCGGCTGATGCCTGGCACGGACGGCAAGTCCCTGGTCGCCGCCGCCGAGGTGCTCACCGGCTCCGTGGCCCTGGGCAACCTCATCCGCGACAACAAGACGTACCAGATCCCCTCCCTCCAGCAGCGCGGCAAGTCGCTGGGCATCATCCGCTTCGAGGACTCGCTCGCGGACCTGGCCCGCTCCGGCAAGGCGACGCTGGAGACGGTGAAGGGCTTTGCGGAGAACCCGGACGAAATCGAAGCCATGGTGACGGGCAAGCGGCCCGGCGCCGCTCCCACCGTGCCCCCGCCCGCCACCGCCCAGGAGGGCGCGCGGATGCTGTCCAAGGTGGGCTCACTGCTTGGCAAGAAGGGCGCCTGACATGACGGACACCCCTCGCATCGCCGCCTGGTTCGACGTCCTGCTCGACAAGAAGGGCAGCGACCTGCACCTGGGCGTGGGCTACCCGCCCCTGGGCCGCATCCGCGGCGAGCTCATGGCCCTGCGCGAAGAAGCCCTCACCACCGACGAGCTGGAGTCGTTGCTCTTCGAAATCTGCTCGCCCGAACAGAAGCGGCAGATCACGGAGGAGCTGGACCTGGACTTCGCCTACGGCTACGGCACCAAGGCCCGCTTCCGCGCCAACTACTTCTACCGGATGACCGGCATTGGCGCCGTGTTCCGCACCATCCCCAGCAAGGTGCTGTCGCTGGAGGACCTGAAGACGCCGGAGGTGGTGCGCAAGATGGCGGACCGCCGCAGCGGGCTGGTGCTGGTGACGGGCCCCACGGGCTCGGGCAAGTCCACGACGCTCGCCGGGATGATCAACCACATCAACAAGACGCGCCCGGCGCACGTGCTCACCGTGGAGGACCCGGTGGAGTTCGTGCACGAGTCGCTCAAATCCCAGGTCACCCACCGCGAGGTGGGCCCGCACGCCTCCAGCTTCGCCACCGCCATCCGCTCCGCCGGCCGTGAAGACCCCAACGTCATCCTCATCGGTGAGCTCCGCACCAACGAGACGATGAAGCTGGCGCTCCAGCTGGCCAGCTTCGGCGTGCTCGTCTTCGCCACGGTGCACACCAACAGCGCCCCCGCCACCATCGACCGCATCATCAACTCGTTCCCCGCGGACGAGCAGGGTCAGGTGCGCGGCATGCTCGCGGAGTCGCTGGCCGGCATCGTCGCCCAGCAGCTCATCAAGACCGCGGACGGCAAGGGCCGCGTCGCCGCGCTCGAAATCCTGGTGGGCAGCGCCGCCATCGCCGCCATGATTCGCGAGGGCAAGGTGTTCCAGATCGCCTCCAAGATGCAGGCTGGCCAGAACCAGGGCATGCAGACCCTGGACATGCACCTGGAGCGGCTGGTGAAGGACGACGTCATCCTCCCCGAGGCCGCCCTGGAGAAAGCCCAGGACAAAGAGAATTTCGTGAAGGTCATCCAGCGGCTGAAGCCGGACTGGCAGGTGCCGGAGACGCTGAAGGCCTGAGCCGTCCTACCCCGGGCGGGGGAAGGAATTTGCTTTCTCCCCCCGACTTCGCCTTTGTTCGGGAGTGAACTTGGACCCGTCCCATGGGCCGGGCCACACACTTCCGAGGGGGAAGTCATGGATCAGCAGCAGCTTGAGATGATGCAGCAGATGCAGGAGCAGCAGTCGGCGGGCCCGGGCCCGCTGTTCTGGATCTTCTACCTGGCCTTCATCGGCGTGATTGTCGCGGGCATGTGGAAGACGTTCGCCAAGGCCGGTCAGCCCGGGTGGGCGGCCATCGTTCCGTTCTACAACATCTATGTGCTGACCCAGATCGTCGGCCGTCCGGCGTGGTGGGTGGTGCTGGCGCTGCTGCCGTGCGTGAACTTCATCGCGCTGTTCATCATCAGCATCGACATGGCGAAGTCCTTCGGAAAGGGCACGGGCTTCGGCATCGGCCTGGCGCTGCTCGGCCCGGTCTTCTACGCCATCCTCGGCTTCGGCGACGCGCAGTACCAGGGCCCGGCCGCCTCCGGCGGTGGCGTGGCCGCGGCGTAGTTCCCCATGGCCTTCCAGCCGTGAGCGGCGGCGGTGGAGTGGCCCTTGGGGCGCTTCACCGCCGTTCGTGTTTCTGGAGCCCGCCATTGCTCGCCCGGGAGCACGACATCCAGTAGAGCGGGCCCGATGCCTGGACCTCGCGCCTTTTCCCGACTGTCGCTCCCCTGCCGCCTTGGACTGGCATTGCTGCTGCCCGGCATGGCTACCGCGCAGACGGTGGACGCGGACACGGTCCCCGAACCGGAGGCCGCGACGCTTGTGGCCCCCGCCGAGCCCGAGCCGCAGCCCGAGCCTCCTCGCGACACCCGCACCGTCGTCACCGCCACGCGCCTGCCGCGGCCGCTGCGCGACGTGCCCGCCACCACGGTGGTGATTCCCCGCGAGGAGATGGAACGCAGCCCCACGCTCACGCAGGACGCGCTCATCCGCACGCTGCCGTCCGCGGCCACGTTCCGCCGCACGCCGTCGCTCGTCGCGGACCCCACCGCGCAGGGGCTCAACCTGCGAGGGCTCGCGCCCTCCGGCGTGGCGCGTGGGCTGGTGCTGCTGGACGGGCTTCCCTTCAACGACCCCTACGGAGGCTGGGTCTTCTGGCGCGCCCTGCCCCGCCTGGGCCTGGACCGCGTCGAGGTCGTCCCCACCGGCGGCTCCGCGCTCTATGGCAGCGCCGCGCTGGGTGGCGTGGTGCAGCTGTTCTCCCGGCCCATCACCGGCCCGGTGCTCGACGTCGACCTGTCCGCCGGCAACCTGGGCACCGGCTTCGCCGCCGCTCGCATCGCGGACCGCTGGGGCCGCGTGGGCGCATCCTTGGAGGTCGAGGGCCTCACCAGCAACGGCTACCGCATCGTCCCCGAAGGACAGCGCGGCCGCATCGACGGAGACACGCCGTCCAACCACGTCAGCGCCCAGGCTCGCGTCGAAGCGGCGGCCACCGACCATCTGTCCCTCTCCGCCCGCGCGGGCGTGTTCCGCGAGACGCAGAACGGTGGCACCCAGTACACCGTCGCCAGCGTGGACCTCATGTGGTTCGCCGCGAACGCCCGCCTCCGCACGGACGCCGCCGGCGCCTTCGAGCTGGGCCTCTATGGCCGTACCCAGCACTTCGCCCAGGACCGCGCGCGCGTCGCCCCGGACCGCAACTTCGAGATCCGCTCCGCCCTCCAGGACGTGCCCGCGGACGACCAGGGCGGCTCGCTCGTCTGGACCGGTCCAGAGCTGACGCTGGGCGGAACCCACGTGCTCGCCGCGGGCGTGGACGTGCGCCGCTCCCACGGCAGGGCCGACGAGGTGCTCTTCCCCGCCAGCTACACCGCCACGACGCTCTACGCGCGCAACACGCGAGGCACGCAGCTGTCCGGCGGCGTCTTCGTGCAGGACCTCTACACCGTGTCCCCCGCGCTGGAGTTCGCCGGCACGCTGCGCTGGGACACGTGGCGCAACTTCGACGGCAACCAGTTGGAGAGCTTCGCGAACGGCACCACCACCGCCACCGCCTTCGAGCCCCGCACCGCGCGCCAGCTCAGCCCCCGCCTGGCCGCGCGCGTGCGCCCGTTGGAGTGGCTTACGCTGCGCGCCTCCGCGTACCGCGCCTTCCGCGCCCCCACGCTCAACGAGCTCTACCGCCCCTTCCAGGTGGGCACCGTCCTCACCGCCGCGAACCCGGACCTGGGCGCCGAGCACCTCTGGGGCACCGAGGCGGGCGTGGAGGCCACCGGCCCGCACGGGCTCACCGGCCGCGTCACCGGCTTCTGGAACGTGCTGGACGCGCCCGTCACCAACGTCACCCTCGCCACGCCCCTGCCGGACGGCGCCACCCGCCAGCGACAGAACCTGGGCCGGGCCCGCGTGCGCGGCGTGGAGCTGGGCGCGGACTGGCGCGTGTCGCGGCAGTGGACCGCGCTCGCCGCCTATACCTTCGTGGACCCCGTCGTCACGCGCGCCCCCGGACAGCCCGACCTCGTGGGTCGCCAGCTTCCGCAGGACCCCAGGCATCGCGGCTCGCTCGCGGTCACCTTCGATGACCCGCGCATCGTCTCCGTCACCGCGCAGCTGCGCGTGTTCGGCCCGCAGTACGAGGACGACCTCAACACGCGCGGCATGGGTGGCGCGGCGGTGGTGGACCTGTTCGTGAGCCGCCACCTGTTCTGGAAGGTGGATGCCTTCGGCGCGGTGGAGAACCTCTTCGACCGCCAGTACCTCGCGGGCCGCGCGGGCGTGGACACGCTGGCCCCGCCCTTCCAGGCACGAGTGGGTCTGCGCCTGCGCGACGTGTTCAGCGAATCGAGCGCACGGGCGGCACCGGGCGCACCGGGCCGTTGAACCAGCGGCTCAGCTCCGTCGTGTCCTCCATCCGCTTCGCGGGCGGCAGGCTGGAGAGGAACACGCGGCCGTAGCCCTTGGTCACGATGCGGCGGTCCAGCATCGCGACAATGCCCCGGTCCGCCTGCGTGCGGATGAGCCGCCCGAAGCCCTGGCGCAGCGCCAGCGCCGCCTGCGGCAGCTGGTACTGGTCGAACGGTTCTTCACCGCGCGCCTGAATCTGACGGATGCGCGCGGCCACCAGCGGGTCGCCGGGCGATGCGAAAGGAAGCCGGTCGATGATGACCAGGCTCAGCGCATCCCCGGGCACGTCCACGCCCTCCCAGAAGCTGTGCGCGGCGAAGAGCACGCTGGGCGTCTGACGGAACGCGTCCAGCAGCTGCTGCTTGGGCCGCTCGCCCTGGAGCAGCGCCTGATAGGGCAGCCGCGTCGCCGTCAGCTCGTACGCGCGCACCATGTTGCGCAGCGACGTGAAGAGCACGAACGCGCGCCCGCCCGTCACTTCGCACAGCTGGATGATTTCTTCCGCCGCCGCCTCGATGAAGCCCGGAGCGCTGGGGTCCGGCAGGTGCGTGGGCAGGTACAGCGCGGACTGGCGCGGGAAGTCGAACGGGCTGGGCACCGCCAGCGTGCGCACGCGAGTCACGGGCTGGCCCTCGTCGTCGTACATGCCCATGCGCTTGGCGAAGAAGTCGAACCGGCTGTCCGCCGCGAGCGTCGCCGAGGTGAACACCACCGTGTCCAGCGCGCCGTAGAGCCGGTCGCGCAGCTCCTTCGCCACGTCGATGGGGCTCGCGCGCAGGAACAGGCCCTTGCCGCGCGCCTCCGCCCAGTACACGTGGTCCGCGGACTCGGACTTCTCCAGGAAGCTGAGCTGCTCCGCCATCTCCTCCGCGCGGCGGTGGATGGCGGCCAGCTCCGGTTCACGCTCGCTGCCCGCGAAGGACGCCAGCGCGGCCAGGCCTTCCCGCACCTGCTCCAGCGCGCCGGACAGCTTGCCCATCGTCTCCGGGCGCAAGGCCACGGTGGACTCCTGGCTGGACATCCCCAGCGCGCGCGGCGCCTGGAGGAACAGCGCGTCCGCGTGCGAGCGCACCCGCTGGGCCAGCGCGGAGAGCGTCGCGTGGCGCTCATCCTTCGCCTGCAGGGCCGCCACCGCGTCGCGCGACAACTCCTCCAGGCGGTAGTTGGACACGCTGCACCCGAAGTGGCCGCTGGCCGCGTCCTCCAGCGCGTGCGCCTCGTCGAAGACGACCGCGTCGTAGAAGGGCAGCACCCCTTCCGTGCGCTTGCCGGAGCTGCGCAGCGCCAGGTCCGCGAAGAACAGGTGGTGGTTCACCACCAGCAGGTCCGCGGCCTCCGCGCGCTTGCGCATCCGCGTGACGAAGCACGTGTCGTACTGCGAGCAGCGCGAGCCCAGGCACGTCTCCGACGTGGTGGACAGTCGCGACCACGCCGCGAAGGACTCCGGCAAATCCAGCTCCGCCCGGTCCCCCGTCTCCGTCTGCGTCACCCACTTCTTGAGCAGCGGCCACTGCTTCGCCTCTTCGCGCGAGACGAACTGTGGGTCCTTTTCGAAGGACTCGTAGCGGTGCAGGCACAGGTAGTTGCCGCGCCCCTTGAGGTACGCCGCCTCGAAGCGCAGGCCCAGCTTCTCGCTGAGCAGCGGCAGGTCCTTGAAGAACACCTGGTCCTGCAGTGTCTTCGTGGCCGTGGACACCACCACCTTGCGCCCCGCCAGGAGCGCGGGCACCAGGTACGCCAACGTCTTGCCCGTGCCG
Source organism: Corallococcus sp. AB038B (assembly GCF_003668955.1). Taxonomy (NCBI): domain Bacteria; kingdom Pseudomonadati; phylum Myxococcota; class Myxococcia; order Myxococcales; family Myxococcaceae; genus Corallococcus; species Corallococcus sp. AB038B. Next base: position 49,507 of record NZ_RAWO01000015.1, on the reverse strand, counting down.
GTGCCGGCCTCCGCCAGCAGGTAGCTGCCTTCGGAGAAGGCCCGCTCCACCGCGCGCGCCATCTGGAGCTGCTCCGGGCGGTGCTCGTACGCGGGCAACGCCTCTTCCAGCGCGCCACCAGGCCCCAGCAGGCTGTCGACAGAGAGAGGACGGGTCGCGGGCGCGGACATGCGGCGGTTCGGGGGCAGGAGGGCGGAAAGGCGGCCCCGCAGGATAACAGCGCCCGGCGCCCCCCGCGCGTTCCCTGACGCGGCCGTGAAGCCTCTTCTCCCGCCCGCCCGGGAAGCGGGCCTGCCAGCGCTCCGCCGGGCCCGCCGCCTACAAGGAGTCGCGCATCATGTGGAAGAGCACCAGCAGCAGCAGCAGGGACACCGCCAGCACGGTGCCCATCACCGCGTTCTTCACCTTGCGCCCCAGCGCGGGTGACGGTCCGTCTGAGAGGAGCTGCGTCGCGGTCGTCACCCGGCGGACCACTTCATCCCGCCCGCGCAGCGCCTGCGCGTCGTTCGGAGCCTGGGCGAGCCGCACGCGGTACAGCCGGCCCACCATGGCCATCTCGCCCCGCATCATCGTCTGGGCCAGCAGGCGGTCGTGCGCGTCCCAGTCGTGCCAGGTCTCCAGCAGCTCGCGCCACTCCTGGGCCAGGGTTTCAGAGGGCTGGTGCTCGTCCGGGATGAAGTTGGCGTAGACCAGTCCGCACGCGGAGCAGGACCCGGCGTCGTCGCGAATGGGCGCCACGCACTTGGGGCAGTGGCCCGGCGGCGCCTGGAAGGGGCCTCCGTCCAGCACGAGCGGGGCCGTGGCGAGAGCATCCTGGCGCACCACCCGCAGCGCGGTGACGCTGGGCCGAGCGAGCGGTGATGGCGGAGGGGCCGCGTAGGGCGCCGCCACCGCGAGGTCCTCCACGCCGTCATGCGCTGGAGTGGGCGCGGGCCGAGGGGATGCCGGCTTGGAGAGGGAAGGCGCCGCATGCGTCCACGCGCCGCACGCCGGGCACGCCACGGCCAGCGCATGCTCCTCTAGGACGTAGGTCTCCACCTTGACCAGTCGGTCGCAGCTTTCGCACTGGTACTTCATGACCACACCTCTCGCAGCGGGATGGGCATCGCACACCCTACCAGCGCCAACAGGCACAGCGCGCAGATGACCTTGCGCGAAGCGCTCAGGGGCTCCTCCGGCCGCAACACCTCCGGGTGGCCGAAGCCCACGACCTTGCTCGCCACCACCAGCCACAGGCCCCATGACGCGGTGACGAAGACAGTAAGGAAGAGCAGCACCACCGCCACGCCCTGGCCCACCAGTCGGGCCCGAGGCCCCAGCACCGCGAACGTCAGGTGCCCGCCGTCCAACTGCCCCACCGGCAGCAGATTGAGCAGCGTCACCAGCAGGCCGAACCACGCCGCCATCACCACCGGGTGCACCACCACGTCCTTGCCCTCCGGCAGCGGGCCCAGCGCCAGCCACGTCAGCGCCTTCATGAGGAGGTTGTCGCCAAAGTGCGTCTGGTGGCTCGTGTAGAGGGGCTCCATCGCGGGCGGCGCCTGCGTCAGCTTCTCCATCACCCAACGCAGCAGGTCCTGCCCCAGCACCCACAGCGACGACTCGCCGGGGAACGCGGACGGCACCGGCGGCGAGTCCACCACCGTGGAGTGCAACAGCCCCCAGTAGAGCAGCGGCAGCGCCACCACCAGGCCCGCCAGCGGCCCCGCGGCGCCAATGTCCACCAGCGCGTTGCGCGTGGGGATGCGCCCGCGCAGCCGGATGACCGCGCCCAGCGTGCCCAGGCTCCCCGGCACCGGCAGTGGGATGAAGTACGGCAGCGACGTGTCCACCTTGTGCCACCGCGCGAGCACGTAGTGCCCCATCTCGTGCGAGCCCAGGATGGCCAGCAGCGACCCGCTGAAGAACAGCGCCTGGGTCCGGTCCTCCGCGAGCAGCCCGCCCCCACTGAACGGGAACGAGCGGCCGAAGAGCAGCAGGTACGCGAGGAACGTCGTCCCCAGCGTCACCACGAAGAGCAACAGGTGCAGCCAGACGCGGGCCGGGGCGGGACGTGGAACGGAAACCGGGTGCATGCGCGAAGATGCCTCACGTCCGCGAGAGGGGCGACCGGTTCCGCGCCACCCGGCGGATGAAGTGTCCAACAGAACTCGGAATAACCCGCCCCGGGTCCTTGACTTGAAAATGTCTTCTGCTACGAACCCGGCCGCTTGATGTCTTACTGAACGGCGGAGTGCCCGTCCGGGCCGCTCCGCCACCATCCAAGCCATTGTCTGTTGGGGAGATAACCATGAAGAAGTTCATCCTGTCCGCCGTCGCCGCCGCTTCCCTCGTGGGCTGCACCAGCGTCGAGTCCGCCATCGTCTCCGGCTCCGAGATCGCCGCCAACGGCGAGGCCGTGGCCGTCATCCAGGGCAGCTCGCTGGGCCTGACCGCGATCTTCCACATCATCGACATCGTTCAGAGCGACCTGGACACCGTGGTGAACAAGCTCCTCATCACCGAGGCGAAGGCCATGGGCGCCTCCAAGGTGGACCTGAAGTCCGCGTCCACCACGCCCCGTCACGGCATCTTCGCCCTGTTCGGCACCATCATCGGCATCACCAGCTCCTCCGCGACCGGCGTGGCGGTGAAGTAGTCCAAGCTGCCTCCTCACCGAGGCAGTCCGAAGGCCCCCTGGGAACAGCGGGGCCTTTTCCATTTCCAGCCCCCGAGCCTTCCCATGCGCGCCCTCCTCCTCGTGCCCCTCGTGGGCCTCCTCGCGTGCCGTTCGTCCTCGTCCGGAGGCGCGAACGACGCGGAGCTGATGGCCCAGGTGCGAGAGAAGCTGGCCGCGCGCGACGCGAAGCTGACGGCCTACCAGTTGGAGGGCACCCAGACCGAAGGGGACACCGCCTCCGCGGGCTTCACCTTCGCGTACCGCGCGCCCCAGAAGATGCGCGGCACCGTGTCCGCGCCCCAGGCCCGGCAGGTGTGGTGGGACGGCAAGCACCTGTACGAGCAGGTGGAGGCGACGAAGCAGTTCACCACCTTCACGTCCCAGGTCTCCGCGGAGAAGCTGTCCGCGTTCCTCACCGAAATCTTCACCCCCTTCGTGCCGGACGGCTTCCGCGCGCCGCTGCTGCTGCGCAGCGCGAAGGCGAAGCGCACCGCGAGCCTGCCCCAGGCGAAGGAGGCCGTGGAGCTGACCATGGCGCTGGAGGGCGAGGCGGGCGGCGGCGTGGAGGTGACGTACGTGCTGCGCTGGCCCTCGCTGGACTTCCTGGCCAAGAAGACGCGCGCGCCGGACGGCACCCGGGCGGAGGTGCGGATGGAGGAGGAGCACTGCGACACGGACCTGGGCCTGTGCGTGCCCAGGAAGCTGACGCGTTGGCTGGGGGACGCGAAGCAGGGGGAGACGGTGCTGTCGAAGGTGGACCTGAAGACGCCGCTGCCCAACGACGCCTTCACCCCCACCGCGCCGGAGGGATACAGCGTGCAGACCCGGACACTCGTGGACAGCGAAGCGCAGGAGAGTGGACCGAAGTCACCCACGGGCGGTTGACCAGCACGTCGGCCATCGCCACCTTGGCGGCGGAGGTTTGCCGCGCATGGTCGAGAACGTCATCTTCGACGTGGATGGAACGCTGATCGATTCGGTGGACGAGCACGCCGAGGCCTGGCGCCGGTCGTTCATCGAGTTCGGGCGGGACATCCCGTTCGCTCACGTGCGAAGCCAGATTGGCAAGGGCGCGGACCAGCTGTTGCCCGTCTTCTTCAACGACGAGGAGCTGGAGCGCTTCGGCAAGGACCTGGAGGAGGACCGCTCCGCGCGCTTCAAGCGCGAGTTCCTCCCCAAGGTGCGCCCCTTCCCTCGCGTGAAGGAGCTGTTCCAGCTGCTGCGCAAGCGCGGCCGCAAGATTGCCCTGGCCTCCAGCGCCAAGGACGACGAGCTCAAGCGATACGTGGAGTTGTGCGGCATCGACGGCCTGTTCGAAGCGAAGACGAACAAGGACGAGGTCGACAAGAGCAAGCCGCACCCGGACATCTTCGAGGCGGCGCTCGTGAAGCTGGGCAAGCCGGACCCCGCCACGGTGGTGGTGATAGGCGACACGCCCTACGACGCGCTGGCCGCGGGCAAGCTGCACCTGGCGTCCGTGGGCGTGCTGTGCGGCGGCTTCCGCGCGGAGGACCTGCGCACGGCCGGCTGCCGCACGCTGGTGAAGGACCCCGCGGAGCTGCTGCGCCGCCTGGAAGAAGACCCCGAAATCTGGCCCTGGGACGCGGCGTCGCGGGACACCTCCAAGGACGAGGAGTCGCGCTGAAGTCCGTAACCAAGTGAAGGCGTCCCCGGCGGCCACGGAAGCGTGGCCACCGGTGGAGCCCCTCGGGACTACTTGCGCGAACCGCCCCGCTTCGCGCGTGAACGGGACGCCGTGCTCTTGCGAGCCGTCCCCCGGCGCGCGGTGCTCTTGCGGGCCGTGGAGCGCTTGCCGGCGGTGCCGGTGCGCGAGGAGGCCTTGCGGCCGGTGGTGGTGCGCCGGGCCCGGGTGGGCGCGGCCTTCTTGCGGCTGGAGGTGGTGCTCTTCTTCGCGGTGGCGGCGCGGCGCTTGCCGCCCACGCGTCCTGCCTTGCGCGCGTTCTTGCGGGCCGCGGGGCGCCGACGGGCCGCCTTTGCCTTGCTGCCGGAGCCGCCCTTCATCCCGCCACCGGTGAGCTTGTTCACGGTGGCGTACGCGCGGGCCTCCGCGGTCTTCTCACCGACGCCCTTGTCCTCGTAGCCCTTCTCGATGTGCGCGGCCATGCGCTTCTGCTTCGCCGAGTACTTGTCCTTGCTTCCTCGTGCCATTCAAACCCTCCTGGAGAACGTCCCGGCGCGGGTCCGTGGCACGGAGTCCGCGTCGCCTGGAAGGTGAACACGTCTACCCAGGGAGGGAACCCGCCAGCCCCCTACCCATGTCCACCCGCGGAAGCTCTCCGTGTGTGCTCGGTGGGGAATGGACAGAGCCCCTGCCCTTTCCGCATGGGCCCCGCTGGTGCCTTGGGACAGTCGTGCGCAGCTTGGTGGCGCTGCATTCAAAGCCGAGGTTTCCCCTGGAACCCGCACTCAACGCGCCTCCGCGCCTTCGTCACGTGGACGAGGGGCCCGCGGTCCTGGTGGTGAATACGCGCTCGCGCTCGGGGCGTGACGCCTTCGAGACCGCCCGCGCGCTGCTGGCCGAACACGGCATCCCGCTCATCGCCGCGCACGCGCTGACGCGGCCCAAGCGCCTGCGCAAGGTGGTGGAGGAGGCCATCGCCCAGGGGGCCCGCCGCATCCTCGTGGGAGGAGGCGACGGCACCATCAGCTGCGCGGCGCAGGCCCTGATGGGGCGCGACGTGACGCTGGGCGTGGTGCCGCTGGGCACCGGCAACGACTTCGCCCGCTCGCTGGGCATCCCGGACACGCTGGAGGCCGCGTGTGACGTCATCGCCGGTGGCTACACGGCGCGCGTGGACGTGGGGCTCATCAACGGGCGGCCCTTCCTCAACGCCGCCAGCCTGGGGCTCACCACCGCCATCGCGAAGCGGCTCACGCAGGAGTTGAAGCAGCGCGCCGGCAAGCTGGCCTACCCCATGGCCGCCGCCGCGGAGATGCGCACGCTGCAGCCCTTCCACGTCCGGCTCCAGGCGGATGGCCGGACGCTGGAGGTGGACGCGCTCCAGTTGGTGGTGGGCAACGGCCGCTACCACGGCGCGGGCAACATGGTGGCCCCGGACGCGACGCTGGACGACCGCCGCTTCCACGTCTACGCCATCACCGCGCCCTCCATGGCGGACGGCGGCGAGCGCACGGGGCTGGGCCACCTGCAGGACGTGGCCACGCTGGCGCGCGTGGCGCTGGGCATGAGGAGCGGCGGGCACCTGGAGCACGAGTCCGTCGTGCACCTGCACACCTCGCGGCTCGTCGTGGAGACGGAGCCGCCCATGGAGGTGAACGCGGACGGAGAGAACGTGGGCATGACGCCCATGCGCTTCGAGGTCGCCCCCGCGGCGCTGCGCGTCTACGCGCCCGCGCCGCAGTAGGGGCCGTGAGCGCTACGCCTTCTCCAGCACGCTGGAGAGCACCTGGGCGGTGAAGTTCACCAGGGGAATCACGCGCCGGTAGTCCATGCGCGTGGGCCCGATGACGCCGACAGTGCCCAGCACCGCCTCCGCCGTGCCGTAGGGGCTGGCGATGACGGTGACGTCGCCGGCGGCGGAGAACTCGCTCTCCGCGCCGATGAAGACGTGCATCTCCTTGGTGCGCTGCACGCGGTCCAGCAGGTGCAGCAGCTTGTGCTTCTCATCCAGGGCGCGGAACAGCGCGCGGATGCGCTCCACGTCCGCGAACTCCGGCTGCTCCAGGAAGGAACCGGTGCCTTCGATGAGCACTCGCTCCGGCGTCTGCAGGTCGGTGGCGGCGGCGCCCAGCTTGAGGGCCTTGGCGGTGAGCGCGTTGTAGAGGGCCTGCTCCTGGTCCATCTCCGCGCGGATGCGCTCGCGCGCCTCTTCCAGGGGCACCTGGTGCAGCAGCTCGGAGAGGTAGTTGCTCGCCTTGATGAGCTCGTCGGACGTCACCGGGAAGTCCACGGTGAGGGCCTTGTTGTGCACCTGGCCGTTCTGGCCCACGAGCACGGCGAGCACGCGGTTCTCGCGCAGGCGCAGGAACTCGATGCGCTGGAACACGGCGGCGTCGGCGCGGGGGGTGAGCACGACGCCCGCGTGGCGCGTGAGCGAGTGCAGCACGCGGCTGGCCTCCGACAGGATGTCGTCCAGGTTGGACTCGTGGACGAGCCCGGCGTGGATGAGCTCGCGGTCGCGGGGGGCGGGGTCGCGCAGCTTCACCAGGGTGTCCACGTAGAAGCGGTAGCCCCGGTCGGTGGGCACGCGGCCAGCGGACGTGTGGGGCTTCTCCAGGAAGCCCAGGGCCTCCAGGTCGGCGAGCACGTTGCGCATGGTCGCGGAAGACACTTCGAACTCGCCTCTGCGAGTCAGCTGCTGGCTGCCGACCGGGCCGCCGGTGGTGATGTACTCCTGCACCACGGCTCGGAGGACTTCCTTCTCGCGCTCACCCAATTCGTCGGGCATTCCCGCTCACGCTCCGGTGGCTGTCGACCCGACCTCCGGGTCTTCATGCCTCCTGTAGAATTCTAAAAGGGACGCCCGAGGCATTCAATTGGGAGGGCCTCTCTGGCAGGCAGGCGGGGCGCTGGTCCGGCTGCCTGCGTGGCACGGGTACGGCAAAGCGCACATCGCACGGGAGGGAGGTGGGGGTTAGAAGGCCGCCGCCGTGACGACCGCGACCGTGACCCCCGACGTAGCCGAGCCCGCGCCCCACCGGGGTCGCCTGCTGTTCAGCCTTTTCGCGCTCTACGTCATCTGGGGGTCCACCTACCTGGCGATGCGGTTCGCGCTGACGGGTTTTCCGCCGTTCCGGATGGCGGGGATGCGCTTCCTCCTGGCGGGTGGGGTGTTGTTCGCGGGGTTGCGGCTGAAGGGGCAGACCGGGCCGGGCCTGCGGCAGTGGGGGGCGGGCGTGGTGACGGGCTTCCTGTTGCTGGTGATGGGCAACGGGGGCATCGCGGTGGCGCAGAACCTGGGGGTGCCGTCCGGGGTGGCGGCGCTGGTGGTGGGGAGCATGCCGTTGTGGGCGGCCATCTTCGGGGCGGCGTTCGGACAGCGGCCGGGCCGAGCGGAGCTGGCGGGGCTGGTGCTGGGGTTCGCGGGGGTGGCGCTGCTCAACCTGGGCGGGGACATGAGCGGCGGAGGCGTGGCGGCGCTGGCGGTGGTGGTGGCGCCCGCAGCGTGGGCCTTCGGGTCGGTGTGGAGCCGGCGGTTGCCGATGCCCGCGGGGTTGATGACGCCGGCGACGCAGATGTTGAGCGCGGGCGTGATGATGATGGCGCTGAGCTTCGCGTTGGGGGAGCGGATGGCGGACGTGGTGCCCCCGCGAGCAATGGCGTCGTTCGTGTATCTGGTGGTGTTCGGTTCGCTGGTGGCGTTCAGCGCGTATGCCTATCTGCTGAAGCACGCGAGGCCGGCGCTCGCGACGAGCTATGCGTACGTGAACCCGGCGGTGGCGGTGCTGCTGGGCGTGGTGTTCGCGGGAGAGACGCTGGGCCCCATGACCTGGGGTGCGATGAGCGCCATCCTGGTCGCGGTGATGCTGCTGGCCCGCGGGAAGCGGTGAGCCGGTTCAGCGTCCACAGCGGCTGATCTTGGAGATGCACATCGTCAGGGCATTGGCGAAGCCGTGGGCGTAACAGCTCTCGTGCCACGACTGGGCAATCAGCGGATCATTGACCTGGGTGGGCACGCGGGTCATCTGGAAGAACGAGCGGGCCTCGCCGCCCTGGAGTTGGGGACCACTGCGGTCCTCGTAGTTGCGGGCGTAGTTCTCGAAGGTGATGCGGTCCGCTCCGCTCTCCGCGACCACGCCGCCCCAGTGATACTCCCACACCGGTTCGCAGTAGACAGGCGGAGGAACGGGCACCGCCGGGCGGGGAGCCACCTCGTCCCGCATCCGCATCCAGTTGCGATTCTGGGCATCCTGATAGCGCTCCATCGCGCCCACGGAGTACGTCTGGAACGCATCGCCCACCCGCGGGTCCGCATAGGCATTGAGGCCCAGACGGAAGAGGACCTGTTCGTAACGTGTGTGGAGCGTGAGCCCGTTGAGGTTGACGCCGTTGAGCATCATGGGGGCATTGGCGCGGACCCGGTTCACCAACCGGCCATAGTTGTCGCCAATGGGGCCGCAGTAGCCCGCGAGCGCCGCCATCTGGGCAACGGGGGTATTGGCGCCCGCCAGCGCCTGCTGCAACCCCACCTGGTAGTCATTGACCGCGCGTTGCCGGGCCGCGGCGGCATTGGGGCCCTCTCCCTGTCCATGGAAGAGGAACGTGGTGATGAGCTCCGCCAGCCGGAAAGGGATGTCGCCATGGGCCGGGAAGGCAGGGGCCCAGCCTCCGAGCTGCCAGCGCGGTAGATTGAGGAAGAGCTGATTGCCGGACTGCGTGAGCCTCACGGTGCGCTGCGAGTCCTGCTGCTCCCCCATGACCTTGCCGGAGATTTCGTTGCAGTTCTGCGACACGACGGGCTCGAGGTGCCCGTTCTCGGACATCACCACCTGGAACAGCCGCTTGGGTCCCGGGCCGCTCAGGAAGGGCAGACAGCCCGGCTGCGCGGGGGGGCCGATTTCAAGGTAGCGAGGCCCGGGGACCTTGGCGATGCGATAGCTGGAGCCCACGGACTTCAACGCGCTGTTGCACCGTTTGATGGCGCGGTCCGTGGCGAAGAATTGCTTGGCCTGCTCGTGGCGGGGATCGGTGTCCTCGATGGCGAGTTCGTTGTCATCCGAAACCCGGAGCGCGATCTGGTTGTGCGCCCGCGCCATGACGTTCACCGTCCCAGCGTCGAGGAGGAAGCTGTCCGTCTTCGTCTTCAGGTGGGGGTGCGGCTGCAGTCCGTCCCGCTGGGTCTCGAAGGTGGCGTTGTGGAGGTTGACGTCCTGGGCGACGAACTGGGCGTTCTGGATGACGCGGTACGCCTGAAGCGCGGGAGTGGGCGACGTCCCCGCCCAGGAAGCCGCGAGGTGCGCAAGCTCACCCGAGAGAGCCTGTGCCGCCAGGGCCTCGGCCTCTGCTTCCAGGGCCTCATCCACGAGCAGCCCGGTCCCGCCGTTCCCGTGAGGAACGCGCCCCGCGCGCTGTTGCAGCACATGCACCAGCTCATGCGCGAGGATCCGGGTCCCACGAGCCAGGTCGAGTTCGAGTGCGCCCGGAGCGAAGAGAATCTGCTCTCCCCAGCAGAGGGCCTTGGCACCCAGCCTCGCGACCAGGGGATGCTCGTGCAGGCGCACAGCGCTCAGGTCGGCCCCGAAGGCGCGCTCGAACCGGACACGCAACCGCCATGGGAGTGCCTGGCCCCGAGCGCAGGCCTGCGCCAGGAGCGAGGGTGAGATCCAACGATGCCGAGCATCCAATGTCCGTGCTCCCAATGTATCGGGGCGTGTCCCGTGAAGGGTCCATTACACCAGGGCCTCCCAGCTCACGCGAGCCGGTGAAGACAGGCCGCGCATCCTCCTGGGTCCTTGAAGTCCAGGTGACGCCATCGAGCACGAAGGCAATAGAGTCCGGCCCATGCGTTCCGCGACGAAACTCTGGGGGGTCTGCACCCTACTGACAGCGTGTGCTGGCGGTGCACGGCATTCCCGGCATGGGGACCTGGGGTTCGTGGATTCGGAGACCGCTGGGAAGGCACGGCACGCGGCGTACGTGGCGGAGCAGGCTTCCGCGCGGGCGGCGACCCAGGCCATGGCGTCTCCGTTGGTCCGGGCCATCCCTCCGGCCGTGCTCGCGCTGATGCAACAGGGCCATGACGCGGATGAACTGGAGAAACAGCTCGCCGAATGTGCGGTCCAGGCGGAGCAGTTGGGTAACGCGCGCTACTTCCTGGGGCGGCCTCCGACACACCAGGAGTGCGCCGAGGTGGTGGCACAGGACCGCTGCGGCAAGCCCGTCACACGGGCCATGCAACTCGGCAAGCAGAAGCACGTGATTGCCCTTCAGTGCGCGGAGGCGGTGCTGAAGGAGCTGTGGCCCGCCCCCTTCAGCATCGAGCAGCGCTACCGCTACTACCCGAACGCTCGCTTCCTGGAGACCATCAGCCCGGAGAAGGAAGCACGGCTCATCGCCGAAGGATGCACCGAGGAACTCCGAGGCACCATCAAGCCAGACCTCGTCCTGCACGGCGACCGCAACCTGCTGCTGGCCGTGCTCATCCTGGACTTCAAGTTCCCTTGCCCTGGCACCAATCGGCCACAATGGACTCGCTACGGAAGCAGCAGCCCATATGCGGATGATCTCCAGGGGAGCGTCTACGAAATAGCATTGGGTGGAAAAGCCCTGCTCATCTCACCAGCCAAAGGAATCACGCCGCAATGAAAGAAAATTATCCAGTCATCAGACTTCGGGGCAGGAATGACTGGCTCGCGGCGCGAGATGGCATTGTTTTCTCCTTCTTCATCCATCGCGACTACTCGGAGATCGGCCCCGCGATCTGGCGCTCAATCGAGGCATACGTTCGTGTCATTCCGCCTGGCTCACTCAATTGGTACACGTCAGCGGATGGTGACATGGTCCCGCTCGACGACGAAGGGTGGCAACACAACCGCGAGGAAGTAACTGGACGCAGCGGCGGTGGTGGCAGAACCGCTGAGTTGCTGCAGAGCCCCAGCGAAACCGGTGATTATCAGGTCGAATACTACGGGCGCCGGCTCGACAGTCCCTTCCATGATGCACCAGTCAGCACGTTGGCGTTCACGTTCCCCACGGAATACCTCGTGGAGCACGGTATGACGCGCCTTCGCTCGCTGGCACTTGAACTGGCTCGTGAGCTGCCCTTCAACTTCGGTTACGCCAGCTTCGCCCTTGTCTCGACACAGGGCTCCTGGGCCGCGGGGGATTGGGACATCACCGAAGCACTCCTCGCTCGCTACCCCGGCCTGGATGCGCCCAGTGCCAGGAGTTTCAGTTCCCGCCTTGGAACCCGAACCCTGGGTCCCTACTGGCTCACGTTGCTCGGCCAGCCCCTGCTGGGACAACTGGGCGGCATCGACGCGCTTCGGAACGTGCTCCCCTTCCCAGAGGTCTCACTGCTCCCCATGGACGGTGACCGCGTGCTCGTCACGCTGGACGATTGGCCAGATCCCATCGACACGCAGACGAAACCTGTTCCCCCCCAGTACCGCGCGTTGGCCCGCCTGATGGAGCCCTTCCTCTTCCAGTACGAAGGAGAAGGGCTTCCTCTCTATAAACAAGACACGAATCAGTGGGTCCGGCGGCACCTCTCCTCACCAAGCAAACAGGGGGATTGAGGGGGCGTTGAATCACTGAAACTCCGTTCCTTACTCTCCCGAGTTATTCCAAAATATTTGAAGCACGGCACTGTGTTTGGCGTGCCCACCGCTCCCATGCCGTGCGCGGGTGATATCGCGCAGGTCCGACACCGCCAATATCTGGTCAACGAGGTCGTGGCTCCTTCGGATGTCCGGGAGCAACACACCCTTGTCCGTCTCACCTGTCTGGATGATGACGCACAAGGCCGTCCCCTGTCTGTCCTATGGGAGCGCGAGCTCGCCGCTCGAGTCATCCGGCCTGAACAGGGTGGATTGGGAACACCTGAGCGCTTTGACGAGCCCCGTCACTTCGCGGCGTACCTGCACGCTCTCAAGTGGAGCTCCGTCACCGCCACTGACGCCCGGCTCTTCCAGGCGCCGTTCCGCGCGGGCATCCACCTTATGAATCACCAGCTCACGCCTCTCAAGAAGGCGCTCGAGCTGCCTCGGGTGAACCTCTTCATCGCCGATGACGTAGGTCTCGGAAAGACCATCGAAGCCGGGCTGGTGTTGCAGGAGCTCATCCTCCGCCAGCGCGTGGACCGCGTCCTCATCGTCTGCCCGGCGTCCGTGACGCTCCAGTGGCGCGATGAGATGGAGAAGCGCTTCGGCCTGCGCTTCGAGATCTTCAATAGCGAGTTCGTGTCCCGTCGCCGTCAGGAGCGCGGCTTCCAGGTCCCTGTCTGGGCGACACACTCGCGCTTCATCGTGTCGTATCAGACGCTGCGGCGCAGCGAGTACTTCGAGCCGCTCAAGACCCTGCTGGAGGAGAAGGGCCACCACAAGTCCCTGCTGGTGCTCGACGAGGCGCACGTCGTCGCTCCCGCGTCGGCAAGCCGGTACGCCATCGACACGGAGACGACCCGCAGCATCCGGTCCCTCGCGGAGCGCTTCGAGCACCGGCTGTTCCTCTCCGCCACGCCCCACAACGGCCACTCCAACAGCTTCTCCGCGCTGCTGGAGATGCTGGACCCTCAGCGATTCACCCGCGGCACCCGCGTCCGCGAGTCCCAACTGGCACCCGTCATGGTGCGCCGGCTCAAGGGCGACCTGCGCGCCCTGGGCAGCGCGCAACGCTACCCCGAGCGGTACGTCGTCGGCGTGCGCCTGACGCATGAGGCAGGGCGCTGGCACGCCGAATGGCTCGCACCGGACGGGAAGACCGTCGAGCAGCGCGTCGACCTTGGCGAAGGGTCAGCCGCTGAGCTGGAGCTGTCCCAGAAGCTCGCGCGCTACACGGAGCTGATGGCGCCTGCGACGAAGCAGGGGCGCCTGGTCTTCATCAACCTCCAGAAGCGCCTCCTCTCCAGCATCGAGGCCTTCCACCGCACCCTCTCCGTCCATGCGGCGGCCTTCGGAGCGGGGAGCCTGGCGCCTGACGGCGGAGCACTCACCGGCGACCTCGCCCCTGAGTCCGAGGAGCACGGCGAGACGGACGAATCCCTCGAGCTGGCGTTCGCGGAGAGCATCCGCGAGCAGAGTCAGGAGTTGTCCGCCAGCATCCAGGCGCGTCAGCTCCTGGATGACATGCTCAAGGTGAGCGCCCGGCACCGCACCTCCCGGGACGCGAAGCTGCGGGCCCTGCTCCACTGGATTCGCGAGCATCAATGTCCGCTCACCCGGGGCGCCGCATGGAAGCCCCGCCGGGTCATCGTCTTCACGGAGTACGGCGACACGCTCCGCTTCCTCAAGGAGCAGCTCACCGCCGCATTCGAGGGAACCCACCGGGGCGATGAGCGAATCCTCACGCTGACGGGCGGCATTGATGACGTGAAGCGCGCACAGGTCCAGGCCGCCTTCAACGGCCCGATGGATGAGTACCCCGTGCGGGTCCTCCTCGCGACCGACGCGGCACGCGAGGGAATGAATCTACAAGGCCACTGCGCGGACCTCTTCCACTACGACGTCCCGTGGAATCCCTCGCGCATGGAGCAGCGCAACGGTCGCATCGACCGGGCCCTGCAACCCGCGCCCGCCGTGCGCTGCGGTTATTTCGTCTACAGCCAGCGCGCCGAGGACGCGGTGCTCGACACCCTGGCCCGCAAGGTGGAGACCATCACCCGCGAGCTGGGCAGCCTGGGTAGCGTGCTGATGGACCAGATGCACGATGCCCTCGCCGCGGGCATCACCCAGGGCACGCTGGAGAACCTCTCCCGCGCCGCGACCTCCTCTCGCACCGATGTCACGAAGCGGGAACTGGAGTCCCAACGCACGCTGCAATCCCTGCGCAAGGAGCTGGATGCGATTGGAGAACTCCGCGAGCGCAGCGGCAAGGTCATGGACTTCAATCCCGTCCTGCTGCGCGACGCACTGGACGTGGGATTCGAGCTGGCCGGCGCGGATCGCCTGGAGCGGGAGACCGTCACGGAGGAGGGCCGGACGCTGGAGGCCTGGAAGGTCCCTGCCCTTCCCGCTTCGTGGAACGCGACGCTGGATGCCATCCGCCCCAGGCGGGAGCAGGACGAGGCCCCTTGGGAGTGGCGCAAGCGCCCCCTGTCCCCTGTGGTCTTCGAGGCGCCTCCGGGAGTCGCCAGCAAGCTCGCCCACTTGCACCTGTCCCACCCGCTCGTCCAGCGGGTGCTCCAGCGGTTCCTGGCGCAGGGGTTCTCCGCGAACGACCTGAGCCGGGTCTCGGTGGTCCAGACGAAGCGCGACTCGGTGGCGCGCGTCATCGTCTTCGGTCGGCTGTCGCTCTTTGGCGAAGGCGCCGCGCGGCTCCATGACGAGGTGGTCTCCGTCTCAGCGAGGTGGCTGGACGGCGGCGGGCGCGGGCACCTGAAGCCCTTCGCGGACGAGGCGGACCGCAAGGCGATCGATCAACTGGAGACCACGCTGGCGGAAGCGCCTGCGCTCTCAGCGACACCCAAGGCCGTCCAGAAGCGTCTGCTGGCCAGCGCAGCGTCTGACTTCGCGAAGCTCTGGCCCGCCATCGAGGAGCAGTCTTCTCTCCGGGAGAAGGATGCTCGCAAGAAGCTGGCGGCGCGGGGAGCGTCCGAAGCCAAGGCGCTGACCCAGATTCTCCTGACGCAGCAGGAGGCCATCCAGGAGGCGCTGGGCGCGCAGCTCGAGTTCAAGCTCGACGCACGGGCGGAGCAGGACCAATGGAAGCGCGACAAGGCTCATCTTGAGCAACGTTTGACGGCGCTCGGAAAGGAACTCACAGAGCAACCCGAATCCTTGAAAGCCACCTACGCCGTGCGGGTCGCCCGTCTGGTGCCCGTGGGCATGGTCTACCTGTGGCCGGGGGCGCGCTGATGACCAGTCAGATCTTCAGCGGTGACGTCGAGCGTCGCTATCACCAGAACTGGATGGGGATGGCGCAGCCCATCGAAGGGCTGGTGGTCTCCATCCCGGTCCTCGAGGACGCGCAGTGCATGCAGCGCCTGCCGGTGTCCGCGCAGTCGCGGTTCATCCTGCTGACGGGCCGAGAGTCACCTCGTGTGACGGATGTCCCGCGCTTCCTCCGGGAGGTGCTGGGCTTCTCTGACGATGACTTCGCGACGGAGTTCCCGGAGGACCTCCGGCTCGACATCGCGGAGGGCCAACAGACGATCCAGCCCACGTGGGGCCTGCGGCGGCGCGGCCCTCCACCCGCGAAGCCGGAAGGGTTGCCGGACGACTCCACGCCCATCAGCCGGGCCGCGGAAGGCTTCGCGCTCCTGACCTGGGAACTGCCGCCCGGGTTGGACCTGGACAAGAAGGAGGACACCACGGGCGCGTGGTTCTACGAACCCACCGCCAAGTTCGACCGCTTGCTGCGCGCAGCCCGCGTCCCGATTGGCCTGCTGTTCAACGGGGACTCCGTGCGCCTGGTCTACGCACCGCATGGAGAGACGACGGGCCATCTCACCTTCCGGTTCAAGGACCTCGTCACCTCCAGTGGCCGGCCCCTGTTCGACGCGATGGTGATGCTCCTGCACGCGCGCCGCTTCTTCGGCGTGCTACCCGAGCACCAGCTCCCCGCACTGCTGGAGCAGTCCCGCCGCCGTCAGGCCGATGTCACCGAGGAGTTGGCGGACCAGGTGCTGGAAGCGCTCGGCATCCTCCTCACGGGTTTCGAGACGGCCGCCGAGCGGGATGGTTCCCGTACCCTGGATGAGGCGTTCTCACGCGGTGAGGACCATGTCTACGGCGGGCTCCTCTCCACGCTCTTGCGGCTCGTCTTCATCCTCTACGCGGAGGACCAGGGCCTGCTTCCCGTGGACCAGGAGCCCTACCGCGATGACCTGTCGGTGAAGGCGCTTCACGAGCAACTGGTCGAGGATGCCAGCCTGTACCCCGACGCGATGAACCGGCGATTCGGTGCATGGCCACGGCTGCTGGCGCTCTTCCGGTGCATCTACCTGGGCGCCTCACACGACAAGCTGCGCATGCCGGCGCGCCGAGGGCAGCTCTTCGACCCTGACAGGTTTCCCTTCCTGGGTGGCGGAACCTCCGACGATGCGGGCACGAATGCGCCGACGCCATCCATCGACGATGAGACCATCCATCAGGTCCTGCAGCGGCTCATCTTCCTCAAGGGACAGCGACTGAGCTTCAAGTCGCTCGACGTGGAGCAGATCGGCTCCGTGTACGAGGGACTGATGGGCTTCCACGTGAAGCGCCTGACGGGTGCTGGGCTCTGCCTCAAACCCTCGAAGGTATGGGTCGCAGCGAATGAGGTACTGGCACAGCCAGCGAAACGACGCGCCGCATGGCTGGAGGAAGAAGCAGGTCTTGATACGAAGGCGGTGAAAGCCCTGTCGAAGACGCTGGAGCAGGCCGTCACGCAGCAGATGGTCCTGGCCGCGCTTGAGCCCTACCGTGTGAAGGGGACTGAGACACGACTGGCATCCCAGTTGGTGCTCCAGCCCGGCAACGAGCGGCGACGGACCAGCACTCACTACACGCCCCGAAGTCTCTCCTCACGCATCGTCCGGCGTGCCCTGGAGCCACTGCTCAAGACGATGGGGCCCCAGCCTTCATCGGAGCGACTCCTCAACCTGAAGATCTGCGATCCGGCCATGGGGTCGGGCGCGTTCCTGGTGGAGTCCTGCCGCTTCCTCGCGGACCAGGTCATCGCCGCCTGGACGCGTGAGGGCGTGCTGAAGCGCGACAAGCACGAGGATGAGGTGATGCGGGCACGCCGGTTGGTGGCGCAGCGGTGCCTGTACGGCGTGGACAAGAACCCCTGGGCGGTGAGCCTCGCGAAGCTGTCACTGTGGCTCGTGACGCTGGCGAAGACAGAGCCGTTCACCTTCCTGGACCATGCACTCAAGTGCGGCGACTCGCTGGTCGGGCTCGACCTGGATCAGCTTCAAGCGTTCCATTGGGACCCAGCCAGCAAGAAGCAGTCAGAACTGCCCTGGGCACTCATCAAGAAGCAGCTGACGCGTTCTCTTGAGAAGCGTGAGGAGATCCTCCAGCTCGCGCTCGACCTGGAAGGGCCGGAGCGCAAACCCTTGCAGCTGGACCTGGACCCCGGCCGGGTGAAGGAAGGGCTGCTTCGTGATGCGGATGCCGCGCTGGCGGACGTCAAACGGATCGCCAACGCGTGCGTCGGTGCGTTCTTCGCCCACGGCTCGGACAAGGAGCGGGAGAAGGAGCGCATCCGTCGGCTCGACCTGATTGGAGCGTGGCTCTCCCAGGAGAAGAAGGGCGTTCTGCCGCCCATGCCGACGGACATCGCCGCGTTCTCCGCGCCGCCATGGACGTTCCACTGGCCGCTGGAGTTCCCGGAGGTGTTTCATGGGAGCCGGCCCGACCCGCTCGACAATGAGCAGCCCAACAAGGCGGCATGGATCGATGGGTTCGTGGGCAACCCGCCCTTCGCGGGGAAGAACGCCATCATCGATACAGGGGGAGATAACTACCTGCCCTGGCTCCAGGCGGTCCACGAGGGCGCGCATGGCAATGCGGATCTCTCCGCGCATTTCTTCCGTCGTGCGTTCCATCTATTGGGTGAGCACGGCAGCTTCGGTTTCATCGCCACCAACACCATCGCGCAGGGGGACACCAGAACCACGGGACTGAAGCACCTGGTGGACCACGGCGGCCACCTGTACGACGCCGTGCGCTCCATGAAGTGGCCCGTGGCCGGTGCCAACGTCTCTGTGTCCGTGGTGCATCTGGCGAAGGGCCACGTCTCTGACTTGAAGCTGGAGCCTCGACTGGATCGTCAGCCCGTGAAACATCTCAACTCCCGGCTGAGGGGGAAACCAGAACGAGCGGATCCCGTGGCACTCGCCACCAACGCAGGCAAAAGCTTCCAGGGAAGCATCGTACTTGGCCTGGGGTTCGTGCTCAGTCCTGAGCAGCGCTCGACGCTTGTCGCGAAATCACCCAAGAACGCGGAGCGCATCTTTCGCTACGTGGGCGGCGAGGAGATCAATTCCGACCCCAGTCCCGAACTCGAAAGGTACGTTATCAACTTCGAGCAAATGGAACTGAAGGAGGCAGAACGGTGGCCTGACCTTCTTCATATCGTAAAGGACTTGGTAAAGCCGGAGCGCATCAAGCTCAAGGACAACGCCGACGGCAAACGACGGAAAGCATATTGGTGGCAGTATGGAAGGTATACCCCCGCCCTCTACGAGGTCCTTCGCCCAAGCTCGCGTTGCCTCGCGCTCTCACGTGTCTCGAAGCACTTGATGTTCTCGTGGCAGCCATCGTCCGTGGTCTTCAGTGAGGCAGCCATCGTCGTTCCGGTGGAGCAGGACCATTGGTTGACGGTGCTGCAATCGCGGGTGCATGAAGTTTGGGCGCGCTTGCTGTCCTCCTCAATGCGTAACGATCTTCGTTACGCGCCCAGCGACTGCTTCGAAACCTTTCCTTTCCCTGACGAGTCGCACGGAGCGGCACTCGACGTCGTTGGCAGGCGCCTCGACTTCGAGCGCAGCCAGTACATGCAGGCCAACAACATCGGCCTGACGACGACGTACAACCGGCTCAAGGACAAGTCCGTCACGGACGCCGCGACGCAGCGCCTGCGTGACCTGCATGTCGCCGTGGACCAGGCCGTCCTGGATGCCTACGGCTGGAATGACATCCATGCCCCTCCGTACTGCGGCGCCACTCCAAAACAGCTCGAAGCCTTCGAGGACGAGGTCCTCGACCGCCTCTTCGACCTGAACGAGCAGCGCGCCCACGAGGAAGCCCATCCCACGTCCCGCCGTCCTGCGAAGTCCCGTACCCAGACCGCCTGAGGCCTCCCATGAATGCCCATGACGCTGGAGCGGTCCGCTCCCACCTCATCGATGCGCTCGAAGCGGACCTCGTCGGTCCGTTCCACAAGCTCCCGGGCGCTCCCGTGTCGGACGCCCCGGAGGTGCTCCGCAATCCGCCGTCCCGTTGGTACCTGACGGGCTTCCTCGTCCCGCTCGACCAGGGCGTCATCGAGGACGACCCTGACGACGAAGAAGACGACCTCGCCGCCGGCAACGACGAGGACGCCGAGGAGACCTCCCGTCCCGACCCGACCGCCAAGAAGGTGCGCCGCCTTCCCGCGTCCATGGGACTGTCCGTCTTCGTCCCCTCGGGCACGTCCCAGCTCACCGCGCATGTCTGCTGGGCGGACTACCAGCGCACCGAGGCAGACGGACGCAGGCCGTGGACCCGCACCTTCCACCAACGCACCGTCACCCTGTCCCTGAACGACTCGGTGCTGCGCGAAGGTGTGAACCTCCAGGACAGCCGGGGCCTGCGCCTGGAAGGCCATGTGGAGAAGACTCGAGAAGGGGAGCTCGCCGTCGCCATCTTCCTTGTCAACGCACGTCCCCCCACCAGCACCGCAGCGGACCGTGACGAGGCCTATGCCTTCCAGACGCACCTCGCCCTGGAGTGCGCGCAGGGCTTCGTCAGCCGGCAGGACTCCAGCGACGCCCGGAGCGAGGACGACGACGACCGCGTCAACGACCTCCAGTTCCGCCACCGTCAGCAGTGGGCCGTGGGCCACGGCATCTCAGTGCGCGTCCCGTCCACTTCCCTGCCCGTCACCCGCGTGGAGACGGACTGGCTGCCTCGCGTCGAGGTGCTCCCCGTCGAGGCTCGCCAGATTCGCGAGGTCACGGTGGGGATGGAACAGCTCGCCGCGTTCACGACGCCTTCGGAAGCCGTTGCGGCCCTGAGCCCCTTGGTGCGCGCCTACCGCGACTGGGTGACCGACCAGGCCGCTCTCGACGTGGGCAGCGAGCGCCGCGAGGAGACTCGGGATGAGCTGGTCCGCCGCGCCCACCGCGCGGCCGCTCGCATCGAGGAGGGCATCCAGCTCCTGGAACAGGAGCCCCTCGCCTTCGACGCCTTCCGCTGGATGAACAGCGTCATGGCCCAGGCCGAGCGCAAGGCCCGCCCCGACCGTGCTCCCGAATGGCGCCTCTTCCAGCTCGCCTTCATCCTGCTCAACCTCCCCTCCGTCGAGGACGAAGGCCACGCGGACCGCGAACTCGTGGAGCTCATCTTCTTCCCCACCGGCGGCGGCAAGACGCAGGCCTACCTGGGCCTCATCGCCTTCACGCTGCTCCTGCGCCGACTCCGCGGCCAAGCGCATGTCCATGGAGGCCTGGGGGTGGCCGTGCTGCTGCGATACACGCTGCGGCTGCTCACGCTCGACCAGCTCGGCCGCGCGGCGACGCTCATCTGCGCGCTCGATGTGCTCCGCCAGCAGGAGCCCAAACGCCTGGGCGCGGTGCGCTTCTCCATCGGCCTGTGGGTCGGCCGCTCCGCCACCGCCAACACGCTGGAGCAGGTGTCCACGCAGATCACCGAGTACAAGAACGACAACAGCGCCCGCGCCCAGTCGCCCTTCCCGCTCGCCACCTGCCCCTGGTGCGCCACGCCCTTCGAGCGCGAGTGCTTCATCCTCCGGCCCTCCAAGTCCAGGCCGGAGGAGGTGCTCGTCGGCTGCGCGAACATCGCGTGTGCCTTCAACCTGGGCCGCAACCCGGAAGGGCTCCCCGTCCTCTTCGTCGACGAGCAGATCTACCGCGAGCTGCCGTGCTTCCTCGTCGCCACCGTGGACAAGTTCGCCATGCTGCCCTGGCGCGGGGAGACCGGGCTGCTCTTCGGCCGGGCCCTGGGCCGCACCGGAAAGCGCTTCGTCGGCCCGTGCGATGACGCCGCGGCCATGAAGGCGGCGCTCGTGATGCTCCCGCAGGGCCTACGTCCCCCGGAGCTCATCGTGCAGGACGAACTGCACCTCATCTCCGGCCCCCTGGGCTCCATGGTGGGCCTCTATGAAGGGGCCGTCCTGACGCTCGCGCCCCGGGCGAAGCTGGTGGCCTCCACGGCCACGGTCCGCCGTTCGCGGCAGCAGGTGAGCCGCCTCTACGGACGGGACGTGGCGCTCTTCCCGCCACCCGGCGTGGATGCCTCCGAGACGTTCTTCGCTTCCGTGGGAAAGAAGGGCGCGCGCCAGTACGTGGGCGTGGCGGCACCCGGACGGCCCATGAAGGCCATCCTGCTGCGCGTCTATGTCAGCGTGCTCGCCGCCGCCTCGCGCGGTGAACAACTCCACGGTGCGTCCAGCGCGGACCCGTACCTGACCCTCGTCGGCTACTTCAACAGCCTGCGCGAACTGGGCGGCATGCGCCGGCTCGTCGAGGACGAGGTGCGCCGGCTCGCGATGGACCGCGCCCGCCGCCGGCCGGAGGACTTCGACAAGGAGGCCGAGCACCCCTGGTACCGCAGCAGGACCATCCGCGGAGAGCCCATCGAGCTGACCAGCCGCGAGAAGACCGCCGACATCAAGGCCTCGAAGAACCGCCTGGAGCTCACGCACGGTCAGCCCCAGAGCATCGACGTCGTGCTCGCCAGCAACATGATCTCCGTGGGCGTGGACATCGACCGGCTGGGCCTCATGGTCGTGGCGGGTCAACCCAAGACCACCAGTGAGTACATCCAGGCTTCCAGCCGCGTGGGCCGCAACACGAACAAGCCGGGCCTCGTGGTGACGTGCCTCAACGCCGCCAAGCCTCGCGACCGCAGCCACTACGAACGCTTCGGGCCGTACCACGAGTCGTTCTACCGCTTCGTCGAAGCCACCTCCGTGACGCCCTTCTCCGCTCCGGCGCTCGACCGGGGCCTCGCGGGCGTGGTGGTGGCGCTGGGCCGGCTGATGGACACCGCCATGACCGCGCCCCTGGAGTGGAAGTCCTTGCAAGCGCACCGGGACGCGCTGGAGCAGACGCTCGAAACGCTGGCGAAGCGCGCCGGTCGTGGCCTGCCCAAGGAGGAGTCGGAGCGCGCCAGCGGCATCGTGATGCAGCGTGCGCGGAGCCTGCTCGACTCGTGGCGCAACATCATCGAGCAGGCGAAGAAGGACGCCGCCCAGCGCGCGTACTCGCCCTACGACCCGGAGGGAAAGGGTCTCAAGCCCCTGCTGCGTGGCTTCCTGGACACCACCGAAAACCTCACCCAGGACGAGCTCAAGTTCGAAGCGCCCACGTCCATGCGCGACGTGGAGTCCTCGGTGCACCTGTGGATTTCACGTCAACCGCTGGGTGGCTACCGCGCCCCGAAGGCCGCGACGGAGGAGGTGGCACATGACGAACCGTAGGAAGTGGAACAAGGCCCGTTCGACTCGGCCGCCGGATGGGCGCGTGCGCCAGAGCCAGGTGGTCTCCACCTTCGGCCCGGGCAGCATGCTGGACCTGCTCAACGATGCCGTCCTCGTGGGAGGCCTGGACTTCTGGCGCCTCAAGGGCCAGGGCGAGGTGGTCAACGAGCCCCGGCTCCTGGAGATCGTCGAACCGCTCTACCACCGCAACAAGTGGCCCCTCAGCAAGGAGGCTCCGTTCCGCAAGCCACCCGCCGGGGATGAACGCGAGCCGACGGAGTCCTGCGGCATCCAGGTGTATGAGTTTCCGCGCTGGTTCGTCTGCCAGAATCCCCGCTGCCGCGCGCTGGTGCGGGCCAACAGCCTGGAGCGGGTGAATCAGGAGTACCGCCACCGCTGCTCGGGCGTGGACGCGAAGCCGGAGCGCTGCGTGCCGGTGCGCTTCGTCGCGGCCTGTCCGCGCGGCCACCTGTCGGACATTGACTGGGCCTGGTGGATGCACGAACGCAAGCCCTGCGACGCTCCACAGCTCAAGCTGGAGGAGGGCGTGAGCGGTGACTTCAGCGACATCGAGGTCGCATGCTCGACGTGCGGCAAGCGCAGGCGCCTCATCGACATGACGCACAAGGAGCAGCAGGACCGCTGCGACGGAGAGCGACCCTGGCTGGGATTGGAGGCACGGGAGCGCTGCGACGAAAGGCAGCGTCTGCTCGTCCGTACCGCCAGCAACGGCTACTTCGCGCAGACCACCAGCGCCATCACCATTCCTGAACCCGAGTCGCTCCGGCGCAAGGTGCAGTCCGCGTGGAACATCCTCCAGGCGGCCACCGCGGAGAGCCTGCCCGCCTTCCGGACCATTCCCCAGGTCCAGGCGGCACTGGGCGCTGTCTCCAACACGGAGGTGCTGGCGGCCATCCAAGCGGAGCGCGAGCACACGCCCGAAGCCGTCCCAGAGATCCGCACCGCGGAGTGGCTCCAGTTCCTCGCGCAGCCACAGGAGAAGCCGGGCGAGATGCCCCGGGACCGCACCGAGGTCTTCTGGGCCCGGCGCATCGCGCGACCGCAAGGGCTGCCCTCGTGGGTGGAGCGCGTGGTGCTGGCGCGGCGGCTGCGGGAGGTCCAGGCACAGGTCGGCTTCACCCGGCTGGAGCCTCTGACGAAGGACCTCCAAGGCCGCTACGACCTGGACGTAGCGCTCGCGCCGATGTCGCTGCACAGGGATTGGGTGCCCGTCACGGAGATGCAGGGTGAGGGCATGCTGTTGGTGCTCGATGAGCAGCAGGTGCACGCGTGGGAGACCTCCGCGCCGGTGCGACGGCGCGAGGAGGTGCTCAAGGCCGGATGGGAGCGCTGGAAGGAGGGCTCCGGTTCGAAGCTCACCTTCCCGGGCGTACGGCTCTACCTGCTGCACTCGCTGGCGCACCTGCTGATGACGGAGGTGGCGCTGGAATGCGGCTATCCCGCGAGCTCCATCCGCGAGCGGCTGTACTGCGCGCCGCACAGCGATGCCGTCCCCATGGCGGGCATCCTGCTGATGACAGGCACCACGGGCGCCGAGGGAACGCTGGGCGGATTGGTGGAGGAGGGACGGCGGCTGGGACAACACCTGTCCCGGGCGCTGGAGGACGCGCGCCTCTGCTCCAACGACCCTGTGTGCGCGCACCACGAGCCGACCGGCCGTGACGACCGCGACCTGGAAGGCGCCGCGTGCCACGGCTGCCTCTTCCTCCCTGAGTGCTCCTGCGAGCGCTTCAACCAATACCTCGACCGCGCGCTCGTCGTGCCCACGCTGGGCCACGAGGACGTCGCCTTCCTGAAGACGCCGTGGACCTGAGCGGCGTGGCGACGCCAGACCTGGAGCGGCTGAGGGCCGTGGTGGCCTCGCGGAGGCTCGGGTTTCCGCTGTCGCGGCTGGCGCTCCAGGGCGAGGGGCTGGAGCCGCTGGCGGGCGAGGCCGCGGCATTGAATGCGCTGGGGCGGGAGGGGACGCTCGTGCTGTTGGACACGCTGCTCGTGGAGCGGCGCGGGAGAGCTCGGCGTCCGGAGCTGGTGTGGACGGGACCGGAGACCCGCTGGAGCGGAGCCCGCGACACGGCGGTGGTGCTGGCGGACCTGTTCCACAAGGCCACGAGCACGGTGCTGGTGGCAGGGTTCGCGTTCGACCATGCGGCGGAGGTCCTGAGGCCGCTGCATGAAGCGCTCAAGCGGGGCGTGGGTGGCCGGCTCTATGCCAGTGCATCGGTGGCCTCCGCGTTCCTGCGGGAGCACTGGCCCTTCGGTCCACCGTTTCCGGAGTGCCACGGCTTCTCGCCGGAGAAGGGAGTCTTCGCCAGCCTGCATGCGAAGTGCGTCGTGGTGGACGCGCGGTGGGTCTTCGTGACGTCCGCGAACTTCACCGACCGGGGACAGACACGGAACATCGAGGTGGGCGTACTGATGGAGGACACGCACCTGGCGGCGGTGCTGGAGTCCCAGTTCTCCACGGGGGAGTGGTTCTCAAGGGTCGCCTGACACGCGGTCGCGCCGGATAGAGTCCGGCGCATGCGTCCCGTGACGAGCCTCTGGGTGGCCTGTGTCCTGCTGACAGCGTGTGCAGGCGGCTCACGGCATTCCCGGCATGGGGACCTGCGCTTCGTGGACTCGGAGACCGCCGGCAAGGCACGGCACGCGGCGTATGTGGCGGAGCAGGCGTCCGCGAGGGCCGCGACCCAGGCCATGGCGTCACCCCTGGTCCGGGCCATCCCGCCGGCCGTGCTCGCGCTGATGCAGCAGGACCATGACGCGGATGAGCTTGAGAAGCAGCTCGCCGAGTGCGCGGTCCAGGCGGAGCAGTTGGGCAATGCGCGCTACTTCGAAAACCGACCTCCGACACGCCAGGAGTGCGCCGAGGTGGTGGAGCACGACCGCTGCGGCAAGCCCGTGACGCGGGCCATGCAACTCGGCAAGCAGAAGCACGTGCTCGCCCTCGCGTGTGCCGAACAAGTGTTGAAGGAGCTGTGGCCCGCGCCCTTCAGCATCGAGCAGCGCTACCGCTACTACCCGAACGCCCGCTTCCTGGAGACCATCAGCCGAGAGAAGGAAGCGCGACTCATCGCCGAAGGTTGCACCGAGGAACTCCGAGGCACCATCAAGCCGGACCTCGTCCTGCACGGAGACCGCGACCTGCTCAAGTCCGCGCTCACCCTGGACTTCAAGTTCCCCTGCCCTGATAGCAACCTGCCAAAGTGGACGGAGTATGGCCCCAGCAGTCCATACATCGGCAGGACCCAGGGTGAGATCTACAAGGCAGCACTGGGCGGACCGGCGCTACTCATCTCTCCGGGCAATGGAGTGAGGCCGCGATGAGGGACAACTTTCCAAGCATCCAGCTTCGCGCCAGGAAAGGCTGGCTCGCGGGACGCGATGGCATCGTCATCTCCTTCTTCATCCAGCGCACCCCTGCGGATTTCGCCCCTGCGGTATGGCGCGCCCTGCAAACCTACCTTCGAGCCATTCCTGATGGAACGCTGGGTTGGTACCCGTCCGACGACGGAGACATGGCGCCGCTCGATGACGCCGGATGGAAACACCTCCGGCAGTGTCTGCTGGAGCCGCCCTGGAACGGCCTCCGATCCATCGAACTCATGGAGAGTCCGAGCGAGGCTGGCGGCTATCACTTCGAATACTACGGGCGGCAACTCGGGGATCCCATCCTTGAGGACCCCATCAGCTCGGTGTCGTTCACGTTCCCGACCGAATACCTCCGGGAGCACGGGGCTTCACACCTTCAATCCCTTGCGCTCCAACTGGGGTACGAGCTGCCGTTCAACTTCGGCTACGCCAGCTTCGCTATCGTCTCACCCCAAGGTTTGTTCAGCTCAGGCGACTGGAAGCTCACCGAAGCGCTCCTCGCCCGGTATCCGGGACTGGACGCATACAACAACAGGGAGCTCAGCGCAGTCATCGGCACGCACGCCCTCGCGCCCGCCTGGCTCACCTTCCTGGGTCAGCCCCTGTTGGGACAATTGGGCGGCATCGACGCGCTCCGGAACGCGCTCCACTTCCCGGAGGTCTCCCTGCTCCCCATGGACGGCGACCGCGTCCTCGTCACCCTCGACGAATGGCCAGACCCCATCGACACACAGACGAAAGCCATTCCCCCCCAGTACCGCGCACTGGCCCGGCTGATGGAGCCCTTCCTCTTCCAATACAAAGGCGAAGAGCTCCTCCCCTTCCAACACGACACGAACCAGTGGCTCCGCCGGTTCCTCTAACCCTGCGGCCAGGGCGACAGCTTCTCCGCCTCGTACCGCCCCAGCAGCGCATGCGTCGCGCGAGCCGCCTCTTCCACCTCCACGCGGGACAGCCCTCGCGGCAGTGACGGAATCAGCGTCGGGAACGGCTGGTCGAAGACGAGCAGGTTCTCCATCTCCAGCGGATCCGTCTCCAGGTCATACAGCTCCCACTGGTCCGCGTGCTCTCCGGACGGGTCAAACGTCCTCGCCAGCTTCCAGCGGGGCGTGCGCACGCAACGGACGTGGTTCGGCTGGCACACCGCTCCAGGCTTCAACCCGGGCACCTTGCCCTGCTCCCGCAGCCGCTCCACCGCTCGCGAGTACACGGTGAACAGCGCGTCGTCGTGCAGTTGGTGCGGGTCACCCGTGCGCGGCAGCGGCTCCGTGATTTCGTCGTCCGTGATGAAGAGGACGCCTTCTCGCGGCGTGCCGTTGGGCTCCAGCACCGTGGTGGACTCGCCTCTCGCCAGCGGGCTCAGGTCCGCTCCCACGAACGGCGGCACCGGGCGGTGGAGCCTCAGGTCCGTGCGGATCGCCGCCTGCTCCTCGCGGGTAATCCCCGCCAGCCCCAGCACCGTGGGCACGATGTCCGCGTGGCTCGTCAGCGCGTCGATGTATCGCGTCTTCTGCTCCTCGGAGAACTGCACCACCAGCGGCACGTGCAGCGCCTCCTGGTAGGACGTGTGCCACTTCTCCATCAGGTAGCCGTGCGCCGCGCCGTACTCGCCGTGGTCGGAGAGGAACACCACCACCGTGTTCTCCCGCAGCCCTGTCTCGTCCAGCGTCCGCAGCACCCGCTCGATGTGCCCGTCCACCAGGTGGATGAGCCACGCGTAGTACTGCTGGAAGCGCAGCGCCGCCTTCTCCGGGTCGTGCGTCAGCTGGAACGGGATGCCCGCGTTCAACGTCACCGTCACCGGGTCGATGTTCTCGTTCGCCTGGTGCATCGTCAGGCCCGTCTTCGACGACAGCGCGAGCCCCACCTTGTACGCGTAGTCCCGCTGGCAGGCCGGCTTGTTCTCCAACGTGTCGTGCAGGTTCGACGGCACGCTCGCGTTGTCCTGCGGGAACCCCAGCGGGTTCAGCGGCACCGTGAACGTCCCCCCCGTGGGAGCCACCGACCGTCCCCCCGTAGGCACCGTCAACGGTCCCACCTTGGGCCCCGCAGGATCCAACTGCCGCGGCAGGATGGGATACGTCGCGATGTCGTGCGGATTGGTGAACGACGCCACCGCCAGCCACGGCTGGGGCTCGCTACCCGGCGCGGCGGCCCGGGGCGCCTCGTATGACTGCTCCGCCAGCGCCCGGTTGTACGGCTCACCCAATGCCATCCGCCGCAGGAAGCCGCACGCCAGGTCCGCGAAGCCTTCGTCACGGAACGCGCCCAGGTTGTTGATGGAGGCCCCGTGCGGCTCCGGATACGACAGCTCCCAGTCATCAAAGCCATACTGTTTCAGCGAGTGGTCCGGAGGATTGCTCACATGCCACTTGCCGAAGTAGTGCGTGTGGTAGCCCGCCTTCTGGAACCAGTGCCCCAGCGTCGGAATCCCATCCGCGGACAGCCACGGGAAGGCCGCCGCGTCACCGCTCTTGAACAAGCCGTCCGTCTGCGTGACGCCCGTGCGCGTGCCGTACTGCCCCGTGTAGATGACCGCGCGGCTGGGAGTGCACGCCGACGCCGCGATGGTGTGGTTGCGGAACACCGCCGCGTTCTTCCGCAGCGCCGCGAAGCCGGGGAAGAACTTCCGGAACGGGTTGTCCTCCCCACCCTCGTCCACGAAGCCCAGGATGTCCTTGATGGCCGGCAGGAAGCCGCCATCAGGCCCATAGGCGAACGGGGGGAACTGGAGCTGATCGACCGTCAGGATGAGGATGTTGGGCCGCGAGGGAGTGGACATGCCCCGTCCCTGAGCACGCGCCATACCAACGGCCCTCCCAGAGACACCGGCCCTACGCGCCGCGTCCCCTTGGGACGCAAGCGGCCTTCCACCGCGTCCCCACCCGACGCGGAAGGTTCAGCTCGGCGTGCGCGAGGACTCCGTCGGCGTCGCCGCCTGGGCCTCCGTGCGCCGGGGCAGCCAGACGTTGAAGGTGGAGCCCTGACCGGCGGTGCCCGTGGACTCCGCCCAGATGCGGCCGCCGTGCTGCTCCACGATGCCCTGGCTGATGGTGAGCCCCAGCCCCAGCCCGCCGTACTTGCTGCCGTGCGCGCGGCCGAAGCGCTCGAAGATGAGGCGCTGCTTCTCGCTGGGGATGCCCACGCCCTGGTCCTTCACGGACAGGTGCACGCCGCCGTCGCCCTCCGCCACCACGCGCACCAGCACCTGGCCACCTTCCGGCGAGTAGCGGATGGCGTTGGACAAGAGGTTCGTCAGCACCTGGTCCAACCGCCCCCGGTCCCACGTGCCCTCCAGGCGCTCGGGGACCTCCACCTTCAGCTCGTGCGTTTGAGACAGCACCGCCATGCGGTCCCGCGTCTCCAGCACCAGCTGCGACAAATCAAACGGCTCCAGCTCCAATGACAGCCGCCCCGCCTGCAGCCGGCTGATGTCCAGCAGGTCCTCCACCAGCTTCGCCATGCGGTCGATCTGCCGGTTGATGATCTGCAGCGACTTGCCGGGGCCGGCCTCCGTCTGCCCGCCCAGCTTGAGCAGCGCCAGGTGCGCGTGGCCCTTCGCCGCGGCCAGCGGCGTGCGCAATTCGTGGCTCGCGGCGGCGAGGAACGCGTCCTTCGCCTCGCTCGCCAACCGCAGCGCCGTCTCCGCGCGCTGGCGCTCGGTGATGTCTCGCGCCACGGAGATGAAGCGGCCGGGGCCCTCCCCTTCCGCCACGTACTGGAGCACCACCTCCACCGGGACCTCCGAGCCGTCGCGGCGGCGGTGGTTGGTGGAATACGTCTGTGACGGCAGCGTGCCGGACATCAGCGGCGCCAGCAGCTTGCGGAAGCCCGTCTCGTCGAAGGCGCTCTCCACCTCCAGCACCGACAGGCCCACCAGCTCCTCCACGGAGGAGGACAGCTGCTTGGCCGCGCCCGCGTTCGCGTACGCGAGCGTGAGCGAGTCCGGGGTGAACATCAGGACGCAGTCCAGCGTGGCGTCCAGCGTCGTCTTGAAGCGCCCCAGCGCCTCCTCCGCGCGCCGCTTGTCGTCGATGTCCGTGGCGATGGCCAGCCAACCCACCAACTGCCCGTGCTCGTCGTTCTCCGGCACCGCGCGCGCCAGGTGCCAGCGGTAGACGCCGTCCTTGCGCCGCAGCCGGAACTCCTGCGTGCTGCTTTGCGCCTGCACCACCCCGTCGCTCCACACGCCGCGCATCCGCTCGCGGTCCGCCGGGTGCACGTCCAGGAGGAACGAGGAGAGCGACAGCTCATACCCCTCGTGGTGGCCGGTGTAGTCGCGCCAGGCGCGGTTGGCGTACGTCAGCGCCCCATCCGCGCGAGCCGCCCACATGGGCTCCGGCAGGGACTCCGTGAGCCGGCGGTAGCGCAGCGCGCTCTGGCGCTCCAGGGCCTCGCGGTCGCGCTGGCGCAGGAGGGCCGCCTGACGCTGGAGCTGCTGCTCCTTGAGGAACAGGTCCACGAAGACGCTGACCTTCGAGCGGAGGATTTCCGGGTCGAAGGGCTTGAGCAGGTAGTCCACCGCGCCGTGCGCGTAGCCCTTGAAGACATGCGCCGCGTCACGGCTGAGCGCGGTGAGGAAGATGATGGGGATGGTGCGCGTGCGCTCGCGCTGCTTGATGAGCGCCGCGGTCTGGAACCCGTCCAGCCCCGGCATCTGCACGTCCATCAGGATGACCGCGAAGTCGCGCTGCAACAGCTGCTTGAGCGCCTCCTCTCCGCTGGTCGCCTTCACCAGGTCCTGACCCAACGGCTCGAGGATGGCTTCCAACGCCAGCAGGTTGGCCGGATGGTCGTCCACCATCAGGATGGCCGCGCGCGGGGTGGCGGCGGCTTCCTGGGGACGTTCCGGAGTGTGCTCAGTGGAGTTCATGTGCGCGGTGGGGGAGCGCGTGGGTCAGGGGACCCGATACACGGCGAACAAGGCTAGGGCCGGCCCCCTCCAGACGGAAGTGCCTGGGGGGAGGGAGGATGGATCGTCCTCGTTGAGTATCAAGCACTCACCCATAGCCGGACCAGTTCCAACAGCTTATCGGTATCCACCGGCTTGGGCAGGTAGTCACTCGCGCCGGCCGCCATGCACTTCTCCCGGTCGTCCTTCAGCGCCTTCGCGGTGACGGCGATGATGGGGAGGCTGGCGTACTTGGGGTCCTTGCGGATGGCACGCATGGTTTCATAGCCATCCATCTCCGGCATCATCACGTCCATCAGCACGACATCCACGTCGGGGTGCTGGCCGAGCATCTCGATGGCAGCCCGCCCGTTCTCCGCGAAGACCACCTGCATGCTGTGATTTTCCAGCACGCTGGTGAGCGCGAAGATGTTTCGCATGTCGTCATCCACCAGGAGCACCTTCTTGCCGGCCAGCGGTGCGTCCTGGTCGTTGCGCTGCGCCAGGGCCGCGCGCGCGCGCGCCGGGAGGTTTTCGTCCAGGCGGTGCAGGAAGAGCGCGGTGTCGCTGAGCAGCTGGTCGGGGCTCTTCGCGCCGCTCTTCAGGATGACGCTGCCGGTGTAACGCCGCAGACGGGACTCGTCCTTGGGCGTCAATTCACGGCCGGTGTAGACGACGATGGGCAGGTCGCGGAAGCGCTGCTGCGTCTTCACCTCCTCCACCAGCTTGATGCCGTCCATGTCGGGCAATAGGAGGTCGATGACGAGGCAGTCGTACTCGTTCTCCTCCAGCTTCGTGAGGGCCTCCTGGCCGGACGCCACCGCGGTGACGACGACGTCACCACCGTCGCTGAGCAGCTGGGTGAGGCTGTTGCGCTGCACGTCATCATCTTCGATGACGAGCAGGCGGCGCTCGCGGCGCTCCAGGAAGCGCGACAGCTGTCCGAAGACGCGCTCCAGTCCCTCCTTGCTCACGGGCTTGGTGAGGTAGCCGAACGCGCCCTGGGTGTTGCCCAGGTGCTTGTCCATCACGCTGATGATGTGGACGGGGATGTGGCGCGTGCGCGGGTTGCGCTTGAGGCGGTCCAGCACGCTCCAGCCGTCCACCACGGGCAGCTGGATGTCCAGGGTGATGGCGTCCGGCTGGTACTCGTGCGCCATGGACAGGCCGCTGTCACCTCGCGTGGCGACCAGGGCCTTGAAGCCCTTCTCGCGCGCCATCTGCACCATGATGCGGGCGAACTTCAGGTCATCCTCGATGATGAGCAAGGTGCGGTCGCCCTCGCGGATGAACTCGCGGTCGTCCTCCACCACGACGGGCGTGTGCGAGCCCTCCACCTGCGGGGGCAGCGCGGCGTCCAGCACGTGGGCCTGCGGCTCGGCCACCGGGGACACCGGAGCGAGCGGCGGCGGTGTCGCCGTGGCGGTGCCAGACGTGGACGGGGTGGCGTGCGTCTCCGGCAGGGCTCCCAGCGCGCGACTGGCCTCCTCGTTGCCCTGCCCGTTCTCCTCGTCCGCGCCCTGGTACTCCGGCGGCAGGTAGAGGGTGAAGGTGCTGCCCTTGCCCGGCTCGCTCTCCAGGCGGATTTCGCCGCCCAGCAGCTTGGCGATTTCACGGCTGATGGACAGGCCCAGGCCGGTGCCGCCGTACTTGCGCGCGGTGGAGCCGTCCGCCTGCTGGAACGCCTCGAAGATGATGCGCTGCTTGTCCTTGGCGATGCCGATGCCGGTGTCCTTCACGGCGAAGGCCAGCACGTGGCGCGAGCGGCGCAGCGCCTCGTGGTCGAAGCGGATGCCCTTGTCCGCCAGGCGCACGGTGAGCTTCACGCCGCCCTCGTCGGTGAACTTGAAGGCGTTGGAGAGCAGGTTCTTGAGCACCTGCTGCAGCCGCTGCGGGTCCGTGCGCACGTGGCGCGGCGTGCCCGTGAGCACCTCCACCTGGAAGGTGAGGCCCTTCTGGTCCGCCACCGGGCGGAAGCTGCGGTCGATGAACTGGTTGAGCTCCGTGAGGACGATGTCCCGGGGCTCCACCTGCATCTTGCCCGCCTCCACCTTGGACAGGTCGAGGATCTCATTGATGAGGCTGAGCAGGTCCCCGCCGGACGCGTAGATGGTGTTCGCGTACTCCACCTGCTTGTTGGAGAGGTTCCCGTCCTTGTTGTCCGACAGGAGCTTCGCGAGGATGAGCAGCGAGTTGAGCGGCGTGCGCAGCTCGTGGCTCATGTTGGCCAGGAACTCGCTCTTGTACTTGGAGATGATGGTGAGCTGCTCCGCCTTCTCCTCCAGGCTGACGCGCGCCAGCTCCACCTCGCGGTTCTTCTCCTCCACGCGGGTGTTCTGGTCCGCCAGCTCCTTCGCCTTGTCCTCCAGCTCGATGTTGGTGCGCTTCAGCTCATCCTGCTGCTGGGTGAGTTCGCGCGACTGGCTCTGGAGCTCCTGGGTCAGGCGCTGCGACTCGGAGAGCAGGGTCTCCGTGCGCATGTTCGCCATGATCATGTTGAGCACCACGCCGATGCTCTCCGTCAGCTGATCCAGGAAGATTTGGTGGATGGCGCTGAACGGGTGGAACGAGGCCAGCTCGATGACGGCCTTCACCTCGCCCTCGAAGAGGACGGGCAGGACGATGATGTTGAGCGGCGCGGACTCACCCAGCCCGGAGGAGATGGTGATGTAGTCCGACGGCACGCGCGTCAGCAGGATGGTCTTCTTCTCCAGCGCGCACTGGCCGACCAGTCCCTCGCCCAGGCGGAAGCGGTTCGCCAGGTGCTTGCGCTCCCGGTACGCGTAGGTGCTGGTGAGCTTGAGGGACGGGATGCCGCCCTCGGGGTCGGAGAGGAAGAAGGCGCCGTGGTGCGCGGACACCAGCGGGGTCAGCTCGCTCATGATGAGGCGGCTGACGGCGTCCAGGGACTTCTGGCCCTGCATCATGCCGCTGAACTTCGCCAGGTTCGTCTTGAGCCAGTCCTGCTCCTGGTTCTTCTGCGTGGTTTCACGCAGGTTGACGATCATCTGGTTGATGTTGTCCTTCAGCGCCGCGACCTCGCCTTCGGCGACGACCGTGATGCTGCGGGTCAGGTCACCCTTGGTCACGGCGGTGGCCACGTCGGAGATGGCGCGCAGCTGGCTGGTGAGCGTACCGGCCAGCTGGTTCACGTTGTCCGTCAGCTGCCGCCACGTGCCGCGAGCGCCGGGCACGCGGGCCTGGCCGCCCAGCTTTCCTTCGATACCCACCTCGCGGGCCACCGTGGAGACCTGCTCCGCGAAGGTGCCCAGCGTGTCGGTCATGTTGTTGATGGTGTCCGCGAGCGCCGCCACCTCGCCCTTCGCGTCCACGATGAGCTTCTGGGTCAGGTCGCCGTTGGCCACCGCCGTCACCACGCGCACGATGCCGCGCACCTGGGTGGTGAGGTTGGAGGCCATGAAGTTCACGTTGTCCGTGAGGTCCTTCCACGTGCCGGCCACACCGGGCACGCGGGCCTGGCCGCCCAGCTTCCCTTCCACGCCCACCTCGCGGGCCACGGAGGACACCTGCTCCGCGAAGATGCCCAGCGTGTCGGTCATGTTGTTGATGGTCTCCGCCAGGGCGGCCACTTCGCCCTTCGCGTCCACCACCAGCTTCTGCTTGAGGTCGCCGTTGGCGACGGCCGTCACCACCTTCACGATGCCGCGCACCTGCGTCGTGAGGTTGCGGGCCATGAAGTTCACGTTGTCCGTGAGGTCCTTCCACGTACCGGACACGCCCTTCACTTCCGCCTGACCGCCCAGCTTGCCTTCCGCGCCCACTTCACGCGCCACGCGGGTCACTTCGGAGGCGAAGCTGTTGAGCTGGTCCACCATCGTGTTGATGGTGTTCTTCAGCTCCAGGATTTCGCCCTTCGCGTCGACCGTAATCTTCTTGGACAGGTCGCCGTTCGCGACCGCCGTCGTCACCAGGGCGATGTTGCGCACCTGGCTGGTGAGGTTGGACGCCATGCTGTTCACGTTGTCCGTGAGGTCCTTCCACGTGCCGGCGACGCCGGGCACCGCGGCCTGACCACCCAGCTTGCCGTCCGTACCCACTTCCTTCGCGACGCGGGTCACTTCGGAAGCGAAGGCGCGGAGCTGGTCCACCATCGTGTTGATGGTGCTCTTGAGCTCCAGGATTTCGCCCCTCGCCTCCACGGAGATCTTCTGCGACAGGTCGCCGTAGGCCACCGCCGTGGTCACCTTGGCGATGTTGCGCACCTGATCCGTGAGGTTCGCGGCGAGGACGTTCACGTTGTCCGTGAGGTCCTTCCACACGCCCGCGACGCCGGGCACCGCGGCCTGGCCGCCCAGCTTGCCCTCCGTACCCACTTCCTTACCGACGCGCGTGACTTCCGAAGCGAACGCGCGGAGCTGGTCCACCATCGTGTTGATGGTGTTCTTCAGCTCCAACACCTCGCCCTTCACGCTCACGGTGATCTTCTGGGACAGGTCGCCATTCGCCACCGCCGTGGTCACCTTGGCGATGTTGCGCACCTGGTCCGTGAGGTTGCCGGCGAGGACGTTCACGTTGTCCGTGAGGTCCTTCCACACGCCGGACACGCCCTTCACGTCGGCCTGACCGCCCAGCTTGCCTTCCGTACCGACTTCCTTCGCGACGCGCGTCACTTCCGCGGCGAACGCGCGGAGCTGGTCCACCATCGTGTTGATGGTGCTCTTGAGCTCCAGCACCTCGCCCTTCGCGTCCACGGTGATCTTCTTGGACAGGTCGCCGTTCGCGACCGCCGTCGTCACCTCCGCGATGTTTCGCACCTGGGCCGTGAGGTTGTTGGCCAGCAGGTTCACGTTGTTCGTGAGGTCCTTCCACGTCCCGGCGACACCCGGCACCTCCGCCTGGGCGCCCAGCTTGCCCTCCACGCCCACCGTGCGCGCCACGTCCGTCACCTGCTGCGCGAAGACGGACAGCGTCTGGGTCATGGCGTTGATGGTGTCCGCGAGCGCGGCGATTTCGCCCTTGGCCTCCATCACCAGCTTCTGGGACAGGTCGCCGTCGGCCACCGCCGTCACCACCTTGACGATGCCGCGCACCTGGGTGGTGAGGTTGAAGGCCATGCTGTTCACGTTGTCCGTGAGGTCCTTCCACACGCCGGACACGCCCTTCACGTCGGCCTGACCACCCAGCTTGCCGTCCGTGCCCACTTCCTTCGCGACGCGCGTCACTTCCGAGGCGAACGCGCGGAGCTGGTCCACCATCGTGTTGATGGTGCTCTTGAGCTCCAGCACCTCGCCCTTCGCGTCCACGGTGATCTTCCGGGACAGGTCGCCCTTCGCGACCGCCGTCGTCACCTCGGCGATGTTACGGACTTGATCGGTGAGGTTGTTCGCCAACAGGTTCACGTTGTTGGTGAGGTCCTTCCACGTGCCCGCGACGCCCGGCACCACGGCCTGGGCGCCCAGCTTGCCTTCCACGCCCACCGTGCGCGCGACGTCCGTCACCTGCTGCGCGAAGATGGAGAGCGTCTGGGTCATCGCGTTGATGGTGTCCGCGAGCTCCGCCACCTCGCCCTTGGCCTCCATCTTCAGGCGCTGGGTGAGGTCACCGTTCGCGACCGCGGTCACCACCTTGGCGATGCCTCGCACCTGGGTGGTGAGGTTGGACGCCATGAAGTTCACGTTGTCCGTGAGGTCCTTCCACGTACCGGACACGCCCTTCACTTCCGCCTGACCGCCCAGCTTGCCGTGCGTGCCGACTTCACGCGCCACGCGGGTCACTTCGGAGGCGAAGCTGTTCAGCTGGTCCACCATCGTGTTGATGGTGTTCTTCAGCTCGAGAATCTCTCCGCGCGCGTCGACGGTGATCTTCTTGGACAGGTCACCGGTGGCCACCGCCGTCGTCACCAGGGCGATGTTGCGCACCTGGGTGGTGAGGTTGGAGGCCATGCTGTTCACGTTGTCCGTGAGGTCCTTCCACGTGCCGCCGACTCCGGGCACCGCGGCCTGACCGCCCAGCTTGCCGTCCGTACCCACTTCCTTCGCGACACGGGTCACTTCCGCGGCGAACGCGCGGAGCTGGTCCACCATCGTGTTGATGGTGCTCTTGAGCTCCAGCACCTCGCCCTTCACGTCCACGGTGATCTTCCGCGACAGGTCAC
The DNA here is from genome assembly GCF_003668955.1 of Corallococcus sp. AB038B. NCBI lineage: Bacteria > Pseudomonadati > Myxococcota > Myxococcia > Myxococcales > Myxococcaceae > Corallococcus > Corallococcus sp. AB038B. The sequence goes on along the minus strand of NZ_RAWO01000015.1, from coordinate 12,681 downwards.
CATTGGCGACGGCGGTGGAGACCTCCGCGATGTTTCGCACCTGGCTGGTGAGGTTGGACGCCATCAGGTTCACGTTGTCCGTGAGGTCCTTCCACGTCCCCGCGGCGCCGGGCACCTGGGCCTGGGCGCCCAGCTTGCCCTCCACGCCCACCGTGCGCGCGACGCTGGTCACCTGCTGCGCGAACACGTTGAGCGTGTCCGTCATGTTGTTCAGCGTGGCGCCCAGCGCGGCGATTTCACCCTGCGACGGCACCATCAGCTTCTGGGTGAGGTCGCCGTTGGCGACCGCCGTCACCACCTTCACGATGCCGCGCACCTGCGTCGTGAGGTTGGACGCCATGAAGTTCACGTTGTCCGTGAGGTCCTTCCACGTGCCGGACACGCCGGACACCGCGGCCTGACCGCCCAGCTTTCCTTCCGTACCCACTTCGCGCGCGACGCGCGTCACTTCGGAGGCGAAGCTGTTGAGCTGATCCACCATCGTGTTGATGGTGCTCTTCAGCTCCAACACCTCGCCCTTCACGTCCACGGTGATCTTCCGGGACAGGTCGCCGCGGGCCACCGCCGTCGTCACTTCCGCGATGTTTCGCACCTGCGCGGTGAGGTTGCCGGCGAGGACGTTCACGTTGTCCGTGAGGTCCTTCCACACGCCGGACACGCCCTTCACGTCGGCCTGACCGCCCAGCTTGCCTTCGGTGCCGACCTCCTTCGCGACGCGCGTCACTTCGGCGGCGAAGCTGTTGAGCTGATCCACCATCGCGTTCACGGTGGTGCCGATGCGGAGGAACTCGCCCTTCACGGGCTGGCCGTCGATCTCCAGCGCCATCTTCTGGGTGAGGTCGCCTTCGGCCACCGCCACCAGCACGCGGGCGACTTCCGTGGTGGGCTGCACCAGGTCGCCGATGAGGGCGTTGATGGACTGGACGCTGGTGGCCCAGTCGCCGCGCACGTCGCCCAGGTTCACGCGCTCGCCCATGCGGCCTTCGCGGCCGACGACGCGCTCCACGCGGACGATCTCGTGGGTGAGCGTGGAGTTGAGCGTCACCACCGCGTTGAACGCGCGGGCAATCTCATCCATGACCACGTCCTGCGCGCCCGACGGCAGCCGCACGGAGAAGTCACCGCCCTGCACGGCCCGGAGCGCCGCCAGCAGCTGCTGGAGCGGAGGAGGGCCACCGGGGCGCAGGCCGTCATCGGCGGCCGAGCGGCTGTTGCCATTGCGGCTTCGCGAGGGAGCTCGGCGGGCGGTCGCGGGCTCGGCACGCGTCGCCTCCACGTTGCTCAGCCGGTTGGCCGCGACGTTGCCCTGCGAGCGGGCGCCTGGAGGGCCAGCCTCCTGGCTTGCGGCGGTGGCGGCTGTCTTTCGGCCGTTGGCGCGCTTGCGGGGAGCGGAGGAGCTGGAAGCCTTGGTGTCGTCCACGAATGAAACCCCTGATCGGCGAAAGCGTTGCGACCGGTCCTGCGAAACCGGTCCGCGATCCCAGGAACGTCCAATGAGTTCGCGGGTTTGTCGAATGTAAAGCCGGGGTGGAATGGCCCCAGGTGTCAGGCACTGAACGACGTGCCCGGACCTGAGCCCCACCAACCCCGAAAGCCCCGGGTCGCAGTCGCGGGCCCGAGGAGAAACCTCCCCATAACAGTTTCAGGGAGGCGAGGCGGTGCACGGGAAGCCATCGCACCCCTGCACATACAACGCCCGCCCCGAGAGCCTTCGGGCAGGCGCGCGAGTGCGTGCGGGCATCACTTCGCGTGCTCCCGTGCGGACATCGAAGCGCAGTGAGCCCGGCCCCGATGCGTCCGGGGAAGCGGTGGCGCCACAGGCCAGCAGGACCTGATCCGCGGTGTCGAGCCACCACAGGAACTCCACGGCGCACGGGGCTTCCGCCCGGACGAGCTCCAGGGTGCGCGCGTCGTAGACGATGACGCCGCCGCCCCACTCCACCGCCGCGAGCACGCCGCCAGGGCCGATGGACAGACGGCCTCCCGGACCCGGCACCTGCGCCTGGCCCAGCACCTTGCCGTCCGGCGCCACGGAGACGAGCTGCCCGGTGGCATCCAGCGCGAGGACTCCGCCCGCGTGGCCGATCAGCCATTCCGGTGGAGTGATGTCGCCCACCGGCAGCAGCGCGCCGTCCCGCTCCCGCAGCAGGTGGCCTCCGGCGGCGGCCCACAGACGGCGTGCGCCGTCGAAGGCGAGCGCGGTGGTGCCGGGGATCTCCAAGCGCGAGTGCGAGCCATCCTCGCCGCAGACCGCGACGACGCGGGGCCCGAACACCGCCGCGCGCGACGCATCCGGCGCCACGGCCCAGCCCAGCCGAGTGACCCCATCGAGCTGCCGTGCCAGACAGTCATTGAGAGCGCCCAGGTGCGCGTCTCCGGCGGGTGAGGCGATGAGATACGGCAGGCTGGTGGTGGAGACGTAGAGCAGCAGGCCCAGGCCCGCGGCGATGACGAGCGTGAGCGGCCATGCACGGGCGCCCACGCTCCGCGCGAGGCGCGCGCTCTTTCGGCCCGCCGCCAGATGCCCTTCCCGTCCGCTCACGCACGCTCCTCCCGGGACCGGAGGACAGCACAGAAACGGGGCGGAGACTGCTCACCGCGACACGAATGCCCGCCTGCTGGACACCTGGGACGTGGCCCACGCCCTGCAATCCGTGGAGGGCATGCCTTTCTCATGGCGTTTCCGTCGGCGGATGCGGCTCGTGGGCCTCGGACTGTGCGGGCTGTGCCTCATGTTCGTGGGGCTCCTGGCCGCATTCGAGGGTTGGTACCGGATGACGCTGCGGGAGCTTCCCTCGCTTCCCACTCCGCCGGACGCCACCGACCGGCTGCCGGCGAACCTCGCCCGGGTGTACTGGAGCCTTTATGAGCCCTGGGGCTCGATGACGGTGAAGCCCATGTGGCCCTGGACCGTCGCGTGGACCGTGACGCGCCCCCTCGTGTCCAAGCCGTCTCGGATGGATGTGCCTCCGGGATGGACGCTGGCGGACGCGATCGCCCGGCGTTGGCGCCCGGAGGGTTCGGAGCGCCTGCTGTTGCATGAGCGCTTGACGCTGGGCATCTGGCTCACGCGTCACTGGACGGCGGAGGAACTGCTGGCCTTCGAAGCGCGGCGGGTGCCGCTGGGGCATGGACCCCGTGACCTCCCCGAAGCGGCCCGGCACTACCTGGGAAAGGAGGCTGCGGATCTCACGCTGGCGGAGGCGGCGCTGCTCGTCACGATGAATGATGATCCACAGTGGCGAAAGCACCCTGAATGTTTCATCGACCGCCTTCAGCCGCGCAGGGATGGACGGCTGCGGCGCATGCGCATGACCGGCCTGCTAACACCGGAAGAAGAGGCGGAGGCACGTGCCTGGCCCGTCGCCCTGAGCGCGCAGGGCGCACGTGCGTGCAACCCCTGTCCCGCGTGCTTCGTCCCATGAATGACCTGCGAGCTGGCGGCCTGCCATGTGCCGCCTGCTCCTGACGGGTTGCCCTGTCCGGTGAAGCACACACCTTTACGCCTCAAGCGACGGGAAAGGATTCCTGACATGCGACGCTCCATTGGCACCGCGGCACTGGCCTTCAGCTTCCTGCTCTCCACCAGCGCGCTCGCCCAACAGGTAGGCGACGGTTCGAGCCCCGGGACGACTCCTGGGTCCTCCGGCGCTTCGCCGGAGATGATCAACAGCGGGCAGACGGGCACCGCTGGCTCGTCGGGCACGGTCACGCCCGGCACCACCAACTCCACGGGCGTGCAGACGGGCAACACCGCCACCGGCACGGGTGGCTCTGGCACTGGCGTGAACCCGACTCCGGGCACCACCGGCACCGGCACCACGGGCGGTAGCACTTCCGGCACCGGCGGCACCGGGACCAGTGGCATCGGCACGGGCACCGGCACCACCGGCTCCAGCACGGACACCTACGGCACCGGGAGCACCGCTCCGTCCACGGGCACGTACACGCCGCCCTCGACGAGCACCGGCACCTACGGCGGCGCGGGCACCAGCACCACCGGCGTCGGCAGCTCCGGTAGCAACGGCACCATTGGTGGCTCCGGCAGCACCGGCACCATTGGCGGCACGGGCACCGGCACCACCGGCGCCACCGAGCCCGGCAACGAGTCCAACGGCTCGACCGTCATCAACCCGGGCGGCACCGGCACGGGCGGCACCAGCGGCACGACTGGCACGGGCGGCGTCGGCGGCACCGGCACCAGCGGCTCCGGCGGCACCATGGGTGGCGTGGGCGGCACCGGCACCGGCGGCTCCAACGGCACCATCGGCGGCCAGTAGCCTTGATGCCTTGGAATGACGGCACGGCCGCCAGCCCTTCGCTGGCGGCCGTCGCCGTGTCTGGCTTTACTTCGGCGCGTCCAGACAGGCCATGGCCCGGCCCACGTACTCCATGAGCTTCGGGTCGCGGCCCTGACGCTGGGCCATCCGCGGCTCCTGCTGGTGCATCGTCTGGAGCGACTTCTCCATTCCGGGGTTGCCGCCCGTGAAGGCGCGGACGAGCTCGCGCCAGCGCGTGGCCAGGGCTCGCACCGGCTCGGACGCGGGGTCGGCGCCCTGCTCCATCTGCTCGCGCATGCTCGCGATGAGGCGGGGCCACTCGGCCTCCACCTGCTTGATGGCGTCGTCACCCATCGCCTGGCGACGGGCCTCCAGCTCCTTCAACTGCTCCGGGGTGTAGTACTTCTCGAACATGGTCATGGCCTCGATGGTCTGTAGGAAGTCGTCGGCGGAGACCGGCTCCGCCGCGCGCAGCTGCCGTGCGAGGGAATCCAGGCGGTCGCAGAGCTGACGCTGTTCCGCCAGCTGCTCCCGGGCCCGCTGGAGCCGCAGCTCCACCACGCGCAGGGCGGAGAAGTCCGCCCGGCCCAGCGTCTCGGCAATCTCCTCCAGCGAGAACCCGAGCTGCTTGAGCGACAGGATGTGACTCAGGCGGGCAATGTCCTCCGCCGTGTAGAGCCGATGCCCCGACGCCGTGTGCGCCGAGGGCTTGAGCAACCCAATCTCGTCGTAGTGGTGCAGCGCGCGGATGGACAGCCCCGTGCGCCGGGCCAGCTCCCCGACCTTCAGTTCCGTGTGCTGCATGCCTCACCCCTTTCCAGCCACGGTCTTCGCGTGACTGGATGTCATGGGTACAACCTCACGTCGCGTGAGGTTCAAGGGGGAAAACGCACGGGGGTGGCCAGCGGCCGACAGGAATTGTTAGGGTCCCGCACGGAACGGCGATGACCGCCGGTGGTTCCACGCACCTTGAGGAGACCTGTCCTGATGACTCCGCCCCTTGTCGTCGTCGCGGCCCTGTCCGCCACGCGGGCGCTCATCCGCTGAGCCGGTCGCATCACCGTCGTCCGTCGCAGCGCGAGCCCCGCCTCCTTCACGCCCGGCGTCCCGGAGTCCTCTCCCCGCGCCCCAGGCATCGCTCTGCCCGGAGTTCCCCAAGTGTCACTTGAAACCCTCGGCTGGGGTCCCGACCTCGACCTCGCGCTGTCCAACACCGTCTCGCAGTCGTCTTCCTCCTCGTCCCTCGTCCCCGGGCGCGTCGTGCGCCAGCAGCGGGGACTGCTCACCGTGCAGACCGCCAGCGCGGCCTTCCTCGCACGCGCGTCCGGACGCCTCCTCCATCAGGCCCAGGGCGCGGAGGCCCTGCCCACCGTGGGCGACTGGGTCCTCCTGCAACCGCCCGCGTCCGGTGACGGCGAGGCGCTGATGCACTCCGTGCTGCCCCGCCGCAGCCTCCTGAAGCGGCGCGAGGCGGGCAGCGAACACGACGGCCAGCTCATCGCCGCCAACGTGGACGTGGTGTTCCTCGTCGTGGGGTTGGACGGCAACTTCAACCCCCGCCGCGTCGAACGCTCCCTCACCGTGGCCTGGAACAGCGGCGCCACGCCCGTCGTGCTCCTCAGCAAGGCGGACCTCGCGGACAACGCGGCCGAGCGCGTCCTGGAGGTGGAGGCCCTGGCCCCCGGCGTGGACGTGCTCGCGGTGAGCGCGCGAACGGGCATGGGCGTGGAGGACGTGCGCGCACGGCTTCCTCCCAGCAGGACGGGCGTGTTGCTGGGCTCGTCCGGAGTGGGCAAGTCCACGCTCGCCAACCGGCTGCTGGACGCCGCGCGCCTCGTCACGCAGCCCGTGCGGCCAGAGGACGACAAGGGCCGGCACACCACCACGCACCGCGAGCTGTTCGTGCTGGATCACGGCGGCCTCATCATCGACGGGCCCGGCATGCGCGAGCTGGGCCTGTGGGGCGACGACGAGGAGGGCCTGGCCAACGCCTTCGCGGACCTCCTCGCACTGGCCACCGGCTGCCGCTTCAGCGACTGCGGCCACCAGGGTGAACCAGGCTGCGCGGTGAGGGCGGCGGTGGAGAACGGCACGATCCCCGAGGAGCGGCGCGCGAACTTCGCGAAGCTCCTGCGCGAGCAGGCCTTCCAGCACCGCCAGACGGACGCCACCGCGCAGCGCGAGCACAAGCGGGTGCAGCGCAACCAGTCCAACGCGGGCTGGGCCCGGACGCGCTCCAAGCGGCGCGGCGAATAGACAGACCCCTTCGGGCGCGGCGCGGACACCTTCGCGCGCCGCGTCCGGAGGCGTTTCAGAGTCCGGGGCTCGAGTCCGGCACGGAGCCGGGCGGCGGCAGCGGCGGCGGAGTCGGGGTCTCCAGCACCGGGACCTCGCCCTCCTCCGGCGCGTTCACGGAGTCCGGGACACGGGCCGGCGTCTCCTGGCCCAGGTCCTGCCGCAGGTTGACGTTCTGGGACTCCGACGCGCAGGCGTAGGCCACCGTGCGCGAGCCCACCAGGAGCGTGGGCACCAGCAGGCCAATCGCGGCGCAGTTGGCCTGGTCCTCTTCGGTCCGGTTGCCGCCGGCGCACACCGCCGACCCGATGAACGCGCCCGCCACCGCCAGGCCCGCCTGGATGAGGAAGTCGCTGGGGGTCGCGCGGCTCTGCGCCCACGCGATGCCGTTCTTGCACTCGCTGCCAGGGGGACTCGACACGGGCAACAGGCCCACCGCCGTGAACCACTGCCGGTCCTGGTGGACCTTGGGCTCCGGCCGCAGGTTCGTGACGATGCTCGTCCGATAGCAGCCCGTCTGCCCCAGCATCAGCACCACCATCGACGCCGCCACCGCATGTGCCTTCCGCATCAATGCCCCCAATCCCGGTGAGTGACCGCTCGCACCCGCGTTCAGGCCTCTGTGCCTAGCCTGAACGCGGGGGTCACCGGAAGAGGGGACGACGCCTCAGTAGATGATGTAGGCGGCCGTACCGCTGCAGCTCGTGTTGCGGAAGCAGCCGATGCGGATCTGGTACTGCTCCGCCGGGGACACCACGTTCATGTGGTAGGTGACGCGCGAAAGCGAGCCGCAGGTGCCGAAGGCATCGTCGTTTTCCGCCACCGGCACGCCCGAGGAGCCGTGCACCCGCACGATGGTGTCACCCACGCCGTTGGCGCTCTCCACGGCGCAGGTGCCCACGTCGAGGGTCTGTCCAGGGGTCAGCGTCACGTTCAGGTTGGCGGTGTTGCGCGTGCCGCTGTTGGTGTGGGTGAGGTTGAAGGGCAACGTGCCCCGCGTGAGGTTCGCGTTCAGGGTGACCTTCACCTCCACCGTGGCGCTGCAGCTATCGGTGTAGTCGCAGCCAGCGCGGAGGGTGTAGGCGCCAGCGGTCTGCATCCGGAGCTTGAAGCCGCACCCGTCGAAGCTGGAGGCGACCTCGTTGCCCTGGGCGTCGACGAGGCGCAGCTTGGGATAGCCCGTGACGGGGAAGTCCGGCAGACCGCAGGCGTTCACCTGGATGACGTCGCCCACGCCGAGCGTGTACGCCCGGTCCACCGTGTTCTGCGTGGCGTCCCAGGTGTCGCTCGTCGTGTAGCCGAACGCGTTGACCGGGCGCACCGGCGCCGGCGGCATCCCGGCGCACAGCCGCGTGCTGCCGTTCTGGAGCTCGGTGCACACGCCCTTGAGCGCCGGGTAGACGTACGTGCTCTCCGACCCGGTGCAGCCCGTCTCCGGGCACACGTTCACCACGTTGCAGCTGCCGTTGGCGACGTAGTCCACCCCGTACCCGCGCACGAGGATGCCCGCGAGGGTGTGCTGGTCCAGCTCGTACACCGCCCCGCCCGACGAGCCGGGGAACGTGTCCGAGTTGGACACGAAGTAGTCCCGCGTGCTCGCGCGGGCGTCACGCACCGAGCCGCCGGAGTCGAGCTTGATGGGGGTGCCGCTGCTGCCGCCGACGACGGCCACGTTCTGCGCGGCGCCCAGCGCGGTGTTGCCCGTGCGCACGGGCGCCGGGGTGAAGCGCGGCGTGGCGGACCGGTCCAGGCGCACGATGGCGTAGTCCAGGTTCTGCCCGTTCGACGTGCCGTGCTGGCGCGCCACGATGGAGTCGCAGGTGAAGACGTCCTGCGACGTGATGGGGTGCAGCACGCCCGCCGCGGTCCGGAAGAAATTGAAGACGAAGTACGTGTCGGCGCACTCCGCGACGTTGCCCACGCAGTGCCCCGCGGTGAGCACCAGGTCATCGTCGATGAGCGTGCCGGAGCAGAAGGCCGCCCGAGGGTCACTCCAGAAGCGCTCGGTGGAGCAGAGGTTGAGGCCGGTGCCCAGGTTCGAGCCAGGGAAGGTGACGTTGTTCGGGTCCGTCAGGTCGATGAACCCCGGGTGCACCATGCCCACGGCGGCCTGCTCCGCCCGCGCACGCAGCGTGGCGTCCGGATGGGCGTAGACGTCCAACCGGTTGTCCGTGCCGTAGACGACTTCGCGCTTCTGTTCTCCGAGCGCGCCCTGCTCCGCTGACGGACCGCAGCCAAGCGCGAGGGCGCACATCACGACAAACCCAGACTCGAAATGCTTCATGGAGGGGTGCCTTTGTTTGGGGGAAACAAGCAGCCCTACCGTGCCAGGTACGTGAAAGCCCAATACCCCAGGAATCCGGCCCACCCAAAGACAATCAGCGGCGGCGCTTCACCGGGGCGGGCAGATGTTCGAATGCCGTCTCCACCATGCCGCGCAGGCTGGCCTCGTCCACGCCCGCCTTGCCCACGGCCTCCACCCCCCGGAAGACCGCGAGCAGCATGGCCCCCAACCTCCGGGGGTCCGCGTGGGCCGCGAGGTCCCCGTGCTCCCGGGCCTGCTCCAGGCAGCGCACGAACGCGGCCTCCAGCCCCCGGAAGGTCTCCAGCGCCCGGTCGGCCACGTGTGCGTCCTGCGCCGCCAGCTCCGACGTGCCGCGTGCCAGCAGGCACCCACGCCGGTTCGCGGGCGCAGCCGACGCGGTGGCCACCCCCAGCATGTACTGGCGCAACCGCTCCAGCGCTCCCGCGTCCGGCCCCTCCAGTGTCTTCTTCACCGACTCCACGGAGCTCACGCAGTACGTGTCGAATACCTTCAGGAAGAGCTGATGCTTGTCGCCAAAGGCCCCGTAGAGGCTGCCCTTCCCCAGCCCCGTGGCCTGCATCAGGTCGTCCATGGACGTCGCCGCGTAGCCCTTGTTCCAGAACTGGTCGCGCACCGCCCGCAGCACCTGCGCTTCATCGAATGTCCGAGGCCGAGCCATGCCCTGAAAATAAAAGTTATTGACCGTTCGGTCCACCATCTTTAGATGTGGACCATAAAGTCCATAACCAAGGAGCAGGACGATGGGCAGGCTCGACGGGAAGGTGGCGGTCGTCACGGGTGGAACCACGGGCATCGGCTTCGCGTCCGCGAAGCGCTTCGCGCAGGAGGGGGCGAAGGTGTTCCTCACCGGCCGCCGGCAGGCGGAGGTGGACCGGGCGGTGCAGGAGATTGGCCACGGCGCGGTGGGCGTGCGCGGGGACGTGTCCGTGATGGCGGACCTGGACCGGCTCTACGCGCGGGTGAAGGAGGAGGCGGGCCACCTGGACGTGGTGTTCGCCAACGCGGGCGGCGGCGAGTTCGCGGCGCTGGGCTCCATCACGGAGGCGCACTTCGACCAGACGTTCAGCGTCAACGTGAAGGGCACGCTGTTCTCGGTGCAGAAGGCGCTGCCGCTCTTGAAGGACGGCGGCTCCGTCATCCTGACGGGCTCCACCGCGGGCTCGGACGGCTCGGCGGCGTTCAGCGTCTACGCGGCGACGAAAGCGGCGGTCCGCTCGTTCGCGCGCACCTGGGCAACGGACCTGAAGGGGCGGCGCATCCGGGTGAACACGCTCAGCCCGGGCCCCATCGACACGCCGGGACTCAACGGGCTGGCGGCCGACGCGGCGGGGGCGAAGCAGATCAAGGAGTACCTCACCAGCCTCATCCCGCTGGGACGCATGGGGCAGCCGGACGAGGTGGCGAAGGCGGCGCTGTTCCTCGCATCGGACGACAGCAGCTTCGTCAACGGCGCGGAGCTCTTCGTGGACGGCGGCGCCGGGCAGGTCTGAGCGGCCCGGCGAGGAAGGACCGCGTCAGTCTTCCTTGCCGTCCGGGTTCGACGCGGCCAGCTTGCGCATCTTCGCGGCGAAGGGGCTCTCGCCGTTCACCGGCAGCGGGCCGCCGGCCATGCGCTGGCGGCGGTCCATGGCGAGGTGGCCCTCGGGAGGACCTTCCAGGGCTTCCTTCTCGAAGCGGTCCTGGCCGCTCAGCACCCGTCCCACGGGACGGGACGAACCGACGCGACGAAAGGGATCCACGGACATGGTGCCGACCTCCGGATGACGCCCCTGTTCTACCGCGCTTCGGTCCCCGGTGCATCCCACCCCCGGGGATCCTCCAGCGCGCCACCGATGTGCCGGAGCACCCGCGCGGCCAGGTCCACGTCGATGAGGCGCGCATCCCAGGTGCAGGTGAGCGTCATGGCCTTGCCGGGCACCAGCGTCCCGTCCTGCACCACGGGCACGTCCCGCACCAGCCCGGGCGCCAGCAGGAGCGGCACGCGGGTGTAGGGCACCATCGCGACGAAGCCCCGCTCCAGCCCCAGTGAGCCCAGGTTCGTCACCGCCACGGAGCCGAATGGGTCGAACGGCATGCCCACGCGGCGCAGGTTCACGTTCAGGCCGTACCAGACGAAGGACAACAGCCGCAGCGCGGGGCCCATCAGCCAGCCGGGCAACAGCGACGAGCGGCGCTTGCCCCGTTCAATCTCCACGTCCTCGCGCGCGCGGACCCGCGACACCCGCGACTCCATGGCGTCCGCCAGCGACTCCAGCGACTTCTGGTCCGCGCGGTGCACGGTGGCGGTGGTCAGGTCCACGCGCGACGCGCCGCTCGCCGGCTGCACCACCAGCACGCAGACGCCCACGTCCTCGCGCAGCCACGGGCGCTGGCCGCGCAGCACGACGTTGGCCTCCGGGTAGCGGCGCAGCGCATCCGCCGCGGCCTTCGCCACCAGGTGCGTCACCGTCAGGCGGCGGCCGGTGAGCGTGCGGTGCGAGGCCATGAACGCGAGCGCCGGCTCCATGCGGACCTCCAGCGCCGCGTAGGCGGTGGGGTCGCGGGGCGCGCGCCACGTCCCCAGCGCGAGCTTGCGCAGGGCACTGGCCGGAGACGCGGGATGGAGGTCCAGGTTCATGGAAGGTTTCTCAAGCCTTTGCACGGCGGGAGGACCGCGCGCAACCGGGACGGGCACCTGTTAGACATTGGCCCCAGCGCCCCTGCCCCTCCCGCCCTTCGAGGCCCATCCGCATGAGCACCCTCGCCCTGGTCCTGTCCCTGGCATTACAGGCCTCGCCGCCCGCGACGAAGCCCCTCCCGAAACCCGCCGCGCAGGCGGAGAAGAAGGCCCCCGCGGAGGACGTCGCCGCCGCCACCCAGGCGTGGCACGCCGAACGGCTGCAACGCCTGCAATCGCCAGACGGATGGCTGACGCTGGTGGGGCTCACCTGGTTGAAGGAGGGCGAGCAGACGGCGGGCTCCGCGCCCGACAGCGCGGTGCCACTGCCCTCGTCGGCGCCGGCCAGGGCGGGGACCTTCGTGCGCAAGGGTGACACCGTGAGCTTCCAGCCCGCGCCGGGTGTGGCCTTCACGCTGGAGGGCAAACCCTTCACCGGAGGCGCGCTGAAGACAGACGAGAAGGAAGCGCCGGACGTGGTGCGGCTGGGCACCGTGAACTTCCAGATCATCCGCCGGAAGGACCGGCTGGGCGTGCGGGTGAAGGATTCAGAGGCGGCGACGCGCAAGCAGTTCCACGGCATCCCGCTGTATCCGGCCAGCTCAGACTGGAAGGTGGAGGCGCGGCTGGTGCCGGACGACAAGCCGCGCATGCTCAGCGTGCCCACGGTGCTGGGCTACGCGGAGGAGATGAAGGCCGCCGGCACGCTCGTCTTCACGGTGGCGGGCAAGGAGTACCGCCTGACGCCCGTGGGGGAAGCGGGAGACGAAGAGCTGTTCATCGTCTTCGGCGACGAGACGAACCGCGACACCACCTACGGCGCCGGCCGATTCCTCGAAGCGCCGCTGCCGGACAAGGACGGGCGCGTCGTGCTGGACTTCAACCGCGCCTACAATCCGCCGTGCGCCTTCTCTCGCTTCGCCACCTGCCCACTGCCTCCGCGCGGCAACCGCCTGTCCCTGCGCGTGGAAGCCGGTGAGAAGCGCGCGGGCGAGCACTGAGGGGATGAGAAAAAATTAACGATTCTGATGCATCCAAAGGATGCATAAGCGCTGCTGTGCGAGCATGAATCGCCATGGCGGGGAGCAAACGGCCGCGAGTGCGTGTGCTCCGGCCGAAACGGA
>NZ_RAWO01000149.1:0-430 GCF_003668955.1 Corallococcus sp. AB038B | reverse complement strand
TCATTGACAGGGGAGACAATAGACTGGTGGATGGTGATATGGGAGACCAGACTATAATTGGTAATACAACCCCACGTTATCAGTACACTTTCAATGGATATATCAGTTGGAAAGGATTAAGTCTGAGTGTTATGTTCCAAGGTGTGGGCAAACGTGACTGGGTTGCCGGTGGCGCATATTTCTGGGGATTTGGACCTTATGCTCAAGTTACTGTTTTCAAGGAACATATGGATTATTGGAGACCGGACAATCCGGGAGCTTATTATCCGAAACCTTATATTAATTCTGCGGGTGGAGTAGCTCCTTATCAGGATAAAAATATACAGCGTACTGATTTGTATTTGCAGAATGCAGCTTATTGCCGGTTGAAGAATCTGACTTTAAGCTATGACCTGCCTAATTCATGGGTACACAAAGCTGGCTTGCAGAA
>NZ_RAWO01000148.1:0-430 GCF_003668955.1 Corallococcus sp. AB038B | reverse complement strand
GTGTGGCACGGAGAGTGAAGATTCGCATACAATGTTTCACTCTCTCCGCGTCAGCGAAAGGCCCCTCGCACCATGGATTCCTCTTCCTCGCCCAAGAGCCCTCGGCGTGCCGTGGTGTGGTCGACGATGAAGTCGTACCTCAACGAGGCCGTGTCGTCGGCGCGGACGCGGCTCAACGAGCACGTTCCCCAGTTCGGGGCGCTGGAGCAGAAGTACCGGCAGCTCTGGTTCTCGCGCATCTACCAGCACAACTTCTGGCTGGATTCGGAGTCGTGCTCGGGGCCGGGCTCCACGCTGAAGGCGACGGAGGCCATCCGCCGCGAGTTGCCGGAGGTGCTCCGCAAGGCCCAGGCAAGGACGATGCTGGACGTGCCCTGCGGCGACTTCAACTGGATGCAGCACGTGGAGCTGGACCTGGAGCAGTACATCG
>NZ_RAWO01000147.1:0-431 GCF_003668955.1 Corallococcus sp. AB038B | reverse complement strand
CGAAGGACAGGTCCGCTCCCGTGTAGCGCCGGCCGGAGTGCGCGGTGAAGAAGGTGAGCACGCCCAGCGTCCGCCCCCGCGCCACCAGCGGCACGGAGATGAGCGAGACGAGGCCGGTGGCCACCATCACCCGGGCATGCTCCTCGTTGTGCGCGCTCTCGCGGAGGCGCTCGGGCGTCATGCCATCGACGAGGATGGCCTCTCCCCGCAGGATGGCCTCCGTGGGGGGATGGTGGCGGTTGCCCTCGGGGAGGAGCTGGAAGCGCTGGACGTCGCGTGCCAGGTCCGCGTCCTCCGGGCGGGCGTGGGCCACCTCCACCCGGCGGAACGTCCCATCCGGTTGCGCCAGGTCGACGAAGCACCAGTCCGCCAGCGTGGGCACCACCAGCTTCGCCATGTTGCGCAGGGTGGCTTCGTAGTCCAGCGACGCG
>NZ_RAWO01000146.1:0-431 GCF_003668955.1 Corallococcus sp. AB038B | reverse complement strand
GACGTCGACGTCGGCGGGCAAGGGGAAGGGGCGCGCGAAGCGCTGAGGTTCGGCGTTCGCTCTCATCCTCGCGTCGGCCGCCATGCGCGGAAGATGCGCGCGAAGCGCTGAGGTTCGGCGTTCGCGCGCATCCGCGCGTCGGCTGCCGTGCGCCGAAGAGGTGCGCGAAGCGCCGAGGTTCGGTGTTTGCGCGCATCCCCTCGTCGGCCACCATCGGCGCATGAAGCGCTGAGGTTCGGCGTTCGCTTGCATCCCTGCGTCCGCAGGCAGATTCGGACGGAGCGTGAGCTCGCGAAGCGCTGAGGTTCGGCGTTCGCGCGCATCCGCGCGTCAGATGGAAATCACCAGACCGGGAGCGCAGGGCGCGTCGCGAGTGAATTTTTCCCCGGGGACGTCGTCCCGAGCGTGCCGTGCTGATGGACCTTCGGTGT
>NZ_RAWO01000145.1:0-431 GCF_003668955.1 Corallococcus sp. AB038B | reverse complement strand
ACCCCATTTTCAGGCCGTGTCAGCGTCGACCCGGATGGATTTGTCCGTCACGGCTGCATACGGACAGCAGGATTGCGACGGTGGAGTGATCGCGTGCAGCAGTGACTCTCTTCAACGAAAGGAGTGTTCCTGCTACACATCCAGACGCGCGGCGCTGTGGAGAACGCCGGCCGGGCGCTTCTTGGCATCGAAACCGTCCGCCTCACCGGAGGCATCGTGAACGGCCCCACCACGTACAAGGCAGAGCTCATCGACCGAGTCATCTTCTCCCGCTGGCAGAATCCTCCGACCAAGGAGGACGTCGCGGCGATGCTGGCTCAGATGGAGGAGGCCTCGACGCGGCTCAACTCGCGTCTCATCTACATTGGTTCCGTGAGCCCGAAGTCCAAGGTTCCCGACGCGAACGAGCGCACCATCCTCAACAACTTCCT
>NZ_RAWO01000144.1:0-431 GCF_003668955.1 Corallococcus sp. AB038B | reverse complement strand
CATTTGGAATATCCTTCGGTATTTGCACCTGACTCAAACATATTGGTTCGACAGTCCGTTTATTAAACGGCATAGCATTTGGAAATGAAAGAAATATCGAATTTCTCCCTGACAGAGTAGTACGCTTTCCTCGCTGGTTGACCGATAGACAATATCTCATTCATTCGAAGTATTGATTCGTCGCCTCCAATCATATGTTGATTCTGATTTGCTCATATCTATCCAATCTAATTCGAAGAAAAGAATCAACCAAAATCAAGCACACAGATACAAGAGCATTCATTCTAGATAAAAAAATCATGTATCGCTTATTGCATACTGCTCGATGGTTACCATCTTCAATCGTTGTTCGATTAGGTTCAACAAATAAAATTCCTATACGGAATATGCCGACTATTGACAATGACGATGATGAAGATGATAATATATCA
>NZ_RAWO01000143.1:0-432 GCF_003668955.1 Corallococcus sp. AB038B | reverse complement strand
CGCGGCGGTGCACGAGCGACACGGCGCCCTCGGGGTCCGTCGCGGGAGCGGCGCGCAGGAGGAACTGGAGTTGGAGTTGGACGGAGGTGATGGGCGTGCGCAGCTCATGGCTGGCGATGGAGAGGAACTCGTCACGGGCCTGGACGGCCTCGCGCAGGTCACGAGCCAGGTCTTCGGCGGCGCGTCGAGCCACGACCAGCCCCGTGACTTCCACGGCCACGGCCATGACGCCCTGGATGACTCCGCGAGCATCACGCCAGGGTTGCCAGGTGAAGTCATGGAACCGCTGCTGTCGGGAGAGCGCGGGGGTGACATAGGGAGAGGTCGACGCCAGGGGCACTTCACGTCCGGAGAAGGGCCGCCCTTCGAGGTAGACCTCATCGAGGAGGCTCAGCATGCCCGGGTCCATGGCCGGCTGGACGTCGCGCAGGG
>NZ_RAWO01000142.1:0-432 GCF_003668955.1 Corallococcus sp. AB038B | reverse complement strand
GTTGATTTCGCCGCCGTGGGCCTCCACGTCGCGGGCGATTTCGCCGGGGCCTCGCCGCTCGGTGCCCTTGAAGAGCATGTGCTCGTGCAGGTGGGCCAGGCCCGCCTGGTCGGGGCGCTCGTCGGCGCTGCCGACCTTGACCCAGACCTGGAATGCCGCGACCTTGGCGGCGTGGTTTTCGTCGAAGACGACGGTGAGCCCGTTGGGAAGCGCGTAGCGGATGGCCATATAGGAGCGTCCGAAGCTGGCACTCGCCCCCCAGGAGGGCAAGGCGAGGTGTGATGTTTCCCCCACTGGCTAACGCCCGGGGGCCCCGGCGTCGAGGGGTCCGTGCGGCCTCCCAGCGTCCAGGAGCCCGAACCGACCTGTCTCGTCACGCGTCCCTGGTAGGCCGCGCCGCCGGGCGGTAACCTGCGAATGCCCATGCCGTCA
>NZ_RAWO01000141.1:0-432 GCF_003668955.1 Corallococcus sp. AB038B | reverse complement strand
GAGCGACATGATAAAGACAGAAAATAAAATCACATTTGTTTTTCCTTCAATCCTTTTCAGTTACATATTTCATTTCTCCCGAGTTTAAATATGAAGCGATTCTGTTCTTCTATCATTCTCGAGTCTAGGTTTTGTTTGAAATAAAAACTAAAATCAGGAGTCATAGACATAAAATGACTACAATTAATCACCTCTTCGTCTCCCTTTCTTCTTCTCAATTCACATCGTGTTGCTTGATTCACATTCATATAATTGGTATCGTTGCTTCTGTTCAAGTCGTTTTGATATACTGAATGAATGTTATTATAATTACTTTCACCCACACAAGGTAATCCTTTACAGTCATGCTTTTCTGTATAACCAGAAAAACGGAATTCTCGCTGGCCTTGATTATTATCACGATAATCATATACTACCCGAACAGGTTCTCTG
>NZ_RAWO01000140.1:0-433 GCF_003668955.1 Corallococcus sp. AB038B | reverse complement strand
CGGACATAGAGGTCCGCGTCGCCCGTTCCACCCGACAGGGCGAAGCGCAGGTTCGTCGCGCCTTCGGGCACCTCACCCCAGGCATACTCCTTGACGCCACGGGCGGCGGAGAAGACCACGGGGACGTTGGGAACCAGGGGGGGAGGGAGCGGGGGCAGGATGATGACGCCCACCTGAACGGCCTTCCACGCGGCGGTGACGGAGGCGATGGTCGCCGCGTCGTAGCCCAACTGGGCGGCGGCCTGTTCCGTGGCGACCTTCGCCGTCTCGAAGCGGGAGGACGGAGTCAGGAGGTCCACGTTCGCCTTGTAGAAGATGCGGGCGGCCTTCTCGATGCCGATGCCTTCCACGAAGGGCCAGTCCGGATGGCTCGGGTGATGGCCCCCCTGGGAGAGCAGATAGAACGCCAGGTTGGCGATGCCCGAGCTGTAGT
>NZ_RAWO01000014.1:0-233530 GCF_003668955.1 Corallococcus sp. AB038B | reverse complement strand
GTATCTACCTCCAGGACCGTGGGCGGATGGATGAATACCGGGGAGCTTCCGTTCGTTCTCTGCGCCAGCCATCGAGGATGTCGTCGTCGCGGGGACGTTCGAGACGCGTCAGGCGGCGGAAGAGTGGTTGGCGAATGGCAAGGGACACGATGGGGACCTCCTCCGCATCGCGGGGCAGGGTTCCAGGTCATCCGGACCGGCGGAGGCCAGCAGACACTCCTGCGGACCCCCTTGCCTGAAGAACTCATGAAGAAGTTCCCTCCGGGACCAACGTAGGTGGCTCCGCTGGGCGACCTGTCGCGTGCCCGGCTTCAAACCTCCCCGTCACGTCACCCCCGTCTGTTAGGGTGTGATGCTGGAGGTTGCCCCGCGTGCTTACGCCCCGTGTGGTTGTCTGTCCAATCCTGTTGATGCTGCTGGGCGCGGCGGTTCCGGCATGGGCCGGGGCCCCCGGACCGCGCGTCCCGCGGGAGCGGAAGCTGGTGGTGCGGGCAGAGGAGGCCACGACGCTGCACCTGCTGCGCGTCGCTCCCGGGACCGTCACCACCGTCGTGTTCAACGAGGACATCCTGCCGCAGTCCGTGGACACGAAGGCCCTGGCACCGCTGTTCGGTCAGCTGAAGGTATACCCGGGCGTGATGGTGCTGCGCCCCACCGTGGCCATGCCGGAGACGTCCCGGCCGCTTATCACCGCGCGCTTCGCGGGAGAGGACGCACCCCGGCAGGTGTCCTTCCTACTCGTCACCGACCCCAAGGAGGTAGACACCGTGGTGGAGGTGTCCCGCCACGCGCTGTCCGCCGAGGACCTGGGCGAGGAGCTGTCCCTGCTGCGGGGACGGTGTGTCGCCGCCGAGGCGGGGCTCGCCACCCTGCGTGCGCAGTGCGCCCAGAGCGGACTGGCGGGCGCGGTGCTCACAGGCGCGCTGGGGCCGGAGCCGGTGTCGGTGGAGCGGCCTCCTACCGCCGTTGGAACGCCAGGACTAACGGTCGTGGTTCGCGCGCTTCTCTACCGCCACATCCGAACCCGGTTGATGGCCTTCTCCCTGAGGAATTCACCCGACGCTGCCGCGTGGGTGCCTGGCGAGGGACGGCTCATCCAGTTGGGGCCGAATGAGCAGGAGGGGCAGGTCATCCAGCGGGAGATTCCCGTTCGGATGCTGGAGGCCCGGCTGGCGCCCGGTGCGAGCGGCCAAATGGTCCTGGAATGGCACATGCCAGAGGACCTGGATCCTCGGGCCCGCTACGTGCTGGAGGTCTGGAATCAGGAAGGCAATCGCTCCGTGCGATGGGAAGGACTTTCCCTGTGAGCAGTGAGTCAGCAGAGCTGGGACTTCGCCATGCGGAAGCGGTGCTGGGCCGGGTCCTGCTGTCCCCTGAGTGGTTGCCGCCTGGAACCCGCGTAGACCGCTGGGAGGTGGTGGCGCGGTTGGGGGCAGGAGGTTACGGCACCACGTACTCCGTGCGCCGGGCAGGACGACCTCAGGGCAGGCTGTATGCCTTGAAGTTGTCCCGGCGTCCCGGAGAGCGATGGTTCGCGCGGGAGGCGGAGTTACTGTCCCGCGTGCGCCACCGCTCGGTGGTGCGGTTGGTCACCTATGGTGTCTGGCGGTTGGGGCCCGTGGATCACCCGTACCTCGTGATGGAGTACGTGGAGGGAGAGTCGCTCTACGAATGGGCGCTGGCCCGCAACCCCACTGCTCGACAGGTGACGGGCCTGTTGGTGCAGGTGCTGGAGGCGCTGGCCGCCGCGCACCGCAAGGGTGCGTTGCATCGGGACGTCAAGGGCGACAACGTCCTGGTCGCGCCGGACGGCAAGGTGAAGGTCCTGGACTGGGGCGCCGGTTGGTACGCGGGGGCCCCTGTGCTCACAGCCTCTGCCCGGTTGCCGCCGGGCAGTCCGCGCTACTACAGCCCCCAGTTGTTCATGTGGCGCGTGCTGTCAGAGCGCCGGCCCGGCGCTTCCAGCCCCTATGCCTACTCCGTGGCGGACGAACTGTATGCGGTCGGTGTGACCTTCTATCGCCTGCTGACAGATCAGTACCCCGCCGCGCAGTGGGGTGCTCCCCGGGATGCCTCCGAGCCCCATGGCTTGCGCGCCGTGGAGGACCTCAATCCCCATGTGCCGGAGGAACTGTCGCAGGCCTTGATGCGATTGCTGGCCTTTGAGCCGGAGCGGCGTCCCGAAAGTACGGCATTGCTGGCGGGCGAACTGCGCCAGCGTCTGACGGATGGCGGTCCGGTCTGGGATGCGCCGCTGTTCGACTGGCGTGAACGGACCGCCAGCGGCTCACGCACGACCCTGGAGGCGGAGGAGGTCCGAGGGCCCGTGATGCCGGGACAGGAGGTCGCCCTGCGGGACGCCCGCGTCCGCCACCTGGAGGCGTCCCGCCGGCTTCGCGAGGTCCGTGAGTTGCGCAGGCGCGATCCCGCGAAGGTGGCCGCCTCCGAGGCCCGGTCGCTCCATGCGTTCCAGGCACGGGCTCGCGGGGGCCACTCTCATCCCCTCTTCTGGGGCGCATTCGCGGTGTTGCTGGTGGGGCCGCTCGTCGCCTGCTTCACGGTGTGGGGCTTGCGGCGGGTCCTGGTGCGGGAGGATCGCCCGCGGGCTGTGAGTGAGGCGCGCAACGTCCAGCAAGTGGCGCCCCGTCTCGGGCCGGAAGAAGCTCGCAGACCATCGACGGGAATCTCCCCACCCGTCCCTTTTCCGCAGGAGAAAGAAGCCATGACTCCCCTTTCGCCGCAGCAGGCGACCGTCATTCCCACGCCCGCCCGGTCTGGCACGCTCAAGCGGTGCTCCGCGGCAGTGGGTGCCGCGGTCCTCACGGCCTGCACGGGCGCCCAGGTGCGGCCGGAGCCAGGCCGGTGTCCCACGGGGTCCCTGGAGGCGATGCGGAAGCTCGGCCTGAACAAGGGTGGGACCGCCAGCATCTACCACGACATCACGCAACCCGGCAGGACGTCCGAACAGCTCATCGTCCACGACGGCCCCATCGTCAGCCTCGTCATCGAGCAGTACGGAAACCTGCCCAAGGGGGCCCGCCTGTATGGGCGCCTCTGGACGGGGGAGGGCCGGGTGACGGGCCGCTACACCAAGGCGGAGCTGCCGGACGGGAGCAGCCATCCCGTGTGCTTCGTCTATGGGAATCTTGATGGCTTCGAGTGGGAAGAGGGCTCCAAACCCGGCGCCGTCCGGATGTCGCGCATCTCGGCCTATACCGTCGTGCACGAGTTCCCGTGAGCCATTCTTGCCGGGGCGCCGGGCTGGGAGAAACGTTCTAATACAACCTGATGGGTCCTGGAGAAGCTGGCTACTCAAAAAGTAGTCTGGCGTTGTTCTCCAAGGAGCCCGTACGGCATGAGCCCATCCAGGACGGTGAAGCCTCCCCTCCCCGAAGTGCTGTTCAAGACAGGGTCCAAGTCGTTCGAGCTGGAGCGCATCCTGCGGCGGCGCGGCCACGGGGAGCAGCACTTCCTGGCCATCCGGAGGCAGCCCGGGCGTGAGCCCGTGCCCGTGTTCCTCCAGGCGCTGTCCCTGCGAAGCGGGTCCGCGTCCCTGGCAAGGGATCCACGAGCGCGGTTGCAGGAGACGCTGGTGCTCTCACGGTTGCTGGAGCATCCGCGCATCGCGCGGCTGTATGGCGGCCACGAGGTGGCCGACCTGCTCTTCTTCGAATGGGAGCGCGTCCCGGGCTGCACGCTGGATGACGTGGCGATGCTGCCGCTGGTGTATGTGCATGCGTATTCCGAAGCGTTCCTGGTGCACGTAGGTCTCCAGCTCGCGTCGCTGCTCGGGTTCCTGCATGGACAGACGGACGCGCGGGGGGCTCCGCTGGGCTTCGTGCACCGCGACCTGCATCCGCAGGGCATCCGCTTCGGGCCGGAGGGCGCGCTGGCGCTCACGGACCTGGGGGATGTCCTCTCCCGGATGCCGGGCCGGGTTCCCTCCAGCATCACGCGTCCGCACGGTGAGGTGTATTACGGCGCGCCAGAGGTGCTGTTCGGGGAAGGGGCTGATGCGCGTTCGGACCTCTTCTCGCTGGGGCTCATCCTGCTGGAGCTGGCGACGGGCCTGCACCTGTACAGCCTGCCCCGCGCACTGATGGGCGACCTGGAGGCTCGGCTGACGGACGCGGACGCGAAGCGCGTGTTCCAGGGGATGATGGTGGCGGCGCAGGCGGGGCGCGGCTCGGGCGAGTACGCCGACGTCGTGCTGCACGCCGCCGCCTACCGGACGGAGGACCTGGAGTCGCTGATGGCGCGGCTGTCGCCAGGGCTGCGCGCCATCCTCCACCGGATGCTGTGCCGGGAACCGTCGGAGCGCTATGCGACGGCGGAGGCGCTGGAGGTGGACCTCCGTGCCCGGGCCGCGGAGCTGGGCGGACCGTATGGTGGGGCGGAAGCCGCGGCGGAGTTCCAGCGGGCGCTCGCGAAGACGGCGCCGCTGCTGAATGCATTCCAGGCGGACGTGGGCGCGTTTCCGTCAGGAAGCGTGTTGCATCTCCCGACGCCCGCCGTGTGAAACGGCGGCCGGGCACGCGTGTCCGGCAACCTCCGCTCGGCTCTGGGCGCGCGTTGAAGTTCTTATCGTTCGTGAGAACGAAGTCGAGGACGGGAAGGTGGGACGTCGGGAAGTGCGCCTCCAGCAACGAGAGTGATGCTCGGGAGGCGTCAGATGCACGAAAGCCACCCGAGGACTCCCTACGGGTCTGCATGCTCAGCGGGTGGGCAGCTCGCGGAAGATGATTCCTTCCAATCCCCGGGTGAGCACGGCGTCGCGGAAGCGGTCCGTGGCGATGATCATCGTGGCGAAGTTGCCCACGCGGAACAGGTCCACGCTCGTGGGCAGGGAGGCCGCGTCGAGGAGGGGGGACTCCGGCCGGCTCAGACCGATTCGTCCACACGTGGTGCAGGGGGGCGGCAGGTCATCCGGAAGGCAATCCCGGTGCAGCCGACCCTGGGGGACCACCTGGAGCTCCATCAGTTCCTGGGGGGATTGCTGCCGGAACCGGAGCATCGCCTTGCATCCCAGCAGCCCGCGCACGCCCTGCGCCTGCATGTGTTCGAATGCCTCTCGGGTCATCAACATCAGCGCATCGCCCAGCCAGACAAATGGAGCGAAGCGTCCCGTGGCGGTACCCATCAGCGGACCGAACTTCGTGCCCGGAGGAAGCGAAGCGCCCGGGGGGGCCCAGGGCCTGACCTGTTCGCGAAGCCGGGCGAATTCATGGAAGGGCTCCGCGCGTGGCTCCTCGAAAGAGGCCCGTTCCGGGAGTGCGTTGAGGTCCACGCAGGGGTACTCGTGGCCGGCGTTGCTCCAGGTCTGGCCACATCCCGGGCACGTCTTGATGCCGGGGAGCCCCCAGGGGTGATTCGCGTTCATATCCCCGCTGTAGCGCTTGGCCACGTCGCGGTCTTCGGTCACCCAGAAAAACCGATCCACCTCTTGCTCCTTTGCGCTGAGGCGTCAGTTGTACTTCTGGATGGGGCCACCCAGGAGCTGGAATCGATAGATGAGCTCTCCCGCGTGTTTGAAGATCTCCACGGGAGGGGCTTCAGGATGGGCGTTCTTGTAGTCCTTCCAGGCCTGATTCCACTCGCCACCTCGCGGTCCTCCGTTGTGGACGCGCTGATGGATGTGGCGCGGGATGGGCAGGGTGTACAGGTGGATGTCGATGCCCTTTTCCTTGAACCACGCCGCGAGTTCGGGCGCCTGGGGGAAGATGTGGTGCTTCTCGAAGCGGCCGGGGGGGAGCTGGGGCGGGACGGGCTTGGGCGTGCCGTACCAGGGAAACACCATGATGGGTTCCCCGCCGCCGGGAAGATTCATGGCGCTGCCCCAGGTGCGCTGGGGGCCGCCTCCCGGGGCGGGTGCGGCGGCGGCGGGCGGTGGGCGGTGGGCGCGGTGGCAGACCGCGCGCCAGCACCACGTCTCCGGGCACGTCCTCGCAGTAGTAGAAGCCACAGGCGTCATCCCCGCAGAGCAGGGCGACGCAGTGGTCTTCAGCAGGCTCGCTGCACTCCATCTCCGCGTCTTCCCATTGCGTCAGGAGGGCAGTCGGAGTTGCACACGCTCCCAGGAGCAACACCCACAGCCCGCACGACAGGGATTCCGCATATGCCGCAAAGGCTAGCATCGCGGCCTGTCATGCCACGCAATGGCCGTCACCCTGGCACCGGCTCCACGCCCCTACTTTCCGGCCGCCTGCTTCGCGTCCGCGTGCGGCAGCCGCACCGTGAACGTCGTGCCCGCTTCCTGCGTGGACGTCACGTCGATGGTGCCGCCGTGCGCATGCACGATGGTCCGCACGATGTAGAGCCCCAGGCCCACGCTGCGCGTCGCCGCGTCCATGCCCGGTGCCCCGCGCTGCATGGGCTGGAAGATGCGGGGCAGTACGTTGGAGGCGATGGGGGCTCCGCCGTTGTGCACCTCCAGCAGGATGCTCCCGGGCACCTCCCGCAGACGCACCGCCACCGGCGTGTCCTCCGGCGAGTACTTCAGCGCGTTGCCCAGCAGGTTGATGAGCAATTGCGTGACGCGGTCCGGATCCCAGCAGCCGCGCAGGCCCGCCTGCGGCAGTGACAACTGGAGGTCGCGCTCCGGGGCGGTCATCCGCGCCTCCTCCACCACCTGCCGCACCAGCGCCCCCAGCTCCAGGTCCTGACACTGCACCGGGAGCCCTCCGCCCATGCGCGCCTGGGTGAAGTCCAGCAGGTCGCGGATCATCCGCACCGCGCGCTCCGCGGAGTTCTGGATGCGCAGGACGGCCTTCGTCGCGCGCTCGCTCAGGTCCTCGCGCTTGAGCAGCGACGACGTGCCCAGGGTGATGGCGCTCAGCGGGTTGCGCAGGTCGTGCGACACGATGCCCACCAGGTACTGCTCGAACTCCGCGCGCTGGCGCGCCGCCTCCTCCGCCAGCTTGCGCTCCGTCACGTCCAGCCCCGTGCCCACGAAGCGCAGCGGCCGGCCGTCCGGCCCGAAGTGCACGTGGCCCCGTCCGGAGAGCCATCGCTCGGCCTGGCCTGGCCGCGGGAGCCGCGCGCGGAACTCGCATGCGTACTCGCCGGAGCCTCCGGGCCGGGCGGCCTCCGCCATCGCGTCCTCCACCTTGGACCGGTCCTCCTCCAGGACGAACCGCATGGCCTCGTCGAGCAGCACCTCGCCCTGCGCGGGCAGTCCCAGCATGGCGCGGAAGCGCGCGTCCCAGGTGCCCCGGCCCGTGGCCAGCTCGATGTCCCAGCTGCCCATGTCCGCCGCGTCCAGCGCCAACCGCAGGCGCTCCTCGCTGGCCTTGAGCGTCCCCGCCAGGTCTTCCGCGCGCTGACGGGCCTGCACGGCTTCGGTGACCTCGTTGGCGACGACGAGGATGCCCTGGAGGCCGACCTCCGTCTCGTGCAGCGGCTGGTAGATGAGGTTGAAGTACGCTTCCTCCATGGCTCCGCCCGCGGCCCGCGCCAGCCGCACGGGCAGTTCGTGGCCCACGTAGGGCGCCCCCGTGGTGAGCACTCCGTCCAGCAACTCCCGGATGCCCTGGCCCTCCACCTCCGGCAGCGCTTCGAGCACGGGACGGCCCAGGACCTGGTCACTGGTGCGGCCCCAGAGCTGGCAGACGCGGTCGTTGGCCAGCGCCACGACGTGCGCGGGCCCCTGGAGGATGGCGAGCGCGACGGGCGCCTGCCGCAAGAGCGCGTGCAACTGGCTCAGCTCCGTGTCCGCCTGGACGCGCGCGGTCCGAGCCTCCCGCAGCTGCTGTTCGTGTCCGTTCTCCGCCTCCCATCGGGAGGTGACGTCCTGCATGGCGCCCACCATGCGCACGCCCCGGCCCGCCGCGTCGCGCAGGATGACGCCCGTGTCCAGCACCCGCACGATGTCGCCCTGGCGGTTGAGGAACCGGTACTCGTCCTGCCAGCGCGCCTGCGTGCCCTGGATGGCCGCGTGGATGCCGTGCTCCACCCGCTCCCGGTCCTCCGGGTGGATGCGCGCCACCCACCATTGCGCCAGGGGGCCTATCTCCTCGGGCGCGAAGCCCAGCAGCCTGCGTGTCTCTCCGCTCCAGGCGACCTTCTGCGTGAGGAGGTTCCAATCCCAGACGGTGTCCGCGGCCGCCTGGCTGGCCAGCCGATAGCGCGTCTCCGACGCCTCCATCCGCGCGTGGGCTTCGCTCAGCCGGCCCATCAGCAGTGCGCGGTCGAGGATGCCGGAGAGGTACTCCACCAGCGTCTCCAGGAAGCGCTTGGCCTGCGGCGGCACCGGCCGGGCCTCCGCGAAGCCCACGCAGAGGACGCCCATCAGGGCGCCGTGGGGCCACAGCCGTAGGCCCAGCAGGGTGCTCCACGCACTGGCCTCCAGCCCTTCGCGTTCGAAGTCCTCCAGCCCCCGCGCCTGCGCGAGCACCAGCGGCTCCTCGGCGCGCGCCACCCGGCCCAGGAAGGACGGCCCCTGTGTGTCCGCCCACCGGCCGGCAGGCGGAACGAGGTGCAGGGTGTGCGCGGCGGGGAACAACCTCCGGCCGCCCGCGTCCACGAGGAACAGCTCCGCTCCGGCGGCCTCCATCGCTCGGGCGATGAGCTCCACCAGCGGCTTGAGCGGGCCCTGCATGTCCGTGCCGGGCTCCAGCGACCGGGGCGCCAGCGCGTCCATCTGGCGCAGGAAGCGCTTCTCCCGCTGGCGATCCTCCAGCGAGTCGCCGGAGAAGAGGAGCACCACGTGTTCCATGGCCTCCTCTATCTGCTGGAAGAGGCACTGAAGGTCCGAGGCGTCGGGCTTGCGCTCCGGCTGGGCGTCCTCCCAGAGCTGGGGGATGAGCCGCCCCAGGAGCGTGTATTCCTCCGTCGCGTCCTCCTGCGTGGCGCCCACGCGCAGCCGCAGGTTGATGTGGGCCTCCTCCAGGCGCGTCCGCGTCTCCAACCGCTCCGGCGTGGCGCCGTGCTGGCAGATGGCCGCGACCGCATGGAGATATTCCGGGACCGTGGAGATGAGCTCCGAAGGCTTCAGTCCCTGCGTGCTCTCCAGCCCTCGCGCCGCTTTCGAGAAGCGCCGCACCAGGACGTCCAGGTTCCCTTCGATGAAGTCCGCGACGAGATTCATGGGCCCGTAGAGAAGGGGGTAGGGGCTCGGGCCTCCAGGTGCAACCGACCCGCCTGGTTTCCCTCGTGATTCCCGACAGGCGGACGGGCGGGGCCCTGCCCCGCGTGAAATCACCGCATGCAGTGAGGGGCAGGGAGGCACGTCTTCCTTGGCGCTCGTAGCAATACCTGCGTAGGCTGCCGTCCGTGAGCAGCACCCCCTCGCGTTCCACCATCCTCATCGTTGACGACGAACCGGACCTGCGCGAGGTCGTGGCGGAGCTGCTGGAGATGGAGGACTACACGGTGCTCCAGGCCGCCAACGGCCAGGCCGCCCTGGACGTCCTCGCCGCCAACAACGACCAGCCCTGCCTGGTGCTGCTGGACCTGATGATGCCGGTGATGGACGGACACGAGTTCCTCCACCGGCTGCGGGAGGACGCGCGCTACCGCGAGCTGCCCGTGCTGATGCTCACCGCCCACTTCTCCGCCAAGGCCCCGCCGGGAACGGTGGGGCTGCTGCGCAAGCCCGTGGACATCCCGGAGCTGCTGGCCATGGTGGCGCGGCACTGTCCCGCCGCCGCCTGAGCGCACGGCTTCACGCTGTCGCGGTGTGCACCGCGATGGCGTCCAGCAGTTCCTCCAGCTTCACCGGCTTGCCCAGCCGTCCGGCCACGCCTTGCGGCAAGGGCAGGGTGGGGTGCGCCGTCAGCACCAGCACCTGCATGAGCGCGAGCGCGCCCGTGCCGCGCAGGTGTTCGATGAAGGCGTGGCCGTCCATCACCGGCATCACCAGGTCCAGCAGGACGAGGGCGGGCATCCGCTCCTGCTCCGCCAGCAGGTTGAGCGCGTCCTGGCCGTTCATCGCCGTGAGGACGCGGTAGCCCTCCGACTCCAGGATTTCGCGCAGCGCCTCGCGGACGTCCTCGTTGTTCTCGACGAGGAGCAGGGTGGTGCGGTGTTGCGGAGTGGACACGCATGCACGGTAGGGCACGGGTGCCAGCGTTTCCAGGGGGCCCGTGGGCCTGGACGACCGGGAGGCGCGGGAGCGGGGTGGCGTGCGCCCTCCCTGATTCATGCTCCGGCCCGGGGCAGCGTCAGGGTGAAGACCGTCCGCTGCGCGTCCGACGTCACGGTGAGCGTGCCCCGGTGGCCCCGGGCAATCTGGTCGGAGATGAAGAGGCCCAGGCCCAGGCCCGACGGGACGTGGGCGCCGGTGCGCGCGCGCTGGAAGGGGTGGAACAAGGTCTCCAGCTCCGCCGGGGCGATGGTCTCTCCCGGGTTGCTCACCCGCGCGATGACCTGCTCCGGCTCGCTCACGAGCGTCAGCTCCACGGCGGCGTCCGGGGGGCTGTACTGGAGCGCGTTGCCCACCAGGTTGCTCAGCACCTGCGCCAGCCGGTCCGCGTCCCAGTTCCCCGTGAGGGGACCCGTGGACGTCACCTTCACGGTGCGGTGGGGGTGCACCAGCTCCAGCTCCTCCACCACCTGGCGCGCCACCTGGCCCAGGTCCGTGGCGGCCGGGTTCAGGGGGATGCCGCTGCCCAGCCGGCTGCGGGTGAAGTCCAACAGCTCGGTGATCATCCGCGTCATCCGGTCCGTGCTGCTGATGATGCGGCTGGCGGTGCGCACCAGCGGCGGGGGCAGTTGCTCGCTGGCGACGAGGTAGCTGGCGCCCATGCGGATGGAGTTGAGCGGATTGCGCAGGTCGTGGCCCACGATGCCCAGGAAGCGCTCGCGGAACTCCGCGGACGCGCGCAGCTCTGCTTCCGCCTGCTTGTGCCGGGTGACGTCCACCAGCACGCTGCCCACGCCCACCACCTCTCCCCGGGCGGTGCGCACCGGGTGGTAGCTGGCCATCACGTACAGCTCGCCGTGGGGCGCGTCCGGGTGCTCCAGCGTGAAGCCCAGCTCCTCCACGGGCTCGCCCGTCTCCATGACGCGGCGGAGGAGCGGCTCCAGCCGCGCGGCGAGCCGGGGCAGGACCTCCGCCAGCGTCCGGCCCGGGTAGGCGTCCACGGACAGCCCGTCCAGCTTCGCCATGCGCGCGTTGACGCGCACGAAGCGCAGGTCCCGGTCCAGCAGCGACAGCCCCACGGGCGAGGACGTGAGGAGCGCGTCCAGTTGCGCGAACACCTCCGCCTTTTCCTCGGTCGAGCGCCGCACGTCGTCCACCAGCCGCTTGGTTCGCGCGAGCGAGTCCACCCGTGCGCGCACCTCCTCCGTGCGGAAGGGCTTGGCCACGTAGTCGTTGGCGCCCGCGCGCAGGCCCTGCACCAGGTCCTCCGGCCGGTCGTGCGCGGTGAGCAGCAGCACCGGCAGGGCCTGGGTCTCCCGCTGTCCGCGCAGGAACTGACAGACCTCAGGACCGGACATTCCAGGCATCTCCCAATCCAACACCACGACATCCGGTGCTCGCCCGGCGTGTAGCCTTTCGAGCATCGCGGCGCCGTCTGGGAACGTCTCCACCTGGAATCCCGTTCCCAGCGCGGTCTTGATGAAGCGCGCTTCGCTGGCGCTGTCATCCACCACCCAGACACAAGGTGCGTGCTCCGAGGGAAACGGAGGCGGGCCCGGCGGATGGGGGAAGGAGGCGTTGGGCGGAGGAGGCGGGCGCATGGTTGAAATTCGGTCCCCGGTGCGGAAAAACAGGAGGGCGCAGGGTGCCGGATGTGCGGGCAGCCGTGGCGCTTCGTCGCCCGCCGTGGCACATCGTCCAAAGCGGGCGTGGACCAGCCAACGTTCAATGCGCGCCAGATGACTCATTTCTTTCAGCGGGTCGGAATCGATCTAGCTTGGCCGGTCGTTTCCAGAGGACGCCATGCCCGAGGTACTCGTCGTCGATGACAGCAAGGTGATGCGCGACATGGTGGTCGCCTGCCTGCGGCCATATCCGGACAGTCGCTTCACGCAGGCGTCCAGCGGGTTGGAGGCCATCGAGCAGCTGTCGCTCAAGCCGTACGACCTGCTCGTCCTGGACCTCAACATGCCGGACATCGGTGGCATCGAAGTGGTGGAGTTCGTGCGCGGACAGGACCACCTGCGCAACCTGCCCATCATCATCGTCACCACGCGCGGCGACGAGGCGTCCCGTGAGCGCGCGCTGCAGGCCGGCGCGGACCGCTTCATGACCAAGCCCTTCACGCCGGACTCCATCCAGGGCACCGCCCGGGCCCTCTTGGAGAAGCCCCCGGCCGAGGCGCCGCGCGGGTGACGGGAACCGGGGAGTTCGCGGAGTTCCTCCCCGCGTACCTGGCGGAGGCGGATGAGCTGCTCGCCTCCGCGCAGAAGGACCTGCTCGCGGTGGAGGAGGCCGTCCGCAAGGGGCAGGCCCAGCCCCGCGCGGTACGCGAGTTGTTCCGCGCGCTGCATACGCTCAAGGGCCTGTCCGCCATGGTGGACGTGGAGCCCGTCGTCTCCCTGGCGCACTGGATGGAGGCGTCGCTGCGGCTGGCGGATCAAGCCGGCGGCCGGCTGCCCGAGTCCAGCGTGGAGCCGCTGGTGGAGGGCCTGCGCGCCATCGAGCTGCGCGTGCGGCAGCTGGGCGCCGGGAAGACGGCGTCGCCCGCGCCCGCGAACCTGCTGGAGCGGCTGGAGGCGCTGGGGCCGCAGGTGCGGGACGCGGCCCCCAAGCGGTCCCGGCCCGTGAAGCTGGACGCGGAGGCCGCGTTCGCCTCCCGCCTGACCCCGTCCGAGCGCGAGCAACTGGAGGGCGGGCTCGCCGGAGGCCAGCGCGCGCTGCGGCTGGACTTCGTGCCGTCGTCGGAGCGCGCCGCGAAGGGCTTCAACATCAACACCGTGCGCGAGCGCATGGCGAAGCTCGCGGACATCGTGAAGGTCCTGCCCCTGTCCGGCGCCGCCGCGGGGGGGGCGTCGCTCGCGTTCGCGCTGCTGCTCATCACCCGCGCGGAGGACGCCGTGCTGCTGGACGCAGTGGGCGGTGCTCCCGCCACGGTGCGCTCGCTGGAGGCCGCCGGACCCGCCGAGCCGGCGCCCGAGGACGGGGTCCCGGTTGGCGCGGAGGGCGCGCCCGGTCCCGCCGTCCTCGAGGAGGAGCTGGACGAGCCGGAGGTGCGCCGGGGCGGTGGCCTGCTGCGCGTGGAGGTGTCCCGGCTGGACGAGGCCATGGAGTGGCTGGCGGCGCTCGTGGTCAACCGCTCGCGGCTGACGCGCGCGGTGGCGGCGCTCACCCAGGCGGGCGCGCCCACGCGGGAAATCACCGCCATCCTCCAGGAGAACGGCCGGCAGCTGCGCGACCTGCGCTCGGCCATCCTGCGGCTGCGCATGGTGCGCGTGGGTGACGTGCTGGAGCGGCTGCCCCTGCTGGTGCGCGGCCTGCGCCGGGCCACGGGCAAGGCGGTGCGGCTGGAGCTGGACGTGGGCGACGCGGAGCTGGACAAGGCGGTGGCGGACCGGCTGCTGCCCGCGCTGGTGCACCTGGTGCGCAACGCCGTGGACCACGCGCTGGAGTCCCCCGAGGAGCGCCAGGCCGCGGGCAAGGCCCAGGAAGGGCTGGTGCGCCTCAGCTGCCATGCGCGCGCCAGCGGCCAGCTGGAGCTCACCCTGCGCGACGATGGACGCGGCGTGGACGCGAAGGCGGTGGCGAAGGCGGCGAACGCCCCCGTGCCGGACTCCGCGGACGCGCTGCTGGACCTCTTGTGCCGGCCCGGCCTGTCCACGCGCCAGGAGGCCACGCGCACCAGCGGCCGGGGCATGGGCATGGACATCGTGCGCCGCATCGTCGTGGAGCAGCTGGGCGGCGAGCTGCTCATGGACACGCGCAAGGGCGTGGGCACCACCTTCACCCTGAGCGTCCCCCTGACGGTGACGCTGATGGACGCCATCATCTTCGAGTGCGCGGGCCGCCGGTACGCGGTCGCGGTGGGCACCGTGGAGGAGCTCATCGACGTGGCGGGCGTGGTGCGCCCCGCGGGCGCGGACGGCCTGGGGCTGGTGCAGCGCCGGGGCGCGGCGGTGCCGCTGGTGTCGCTGGTGTCGCTGCTGGACGCGACCGGGGACGCCAGCGCGGCGGGCCAGGGCGCCAAGGCGCTCATCGTGCGCCAGCGCGGGGAGCCGGTGGCCTTCGCGGTGGACCGGCTCGTGGGACAGCAGGAGATCGTCCTGCGGCCGTTGGAGGATCCGCTCGTGCGCGTGCCCGGCGTGGCCGGCGCCACGGACCTGGGCGACGGCCAGCCCACGCTGGTGCTGGACCTGGGCGCGCTGGGCGCGGCGCGCGCGGGCCGCCGCAAGCGTGCGTCCAGGGCAGGGGAGTGGGTGTCATGAACGTGCTGCACGTGCTGTTCAAGGTGGACGGGACCGAATACGCGATGCCCGCGGCGGACGTGGTGCAGATGGAGTCCTTCACCGGCGCGACGCCGGTGCCCGGGGCGCCTCCGCACGTGGCCGGCCTGGTGCAGGTGCGCGGCCGGGTCATTCCCGTGGTGGACGCGCGCGTCCGCTTCGGGCTGCCGGCGGGGACGCAGTCCCTGGATTCACGGGTGGTGGTGGGGCAGCTGGGCGAACGCACCGTGGGGTTGCTCGTGGACAGCGCCCGCGAGGTGTTGAAGCTGGACCCCCGCACCATCCAGCCCCCCCCACCCATGGTGGTGGAGGGCGCGAAGGGGTTCGTGAAGGCCGTGGCGCAGGTGGGCCCGCGCCTGGTGATGCTCATCGATTTCCCCCGGGTGGTGGGGGAGGAGGCGGCGGATGTCGACGGACAACGGTAACAGCGTGCGGAAGCTGGAGGACGCTCGCGCGCTGGCGGAGCGCGCCTCGCTCCAGGTGGCGGAAGGCGTGGGGCTGGTGAAGTCCACCGAGCAGCTGGCGACGCGGCTCGCGTCCGCGGGCAACGAGCAGGCGGCGGCGGGCGAGCAGGTGCGAATCGCCATCGAGTCCGTGGCCGCGCAGGTGGAGCAGACGAGCACCGCGGTGCAGTCGCTGGTGCGCAGCCAGTTGTCCGTGGGCGACGCGGCGAAGGGCGTGCAGCAGGAGGCGGAGGCCAACGCGGCCACGATGCAGGAGGTGACGGCGTCGGTGTCCGGCGTGCGCAAGGACGCGGGCACGCTCGCCTCCAGCGCGGACGTGACGGCCTCCACGCTGGAGGAGGTGGCGCGCTCGGTGAAGGGCGTGAGCGCCAACGCGGAGGACCTGGCCGCCTCCAGCGAGGAATTGCTGGCGAGCATGCAGGAGATGACCGCCACGGTGGAGGACCTGGTGTCGCGCAACCAGACCAGCGCCGCCACCACGGAGGAGGTCGCCGCCACCATCGAGGAGATGTCCAAGGGCATCACCCGGCTGGCCGCGGACGCGCAGGGCGTGGGCGAGCGCATGGGCCAGGTGTCCGGCTCCGTGGTGTCCCTGGGCAAGACGCTCCAGGACGTGGTGCGCGACGCGGCCGCCATGGCCGCCAGCGTGGAGGATACGGCCGCCACGTCGGAGCAGGTGGCCCGCAGCGTGCGCGGCGTCGCCGAGCACACGCGCACCCTGGAGGCGAGCGCCGTCTCCACCGCGTCCACCGTGCAGGAGGTGGCCGCCAGCGTGGAGGAGGTGGCCGCCACCGCGGAGAAGAACGCCGCCGTGGTGGACGCCAACGCGGCCACCATCGAGCAGCTGTCCCGCTCCGCCCAGGCGGTGGCCCGCGGGGCGGAGAGCATCAACGGCCTGGCGTCCACCAGCGCCACCGCGTCCTCTCAGCTGGAGTCCTCCACGCGCCGCGCGGCGCAGCTGACGGAGGAGGCGCGGCTGGCCGCGGAGCGCGTGGGCACGAGCGCGCGCGAGGGCGGCGCCACGGTGGGGCGCTCCATCGCGGGCTTCGGCCGCATCCGCCAGTCCATCGTGGAGTCGTCCGGGGTGATGAAGGAGATGGGCCGGCGCGCCGAGGAGATTGGCGACATCGTGCAGACCATCAACCTCATCGCGGACCGCACCAACCTCCTGTCGCTCAACGCCAGCATCGAGGCGGCGCGCGCGGGTGAGCACGGCCGCGGCTTCGCGGTGGTGGCGGAGGAGATTCGCGCCCTGGCGGACCGGGCGGCGGCGGCCAGCAGTGACGTGGCGAAGATTGTCCGGGGCCTCCAGACGACGGCCCGCGAGGCGGCGGTGGCCACCGGCGAGGGCGTGCGCGCGGCGGACGAGGGCGCGGCGCTGGCGGGAGACGCGGAGCGCGCGCTGAGCACCATCCTCAAGGGCGTGGACGAGCTGGGCTCGAACGTGCGCGAGGCGTCGCGCGCGTCGGCGGAGCAGGTGCAGGCGGTGCAGGCGCTGGTGCAGGCCACGGCGAAGGTGAGCGAGCAGGGGCGGCTCATCGCCGCGTCCTCGGTGGAGCAGGCGCAGGCCGCGCAGGCGCTGAACCAGGGCGGCACGGAGATGCGGCGCATGGCGCGGCAGACCACCCAGGCCACCCAGGACCAGGCCAAGGCGCTGCGCGACGCGGTGCGCTCCAACAACCAGCTGACGGAGGTGGCGGAGAAGGTGTCGCGCGCCATGCAGGAGCAGGCCCAGGCCGCCACGGACCTGGCCCGGGGCGCCGCGCAGATGCGCCAGTTGGTGCAGGGCGTGAGCGCCGCGGTGATGGCGCAGGGCCAGCAGGTGGGGGCGCTGGGGGCGACAGCGCAGGAGGTGGCGTCCTCCACGCAGCGCACGCTCACCGGCATCTCGGAGCAGGCCAAGGCCGCGCAGGAGGTGACGAAGGCCATGGAGGCCACGCGCAAGGAGGTGGCCCAGTCCACGCGCGCCATGGCGGAGCAGGCCCGCGCGCTCAAGCAGGGCGAGCTCGCCAGCCGTCAGGTGGCCACCCTGGCCAAGGAGGTGACGCGCGCCACGGACGAGCAGGCCCAGGCGCTCACGAGCCTGGTGCGCGGCGCGGAGGAGGTGCGCCGGGTGGCGAAGACGACCGCGCGCGCGCTGGATGAGCAGACGGACGCCCTGTCCCTGCTCACCCTGTCCGCCGCGAAGCAGGCCACGGGCGTGGCTGCGGTGGCGAAGGCCGCCCTGGACCAGGCCACGATGAGCGAGCAGCTGGGCCGGTCGGTGGAGGACATGCGCATCCGCGCGAAGGAGATCTCCGGCACCACTGCGGAGCAGGCGCGCGCCATGGCCATCACCGCCAAGGAGGTGAAGGAGGTGGCGGGCCGGCTGGGACAGCTGTCGCGGCTGAACGGAGAGCAGGTGGAGGGCTTGAGCCACCTGAGCGGCCTGTTGGGCGCCACGGAGCCGGGGACGTCCCGGAACACGCGGGAGCAGTCCACGTGAGCAGCACGACCGCGAAGCACCCGTTATCGTTGTCCGCGGAGGACCGCGCCCGGGTGGAAGAGGTGGACGAGCTGTCGCGCCGGGGCCCGGCGAGCCTGCCGGTGCTGGTGGACGGGCTGGACGCGCCGTCGTGGGCGGTGCGCCGCGCCGTGGTGTCCGCGCTGGCGCGCCTGGGCTCCGCCTCGGTGGAGCCCCTGTGCGACGTGCTTCGCCACCGCCGGGACAACGAGGCGCGCATCGCCGCGGCGGTGGACGCGCTGGTGGCCGCCACGGGCGAGGTGGAGGGCCCGGTGGAGCTTTTGGGGGACGACCCCAACCCGGCCATCGTCTGTGACGCCGCCCAGGTGCTGGGACGCCGCCGCAGCCGGCGGTCCGTGCCGCTCTTGTCGCGGCTCATCGTGCACCCGGACGACAACGTGGCGGTGGCCGCCATCGAAGCGCTGGGTCGCGTGGGCGGCGGCGCGGCGGTGGACGCGCTCCTGTCCTCGCTGGGCAGCGGCAACTTCTTCCGCATCTTCCCCGCCATCGACGTGCTGGGCCGCTCGGGCGACCCCACCGTCGTGCCGGCGCTGATGGCGCTGCTGTCCGACCCCTTCTACGTGCTGGAGGCGGCGCGCGCGTTGGGCCGCACCGGCCAGGAGGCCGCGGTGCCCGCGTTGGTGGGCCTGCTCCAGCGCGGCAACGACGCGGTGGTGCGCGTGGCGGCGGTGGCGCTGGTCGAAATCCACGACGCGCAGGTGCAGCGCTTCGGCGGCGCGCGCACGGTGCCGTCGGTGCTGCGCTCCAGCTCGACGGAGCCGCACCCCACCGGGCGCCGGCTGGCCCAGGTCATCGCGGGCGCGGACGCGGGGGAGAAGACCGCGGTGGCGCGCCTGCTGGGCTGGGTGGGTGGCGCGGACGCGGCCACGGGGCTCTTGAAGCTTCTGGATTCGCAGGACCTGGGCGTGTCGCGCGCGGCCGCGGCGGCCCTGGGCGAGCTTGGCGCGGAGGCGGACGCGCAGATCCTGCAGGCGCTGCGCGAGGGTGACAGCTCGCGCAGGCGGGTGCTGCTGCCTTTGGTGGGCAAGCGCTCCGCGGCGGTGCCGGACGTGCTCTTGTGCCTGGAGGACCGGGACGCGACGGTGCGCGCGCTGGCGGCGGAGACGCTGTCGCGCATCGGCGACACGTCCGCGGTGCCGGCCCTGTTCGCGCGGCTGGCGGACGAGGATCCGCGCGTGTCGCAGGCGGTGGTGGGCGCCATCCAGTCGCTGGGCAGCGAGACGACGGAGAGCCTGGCGCTGGAGGCGGCGCGCTCCACGGACGCGCGCCAGCGGCGGGCGGCGCTGCGCATCGTGGCGTACTTCGGCTATCCGCGCGGCCTGGACGCGCTGCTTCTGGCCATGCGGGACCCGGACGAGCGGCTGCGCGACGCGGCCATCTACGGCCTGCCCTTCATCGACGACCCGCGCGCGGTGGACGCGCTGCTGGCCGCGGCGAGCCATGAGTCGGAGCGCACGCGCGCCACCGCCATGCGCGCGCTGGGCCAGACGGACAAGCAGGCGCGCATCACCTCCACGCTGCTGGGCGGCCTGAACGACCGCGACCCGTGGGTGCGCTACTACGCGTGCCAGTCGCTGGGGAAGCTCAACGAGGAGGCCGCCGCGGACGCCATCGTCGCGCTGGCCAACGACGACGCGGGCCAGGTGCGCGTGGCGGTGGTGGACGCGCTGGCGCACATGCACACGGAGAGCGCCATGGCGGCGCTGCGCCGGGCGGCCTCGTCAGCGGACGCGGACGTGCGCCGGGCGGCCCTCCTGGGTCTGGGCGTGGCCCGGCGGCCGGACGCGCTGCCGGTGCTGCTGGAGGCGGTGCACTCGGAGGACCCGGCCACGCGGCTGGTCGCCCTGTCCGCCGTGGCGGAGTACGACGCGCCGGAGACGCTGCCCGCGCTCCTGCGTGCCGCCGGGGACCGGGATGACAGCGTGCGCAGCGCGGCGGTGGGCTTCCTCGCCACGCGCACGGGCTCGCATGCGACGCAGCAGCTGGTGTCGCTCTTGGGCGACGTGATGCTGCGCGAGCAGGTGGTGTCCGCGCTGGCGCTGCCCGTGGAAGGGCGCCTGCACGGGCTGATGTCGGCGCTGGAGGCGGCGGACGACTCGACGGCGCCCCTGCTGGTGGCGGCGCTGGCGCGCATGCGCCGGGCGGACGCGAAGGCGGCGCTGATGCAGTCGCTCATCGGCGCGAGCCCCGCGGGCCGCCGGGCCTCCGCGCCCGCCGTGGCGGCGCTGGGCACGGTGGAGGCGCGCGAGGCGCTGGACAAGGCGGCCCACCGCGACGAGGACCCCGAAGTGCGCCGCGCCTGCCTGCTGGCCCTGGGCCGCTAGGACACCCACGGCCATGAGTGCGCTGCCGCTGTCCCCGCAGGTCCTGGCCATCCTCTCCATGCTCATCGAGCAGCGCTCGGGCCTGCACTACGGGCCCGAGGACCGGGACCTGCTGGCGGAGAAGCTGTCCACCCGGGCGCTGGATGCCGGGTTCGACTCGCTGCTCGACTACTACTACTTCCTCCGCTACGACCCGAAGGGGCCGGAGACGCTGGACTCGTTGGTGGAGGCGCTGCTCGTCCACGAGACGTACTTCTTCCGCGAGCCCCAGGCGCTGGAGGTGCTGGTGGACGAGCTGCTCGTGCCGGAGGTCCGCGCGGGCCGCAAGCCCCGCGTGTGGTGCGCGGCGTGCTCCACCGGCGAGGAGCCCCTCACGCTGGCCATGCTGCTGGACTCGCGGAGCATCCTGGGGGACGTGTCCATCCTGGCCACGGACCTGAGCTCCAAGGCGCTGGAGCGCGCGAGGACAGGCGAGCACAACCTGCGCTGCCTGCGCGCGCTGCCCCCGGGCGTGATGGGGCGCTGGCTGACCATGGTGGACGGCCGTCCCCGCGTGCGGCCGGACCTGATGGCCCGGGTGGAGTGGCGGCAGCTCAACCTGGTGGACACGGAGGGCTACCCGGAGCCGGGCAGCTGTGATGCCATCCTCTGCCGCAACGTGCTCATCTACTTCCAGGACGACACCGCGCGCCGCGTGGTGGACGGCATCACCCGGGCGCTGCGGCCCGGAGGGCACCTGGTGGTGGGCACCTCCGAATCCCTGATGCGCTTCGGCACGGCGCTGTGCTGCGAGGAGCGCCGCGGCGCGTTCTTCTACAGCAAGGCGGACTCATGACGTTGCGCGTGCTGGTGGTGGACGACTCGGCGTTCGCGCGCAAGGTGCTGCGCAAGGTGCTGTCGGAGGCGGAGGGGCTGGAGGTGGTGGGCACCGCGCGCGACGGCCTGGACGCGCTGGAGCGGGTGGCGGAGCTCAAGCCGGACGTCATCACCCTGGACCTGGTGATGCCGTCGCTGGACGGGACGGGCTTCCTGCGCGCGTTGGCTGGCATGCCGGACGCGCCGCGCGTGGTGGTGGTGAGCAGCGCGGGCACGGACAGCGAGCTGGCGGTGGCCGCGCTCCAGGCGGGCGCGGTGGACCTGGTGCACAAGCCCACGGCGCTCGCCACGGACCGGCTCTACGAACTGGGCGCGGAGCTGGTGGAGAAGGTGCGCATCGCGGGGCGCGCGGTGCCGCGCTATCAGCAGGAGCTGGCGGAGACCGCGAGTGCCCTGCCTTTGAAGACCCTGCCCGCGACGTCGACGAAGCTGCTGGCCGTGGGCACGTCCACGGGCGGGCCGCAGGCGCTGACGCGGTTGTTGTCCGCGCTGCCCAGGGACTTCCCGGCGCCGGTGGTGCTCGCGCTGCACATCCCCGCTGGCTACACGGAGGCCGTGGCCAAGCGACTGGACTCGCAGAGCGCGCTGGAGGTGGTGGAGGCGAGCGACGGCATGGAGCTGGTGCCGGGCCGCGCGGTGCTGGCGCGCGCGGGTCACCACCTGAAGGTGGCGCGGCACGGGGCGCTCAACCTGGCGCGCCTGGACCGCCAGCCGCTGGGCACCCCGCACCATCCCTCCGTGGACGTGCTCTTCCAGAGCGTGGCGGAGGTCTGGGGGAGGGACGCGCTGGGGCTGGTGCTCACCGGCATGGGTGAGGACGGGCTCCAGGGCGCGCGAGCCCTGCGCGCCGCGGGCGGCGTGGTGCTCACGGAGGCGGAGTCCTCCTGCGTGGTGTACGGCATGCCGCGCGCGGTGGACGAAGCGGGCCTGTCCAACGGCAACGCGCCGCTGGATGGCCTGGTGCCGCTCATCTCACGCTTCGTCTGACGGGCCGCGGGGCAGCGCCCGCGTCTTCAGGCGCGGTGCGAGGGGGGCGAAGGCGGCTCGGGCGGCGGGCCCTTCCGGGGCGGCGCGCGGCGCGGCAGCGTGACGGTGAAGGTGGTGCCGTCGTCCTCGCTGGAGGTGACCTCGATGGTGCCGCCGTGGGCGTGCACGATTTCGCGCACGATGTAGAGCCCCAGGCCGTAGCTCATCTTCAGCGTGCGCGTCTGCTGCGGGCCCTGACGGAAGGGCTCGAAGAGGTGGGGCAGGGTGGCTTCCGGAATGGGGCGGCCCTGGTTGTGGACCGTCACCACCACCTTGTTGCGCAGGCCGCGCGTGGACAGCAGCACGGGCGCGTCCGCCGGGCCGTACTTGAGGGCGTTCTCCACCAGGTTGGACACCACCTGCGCCAGGCGGTCCGGGTCCCAGTGCCCCTGCGTGTTGCCCTTGTGGTCCACGACGATGTCGCGCTTCGGGAAGGCCACGCGGAACTCGTGCGCCACCTTGGCCAGCAGCTCCTGCGTGTCCGTGCCGCGCGGCTCAATCACCACGCCGCCCACCAGCCGGGCGCGGGTGAAGTCCAGCAGCAGGCGGGTCAGCCGTTCGATGCGGACCGCCGCGGTGGCGATGCGCTGGCTGGTGCGCGCCGTCTCCTCCGCGGGGCCACCGGCCGCGAGCACGCGCGACCAGTTCATGATGGCGCCGAGCGGGCTGCGGATGTCGTGGCTGATGATGCCCATCAGGTGTTCCTGGAACTCGGCGTGCCGGCGCACCTCGTCTTCCGCCCACTTGCGCTGGGTGATGTCGCGGCTGATGCCGAACAGGCCGAACACGTTGCCTTCCGGGTCGCGCAGCGGGCCCTTGGTGGACTGCCACACGCGCACGTCCCCGCTCGGATTCATGTGCGAATCCTCGTAGGTGAGGGGATGGCCCGCCTTGAGCACGTCCCGGTCGTGCTTCAGGTTGATCTTGGCCTCGTCGGGCGGGAAGAGCTCCTCGTCGGTGCGTCCTCGGACCTCGGCCACGGTGCTGCGGCCCACGGCGCGCGCGCCCGCCGAGTTGATGACCTGGTAGGTGCCATCCATGTCCTTGATGTAGATGGCGTCGGTGGTGCCCTCCATCACCGCCTGGAAGAGCTGGCCCACGCGCTGCAACTCGTGGCGGGCCTGGAACTCGCGGGTGATGTCGCGGCAGTGCACCAGCAGGCCGCCGTCCACGGGGCGGGTGCTCACCTCGAAGCAGAAGCTGTCTTCGTGCCAGCGGTGCTCGTAGGGCTCGGAGGAAGGCTGCTCGGTGGCGGGCACGTCCAGGCGCAGGTGCTGGCTCAAGCCCAGCACGTCCGCCACCTTCTTGCGCACGTCATCGCCCGGCTGGACGCGGGGCCCCAGCAGCTCGCGCATGCGCCGGCTCAGCCAGGTGATGCGCCAGCCCGCGTCCACACCGAGGAAGGCCTCTGGCAGCGCCTCCAGCAGCGTTTGCAGACCCGGGCCAGTGGCCTCCGTCGGGGACGGGGCGGAAGGACGGGAACGCGGGCGGGCAGGAGCTTGGGCCATCGGTGGGTCGTCGGGGTACGGGGGACGGGTTCCTTCAGGTGAGAAACACAGCAGTGCGGCGGAGCGTGCCCGGCTTCAATGCCGGAACACGGAACCAGGACAGCGGCGGGCGTCCTGTCTGCCTCTTACGCGAAACGCGGACTCGTGGATTTCCGAGGGTAGGGAGAAACCTCTTGAAGGAAACGGGTCGGTGACATTCCTGTCGCCTGCTTTGTGCGCGAGGTCCACCACGCGACAGAAGTCTAGGCTCTGGACGGGAACGGAACGCATCCTCCCGGAACCATACCCCGCTCGAAGCAAAGCGGGGGCCCGCCCCGAGGGGTGACGCACCTTGCGCCCATGACGGAGGGTTGTGGCCGGAGCGGATGGGGCGGGTCGCCCGGGCCCCGGGTGGCCCCCCCGGCTCAGGGCTTCTTCGCCTCGCGAGGCTCCCTGGCCTCCTTGCCCTCCCGGGGCTCGGTGTCTCCGCGCTCCAGCTTGCGGTAGAGCGTCTTGCGGTCCACGCCCAGGATGCGCGCGGCGAGCGTGCGGCTGCCGCCCACCGCCTCCAGCACGCGGTGGATGTAGCGGCGCTCCAGCTCCTCCAGCGTCACCAGCTCCGACGGGTCCGTGTTCTCCGGCACCACGCGCGGCGTGCTGTAGTTGCGGATGCGCTCCGGCAGGTCATCCACGGTGAGCTGTTCGAAGGACGTGAGCGCCACGGCGCGCTCGATGCAGTTCTGCAACTCGCGCACGTTGCCCGGCCAGCCGTAGGCCAACAGGCGCTGCGCCGCGGAGGGGGACAGGCCCACCACCTTCTTGCCCGTGCGGGTCGCGAACTGCTCCACGAAGCGCTGCGACAAGAGCAGCACGTCGTTGCCGCGCGCGCGCAGCGGGGGCAGCTCCAGGCCAATGACGTTGAGCCGGTAGTAGAGGTCCTCGCGGAAGCGGTTCTCCTCCACCGCCAGCTCCAGGTCGCGGTTGGTCGCCGCGACGATGCGCGCGTCGAAGGGCGTCTCCGTGTCCCCACCCACCGGACGCACCACGCGCTCCTGCAATGCGCGCAGCAGCTTCGGCTGGAGCGTCATGGGCAGCTCGCCC
The DNA here is from genome assembly GCF_003668955.1 of Corallococcus sp. AB038B. Classification (NCBI taxonomy): domain Bacteria; kingdom Pseudomonadati; phylum Myxococcota; class Myxococcia; order Myxococcales; family Myxococcaceae; genus Corallococcus; species Corallococcus sp. AB038B. The sequence goes on along the minus strand of NZ_RAWO01000014.1, from coordinate 209,364 downwards.
ACTTCATCCAGGAACAGCGTGCCGCCATTCGCCTTCACGAAGAGGCCCGTGCGCGAGGCCTTCGCGTCGGTGAAGGCGCCCTTCGCGTGGCCGAACAGCTCGCTCTCCAGGAGCTGCTCTGGCATGGCCGCGCAGTTGATGGCCACGAAGGGCCCCTCCTTGCGCCGGCCCCGGGCGTGGAGGGCGCGCGCGGCCACCTCCTTGCCCGTGCCGCTCTCACCGGTAATCAGCACCGTGGCGTCCACGTCCGCCACCCGGTCGATGAGCGCGTATGCCTGCTTGAGCGCGGGGCTCTCTCCCACGAGCGCGCCGTCGTCCTGGCGCTGGTCCAGGGCCTGGCGCAGCCGGCGCACCTCCGCGCGCAGGGCGCGGTGCTGCACGGCGCGCTCCAGCACCAGCACCAGGGCGTCCAGGTCGATGGGCTTGGTGATGAAGTCGTAGGCGCCCGCGCGGATGGCGGCCACCGCCGTCTCCAGGCTGCCGAAGGCGGTGACGACGACCACGGGGATGTCCGGCCGGTTGAGCACGATGCGCTCGCACAGCGCCAGGCCGTCCATGCCCGGCATGCGCAGGTCGGTGAGGACGGTGTCGAAGTCCTCGGCGGCCAGCTTCTGGAGCGCTTCGTCCGCGGCGGCCACGGCCACGGGCTGGAAGCCCCGGCGCTGGAGGCCCTTCTCCACCATGGCGCGCATCTCGCGCTCGTCTTCGACAATCAGGATGCGGCCTGGCATGCGTCCTTCCCTGGCGGCAGGTAGATGGAGAAACAACTCCCACGGCCCGGCTCGCTTTTCACGTCAATCCAGCCGCCGTGGTCGCGCACCATCCCATAGGAGACGGACAACCCGAGCCCCGTTCCCTCGCCCACGTCCTTGGTGGTGAAGAAGGGCTCGAAGACGTGGGGCAGCACGTCCGCGGGAATGCCCGTTCCCTCGTCCGCCACGTCCAGCCGCACCCAGTCCTGCTCCGGGCCGCCCACATCCGCGGGCGGCGTGGCGCGCATCACCTGCGAACTCACGCGCAAGGTGCCGGGCCGGTTCATCGCGTGGAGGCCGTTCATCACCAGGTTGGTGAGCACCTGCTGGAACTGCCCCGAGTCCACCTCCACGGTGAAGCCCGGGGGCACCTCCTGGGACAGCGTCACGCTGCGCTTGGTGGCCATGGGCTTGAGCAGCGACAGCGTGCGCTCCGCCAGCAGGGACAAATCCTCCGGCGCGCGGGACGGCGTGCGGCGCCGGGCGAAGTCCAACAGCTGCCGGATGATGCCGGTCATGTGCTGGGCCTGCTGGAAGATGATGCGGGCGCACTCGTTCACCTCATCGCCTTCCGCCTCGCCGGAGGAGACCATCTTCGCGCGGCCCATGACGACGTTGAGCGGCGTGCCCAATTCGTGCGCCACGCCGGACGCGAGCTTGCCCACCGTGGTGAGCCGGTCCGCGTGGCGCAGGTGCTCCACCGTGCGCAGCCGCGCCGCCGTCTCCGTGGCCAGCCGCGCCCGCGTCTCCTCCAACTGCTCACCCATCCGGTTCATGGCCACCGCCAGCGTCGTCAGTTCGTCGCCGCGCTCGCGCCGCAGGGGCACGCGCGCGGTGAGGTCGCCCTCGCCAATCCGTCCCGCCAGATGCACCAACTGCTCCACGGGCTGGCCCACCAGCTTGCGGCCCATGGCCATGGCGGCCAGGAGGAAGAACAGGGAGAGCGCCGCCGTGGCGATGAAGGTGCCCACCACGGTGGTGCGCACGTGCATCTCCTGTTCGGACATGGACTCGGTGATTTCAATGGCGCCCATGCGCCGGCCCAGGAACACCGGCGTGTACGAGCGCAGCACGCCCGGGCTGGTGGACTCGTCCATCAACCAGCCGTCGTTGCCCGCGCGCAGGCTGAGCAGCAGGGCGGGGGGCAGCGCCGGCGCGAAGCCGGAGCCCGGTCCACCGTCCAGCCACACCCAACGCAGCCGCACCTGCTCCTGGAAGCGGTTGGCCTGGTTGAGGAGCGTGAGGGCTTCGGACTCGCCCGCCAGCTGCCACGCCTTGCCAATGGAGCCGGCCAGCGTGTGACCGAGCAGGCGGTGGTCATGCTGCGTGTCGGTTTCCGACCGGGCGAGCTCCCGGTTGACCTGGAACGCCTGGAGCCCGGCCATCACCGCGACGGCGAGCAGCACGAGGGCCAGGGTGAATTTGCGAGCGAGCTTCACGGAAGAGGCAACCCCCGGTTCGTGCGTGAGGGGGAAGGAACACACGGACCGGGGAGGTACGCTACGAGTACCGCGGGTGCTGCGTCACGACAGTCCGTGGCTAGTTGCTGCTCGAGCCTTCGGCCGGGGCGGCGGGGGCCTTCTGGGAGGTGCCCTGCTTCGCCTTCTTCGCCTTGGCGCCGGCCTTCGCCTGGGCGGCGGGCGCGCTCTTGGCGGGCTTGGCCTCGGCGGCGAAGGCGCCCGAGGCGAGGGACAGGGACAGACCGAGGACCAGGGCGGAAGTGCGCTTCATGGAGAGACTCCGTGTCATGCCCGCGAGGTGTGAATTGGGGTGTGGGGTGCGGGGCTGATCGGAGCTAGAGCATTGGCCATGCCAATCCCCGCCACCGAGTGAGGCGCTGCCAACGCGGGGCAGGATGTCCATGCATGCCTGGGGCACATTGCCCCGACGGGGGCAGGATGCCCCGGAGACCCACGCGGCACGACGGATCCATCTGCCTTGGAGGCACGTGGCATGCGCCATGCTCCTCCGCAATCAAATGACGAACGCACCTCCGCAAGAAGAAGCAACGCACACCCCGCGCATCCTGGTGGCCGAGGACGACGACGCGATGCGCGCGATGCTCGTGCGCACGTTGGCGCGCGCGGGCTACACGGTGGTGGAGGTGGAGGACGGCTTCGAGCTGGGCGACTACGTGGCGATGATGCAGGGCCACGGTGGGACGCTCGCTCCGCCGGACCTCATCGTCAGCGACGTGCGCATGCCGGGGCGCACCGGGCTGGAGGCGCTCGGGAGGCTGCGCGCGCAGGGCATCGCGTGCCCGGTGCTGCTGCTCAGCGCCTTCGCGGACGAGGAGACTCACGCGGAGGCCCAGCGGCTGGGCGCCCGGCAGCTGTTGGACAAGCCGGTGGACCTGGACGTGCTGAAGGAAGCGGTGCGCGACGCGGTGGCGCACCCCTGATCAGGCCCCAGAGGCTCAGGCAGTCGTCCCTGCGTCGGCGGGCGGGGCCTCGGGAGTGGGCACGCCGTTGAGCTCCGCGTGCAGCCGTTCGCGGTCCAGCTCGTTCTCCCAGCGGGACACGACGATGCTGGCCACGCCGTTGCCAATGAAGTTGGTGAGCGCGCGCGCCTCGCTCATGAACCGGTCGATGCCCAGGATGAGCGCCAGCCCCGCCACCGGCACGGACGGCACCACCGCGAGCGTGGCGGCCAGGGTGATGAAGCCCGCGCCCGTCACGCCGGAGGCGCCCTTGGACGTGAGCATCGCCACGCCCAGCAGCGTGGCCGTCTGCGTGAACGTCAGGTCCACGTTGAGCGCCTGGGCCACGAACAGCGCCGCCATGGTCAGGTAGATGTTGGTGCCGTCCAGGTTGAACGAGTAGCCGCTGGGCACCACCAGCCCCACCACGGACTTGGAGCAGCCCAGCCGCTCCAGCTTCTGCATCAGCGGCACCAGCGCGGACTCGGACGACGACGTGCCCAGCACCAGGAACAGCTCCGCGCGGATGTAGCGCAGGAACTTCAGGATGGAGAAGCCCGTCACCCGAGCGACGAGCCCCAGCACGACGACGACGAAGAGCACGCACGCCAGATAGAAGCACCCCATGAGGCGCAACAGCGGGCCCAGGCTGGTGACACCGTAGGCGCCCAGGGTGAAGGCCATGGACGCGCCCGCGCCAATGGGCGCCAGCTTCATCACCGTGCCAATCATGTGGAAGAAGGCCTTGGAGAGCGCCTCGAAGAGGACGACCACGGGCTTCGCCGTCGCGCCAATGGCCGTGAGAGAGAAGCCGAACAGCAGCGCCAGGAGCAGCACCTGGAGCAGGTCGCCCTCGCCGGTGAAGGCGTCCACGAAGGTGCGCGGGATGATGTGCAGCAGGAAACCCGAGGTGGACTGGTCATGCGCCTGCTGGGCGAAGCGGGCCACGGCGCTCGCGTCCAGCGTGCGCGGATCCACGTTGAATCCGGAGCCGGGCTTGAGCACCGTCACCACCAGCGCGCCGATGATGAGCGCGAACGTGGAGATGACCTCGAAGTAGAGCAGGGCCTTGCCGCCCACCCGGCCCACCTTCTTCATGTCCGCCACGTTGGCCACGCCCAGCACCACGGTCAGGAAGATGACCGGGGAGATGAGCATCTTCACCAGCGCGATGAACGCGTCGCCCAAGGGCTTGAGCTTCACCGCCGTGGACGGCGCGAAGTGGCCCAACAGGCCCCCCGCGAAGATGGCGGCCAGCACCCAGAGGTAGAGGCGGGAGGACTTCGAGTGGCCAGCGGTATCGGCGCTCATGGTCGTGCGTCCCCCTCAGACCGACTTCTGCTCGGCTTCGTCCTTCTCGAACAACAGCTCCAGCTCGCGGCGCGCGCGGACGATGACCTCCATGAATTTCTTCTCGTCCTTGAAGACCTTGGCGCTCTCCAGCATCAGGGCCTCGTCGTGCTCGCGGAAGCGCTCCACGGACCGGCGGGCCTCCGCGAAGGTGAGGCCCATCTCCTGGAGCACGTCGCCGGCCATGGTGAGGCTCGCGTCGAACGTCTCACGGATGAGATGGGTGACGCCCATGTCCAGCAGCCGGTACGCGTGCTCGCGGTTGCGCGCCCGGGCGTAGATGGTCAGGTGCGGGAAGTGCTCCTTCACCATCTGCGCGGTGCGCAGGGACGCGGCCATGTCGTCGATGGCCAGCACGAACACCTTGGCCTTCTCCGCGCGGGCGGCGCGCAGCAGGTCCAGCCGGGACGCGTCGCCGTAGAACACCTGGTTGCCGAAGCGCTGGATGAAGTCGATGTGCTCCGCGCTCGCGTCGATGGCGGTGAACCCGATGCGGCGCGCGCGCAGCAGGCGGGCCACCACCTGCCCCACGCGCCCCATGCCCGCGATGATGACCGGGTGGTCCTCCTCCGGGGACACGTCGTATTCGCGCTGCGGGCCCTTGTGCTTGAAGCGCGGCGCGACCCAGCGCTCGTGGATGGCGGACAGGAACGGCGTCACCACCATGGACAGGCCCACCACCAGCACCAGCAGGTCCGCTTGCTCTCGCTCCATCACGTGGAAGGACACGGCCAGGGAGAAGAGGACGAAGGCGAACTCACCGCCCTGCGAAATCACGACCGCCAGGCTCTCCGCGGAGCCCGGCTTCTTCAGCCCCACGCGCCCCAGCCCGTACAGCACCAGCGCCTTGAGGAACGTGAGGCCCAGCACCAGCGCCAGCACGCGCAGGGACTCGCGCGCGAGCAGCGCCAGGTTCAAGGACATGCCCACGGCGATGAAGAACAGGCCCAGCAAGAGGCCCTTGAAGGGCTCGATGTCCGCCTCCAACTCGTGGCGGTACTCGGACTCCGACAGCAGCACGCCGGCGAGGAACGCGCCCATCGGCATGGACAGGCCCACCGCGCTGACCAGCGTCGCGGTGCCCACGACGACGAGCAGCGCCGTCGCGGTGAACAGCTCCTGGCTGTGTACGGACGCCACCGCGCGGAACACCGGCCGCAGCAGGTGTCGGCCCGCCACCACCACCACGAGCACCGCACCCACGGCCTTCACGGCCATCAGCCACCCGGGCTCCGTGGACGGCGTGTCGGACCGGCCCAGGAGCGGCAGCACGGCCAGGAGTGGGATGACGGCCAGGTCCTGGAACAGGAGGATGCCGAAGGCCAGCTGACCGTGCTCGGCGGTGAGCTGGTTCTTCTCCCCGAGCAGCTGGAGCGCGAACGCGGTGGAGGACAGCGACAGGCCGAAGCCCGCGACGATGGCCGCGTTCCAGGACAGGCCCAGCGCCTTCGACACGCCCGCGAGCAACAGGCCCGTCAGCACCACCTGCGCGCCGCCCATGCCGAACACGGAGCGGCGCAGGTTCCACAGGCGCGACGGTTGCAGCTCCAGGCCAATCACGAACAGCAGCAGCACCACGCCCAGCTCCGCGGTGTGGAGGACGTTCTCCACGTCGGAGATGAGGCCCGCGCCATACGGCCCGATGGCCGCGCCCGCCGCCAGGTAGCCCAGCACGGAGCCCAACCCCAGCTTCTTGAAGAGGGGCACGGCGATGACCGCGGCGGCCAGGAACACCAGCGCCTGATGCAGGAAGGACATAAGGCGCCTGCATGGCACGCTGAAGGCCACCTCGGCAACAGGCGTGGGGTGCGGCTCAGGCCTGCTGGGTGGGCATGAGGGTGAGCTGCTGGAAGTTGATGTGCCGGGGCAGGGCGGTGGCGAAGGCGATGATGCCCGCGACCTCCTCCGGCGACATCCAGGTGAGCGACTTCCGAGCGCCCTCCAGCCAGGCCCGCGCGCCCGGGTCGGTGTTGCCGTCGTGCAGCGCGGTGTCCACCAGCCCCGGCTCCAGGGCCATCACGCGGACGAAGCGGGGGCCCAGCTCCGCGCGCAGGTGGCGGGACAGGTGGGTGACGGCGGCCTTGGTGGCGCCGTAGACGTTGAAGTTCGGGTACACCGCCTGCGCGGCCACGGACGACACGTTGATGAGGTCCGCAGGCCCGCCCGCCTTCGCCGCCGCCAGCAGCGGCTCCACGAAGGTCTCCACGACGCGCACGGTGGCCTTCACGTTCAGGTCGATCATCCGCTCCCAGTCCTCCGTGGGGTGCGCCTCCATGGGCGTGGGCCGCATGAGGCCGGCATTGTTGAGGACCAGATCCACGACGCCCAGCTCGCCCGCGATGGCCTTCGCGGCCTCCTTCACGGACCGCGCGTCCAGCACGTCGGTGCCCAGGGCGAGCGCCCGGCCACCCCCTTGCGTGATGGTGGAGGCGAGCGCGTCCAGGCGCTCCTTGCTGCGTGCGAGCAGGGCGACGCTCGCGCCGTCCCGTGCGAGGCGCAGGGCGGTGGCGGCGCCAATGCCGCTGGAGGCGCCGGTGATGACCGCGACGCGGCCGGACAGAGGGGATGCCATGGGAGGACTCCTGCTCGCGCTTGGGAAGGGTGCTGCTTTCGCGAGACAGGACAAGGGATAGGGGACGGGGGCCTCCGGGAGTAGGTCTGGAATCCGGATGGACTCCTGAGGAAAGCTCAGGAATGGCCCTGACCCCGCTCAATGCGTTGCACCAGTTCCTCGCTGTCGCCCGGCACCGCAGCTTCGCGGCCGCGGCGGCGGAGTTGGGCGTGTCCGCCTCCGCGCTGAGTCACACGGTGCGCCAGTTGGAGGAGCGGCTGGGCGTGCCGCTGTTGTCGCGCACGACGCGCAGCGTGGCGGTGACAGCGGCGGGACGGCGGCTGGTGGAACAGGCGGGACCGGGCGTGGCGCAGGCCCTGGGGGCGCTCAAGGACGCGTCCTCGCGGCCAGGGGCGCTGACGGGCGCGCTGCGGCTGACCCTGCCGTCCAGCGCGCTGCCCTTCGTACTCACGCCACTGCTGGCCTCGTTCCGCGAGCGCCATCCCCAGGTGGAGCTGGACCTGGTGGTGGAGAACCGCAAGGCGGACATCGTCGCGGAGGGCTTCGACGCGGGCATCCGGCTGGAGGAGTACCTGGAGCGGGACATGGTGGCGGTGCGCATCGCGCCCCCGTTCCGCTTCGTCGTGGTGGGCGCTCCGGAGTACCTGGAGCGCCACGGCACGCCAGTGAAGCCGAAGGACCTGCTCGAGCACGACTGCTTCACCTATCGCTCGTCCAACACCGGCGCGCTCCTGCCGTGGGATCTGGAGAAGGGCTCGCGCACGTGGCGGCTGCCGGTGCGCGGCACCGTCACCACCAATGACGAGCGCGTCTGGCTGGGGCTGGCGGAGGCCGGCCTGGGCCTGGCGTACGTGCTGGAGTCCCAGGTGGAGAGGCAACTGAAGGCGGGCACGTTGCGCCGGGTGCTGGAGGAGTACGCCGCGTCCGTGCCGGGCCTCTTCCTCTACTTCCCCAGCCGAGCGCAGGTGTCACCCGCGCTGCGCGCCTTCCTGGAGCACGCGCGCCAGGTGCTCACCCCGCCCGCGCGGAGGAAGGGGCGCTGAATCAGTGCTCGTAGGAGTCGCGCGGACGCGACATGCCACCGGAGGCCGCTGCCTGCGGGGCGGCGACGGGCATGCCCACGTGCGCCACGGGCAGCGTGAAGTTGAAGACGCTGCCGGTGCCCAGGATGCTCTCCGCGCGGATGGAGCCGCCGTGCGCTTCCACCAAGCCCTTGGCGATGGCCAGCCCCAGGCCGGTGCCGCGGCTGGCCGCGTCGCGCGCCTGCCAGTAGCGGTCGAAGATGTGCGGCAGCGCGTCCGGCGCGATGCCATTGCCCGTGTCGCGCACGTCGAAGGACACCTCGCCGCCGCGCATCACCGCCTTCACCGCCAGCGTGCCGCCCGGCGGGGTGAACTTCACGGCGTTGCCCAGCAGGTTGCCCATCACCTGGAGCACGCGGCTGCGGTCGCACTTCACGCGCAGGCCCTCCGTGGGCAGGTCCGCTTCCAGGTGCAGTCCCTTGGCCTCCGCCAGCGGCCGGATGGCCTCCAGCGCCTCCGTGGCCAGCGCCACGGCGGTGTGCTCGCCCAGCTCCAGCGGCAGGTGGCCCGCCTCCAGGCGGCCCCAGTCCAACAGGTCGCTGATGAGCCGCGACATGCGCTCCGCCGCGTCGTTGATGCGCGTGGCCTGCTTCGCCACCGCCTCGCCGCCCGGCTTGCCCGCCGTGCCGCGCAAGAGCAGCGCCGCGCCCAGCTGCACCACGCCCAGCGGGTTCTTCAGGTCGTGCGACACCACCGCGAGCAGGTCCTCGCGAGCGCGCGCCGCCCGGCGGGACTCACCGACCAGTCGAGCGTTGTCGATGGCCAGGCTCGCGCGCAGGCAGAGGTCCTCCGCCAGCGCCAGGTCGTCCGGGCCGTAGCGGCGGCCAGAGCCGGAGCTCACGAACGTCACCGCGCCCAGCGTGTGTCCGCGGGCGCGCAGCGGGATGATCATGTACGAGCGCGCCTGGAGTGCCTCCAGCATCGCCGGGTGCGCGGGCTCCGCCGCCGCCGCGCGCAGCAGCGACTCCGTCACCGCGGGCACCAGCTCCGGCTCGCCCGTGCGCAGCACGCGCAACAGGCCCACGGGCGCGTCGTCGCGGATCTCCGTGCGCATGGGCAGGCCCCGGGCGCGCTCCTGCTGCGTCGGGTCCAGGCACGCCACCGCCGCACGGCCCACCCACGGGCCCTGCTCCAGCGCGTCCACCAGACACCAGTCCGCCAGGTCCGGCACCGCCAGGTGCGCGAGCAGCGTGTACATGCCCTGCGGATCCGGCGGGTGCGTGAACAGCGTCGTCATCGCCTGGTACAGGAAGGAGCGGCGGCGCTCGGCGGTCTCCACCTCCGCGCGCGCGGCCTGCTCCAGCTCCAGCGCGCGCGAATAGACGGCTTCGGCTTCCGTGAGCGCCCGCGCCGTCACCAGCACGACCGGGGACGCATCCGCGTCCGTGCCCAGCGGCGTGAGCACCAGCGCGTGCCGGCGGATGCCCTGCGCGCCCGGCCACGGCGCCTCCACGGTGGTGGACTCGCGCAGCGTCACCACGCGGACGCGCGCGGACTCCAGCGCGGTCAGTGCCTCCTGCGGCAGCCCCAGCTCGCTCCAGTGCCGGCCCGACAGCGCGCCTGCCTCACGACCGAGCGCCCGGGCGCCCGCCGCGCTACACGACACCAGCCGGCCCGTGCCATCCAGCAGGTAGGCAGGGTCGGGGATGGCGGCGAACACCGCTTCGTAGGCCAGACCGGTTGTCAAAGCGCTCATCGGGGAGAAGGGGCGAGGGGGTGCCCGGATTGGACCCGATATTGACACTCCGTTCCAGGCCCGCCATTCCGCCCGCCAACTCCGGCGTATGAATTTCACTCAACCAACACTTCAGCTGAGCCGACCCCCAGGCTGGAGCAGTGCCAGCAGCCGGCGGGCAATCTGCCCGAGCGGCAGGACCTCGTGCGCCAGGTTGGCGCCCACCACCACGGCGGGCATGCCGTAGACCACGGACGTCGCCTCGTCCTGGGCGATCACCCGCCCGCCCGCCTGGTGCAGGTCCCGGATGCCGTCCAGGCCGTCCTGGCCCATGCCGGTGAGCACCACCGCCAGGGCCGTCTGCCCGTAGGCGCGGGCCACGGTGCGGAAGAGCCAGTTGGCGGACGGGCGGAAGCCCTGGATGGGCGCGGCGCCGGACACCTGCGCGCGCTGGTCCTGGGTGACGCCCAGGTGCTTGTCATCCGGGGCCAGGTACACCGTGCCGGAGACGAGGGGCTCGCCGTCCTCGGCCACCTTCACGCGCAGCTTCGTGGCCGTGCCCAGCCACGTGGCCAGGCCGGAGCCGAAGCCCAGCGCGATGTGCTGCACCACCAGGATGGGGGGCGGGGAGGGGTGGCTGCCCAGGTCGGACAGGATGCGGTGGAGCGCGGCGGGGCCACCCGTGGACGCGGCCAGCGCCAGCACGGCGGGCGGGCGGGCGCTGGGGGTGGGCGTCGACTCCGGCGGGGGCAGCGGCGTGGCGGCGCGGTCCGGCCAGCGGCGCACCACCTTCACCTGGGCCATGGCCTTGAGTGTGTCGCGCAGGCGGCGGCTGTCCGCCTCGAAGTCCGGCGACTCCGGGCCCACCGGCTTCTGGAGCACCGCCAACGCCCCGGCCCTCAGCGCGGCCATGGACGTCTGGATGTCGCGCTCCACCAGCGTGGACACCACCACCACCGGTGTGGGCACCTCCGTCATGATGCGGCGGGTGGCGTCCAGGCCGTCCATGCGCGGCATCTGGATGTCCATCGTCACCAGGTTCGGCTGCAGGCGCTGGCACAGCTCCACCGCCTCCAGGCCATCCTTGGCCTCGCCCACCACGGTGAGCGCCGGGTCGGTGCGCAGGATTTCCACCAGCAGCCGCCGGGCGGTGGGCGAGTCCTCGGCCACCAGGATGCGCAACGGTTCGGTCTTCATAGCAATCGCCTCAGGGTCTCCAGCAGACTCGTGGGGTCAAACGCGCTCTTCACGATGTATGCGCTCGCGCCGGCTTGCAGGCCGCGCGCCTTGTCCTCGGGCTTCTCACGCGACGTGACGAGCACCACCGGCACCCGTCCGAAGCGCGGAGAGGTGCGCACGGCCTCCGTCACCTGGAAGCCGTCCATGCGCGGCATCTCCACGTCCATCACCATCGCGTCCGCGCCGCCCGCTTGCAGCCGCTCCCACGCCTCCGCGCCGTCCGCGCACGCGATGACGTCGTAGCCGGCGCCCTCCAGGATGCTCTGCTCCAGCATGCGCGTCGTGGGCGAGTCGTCCGCCAGCACCACGCGCCGGCGCGCCACCTGCTCCTTGGGCGTGGGGAAGAACTGGGTGGAGGGGCGTCCCCCCGCGGCCCGCACCAGCGACGCGGGGCTGAGCAGCAGCGCCATGCGCCCATCCGGCAGCACCGCCGCGGCGGCCACGTGCCGGGCCCGCTTCACGCGGCTGCCCAGCGAGCGCACCAGCACCTCCTGCTCCGCGATGACCTCGTCCACCACCAGCGCCGCCTGCGCGGTGCCCGCGGACAGCACCACCGCGGGGGGCCGCGACTTCGGCGGTCCCGGCGGCAGCTCCAACACGCCCGCGAGCGACGCCAGCGGCACCAGCGCCTCCGGCGTCACCCAGGACATGCGGCCCTCCACCTCGCGCACGTCGGAGGGCGCCAGGCGCAACAGCCGGTCCACGCCTTCGCTGGCGAGCGCCAGCACCTGCCCACCCACGGACACCAGCAGCACGCGCAGGGTGCTCAGGGTGAGGGGCACGTCCAGCGTGAAGCGGGTGCCCTGGCCCGCCTTGAAGGCCACCTCCACGCTGCCGCGCAGGGCCTCCACCTGGGCGCGCACCACGTCCAGGCCCACGCCCCGGCCGGACACCGCCGTCACCTTCGCCGCGGTGGACAGGCCCGGCAGGAACACCAGCCGCGCCGCGTCCTCGTCGTCCTCGGGCGCTTCCATGCCCCGGGCCCGCGCGCGCTCGCGCAGCGCCTCCAGGTCCAGGCCGCGCCCGTCGTCCTCCACCGCCACCTCCACCCGGCTGCCGCGAAGCCGCGCGGACAGCACCACGCGGCCCTCCTCTGGCTTGCCGTGGCGCACGCGCTCCTCCGGCGCCTCCAGGCCGTGCGCCACCGCGTTGCGCACCAGGTGCAGCAGCGGTTCGCGCAGGGACTGCAAGAGCGAGCGGTCCAGGTCCAGCCCGCCGCCGTGCACCTCCATGCGCACGCGCCGGCCCAGGCTGTGGGCCACGTCGCGCGCGGCGCGCTCCAGGCCGGTGCAGCCCTCCTCGAAGGGGAGCATGCGCGCGCGGCGCACCTCATCATCCAGGCCGGTGGAGGACTGGAACAGCGCGCGGCGGTCCTGCGCCAGCACGCGCGCCACCCGCGCCAGCTCCAGCTCCACGCGGCGCAGCGTCGTCTCGGACTGCGTGCCGCGCACCCGCTCGCGCAGCCCCATCACGTCGTCGCGCAGCGCCTCCAGGGATTCGGCGTGGCCCTCCAGGCGCAGCATCGCCACGCGCAATTCACCGCTGCGGCCCAGCAGCGCGTCCAGCTTCTGCCCGGACACGCGCACCGGCAGCATCTCCCCGCTGGCCTGCGAGGGGAAGGAGAGCTCCGGCTCGGCCTCCGAGGGCTTCTCGTGGGGAGCAGGGGCGGGCGGCGCCAGCTTCGGGGCGGGCACTGGAGGCTGGGTGGGCGTGCCGTGCGCGGCCTGCTCCAGTTGGGGCAGCAGCGCCTCCAGGGGTGAGCCGGACAGGTCCTGGCGCGCGGCCAGGCGGCGGCCCGCGTCGTCCAGCGCGTCCACGGTGGCGAAGCACAGCTCGAAGAGGTCCGGAGACGGCGCGCGCCCGTGGATGAGCGGCTCCAGCACCTCCTCCATGCGGTGGCAGGCGTTCTCCACCATGCTGGCGCTGGCCGCGCGCGACGCGCCCTTCACGCTGTGCAGCGTCCGCAGGATGCCCGGGACGAGCTCCTTCGCGCGCGCCGGGGCCTGCTCCAGCGCGAGCAGGTCCCGGTTGAGGGACACGACGTGCCCCTCCAGCTCCTCCAGGAACGAGTCCAGCAGTGCCTGCGCCAGCCTGTCGCGGTCCATGGGCATGGCTTAGCGCCCGAACTCCCCGAGCAGCCCCTTCAACTTCTGGCCCATGGCGTTGATGTCCTGCATCGCGCGCTCCGTCTGCCGCGACGAGATGAGCCCCTGCTGCGTGGCCTGGTTCACGTCGTGCATCGCCTGGCGGATCTGCCCGATGCCGGTGGCCTGCTGGTTGGCGGACGCGGCGATCTGCGCGGCCGTGAGCGACGCCTGCGTGAGCAGGTCCGCCAGCTGTTGGATGGTGGCGCCCGCTTCGGTGACGACGCGCGTGGCGGCGGACACGCTCTTGGTGCCCTCCTCCGTGGTCATCACCGCGCCGTGGGTGGCCTTCTGGATTTGACCCAGGATCTGCCGCACCTGCGCGGTGGCCTTCTTGGACTGGTCCGCCAGGGCCTTCACCTCGGAGGCGACGACGGCGAAGCCGCGGCCGTGCTCGCCCGCGCGGCTCGCTTCAATGGACGCGTTGAGCGCGAGCATGTGCGTCTGCTCGGAGATGTCGTTGACGGTGGTGATGATGTCGCCAATGGCCTGGGCCTGCTCGGCCAGGGCGAGGATGCGCGACGCGATGGACTCCACCTGGTCGCGCACGGCACCCATGGAGGACACGGCCTCTTCCACGGCGCGGCGGCCGGAGCGGCCCACCTCTTCCGAGTGACGGGCGGACTCGCTCACCGCGCGGGCGCGGCCGGCGGCCTCCTCCGACGTCTTGGTGATCTCCTCGATGGTGCTCACCGTCTCCGTGACGGCGGTGCCCTGCTCCTGGGCGCCGGCCACCTGTTCGGTGGTGCTGGCGAGGATTTCGGAGGACGCGCCGGCCAGCTGGTTGACGAACTCCGCCACGGTCTTGAGCGTGTGCTCGCGCTGCTCGGACTGCTTCGCCAGCTGGATTTCCGCTTGATGGCGGCGCTCCGCCATGGCGTTGAAGGCGCCCGCCAGGTCGGCCATCTCGTCCTTGCCGCGCACGTCGATGCGGTGGGTGAGGTCGCCCTTGCCCAGCTGCTCCGCGCCGAAGGTGAGCTTGCGCAGGGGGTCGGTGATGCCGCGGGTGATGACGAAGCTGCCCACACCCACGATGGCCAGCCCCAGGAGGGTGCCCAGCGCCAGCACCCAGACGCTGCGCTGCGCGGCCTGGGTGGCGGCGTCGGAGTACTGCTTCCAGCGGTCCTCCTCGGTCTCGCGCATCTCCGTGATGATCTCCCGGATGGCCTCCATCTCCCGCTGGCCCCGGTTGGTCTTCACCACGGCCTGGGCCGCCTCGAAGCCTTGCTCCCGGCGCATGCGGACGGTGTCTGACAGCTCATCCAGCTTGCTGACGACCATCGGCTCCAGCTTCACGAAGCGTGAGCGCTGGTCGGCGTACTTCGCCATCGCGGGGCGCAGGGCGTCCAGGTCCGTGCGCAGCTCGGTGAGGGCGTTCTGGTACGGGCGCAGGTAGGACTCGTCGCCGGTGAGGATGAAGCCGCGCTGACCGGTCTCCGCGTCCACGATGAGGGCGCGCACCTCGCGCAGCAGCTTGTAGTTGTTGTGGGCCTCCAGCAGGCCCTCGGTGGTGGTGGTGAGCTGCTGGGCGCCCTGGAAGGCCACTCCGGCGATGATCAGCAGGACCAGCAGGGACAGCCCGAAGCCCAGCGCGATGCGATTCCCGATGCTCATGCGACTCCTTCTTCGGAAAGCTCGAACACGAGACGCTCGTCGGCGAGGAGGGCCTCTCCCTCCAGGACGAGCGTGCCGTCGGGGCTGACGCCGGACACCAGCGCGCCCGCTTCCTCTTCCAGGGAGGAGGGCGCGGGCAACAGCTCCGTGCCCGACAGCACCGCCACCTCCATCACCTCATCCGTGCGCAGGCCCAGCTCCGCGCGGGCCGTGCCCACCACCAGCACGGGGCCGGTGCCCTGCGCCGCGGGCCGGCCGAACAGCGGCGCCAGCTCCACCACGGGCAGCACTTCTCCGCGCAGCAACGTCAGGCCGCGCAACAGCGGCGGCGCGCCCGGCAGCAGGGTGAGCTCCGGCGCGCGCATGACCTCCAGGATGAAGCGCGACTCCAGGGCATACAGCTGGCCCGCGGCCCGGAAGCGGACCATCTCCCGCTGGCTGCCGGGCAGCACGGGGACTTCCGCCGGGCGGGCCAGCAAGAGGGCGCGAGCGTCGAGCGCGGCGAGGGCCGCCTCGTCGGTGAAGGTGTCGCGCGCCTCGGTGGCGCGCTCCAGCGCTTCCAGACGGGCCCGGGCCTTGTCCCAGTCGATGTTTCCCTCGCGCTTCGGCATCCGCTCGCCTCTTTAGCCTTCCGTCCGCTCCAGGCGCCGCCACTCCGCGCGGGCCACGTCCGCCAGCGCTCCGGCCCGCTCACCTTCCGCCAGCGGCACCAGCGCCTCTGGCGACAGCTTCCGGCACAGTCCTTCCGCCTCGCGGTAGGACCGGGCCGCGGCGGCGGACTGGTCCTGCCGGCGCAGCAAGTGACCCAGGAGCAGGTGGCCCACCGCGAGCCCCGGCTCCAGATAGAGCGACTGCCGGGCGGCTCTCTCCGCGTCGGACAGCCGCGCCTGTCCCAGGAGCAGCAGGGCCTCCAGATAGCGCAGACCGGCGACCAGTGGGTGACGAACCGAGGCCTCCTCGCAGGCGAACAGCGCCGCGCGCGGATCCAGGTTGGCCAGTGCACGAACCGCGGCCAGGGCGCCCTCCGGATCGGCCGATTGGGCCCCCGCCCGCCGGGCCGCCTCGCGCCAGTCGCCGCGGGCCAGCGCCACCCGCACGGCCTCCAGGGCCTCCACGCTGAGCGTGAAGCGGGTGCGCGTGCCGGACGTGGAGGCATCACCGGTGCGAGCCGCCGGTGCCCCCGAAGCGGGAGCGCCGCCGGAGACGGTTCCCACCGACGAGGGCGCACCACCGCCGGCAGGCCCGAGGCCCGAAGCGGGAGCGCCGCCGTAAGAGCCGGCCCCCGAGGCTGACGTTCCGGTCCCGGACGCCCACAGTGGGGAGACACCCGCGGTCGCACCATCCGCTCCGGTGGTGAACGTCCCCGGCGCGACTCCTGAGGAACCTCCCGCCGGAGACGGCCGGGCTCCCGGAGACGCGGAGGCGCCAGGGGCCACCGCGGGGAGCGAACCCGCTCCGGGACGACCGCTGGAGACAGCACCCGGCGTGCCCACGGTGAAGGGAGTGCCATCCGCGCGCAGCGGCGCCAGGGGCTGGAGCGGGACGAAGTGCCCGGCGTTCGAGCCGGCCAGGGGCTTGCGGTACAGCACGCCCCACTCCGTGAGGACGGGCTCGAACGGCGCGTAGTCCCCGAGCGGCGGATCCGACGGCCCCGTGAACAGGTACCCGCCGTCGTCCAGGGACGCATGGAGCCTGCGCGCCACGCCCTCGATGGTGGCGCGGTTGAAGTAGATGAGGACGTTGCGGCAGAAGATGACGTCCAGCTGCCACAGGCCGCTCTCCGCCGAGGGCCATGTCTCCAGCGCCAGGTTGAGGTAGCCCAGCTGTACGCGGCGCTTCACGTCCTGCGACAGCTGGTAGAAGCGGCCCTCCTGCTTGAGGTGGGGACGCATGCGGTCCGCGGAGGGGCCGCGCAGGGACCAGTCCGTGTAGCGGGCCTGCTGGGCGCGTTGGAGCGCCGTGCGCGACACGTCCGTCGCGCGCACCGTCATGTGGTCTTCCCAGCCCTCGGCCATCAGCAGCGCGGCGATGGAGTAGGGCTCCTCGCCGGAGGAGCACGCCGCGCTCCACGCGCGCATCAGGTGTTCCGGCCCCTGACGCTCGCGCAGCTCCGGCAGCACCACGCGGCGCAGGTGGTCGAAGTGCTCGTGGGTGCGGAAGAAGTACGTCTCCCCGATGGTGAGCTCGGTGAGCAGGTCGTCCAGGAGCGCGTTGTCGAACGACACCTCGCGCAGGTAGACGTCCACGTCGTCCTGGTTGGCGCGGGCCATGGCGCGCTGGATGCCTTCCAGCGCCGCGGCCAGGCAGCTGGGCGCGGCGAGCCCGGCGCGCTCCTCCACCAGGGCGAGCACCTCCTTGAATCCCGGGGGCAGGACACCGCCAATCAAGCAGGCTCCGGAAGGGCTCCGAGCGCGGTGTCGAGTTGCAGCGCCTCCGCCTCGGAGAGGAAGGAGCGCAGGTCGTGCACGAGCACCAGCCCGTCCGTCAGCTTCGCGGCGCCGGCCACATACCCAACGCCCGGCAGCTCCCGCGGAGACGGGTCCCACTCCCCGGGGGTGACGGCGTGCAGCCCCTCGGCCCGGTCCACGCGCATCGCCACCAGCCGTCCACCGGCGGAGGCGACGATGAAGTGGTCCATGGGCGACAGGGCGCGAGCGGGGTGGCGGAAGCGGCGTCGCAGGTCCAGCACGGGCAAGAGCTCACCGCGCAGGTTGAGCAGGCCTTCCACCACGTCAGGGGCCCGGGGCAGGGGCGTGAGGCGCGCGGCGCGCACCAGCTCGCGCACGTCCTCCACGGGCAGGCCGTAGCGCTGCCGCTCCAGGGTGAACAGCAGGACTTCCTGTGGGCGGGCCTCCGAGGGGGGATTCATGGATGCGCGTCGCAGGCTACAGGAGGCAGGGCACCCTGGGGATTCAGGATGTGGGCCCGTCTTCCAGCGAACGCTCCCAAGGGAGGGAGCGGGTCCGGCCTGGAGCCAACGTTCGGCGGGACGCCCGGAGTCCCGGACGGAAACGCTTTTTTGTCCGAGCCGTCCTCAAGGGAAGTCGCCAGGCGGCATGGGGCCGGGCATCGTGAGGCACATGGTTCAGCACGTCATCGTCGTGGGCGCGGGCCCGGGAGGCCTGACGGCCGCCATCAACCTCGCGGGGCAGGGCTTCCGGGTCACCGTGGTGGAGAAGGACGCGGTGCCCGGCGGCCGGATGAAGGGCCTCACGCTCGGGCAGGACGGCGAGTACGCGGTGGACACGGGCCCGTCCATCCTCCAACTGCCGGGCATCCTGAAGCAGATCTTCTGGCGCGCGGGGAAGCAGTTGGAGGACTACGTCACGCTGGTGCCGGTGGACCCGAACACGCGCGTGCACTTCTGGGACGGCACGCACCTGGACACGCGGAGGGACCTGGAGCGGATGGGCCAGGACCTGGAGAAGTTCGGAGCGGGGAAGGGGCGCGCGCTCCAGGAGTGGATGGAGGACGGGAGGAGGAAGTACGCGCTCGCGTACGAGAAGTTCATCTGCACGAACGCGGGCAGCCTGGACTACTACGCGCCCTGGAGGCTCGCGCCCACGCTGCGCTTCAAGCCGTGGCAGACGCTCTACCGGCAGCTGGACTCGTTCTTCCACGACGACCGGATGACATACGCGCTGGCGTACCCGTCGAAGTACCTGGGGCTGCACCCGACGACGTGCTCCTCGGTGTTCAGCGTGATTCCGTTCATCGAGCTGTGCTTCGGCGTGTGGCACGTGCAGGGCGGTTTCCGGGAGCTGTCACGAGGGATGATGAAGTGCGCCCAGGACCTGGGCGCGACGTTCCGGATGGGCACGGCGGTGGAGCAGGTGCGCACGGAGGCCGGGCGAGCGGTGGGAGTGAAGCTCGCGAGCGGCGAGATGTTGGACGCGGACGCGGTGGTGGTGAACGCGGACCTGGCGTACGCGGCGCAGAAGCTGTTGGCGCCGGAGCTGCGGGAAGGCTCGAGGCTGTCGGACGGGGCGTTGGAGCGGGCGAAGTATTCGTGCAGCACGTTCATGGCGTACTACGGGTTGGACACGACGTACGCGGACCTGCCGCACCACCTCATCTACCTGTCGGAGAGCGCGAGGCGCACGGACAAGGACGCGCTGGAGGACCGCACGGTGGACGTGGACGACCCGCCCTTCTACGTGTGCAACCCGGGAGTGACGGACGGCACGGGAGCACCGAAGGGGCACTCCACGCTGTACGTGTTGGTGCCCACGCCCAACACGGCGCGCCCGGTGGACTGGGCGAAGACGGAAGCGACGTTGCGCGAGCGCATCCCGAAGATGCTGGAGAAGGTGGGCATCAAGGGATTGCGAGAGCACGTGAAGGCGGAGCGCTACTTCACGGCGGAGACGTGGAGGGACGACTTCAACGTGTTCCGGGGAGCGGTGTTCAACCTGTCGCACACCTGGATGCAATTGGGCCCGCTGAGGCCGCGAGTGAAGAACGCCCAGGTGGAGGGGCTGTACTTCGTGGGCGGAGGGACGCACCCGGGAAGCGGGCTCCTGACCATCATGGAGAGCGCGAACATCGCGGCGGACTACCTCACGCGCGAAGCCGGCAAGGGTCCGCTGAAGGGCTGGCCGTACGTGCCGCCCATGGAGGACGCCGGAGAACAGGCGCCGCTCCGCATGGCGCGGAGCGGCTGAAGGGGCGCGCGTCAGGCGGCGCCGGGGCGGCAGCTCACCTCCACGAGGATGCCGCCCGGGGCGCGGCAGTAGACGAGGGTGCCCCGGTTGTTGCGGATGACGTCGGACACCTCCAGGCCGTCTGCCTTCACGCGCTCATGGAAGGCGAGCACGGGGGCTTCGGAGTCCTGGAGGAAGCCGACGTGGAAGTCCTCGGGGAAGACGTCGGAGTCGCGCTTGCGGCGCTGGAGGATGAGCACGAAGCCATCCGTCCCGCCGAGCATGGCGATGGCGGGCGAGTCATGGTTCTTCGCGTGCGACGTGAAGCCGCAGTAGCGCGTGAAGAAGCGGGCGGTGGCCTGGACGTCGGGGACCTGCAGATCAAGGTGATTCAGCTTCATGGTGGACCTCGCGAAGGCACACGAATGCCTTCGAAGGGCCGTGGGTCCTGAATCCCGAAGGAGACGGACAAGCGCTTCCACCATG
Source organism: Corallococcus sp. AB038B (assembly GCF_003668955.1). Lineage (NCBI taxonomy): Bacteria > Pseudomonadati > Myxococcota > Myxococcia > Myxococcales > Myxococcaceae > Corallococcus > Corallococcus sp. AB038B. The sequence continues at coordinate 189,388 of NZ_RAWO01000014.1, read as the reverse complement.
GAAGTGACCGGGGCTCACCGAACCGGTCCGCCGTTTTTCGACCGGTGTAGAGGCTAATGCAATGGCAGACGGAATGCCAGACTACGACACGTACCGCTCCGCCAGCTCCGACACCTGCCCCGTCGCCTGAGCCACCGCCGTCGCAGCCTCCTGCGTCGTGCCCAGCTGTCGCAGCGTCGCGGCCATCAGCTCATCCATCTCGCTGACCGCGCCGAACAGCTGATCCACGCCCGCGTGCTGCTGCGCCACGGCTTCAGCAATCTGCCGCACCGCCGACGCGGACTCATGCGTCAGCTTGATGAGTTCCCGCAGCCGCTCGCCGCTCTTGCGCAGCGGCACCAGCGCCGCCTCCACGCCCGCCGAGCTCTTGTCCGCGGTGACCACCGCCTCACCCGTCGCGGTCTCCATGCCCTCCAGCAGCCCGCGCACCTGGCCTGTCGCCTTGATGGACTGGTCCGCCAGCTCGCGCATCTGCCGCGCCACCACCGCGAAGCCCCGGCCCTGCTCACCCGCGCGGCTCGCTTCGATGGCCGCGTTGATGGCCAGCATGTGCGACTGGTCCGCCAGCGACTTCACCACCTCCGACACCCGGCCCACCTCGCGAGCCCGCGTGCCCAGGTCCACCACCTGCTGATTCAACCCGTGCGTCAGGCCGCGGATGTCGTCGAGCCCCTGCTCCGTGCCCGCCAGCGATTCCTCGCCCAGCTTGCCCATCGCCGCGGCGCGCTCCGCCACCTGCAGGACGCTCCCCGCGCGGCTCGCCGCCAGCTTCGACATCTGCTGGATTTCCTGTGCCGTCGTGCGCGCCTGGTGGATGGCCGACGCCTGCCGCGACAGCGTCCGGTTCTGCTGGTCGCTCGCCTCCGTCAGCCGCGTGCCCGCCTTCGCCAGGTGCCCCGCGGACGAACTCAGCGCCCGGGGCAGCTCCTGCAATTGTTCGTAGAGCAGCCACGTGCGCGCGGACAAATCGCCCAGCTCATCCGTGGACACCCACTGCGGCGGAGACGCGCGGCCCTCCACCAGCGCGTCCAGCGACGCACCCACCGCCCTCGCCCCCTGCGCCAGCCGGCGCGCCGCCCAGGCCGCCGTGAAGATGGCCCCCAGCGCCGCGAACCCGCCCAGGAACGCCACCGGCAGCGTCAAATCACGCTGCAACGGCTGGATGCGCGAGCGCACCCGCGCCGCGCCCCGGTACTCGCCCGACAGCTCCAGGTCGTCCGCCAGCGACGACAGGTTCTTCTCCAGCCGCAGCTGCAACGTGGCGATGCTCGTGATGCACGTAATCAACAGCGCGGACACGACGATGGCCGGCAGGAACCAGCTCTGCCGGGGCAGGAACAGCCCTTCTCCCGCGGGGCGCTCGTGCGGCGCGCGGCGGAACGCCTCCAGCGTCACCGCCGCCAGCGCCTTCTCGTAGAGCATGTACATGATGGGCGCGCTGAAGAGCCCCGCGCTCATCGCCACCGCCACGCCCACCAGGATGACGCGCGGCGGCCGGTCCAGCGCCAGACCAATGGCGCCGTTGAAGAAGATGCCGCCCAGGAACCAGCCCGCCTGCGCCTCCACGAACGTGAGCACGCCCGGCAGCCGCAACAGCCGCCCCAGCCGCTCCGCGGGACTCGCCTTCGCCTCCACCGCGTACCGCAACAGCGCACCCACCGCGCCAATGGGCACCACCAGCGCCAGCCCGCCAATGACGATGGGCGTGACGACGCCCAGCACGAACCCCGTGTGGCTCGCGTCCACGTCCAGCAGCTGCATGTCGACGTAGATGGCCGGCGCCACCGCCACCGTGACGACCAGCGTGCGCAGCAAGAGCAGCTTGAAGAGCAGCGCCTGGGTCGAGGGGGGGGATGGCTGTGTCATCGGGTGACGGATCCAGTCGAACGGCTCAAGCCTGAGGGCGAAGTGCGGATGCGTCAATGCAACGTCTTCGTCTTGCGAGCCAGACTCCCGGGTCTCCGCGAATAACAGGGGCGCAACGGGTAGGCAGGGCAGGGCGCGTGTCGTTTCAGCGCGCGCCGTGCAATGTCCATTGCCTGACATTCGGGCTTGTCCCGGTCCGAGCAGGGCGGCCGTGCGGACGAGCCACCGTCACCTGCCGCCCGCCCATGACGTGCGCACGTTGTCCTCCACAACGATTCACACACCGACGTCAGGAGGACGCCATGGGCGAGTGGACTGACAAGGCCAAGGGCAAGGTGAAGGAAACCGTGGGCGTGGCGACGGGCGACCGTTCGCTGGAAGCCGAAGGCAAGGCGGACACGCTCAAGGGCAAGGTCAAGGGCGTGGTCGAGGACGTGAAGCACGCCATCAAGGACAAGGTCGACGAGCGCGAGGAAGTGCGTCGCGGTGACGCGGATCCGTATCAGCGCTAGCAACACACCTCACACCGCCGTTGAAACTGTTCGGGCCGCGGAAGCTGGTGCTTCCCGCGGCCCGAGCTGTCTTCAGCGGCGCGTGCTCACTGCCGCATCTTCTCGCAGGGACACGCCACCTCCAGGAAGGTGGTGGACTTCCCGCTGAGCATCACCCAGAGGCAGCGCAACACACAGGCTGTCCCGAACTCCCGGTAGATGAGTCCCAGGTTGGAAACCACCTCACGTCCGGTGATGACCCCGCGCATGTTCCCGCTCCCTTGCGACCTGCCGTCCGACCCGCCGCCCATGGCCTCGTGAGAAGCCGGTCAGAGGTCTTTGCAAAGGGCTGGCCGAGCCTCTGAAAACACCCCCATGCCCCAAGGTCCTGCGGTGAACGTCTCAAACCGTTGAAATGGCGGCCCTGAACGCATGCCTGCCCTGGAGTCCTTGAACGAAGCGGTGGGGCGCCCTGAAAACGTTACAGAAGCAGGACGGCGTCCAGAGGATGGAATGCCTGTCCGCCTGCCCTCGCCGGAGCGGCCGCCGGGCCACGCCGCTCGCGTGCCCCGCCGCCAGGCTGAGGACGCAGCGTCCCCGCAAAAGACGGGTGGCACATCCACCGACGGGCCTGAATGTATGTCGATGAGTGCTCGCGCGAGGCGGAGAACCCATCCGCGCAGTGCGTCCCATCGGTGAGGTGGAAGGGAGTCGAGATGAGGCCAAACGTGTCTTCCCGAAGGAGCCTGCCCCTGCTGCCTGACGGCCTCCTGCGCGCCCAGCGGGGGCTGCGGCGGGTGGCGGTGGGGTTGGACTTCTCGCTGCAGTCAGAGTTCGCGCTCGCCCGCGCGCTGCGACTCCCGCTCGCGCACGGGGCGGCCTTCAGCGTGCTGCACGTGAGCCCGCGGTTGGACGGCCACTCCGGCCCGGATGGGACGGTGGACGGAGAGCAGTGCCTGCGCCGCTCGGTGACGTCCGCGGCGAAGCGGCTGCGGCAGCGGCCCGACGTGGATGTTCGCGAGGAGCTGCGCACCGGTGACGCGCCGCACGAGGCGGCGGAGCTGGCGAAGGACCAGGGCGTGGAGGTGCTGGTGGTGGGCTGGCCGCACCTGCCCCAACCGGCCAAGCCGCTGCCGGACGACGCCATGGTGATGCGGCTGGTGCGGGAGGTTGACGCGTCCGTGCTGGTGGTGATGCCGCACCCGGGCCGCGTCTACCACCGGCCCCTCGTCGCGGTGAACTTCTCACGGGAGTCCCGCCGCGCGCTGGAGCTGACGATGCGCCTGTGTCCGGCCTCGACCCCCATCGAGGTGCTGCACGTGGTGGACCTGCGCGAGGAGGAGGAGGCCCTGCGCCGTGAGGATGTCCCCTTGACGCGGCAGCTGGGGCTGCGGCAGGAGCGCGAGGACGCGGCGCGAAGGGCGCTCGGGCGCTTCCTGGCGCCGTACCGGGAGACGGGCCGGGCGATGGAGATCCGCCTGCGCTTCGGAGACCCGTGCGAGTGCATCCTCGCGGAGGCCTGGGATCGCGACTCGGACCTGCTCACGCTGGGCATGTCCTCCGCGAATCCGCCCACCGCGTTGACCGAGGGCGTGTTGCGGCACTCGCGCTGCGACGTGCTCATCTCGCGGCACGCCGCCCCGCCCTCCACCCTGCCGGACGGCGGGGGCGCACCGGCTTCCTGAAAGCAGGGAAGTCCAGCGCGGCGGGCGTCGAGGCGTTATGAGGGGCGGCACCTTGCCACCTCCCACGCCGTCGACACCGCCATCGCTCCGGGCCCGTCTGAAGAACGCGGGCGTCCTCTTCAAGCAGCTGCCCGGCACCTTCCACCTCTTCTGGCGGGCGAGCCCCCGAGGCGCGGTGGTGCTCGGCGTGCTCACGCTGGTGGCGGCGGTGCTGCCGGCGGGCATCGCGTGGGTGGGCAAGCTCATCGTCGACACGGTGGTGGCCGCGGCGAAGGGCGACGTGGTGGCGAACTCGCGCGTGGTGGGGCTGGTGGCCACGGAGTTCGCGCTGATGGTGGCCTCCGCGGTGGTGGAGCGGGGGCTCACGCTCACCAAGGACCTCCTGCGCGCGCACCTGGGCAACCTGCTCAACGAGCGCATCCTCCAGAAGGCGTTGGACCTGGAGCTCAAGCACTTCGAGGACTCGGACACCTACGACAAGATGCAGAACGCGCGGCGGGAGGCGAACGCGCGCCCGTTGTCGCTGGTGATGCAGGCGTTCAGCATCGTGCGCAACGTCATCACCCTGTCCACCTACGCGGTGCTGCTCGTGGCGCTGTCGCCGTGGAGCGTGGTGGTGCTGCTCGCCGCGTCCATCCCCGCGTTCATCGCGGAGGCGCGGCTGGCGGCGGAGGGCTTCCGGCTGTACTCGTGGCGCGCGCCGGAGGGCCGCAAGCTCAACTACCTGGAGTGGATCCTCACGCGCGACAGCACCGTGAAGGAGGTGAAGCTCTTCGGGTTGGGGCCGCTGGTGCTGGGCCGTTACCGCGACCTGTTCCAGAAGTTCTTCGCGGAGGACCGGGCGCTCGCGCGCAAGCGCATGGTGTGGGGCCTGGGCCTGGGCCTCCTGTCGCTGGCGGCCTTCTACGGCTGCTATCTCTTCGTGGCGAGCCGCGCGGCGGCCGGCGGCATCTCCGTGGGTGACATGGTGCTGTACCTGGCCGTGTTCCGGCAGGGGCAGGCCGCGTTCCAGGGCATCCTCACCAGCGTGGGCTCCATGTACGAGGACGCGCTCTTCATGAGCAACCTCTTCGCCTACCTGGACATCCCCACGTTGGAGAACGCGCCGAGGCTCCTGCCCGCCGTCTCACCGCCGCGAGGAAGGAACAACGCCATCGAGCTGCGCGACGTGTCCTTCCGCTACGCGGGCAAGGACGCGTGGGCGCTGCGCAACGTGAACCTCACGCTCAAGCCCGGCCAGAAGCTGGCGCTGGTGGGGGAGAACGGCGCGGGGAAGAGCACGCTGGTGAAGCTGCTCTTGCGCATGTACGAGCCCTCCGAAGGCCAGATTCTCTACGGCGGCGTGGACACGGCCCAGATGGACGCGGACGACCTGCGCGGCCGCTTCGGGGCGGTGTTCCAGGACTTCGTGCGCTACCAGTTCAGTGTGTCGGAGAACATCGGCCTGGGACACGTGCCCGCGCTGGAGGACCGGCCCGCCATCGAACGGGCGGCGGAGCAGGGCGGGGCGAACTCGGTCATCGCGGCGTTGCCGGCCCAGTACGACACGATGCTGGGCGGCTGGTTCGAGAAGGGCCAGGAGCTGTCCAGCGGCCAGTGGCAGAAGCTGGCGGTGTCTCGCGCCTTCATGCGCGACGACGCGGAGGTGCTCATCCTGGACGAGCCCACGGCCAGCATCGACGCGGAGGCGGAGCACGCCCTCTTCGAGCGCTTCCAGGCGCTGGCCGCGGACCGCATCGCCATCGTGATTTCGCACCGCTTCTCCACGGTGCGCATGGCGGATCAAATCGCCGTGCTCCACAACGGCACGGTGCAGGAGCTGGGCAGCCACGACGAGCTGATGGCGCTGGACGGGCGATACGCGCACCTGTTCCGGCTGCAGGCGCGCGGCTACCGGGACTGAACGCTCAGGCCTGGGCCTTGGCGCCGCCGGGCAGGTGGTCCCGGATGACGCCCAGGAAGTACGGCTTGCCGTAGTACTGGCTCATCTTCCCCAGCAGCTTGCCGTTGCGGAACAGCAGGAAGGTGGGGATGCCGTACAGGCCGAAGCGGGTGGCCAGGGCCTCGTGTTCGTAGGCGTTGACCTTGACGACGCGCATGGGGGCGCCGTCCAGCTCCTTGAGGAGCTCCGGTTCGGCGGCGGCGTAGATGTCGCAGTTCGGGCAGCCGGGGCCCCAGAAGTCCACCACCACCAGCTCGTCGCGGGGCTCCATGACGAGCGAGTCGAAGGTCTCGGTCGTCGCCTCGATGCTTACGGGATGCGCCATGGCGCCCTTCCTAACGCCCGGGGGACCGGGCTTCCATGCGGGTTGCCTGGACCCGGGGCAGGCGGCCTGGAGGGATGGAGGGGCGGGCGTGTCAGGTTGTCCAGGTATGTCTACAGGACGTCGGGTGGACGAAACCCGACATGCACACTGCTCACGAGGGCCCAAGGCGCCATAAGGTGCGAGCCCTGGTGGCTGTCGATGTCGTGGAGGGGTCATGCACGAGTGGTTGGAGGCACTGCGCAAGTCGGCGAAGGCGACCTCGGTGGGTGTGCTGGCGGAGGAGGTCCGCCGCGCGGAGACGGAGTGCGGCGTCCCGTTCCCCGAGGACCTGGCGGACCTGTACCAGTCGCTCAACGGCGGTGAGTTCCAGGGTGAGGTGCGGCTGTTCCCGTTGCGTGGCGACGAGGGGGAGCCCAGCGTCCTGGAGAAGACCCGGCTGATGGTGGTGGGTCTGCCGGCCGCGGGCGTCTGGCGCTTCGGGCTGAAGGGGGCGCACCGGCACCTGTTCGTCGCGCGCAAGTCCGCGATGGAGGAGCAGGGGGACGGCGGCGGGCCGCTGCCTGGCTGGGTGGACGCGCTGGACGGGGACACCTGGGTCTTCGGCACCTTTGACGGCGAGAAGAAGGAGATGCGGCTGTACCGCGCGCTCAAGGACATGCTCGAGGTGCTGATTCCGCCCGTGGAAGAGGTGGAGAGCTTCGGGGAGCGGACCTTCGCGCGCGCCATGAACGCCGTGCTCCAGGGCGCGCTGTCCGGTGCTGCCGCGCAGGCGGAGGAGGACGAGGAGGCTCCCGCTGGCCGTGGCGGCGACTACTCGAGCGCCCTGGCCGCCCTGGCCCGTGACGCGGGCGAGGAAGAGGAGGCCGACGAGGAGGAGGAGCTCGAAGCCGCGGAGTCCGCCGACGAGTTCGAAGCCGGGGAGGCCGAGGTGTCCAGCGAGGAGGAGGCCGAACCCGCCGAACAGGAGGAGCTGTTCGAGGAGCCCGAGCCCAAGCGCCCCGCCGTGAAGAAAGCCCGCCGCGAGAAGGCTGTCACCGAGACGCCGTCCGCCCCCGCGAAGAAGTCCACGGGCAAGGCCGCCACGAAGAAGGCCGAAGCCGCCGAAGCGGAGGCGCCGACCGAAGCCGTCTCCACCAAGGCGGGAGCGCGCAAGGCGGCTGGCAAGAAGGGCGCCGCGAAGAAGGCCGCGCCTGCACGTGGGGCCGCGAAGAAGGCCACGGGCAAGGCCGCCGCGAAGAAGGGTGCCACCGCGAAGAAGGCCACGGGCAAGGCTGCCGCGAAGACGGCCGCGCCCGCGCGTGGGGCCGCGAAGAAGGCCACGGGCAAGGCCGCCGCGAAGAAGGCTGCCACCGCGAAGAAGGCCACGGGCAAGGCTGCCGCGAAGAAGGGCGCCACCGCGAAGAAGGGTGCTGCCCCGAAGAAGGGCGCCACCGCGAAGAAGGCCGCCGTGAAGAAGGGGGCTGCCCCGAAGAAGGGCGCCGCCGCCAAGAAGGGCGCATCCACGCGCGGGGCCGCCAAGAAGGCCACGGGCAAGGCCGCCGCGAAGAAGTCCTCGCGCCGTCGGTCCTGAGCCGCACGGGGCCTCCCTCGGAGGCCCCGCCTGAAACAAGGGGCGCGTCCCATGTCCTGGGACGCGCCCTGTTCTTACGCCGCACCCGATTGCTGGACCCGGCTACCCCTCGGGCAGCAGGTCCGGCGACTGGGCGCGCGGGCCGGGTTCGTCGGGCTGCGCGGTCAGCTCGCGCTCCTCTTCCTCCTCATCCCCCCGGCCGAAGCGTTGGATCTGATCCGGCAGGATGTCCCGCGCATCCGCCTCCTCCTCCATGGGGGGCGACAGGGCCAGGTCCTGGTCCGTGATGTTGATCTCGTCCTCTCCAGTGTCCGGGTTCCGGTGGCGCAGCGAGGTGGACTCGCCCACATCCTCGTCTCCGAGCTTGTTGAACCGCATGGGGTCTCCTCGACAGGGACGGTTGAGAAAAGCTTCCGTGTCCCTTCGAAAATGGTCCCCCCGGACGGGAGCGGCAATGGACGCCGCCCGCCTGCCTGGCGGGCCCGGACCCCGTCAGCGAGGAGCCGTCGGCGGCTGGCCGTCAGTGCTGCCGGGCTTCACCTCCAGCAGCACCATCCCCAGCGCCAGCACCCGGGAGAGCGTCTCGCGCACCGTGTAGCGCCAGGGAGTCGCCCGCCCCTCGTCCGCCGCCACGCCCCAGGCGTCGATGCCCACCGAGTTGGCGATGAAGAGCGCCCGCGACAGGTGGAAGCGCTGCGTGACGAGCACCGCCCGGTTCGCGCCGAACACCGAGTGCGCCCGCAGGCAGCTGTCGTAGGTGGACAGCCCCGCCTCGTCTCCCACCACCGCGTCCGCCGGCACCCCGTGCTCCAGCAGGTAGCGCCGCATGGCCCGCGTCTCGTTGTGGAAGGGCGCGGAGTTGTCCCCGCTCACCAGCAGCGACCGCACCTTGCCCTGCCGCCAGAGCGCGATGGCCGCGTCCAGCCGCTGCGCCAGCACCGGCGACGGCACCGCGCCCGGCGCCAGCCCCGCCCCGAACACCAGGGCCACGGGGGCCTCCGGAGCCACGGCCAGCGGCACGATGCGGCCCTGGTAGCGCAGGCGCACGAAGTGGGACAGACCCAGCAGGACGGCCAGGGCCAGCCCGAGCAGCCCCAGGCCCCTGCGTACCCACACCCTGGTCGTGCCGCCAGCCTTCATGGACCCCGCGGAACAGTCGGAAGGGGCCATTCTCTTCCGGCGCGCCCCGGTCGGAAAGCACCACTCGCGGCCCTCTGCCGGGAACTGGTCACGCCCGCCCGGCCCCCGGACGGCTGTGGCGGCGGGCTTTGGAGGCTGGCAGGGGGCCTACGTCCGGGCACCCCGCCGTTGACCGGCCCCCGCCCCGCCTATATAGGGGGCCCGCCGTCCCTCATGGCCAGCCCGGGCTGTCACGGGGCGCGCGCCGCACGTCTCAGAGGAGTTTCCGGTCCATGGCGTCCCTTCGCGACATCCGCAAGCGCATCCGCTCGGTGAAGAACACGCGGCAGATCACCAAGGCCATGAAGATGGTCTCCGCCGCGAAGCTTCGGAAGGCGCAGGACGCCATCCTCGCCGCCCGCCCGTACGCGCAGACGCTGGAGCAGATCATCTCCGAGCTGGCCGTGCGCTCCGCCGACCAGGAGCTGGCGCACCCGCTGCTCGCCACCCGCCCCATCCGCCGCGTGGAGCTGCTGCTCCTCACGTCCGACCGCGGCCTCGCCGGCGGCTTCAACTCCAACGTCATCCGCCGCGCCAACCGCTACCTGTACGAGAACAGCAACCTCCAGGTGCGCGTCTCCACGGTGGGCCGCAAGGGCAACGACTTCTTCCGCAACCGCGGCCAGTCCATCCGCAAGGACTTCGCCGGCCTGTACGCGACGCTGAACTACCGCTCCGCCGCCAACGTCGCGGAAGAGCTGGCCGCCGCCTTCCTCAACGATGAGGTCGACGCGGTCTACGTCGTCTACAACGAGTTCGTCTCCGCCATCACCCAGAACGTGGTCGTGTCGCAGCTGCTGCCGCTGCAGCCCGCCACGGCGAAGGCCGCCGCCACGCCCACCCCGGAGACCGTGGCCGCCGCGCCCGCCCTGGTGGACTTCAAGTACGAGCCGTCCCGCCAGGCCGTGCTGGACCGGCTGGTGCCCCAGGCGGTGAACATCAAGCTGTACCGGGCGCTGCTGGAGAGCGTGGCCAGCGAGCAGGGCGCGCGCATGAGCGCCATGGAGAACGCCACCAACAACGCCACGGACATGATCTCCAGCTACACCCTGCTCTACAACCGCACCCGCCAGGCGGTCATCACCAAGGAGCTCATGGAGATCGTCTCCGGCGCCGAGGCCCTCAAGTAGCCCGCCTCCCGCCCGGCAGCACCCCCAGGAGGGCCCGATGCTTCGCGCTCCCACGAGCGCCGGGCACGGGCCCTTCGTATTTTCAGACCCCCCACTCAGGCCCCCCCACCGGGCAGGCGGGACAGAGGGGAACAGCAAGGGACTGGCGTGCGGGACACCGCTCCGCTAAGCGGGACTTACGTGCGCGGACCCGGGAGGCTTGACCCTGCCGGGCACCCCCCGGTAAAGGGGGCCCGCCCACACCCCTCTTCGGGGTTCGATTTCCTGACGGGCGGCGGCGCCCCGGCCGCTCGCCACACGAGACAAGGCAGAGGAGTCCCATGAGCGCTCAAGTCCCGACGACTGGCAAGATCACGCAGGTTCTCGGCCCCGTGGTCGACGTGGAGTTCCCGCCCGGCGGGCTCCCTGAGGTGTACGCCGCCCTCAAGCTGACCAACCCCAACCTGGGCGCGGAGAAGGACAACCTCACCATCGAGGTGGCGCAGCACCTGGGCGAGAACACCGTGCGCTGCATCGCCATGGACTCCACCGAGGGCCTGGGCCGTGGCATGCCGGTGCGCAGCACGGGCGCCCCCATCCAGGTGCCGGTGGGCAAGGCCACCCTGGGCCGCATCATGAACGTCACCGGCGAGCCGGTGGACGAAATGGGCCCGGTGAACGCCACCGAGTACTGGCCCATCCACCGCGCCCCCCCTCCGTTCACGGAGCAGGACGTGCGCGTGCAGATGTTCGAGACCGGCATCAAGGTCATCGACCTGCTCGCCCCCTACACCCGTGGCGGCAAGATCGGCCTGTTCGGCGGCGCCGGCGTGGGCAAGACGGTGCTCCTGCAGGAACTCATCCGCAACGTGGCCGTGGAGCGCGGCGGCTTCTCCGTGTTCGCCGGCGTCGGTGAGCGCACCCGCGAAGGCAACGACCTGTACCACGAGATGCAGGAGACCAAGGTCATCCAGACCGACAACCTGGAGAAGAGCCAGGCGGTCCTCGTGTACGGCCAGATGAACGAGCCGCCCGGCGCCCGCGCCCGCGTGGCCCTGTCCGCGCTGACCATGGCGGAGTACTTCCGCGACGTGGAGGGCCGTGACGTGCTCCTCTTCGTGGACAACATCTTCCGCTTCACCCAGGCCGGCTCGGAAGTGTCCGCCCTCCTGGGCCGCATCCCCAGCGCGGTGGGTTACCAGCCCACGCTCGCCACGGAGATGGGCGGCCTGCAGGAGCGCATCACCTCCACCACCAAGGGCTCCATCACCTCCGTGCAGGCCATCTACGTGCCCGCGGACGACCTGACGGACCCGGCCCCCGCGACCGCGTTCGCCCACCTGGACGCGACCACGGTGCTCAGCCGCTCCATCGCGGAGCTCGCCATCTTCCCCGCCGTGGACGCGCTGGACTCCACCAGCCGCATCCTGTCCGCGGACGTGCTGGGCGCCGAGCACTACTCCGTGGCCCGCCGCGTCCAGGGTGTCCTGCAGCGCTACAAGGAGCTCCAGGACATCATCGCCATCCTCGGCATGGACGAGCTCTCCGAAGAGGACAAGCTGTCCGTGGCGCGCGCCCGGAAGATCCAGCGCTTCCTGTCCCAGCCGTTCTTCGTCGCCAAGGTCTTCACGGGTCTGGACGGCCGCTACGTGAAGCTCCAGGACACCATCCGCAGCTTCAAGGAGATCGTGGACGGCAAGCACGACGACCTCCCGGAGTCCGCCTTCTACATGGTGGGCACCATCGAAGAGGCGCGGGAGAAGGCCAGCAGGCTGGCGGCGGCGTAAGGTAAAGCTCCCATGCGCCTGACCGTCGCGCTCGCCTTGCTCGTCTGTGGTGCCGCGCCTTCCGCCCTGGCGGAGGAGCGCGGCAGCCGGGCACGGGTGAGCGCGAACGGCCTCTACAGCGTCCGCTCGGTGGACGTGGGCGTGGGGAAGTGCCGGCTGGAGATGCTCAAGGAGAGCGGGCCCCTCTGGTCGGCGGACGTGTGCGTGGGGACGGTGGACGACCTCTACTTCGCGTCCAACGACGGGGAGAAGGTCTGGGTGCTCTACCCGCTGGTGGAGAAGGGCAAGCCGCTCCCCAGCAAGAAGAGGACGAAGGGCCAGAGCCTGGCGTGGGCGCGGGTGATGGTGGCCGCCCAGTTCGACCGCACCGGGCAGAAGCTCCAGGAGCGGCGGCTGACGGAGTTGATGACGACGAAGCAGCTGTCGGAAGTGCGGCAGATGGCCCACCACCTCAAGTGGCTGGAGGGCACGCTGGGCATCCCGGGCAGGGGCCCGCGCCTGACGGACGCTGGGGTGGTGGAGTTCGAGCCGGTGGGTGTGAAGACCCAGCGGCTGACTTTCTGATGCGGTAGTGCGGTAGCACGAGGACCTTCATGGCCAAGCTGACTGTCGAGATCGTCACCCCCGAGAAGCGCATCCTGTCCGTGCAGGCCGACGAGGCCATCGTGCCGGGCGGAGAGGGCCTGTTCGGCGTGCGTCCCGGCCACACGCCGTTCCTGTCGCTGGTGGAGCCGGGCACGCTCACCCTCATCGAGGCGGGGAAGCAGGACCGCTACTTCGTGGCCGGCGGCTTCGTGGAGGTGAGCAACGACAAGGTGCTGGTGCTGGCAGACGCCGCCGAGCACGTCAACGGCATCGACGTCGCGGGTGCCCGCCGCCGCATGGAAGAGGCCCAGGCGCGCCTCAAGGACCTGAACGCCGCGGACGCGCGCTACGCGCTGGAGCAGGCCGCGGTGCGCCGCGAGGCCGCGCGCATCAGCGCCTCCGAGTCCCGCTAAGGGGCTCACCCGCGCCCCTTCTTTGGGCGCGCGTGCGGTACCGGAAGGGTGGTGCTCCGAATCCCCCAAGGACGTGGGGACCGGCGCTCCACCCTTTTCGCGTTCCGGGGCTCGGACGGCGCATGATGCGGCTCAAGTCATGAGCACGCCCGAGTCGCCCGTCCTGGAGCTGTTCCACCGCATCGCGGATCCGCCGTCCGCCACCGCGCGCCGCTTCGTCACGGACCACGCGCTGGAGGACCGCGTGCGCTTCCGCAACCTCACCTACGAAGAGGTGGAGAAGGACTGGCGGGAGCGCGGCGGCCACACGTCCCCCGCGCTGTGGGACGGCTCACGGCTGCACCAGGGCGCGGAGGCCGTGGTGGCGCGGCTGATGGCGGTGGTGAACCTGGGCCGTGACGACGCGTGATCCGCGCGCACGCGCGTGGACGAAGTGAAGTCACGCGCGTCAAGGTGAACACCTGAGCCCGTGGGCAGCGCACGCGCACGAGGCCACCCGTGCGTCCCTTTCGGTCCATGCGCAGCATTCGAAGTTGGACATGCACGCGTGCTCGCGCGTTTCAACAGGCCCGCCTGCTTGCTGAAACGCAGCGGGATGCGATAGCTACCGCGCCCCCGGTTGCGCCGTGGTTGCGGCGGAGGAGGCGGACAGTGGCGACGCGCGTGGTGCAATCCAGCGGGACCTTTCTTGTCCAGCGCTCCACCGCAGCCACTCCGTGCACGTCAAGGCCCCATGATCGATCCGCCATCGCGTCGCGCACCATCGCAGCGTTCATCTCGGTGCTCGTCCTTGGCTGAGGCTCGGGTAATCTCTGCTCCTCCGATGCCGCTGACTCCCGCAGACCGCCAGGACCGTTTTCATGCGGCATTCCTGGGGCTCGCCATCGGGGATGCGCTCGGCTTTCCGCTGAGGGGCATCCCCCCGGCGAGCCTGGCGCGGCTGCCCGGCCTGGCGGAGGACTTCGCGCCCCGGCCGCGCGGCAAGTTCGCCAAGGGCCAGTTCAGCGACGACACGCAGCTCCTGCTCGCGGCCGCGGAGAGCGTCATCCGCGAGGGCAAGGTGGACGGCCGCAGCGCGGCGCTGCACCTGGCGTGGCTGTGGCAGGAGGGCATCATCCTCCAGCCGCCGCGCAGCCTGTCGGAAGCGCTGCAGCGGCTGGCGAGCGGCACGCCGTGGATGAGCGCGGGCGCGCCCCTGGGCACGAAGTGCCCGTCGGTGCTCAGCCGCGCGCTGGTGGTGGGGCTCTTCGAAAGCGGTCAGCGAGCGCGTCTGCCGCACGACGCGGGCGTGCTCACCGTCATCACGCACAAGGACCCGGTCTGCGCCGCCGCCGCCGCCGCGTTCGCGCAGGCCGTCGCGCTGGGCATGGAGCAGGAGGCCCTCACGCCCGCGGCCTTCTGCGAGGCCCTGGCGCTGTCCGCCGCCGTGCACGACAAGAACCTGGCGGAGGAGATCCGCCACCTGCCGCGCCTGCTCACCTGGGACACCCAGCGCGCGCTCAACCAGCTGCGCAAGGTGGGCGTGCCCCCCAGCGAGCTGAAGGGCGTGGACGGCCTGCCGTGCCACGTGGTGCCGGTGCTGCTCACGTCGCTGTACGCGACGCTGAAGGTGCCGCACGACTTCCGGGAGGCCGTGGTCCTCACGCTGCGCTGCGGCGGCGAAGCGGACGTGGCCGCGGCCCTCACCGGCGCCCTGCTGGGCGCGCACCTGGGCACCCGCGCCATCCCGGCCCGCCTGCGCAAGCAGGTGTTGTACGCGGAGAACCTGCTGGACACCGCGGACCGCCTGTTCCGCGCCCGCCAGGTGCGCGAGACGCTGGCCACGGCCATCGCGCATCAGAAGAGCCGCCGCTAACCGCCTGGCCCCGGCCGACCCCGTCGGCCTCGCCGGGCCCGCCCGGGAGGGTGGGGGCACCAGGCAGGCAGCCGGACGCGGATGGGGTGTGCGGCGGGACTTCTCCCACACACCCTTCCTGACCACCTTGAGGACAGACCGGGGCAGCCGGGACGCCAGGCAGGCGTTCGGCGGTGGTGCCCTGGAAGTCATCCTGTCGGAGGCACGGTCGTGGATCTCGAATCAGAACGCCTGGAGCGAAGCCAGCTGGAGACGCTCTCCACCCCCGAACTCATCCGGCACGCGCTGTCGGAGACCCGCCTGTTGGTGAAGGCGGAGGTGATGCACGCCAAGAAGGAGCTGAAGCAGGAACTGCAGGCGGCCAAGCTGGCGGGCATCTTCCTGGGTGCCGGGGCCGTGCTGGCGCTCACGTCGCTGGCGGTGCTCTTCGTCGCGCTGGGCCTGGCGCTGCCCCTGGGAGCCGCCGTGGGCGTGCTCATCGTGGGCGCGGTGCTGTTGGCCGTGGCCGGCCTCCTCCTGTTCCTGGGCACGAAGCGGATTCCCAAGAAGCCGCTGGTCCACACCCAGGAGCGCTTGAAGACGGACCTTCAAATGACCCGGGAGACGCTGCAATGAGCCAGGCACCCGAGACCGAAGCGCACGCGGACCACGCCATCACCAAGCGCATGGGCGACCGCGAGCAGGTGGAGCAGACCGCGGACCGCATCCGCGACGAGCTGCTGCTCACCCTGGAGGAGCTGGACCGCCGGCGCACCCGCGCCACGGACGTGCGCTACCACGTCAACCAGAACAAGGACCTGCTCATCACCGTGGGCGCGGCCGCCCTGGTGGCGGTGGGCCTGGGCGTGGGCTTCGCCATCTACCGCGCCCGCCACCACGACGAGCGCGTGCGCCGCATGCGCCGCAAGGCCCTGGAGCGCGCCTGGGCCCACCCGGACCGCGTGGCCACCAGCATCGAGGACAAGCCGCTGGGCGCGGAGCTGGGCCGCAAGGTGGTGATGATCTTCGCCACCTCGCTCGCCACCGCCGTGGCCCGCAACTCCATCCAGACCCTGGTGCCCTCGCGGGCCATCGCCAAGGTGCCTGCGGATAAAGATAAGAAATACTGAATGCGTAAAATTCACGCATAAAGCAGACTGATGTCCATGACGGACCTGCTCTATGCGCGCGCGCAGATGGGGCTCTCGCTCGCGTTCCACATCGTGTTCGCGGCTGCCGGCGTGGCGTTGCCGGTGTTGATGGTGTTGAGCGACCTGAAGCACCGGCGCACGGGGGACGCGGACTACCGGAAGCTCAGCGAGAAGCTGGCCAAGGGCACCGCCATCCTGTTCGCGGTGGGCGCGGTGAGCGGGACGGTGCTCTCGTTCGAGCTGGGCCTGCTGTGGCCGGAGTTCATGGGCCGCTATGGCGAAGTGATTGGCCTGCCCTTCAGTCTGGAGGGCGTGGCCTTCTTCACCGAGGCCATCTTCCTGGGCATCTACCTGTACGGCCGCGAGCGCGTGTCGCCGGGCCTGCACCTGTTCAGCGGCGTGATGGTGGCGGTGAGCGGCGCGGCGAGCGCGTTCTTCGTCACGCTGGTGAACACGTTCATGAACAACCCGTCCGGCTTCACGCCCACGCCGTCGGGGCCCACGGACGTGCAGCCGCTGGTGGCCATGTTCAGTCCCGGCTGGCAGTACCAGACGGCCCACGTGCTCCTGTCCTGCTACCAGGCCAGCGCGTTCGCGATGGCGGGCATCCACGCCTTCATCCTGCTGAGACACCCGGGCGCCGGGTTCCACAAGAAGGCGCTGTCCATCGCCCTGCCGCTCGCGTGCGTCACCGCGCTCGCGCAGCCGCTGGTGGGGGACCTGTCCGCGAAGCACGTGGCGCGCGAGCAGCCCGTGAAGCTGGCCGCGATGGAGGCGCACTTCCACACGGAGTCGGGCGCGCCCCTGAAGGTGGGCGGATGGCCGGACGTGGAGACGGGCACGGTGTCGGGCGCCATCGACCTGCCGAAGGGGCTCTCCATCCTGGCGTTCGCGGATCCCAACGCGGAGGTGAAGGGCCTGAACGAGTTCCCCCGCGACGTCTGGCCGCCGGTGGCCAAGGTCCACATGGCCTTCCAGGTGATGGTGGGCACGGGCAGCCTGATGGCGCTGCTCGCGCTGGCCACGCTGTGGCGCAGGTGGCGGGGCCGCGAGTGGCCGCACGGCAGGGCGATGATGCGCGCGTGGCTCTGGTCGGGGCCGCTGGGGTTGGTGGCGCTGGAGGCGGGGTGGCTCGTCACGGAGTGGGGACGGCAGCCCTGGATTGTTCGTGGCGTGATGCGCACGGGGGAGGCGGTGACTCCGGTGCCGCACCTGGCCGCGCCGTTCTTCACCTTCACGGCGGTGTACCTGTTCCTCGGGGTGACGGTGCTCTTCGTGCTCTGGCGGCAGGTGGCGGGCACGCTGCCCAAGGGACCCGGCGCGGCCGTGGATGGCGAGGTGGCCCATGCCCATTGAGACGACGGTGCTGGGGCTCGCGATGGCGGGCACGTTCGTGCTGTACGCGCTCCTGGGCGGGGCGGACTTCGGCGGCGGGGTGTGGGACCTGCTGGCGCGCGGGCCTCGCAAGGCGGAGCAGCGCGCGCTCATCGCCCGCGCCATCGGCCCGGTGTGGGAGGTGAACCACGTCTGGCTCATCGTGGGGCTGGTGCTGCTCTTCAGCGGCTTCCCGCGCGCCTTCGCGGCGCTGAGCGTGGCGCTGCACGTGCCCCTGACGCTGCTGGTGCTGGGCATCGTGTTCCGGGGCACGGCGTTCACCTTCCGCGCCTATGACACGCGCGGGGACGCGGTGGAGCGCCGCTGGGGCGTGGTGTTCAGCGTGGCGAGCGTGGTGGCGCCGTTGCTGCTGGGCATGTGCGTGGGCGCGGTGGCCAGCGACGCCATCCGCATGCAGGGGCACGCGGTGGTGAGTGGCTTCTTCGCGTCGTGGCTGTCGCCCTTCGCGCTGTCCGTGGGCGTGCTGACACTGGGCCTGTTCGCGTTCCTGGCGGCCGTGTACCTCACGCATGAAGCGCCGACGCAGGAGCTGGCGGAGGACTTCCGGCGCCGGGCGCTGGTGACGGGTGGGCTCCTGTTCCCGCTGGCCCTGGCCGCCCTGCTGCTGTCGCGCGAGGGTGCGCCCCGGGTGTGGACGGGCTTGCTCCAGACGCCGTTCGCGCTCGCGCTGCACGTGGGGACCGCGGTGGCTGCGGTGACGGCGTTCGCGCTCCTGTGGACGCGGAGCTTCCGGGCCGCGCGGGTGGCGGCGGCCACGCAGGGCGGGCTCATCGTGCTGGGGTGGGCGGTGTCGCAGGCGCCGTACCTCGTCTACCCGAACCTGACGCTCCAGAGCGCGGCGGCGCAGCCGGTGGTGCAGCGGCTGCTCCTGGTGGCGCTCGGGGTGGGACTGGTGACGGTGGGGCCGTCGCTGGTGCTGCTGTTCCGTGTCTTCGGGCCCCGGGGCCAGTCGCCCCAGGCTCCCCAGGCTCCCCAGGCCCCGGAAACGCCTACGACTTGAGCACGGGGAACAGCGGCGGGTGCACGACGCGGGGCTTCTCGTCGCCTCGCGCCACCAGCACGCGGGCCCCTTCGAGCAGGTCCTCCGAGTCCAGGGCCTCCACCACGGTGCGCGCGGCGCTGTCGGCATCCATCACACGGCAGTGCACGCGCATGACGCCCTCTTCCGTCTCGCCGCCCTCGACCTCGCCGTTGCCCGTCCAGCCGAGCGCGTCCGTGAGCAGCTCCTCCACGGCGCTGCGCTGCTCGAAGTCGTGGCCGGTGCCCTTGCCCTGCACGGCGTACTCGACGAGCAGCACGGCCATGGCGTCCGGTTCGGGCTCGTCGTAGCCGGCGTCGACCAGGGATTCGGCCTCTTGGGCGATGACCATGTCGGGGTCCTCGTCCGGGGGGACGGGAACGGTCTTCTGCTCGCCTCCATCACCGACGGTGCCCCAGTGCACCGTGACGACACCCTCGTGCTCCCATGCTTCCCAGTAGCGGAGGGTGTCGCCGTCCTTCATGTAGAGCTTCAGCAATGCGTTGGCCTCATTCGCGCGGACTCCATACCGCAACCCGGTTCAGTAGGCACGGCCCTGGCCTCCGTCCACGGGGACGGTGGAGCCCGTCACCCACTTCGCCCGCTCGGAGCAGAGGAAGGCGACCACGTCCGCCACCTCCTCGGGCGTGCCGAAGCGGCCCCAGGGAATCTGCTCGCGCACCATCTTGGACACCGCCTCCGGGTCGTGCTGATTGCGCCGGTCCCAGCTGCCGCCGGGGAAGAAGATGGAGCCCGGGGCCACGGAGTTGACGCGGACGCGGTGGGACGCCAGGTCCACGGCCATCTCCTTGGTGAGCGCGATGAGGCCCGCCTTGGCCGCGCTGTAGGGCGCGCTCGTGGCGTACTCGCGGCCGAAGATGGAGCTGATGTGCACGATGCTGCCGCCGCCGCGCTGGCGCATCAGCGGCACCGCGCGCTGGCTGCACCAGACGGCGGACATCAGGTTGCGCTGGAAGACGTCGTTCCACTGCTGGGTGCTGGCCGCGTCGAAGGCGCCCGCGCCGCCGCTGCCGCCCACGTTGTTCACCAGGATGTCCATTGAACCGAAGGCGCGCACCGCGGAGTCCACCGCCAGGTACGCGCCCTCCTGCGTGGCCACGTCCGTGACCACCGTCGCCACCTGGGCGCCCTCGGAGCGCAGCTCCTTCGCGAGGACATCCAGCGCCTCCGGGTGGCGCGCGCAGATGCACACCCGGGCGCCTTCGCGCGACAGCACCATGGCGATGGCCCGCCCGATGCCCTTGCTGCTGCCGGTGACGAGCGCCGACTTTCCCGTGATTCCGAGTTCCATGCCGTCCCTTCTACCGCCGCGCCGGGCCGGGTGGGGGAGGGGATTCACCGGAGGCGTTCAAAGCCGTTCGAAGACATCCAGGCGCCAGGTGCCCTCCAGCTCGCCGCGCAGGTGGTGCAGGCGCCTGGGGGTGAGCCGGCGGAAGGAGTCGTGGACCTCGTGGCCGCTGCAGCGCATGTCGCGCGCCTGGCCGGTCCAGTGCACGAGGACCAGGTGCCCGCCGGGCTCCAGGTGTTCGAGGATGCGCTGCTGCGCGAGGGCCAGCTCCGGGAGGCTCCAGTAGGCGCCGCGCCCGGACACGAGGGTGAGGTCGAAGGTCTGCTCGGGGTAGCGCTCCGGCACGTTCATCCGCTGGAAGCGCACGTGTGACAGGTGGCGGCAGCGGTGGATGGCGCGGGCCTGGGCGGAGTCGGAGGTCTCCACGGAGAGCAGGGCGTCACAGCGCGCCTGGAGCTTCTCCGTGAGCAGGCCGATGGCGCCGCCAATCTCCAGGGCGGAGCGGTAGTGCGCGCGGGGAAGCGAGGCCAGCGTGACGTCATCGCGGCTGCGCACGCAGCCGTGCGCGGCGAAGGGCCACGGGTCTTCGGCTTCTTGAGTCGGGAGGGGAGGCGCCAGCAGGAAGGCGGGTGAAGATTTCATCGAGAGGGGTCCTGGAGGATGTCGAATCCTCACGATGGGACCCACCCGGGCCCTCCACATCCCGTGCGCCCGGGGCCGTGAAGGTGTCGACCCTGGGGCAGTCCGAGCGTCGGGAGGTGATCAGTCGCCGCGCCAGGTGTCTGGCTGACAGGACCACGGGAGCTTCTCGCCCCGCCGGTCGCAGTGGAAGCCCTCGGCGCAGGGGTTGGGCTCGTTCGGGTCGCAGGCCTGGATGCAGTGATAGCGGTCACAGACCTGGCCTTCGCCGCACGTCGGGTTCGTGGCGGAGCAACGCTGGATGCATTCCGCCCAGACCTTGCCCGGGAACTCCGAGTGCGAGACCACCTCGCATTTGCGGCCCTCGGGACAGGGGGTATCCAGGCAGTTCGGACCATAGATGGATGCGCAGATGGAGGTGCCCTCCTTGAAGGGGATACAGCGTTCCCCCTGAGGGCAGCCGTGCTCCTCACACGTAGGGAGACACGAGGGTTTCGGCTTCACGTCCGCGCAGAAGAATCCCTCCGAACACGCCCCGGGTTGGCCAGGGGTGCAGGCACGGGCACAGTAGCCATCCCTCCCCACGCACTCGAACTCGGCCCTGCATGCGGAGGTCGCATCGAAAGCGGTCTCCAAGCAGCGCTCCCCCTCCTGGCGAATGCCCACGAGCGCGCAGAGCCTGACCAGGACTCCGCCCGCACTGGAGACCGGCAGGCTCGTGCATCGTTGCCCTTCGGGGCACTGGCTGTCGGTCGTGCAGGCGCTGTCCGTGCAATAGCGCCGGAAGCGGACGTCGCTGTAGCAGACGAGAGGGGCCTCACAGTCGGTCTGCTTCGAGCAGGTGTAGTGGTAGGTCACCCGCCGCATCCGCTCGTCGTAGGTCAGCATGGGAACCAAACCCTCCGGTTCCGGCATGGGGGTCGCATTGGCTTCCCGCACCTGCTGGAGGACGAAGAATGCGGGAGCCAGGAGGACGAGGCAGGCCACCAGGCTCAGGGACACGTGCCAGGGCCGCGTCATGGTCCACCACACAGCTCGATGCACTCTTCGCTCGGCTCGGTGTCCCTGGGACAGAGGAGCTTGAGGTCGTTCGCGTCACATCTCTTATCGTGAATACGCTCCATCGCGTCCTTGTGCGCCGCCCGGTCCAGCTTGCCGCCCGGGCGGTGCACCTCCGGGCATGCCGCCAGTCCGCCCAGGACGCACAGCCACAGCCCCACCGCGTGTGCTCGGCCCATGACGGTCCAGGCTAGCCGTGGCCTGGAACCGTCAGGCATTGCCCTGGCGGGCAATGATTTGTCACACGGACTGGAAGCGAGCCTCCGCCGGACGCTCGCCACCCGAGCGCTTCACGCCGTGGTCGCCGTTCGCGGACAGGTGCTGCAGCAGCTTGAACACAGTCTCCACTTCATCCGCCGCGCCGATGTCCTGCGCCAGCTGATCCGCGGACCGCGCCTCCGCCTTCGCCGCCTTCAGCTTCGAGAGCAGCTTGCCCTGCAGCTCCAGCACGCGCCCCGCGGCCTTCTTGCCCGCCTCCACGCCCGGCTGGTGATAGGCATTGATGTTCACCAGGCTCGCGTAGAGGCCCACCGCGCGCTCGTACAGCGCAATCAGCGCTCCCACGGTGCGTGCGCTCACGTCCGGCACGGTGAGCGTCATCGACTCGCGGCCCTTCTCGAACAGCGCCCGGCGCGTGCCCAGCAGGAACCCCAGCAGGTAGTCGCCGCTGGTGTTCTCGCCCTCCACCGCCAGGGACTTGCCGTCCCGGTCCTTCAGCACCTCCACGAAGGTGACGAAGAAGTTGTTCACGCCCTCGCGCAGCTGCTGCACGTAGGCGTGTTGGTCCGTGGAGCCCTTGTTGCCGTAGACGGCGATGCCCTGGTTCACGACCTTGCCGTCCAGCGACAGCTCCTTGCCCAGGGACTCCATCACCAGCTGCTGGAGGTACTTGGACATCAGCATCAGCCGGTCCTTGTACGGCAGGATGACCATGTCCTTCTGTCCCTTGCCGCCGCCCGCGTGGAACCACATCAGCGCGAGCAGCGCCGCCGGGTTCGCCGCCGCGTCATGCACGCGCGTCGCCGCGTCCATGTCCTTCGCGCCCGCGAGGAAGCCGTCCACGTCCAGTCCCTGCAACCAGGCCGGCAGCAGCCCCACCGCCGACATCACCGACGTGCGCCCGCCAACCCAGTCCCACATGGGGAAGGTGCGCAGCCACTTGTGGCCCTTGGCGTAGGTGTCCAGCTCGCTGCCGTCGCCCGTCACCGCCACCGCGTGCGCGCCGAAGTCCAGGCCGCGCTGCTTGTAGGCGGCCTCCGCCTCCAGCATGCCGTTGCGCGTCTCCTTGGTGCCGCCGGACTTGCTGATGACCACGGTGAGCGTCTCCGCCAGCCGCTCGCCCAGGCCGTTCAGCACCCTGTCCATCCCGTCTGGGTCCGTGTTGTCCAGGAAGTGCACCTGCATGGCGTCCTGGCCGCTGCCCAGCGCGTCCGCCACCAGCTGCGGACCCAGCGCCGAACCGCCGATGCCGACAATCAGCACCTGCGTGAACTTCTGCGCCTTCACGGGCTTCACCTTGCCCGCGTGCACGTCCTTCGCGAACGCGGCCACCTGGGCCTGCATGTCCGTGATGGCCGTCTTCAGCTCCGCCTCCGGCGCCAGCTCCGGGGCGCGCAGCCAGTAGTGGCCCACGCGGCGCTTCTCATCCGGATTGGCGACGGCGCCCTTCTCCAGCGCGTCCATGGCCTGGAACGCCGCGTCCATGCGCGAGCGCATCCCGTCCAGGAAGTCCGCGCCGAAGTTCATGCGGGAGATGTCCAGCGTGAGCCCCACGGAGGGGACGACGCACAGGTGCCGCTGGTACCGCTCCCACAACTCGCGCTCCGTCATGACCCGACTCCCTTGCAAGGGGCGCCGACCTCATGCGCGGCGCCCGCCAGAACCGTCGCGGCGCACCGTAGCAAGGCCCGCACGGCGCGGACGCAACGATGTCGCGGTCCCCGTTGCCTGGACGTCGCCTGGACGTCGCTTCCACCCCCCAAGCTGTCCTCCAGCCGGAAGGGCTCGGGCCCTACGGTGCCGAGGGCGCGGCCTCCACGGGCGGGGACTCCGACGGCGGCAGCGCCCCCTTGGGCTTCCAGGCCGGGTTGCGGAAGATGTAGCCCAGCCGCTGGCTCAACGGTCCCGGGCGGGCCGCGTCCCTCGCGATGGCGGCGAACTCGTTGAACGCGATGCGCACCGGGTTGTGCGTGGTGAGGTTCTTCGTCAGCCCGTAGATGGGGCGCTCGGTCTCCGGGACGAACGTGCCGAAGAGGCGGTCCCAGATGATGAGGATGCCCGCGTAGTTCACGTCGATGTAGGCCGCGTTGGACGCATGGTGCGCGCGGTGGTGCGACGGCGTGTTGAACAGCCACTCCACCGGACGCGGCAGGCGGTCAATCGCCTCCGTGTGGATCCAGTACTGGTACAGCAAGCTGATGGCCTGCTGCGTGACGATCATCTCCGGAGAGAAGCCCAGCAGCGCCAGCGGCACCCAGAACACCCAGCCCGTCATCGGCGTCCACGTCTGCCGCAGCGCCGTGGACAGGTTGTAGTGCTGGCTGGAGTGGTGCACCACGTGCGATGCCCAGAAGAGGCGGCTCTCGTGGTGGACGCGGTGGAAGGCGTAGTAGCAGAGGTCTTCCAGGAAGAAGAGCAGCACCCACGCCACCAGCCCGTGGCCCATGCGCAGCGGCGTCAGGTGGTAGAGCGCCGCGTAGCCCGCGAACGCCACGCCCTTCCAGAACACGCTCACCGCCACGTTGCCCAGGCCCATGGAGAGACTGGCGAACGTGTCCTTCCACGTGTGGCCCTTGATGCTCTCGCCGCGCTCCTGCCGCAGCTTGCGCACCCAGAGGGCCTCGGCGATGACGGTGATGACGAACACCGGGATGGCCGGGGTGATGAGGTCGGGGATGTGCGACATGTCCATGGCTGCTGACCTCCTGCGAATCAATCCTTGGGTGCGAACGCGACGCGCATGAAGCGCGCCAGCGTGTCCAACATGCGGCGGTGCGCAGGGTCTTCCGGGCGCGCCGCGCCGCCCACCGCCGCGCCCTGCACCGCGTCCAGCGCCAGCTCCACCACGCCGTCGAAGTCCGGGTGCGTGGCGGCCACGTCCGGGAACAGCTCGCGCGCCACGCGGTGCATGTTCTGGCGGTGCGGACCGTCCACCACCGCCAGCGCCTTCTGCAGCTCCGGGCTGGTGCGCGCGGCGACGTACAGCTCGATGGCGGCCTGCAACTCCGGTCGCTGGTAGGCGGTCCACAGCATGTCCACCGCCGCCCCCACCCGGTCCTTCCCGGACGGACGCGCTCCCACGCCCGCGAGGAAGTCCTGGATGAGGCGGGGGAAGAGGTGCTCCACCGCCACCGCGAGCAGCTCCTCCTTCGTTTCGAAGTGCGTGAAGAGCGCCCCCTGCGACACCCCCGCCCGCTTCGCCACCTCCACCGTCGTCAGCCGCGCATAGCCCTGTTCCACCAGCGCCTCGATGGTGGCGTCCAGCAGCTTGCGGCGCGTCGACTCGCGGCGCTCCGCCTGCGTGCGGCGCACTGGCGCCTCGACCTTCCTGGGGGCGGACTTCGGGGGCATACCGGGAGGATAACCGTTCACTTAAAAAGTGACCAGTCACTTTGTTGGGGCTGTCCGCGGGCCGACGGGTGATCGCGGGGCAGGGGCCGTCCAAAGCCTGCCCGTGGAGCGTTCGAGCAGGCGGGCGTCTGTCTTTACATCCGGTCAGCTGACAGGGATTGGAGCGGCACGGGTTGAGAGGCACAAGGCCTGCCAACAGAGCAGACAGGGAGGCAGGCGCTCCTGTGCTTTCGAGCCATTTCCCCTCTGGAATGTGGTCAAGGGTCGCCCCCTTGGGACGGAGCGGGGCGCGGCTCGGCTGCTAGTGATCCGTTCGGGACTGAGCGAAAATCCCGAGGAAATAGCGCAAGCCCTTGTGCCGGTTGTCCGCCCGCCCCGATATGACCATTACCGCTCTTCTCGTCGGCTCCCTCCTCGCTTCGGCTCCTGCCCTCCCTCCCGCCGCCAAGGCGGCCGCGAACATGCCTGAGGTAGGCGTGCCCTTCGCGTGTGGTCGCATCTATACGGTGAGCCAGGGCCATGAGACTGGCAGTCACCAGCACAACGACACGTTCGCGTGGGACTTCCGCATGCCGGAAGGCACTCCCATCGTGGCGTCGCACGACGGCGTCGTGCGCATGGCGCGGGGTGACAGCAAGCAGGGCGGGTGCGGCGAGCAGTTCGCGCCGCTGGCCAACTACGTCGTCATCTCGCACGGCGACGGGCTGGAGACGCAGTACCTGCACTTCAGCGCCGTGGTGGTGAAGGCCGGTGAGAAGGTGAAGGAGGGCCAGCTCATCGGCTTCTCCGGCGCGACGGGCTGGGCGTGCGGCGCGCACCTGCACTTCAAGGTCGCCAAGGAGCAGGGCGCCGGGTGGAACAACCCCTCCGTGCCCGCGCGCATCGCGGGCTTTGGCGATCCGGTGCGTGAGACGCTGGTGTCGGCGCCGCTGTGCAAGGACTCCGCGCAGCCGATGATGGCCTCCAACGGTGGCGTCCACCTGCCCGGCCAGGCCGTGATGTCCATGTCACCCGACAGTGCGAATCCGCTCCAGGATGCGTCGCGCGGCCTGCCGCCCGGTGCCAAGGCCATCATCGACGGCCTCTCCCAGCCTCCTGCCCAGGGCGGCGAGGGCCTCGACAAAACGCCCCCGGCCCGCTCTCCCCGCATGGCGAGCGGCTCCGACGAGACTCGCTGACGCGAGCAGCGCTCCGGCGCCCGCGAGCAACCCGAAGAAGGCCCCCGCGTTGAGGAAGTACTCCAACGGCAACAGGGGGCCTTCGACGTATCCGCGCACCACGCGGTAGCCCACGTGCCCCAGCAGTGCCAGCAGGGGCAGGTTGATGAGCGGCAACACCAGCCACCGGGCCGTGCGCCACCAGCGGGCCACGGCTTCCGCGACGGCGGTGGAGGCCGTATAGCGCCAGGCGCCCGCGCGGGCCACGCGCAGCTCCGCCAGCATCACCTCCACGTCCGGCACGCCCAGGCGCTCCGCCTCCAGTCCCTGCGTGCGCGCCACGCTGCGCGCCTCCGCCAGGGCGGTGCGCGCGGCGGACTCCGCGAGGAAGTCGTCCTCGAAGGGCTCCACCACGGCCACCTCCGCGGCGCGAGCGCGGGTGCGGTCCCTCACCGCGTCCACCACCGTGGAGGCCGCCGCCACCGCGAGCCCCGCGGGCAGGCTGCGGCGCGCGACGAGCGCACCCACGCCCATCCCGGACGCGCCCCACAATGACAGCCGCAGCCCCCACGCGGCGGGGCCCCAGAAGCGTCCCGCGGCCTGCCTGCGGACCTCCGACGCCAGGTGTCCATGGGCCAGGGACAGCCGTGCGTCGAAGTCCGTCTGGAGCGACTCCGCCGCGCGCGCGAGCCCCGCGTCCAGCGCGGTGCGCGTCTTCGCGAGCAGTGCGTCCGTGTCGTTGAGTGCCGTCTGGACGGTGGAGGCGAACTCCTCCAGCGCGCCCAGGGCGTTGGTGTGGCGCACGCGCGTGGCGACGGCCTGGGTGGCCAGCCCGCGCAGGTGGAAGAGGAGCGGGCCGAACTCGCCGGAGACGTCCTGGCCGTCCTTCGCGGCACGCGCGCTGATGGCGAAGACGGGCACATCCTCCGCGGCCAGGCCGTAGTGCTGCGTGGCCACGCGGCGGACCTGGGACTTCAGCGCGTCGCGGGATTCGGCGGACAGCTCGTCCGCGAAGTTGAGGATGAAGACGAGCGCGCGGCGGCGGGCGAACTCGGCGAGGAACTCCACCTGGGTGGCCTCCGCGACGCTGCCTCGGTGCATGACCACGAGCGCCACGTCCGCCTTGTCCAGCGCGGCGCGCGCGACATCCCGGTGTGCCGTGGCCACGCTGTTGAGGTCCGGCGTGTCGATGAAGACCTGGCCGCTCCACAGGCCCTGCGGGCCGGGCGTGTAGCGCACGACGCGCGCGCCGGTGCGGGCCAACTCGTCCGTGGGCGTGCCCTCCGGCGCGAAGAGGGTGGAGACGGTGCTGGTGGGGCGGTCCACACCTTCACGGGACAGGGACTGTCCGGAGAGGGCGTTGAGCAGGGTGGACTTGCCCGCGCCGGTGGCGCCCACGAGCGCGACGACGAGCGGCGCGTCCTTCCGGGCCACTCCCCGCGCGTAGTCCTCCAGCAGCCGCTCCAGGCGCGGGCCATGCGGCTGGAGCGCGGGCAGCGTCAGCGCGTCGGTGAGCAGCGGGCGGAGGGCTTCGGGGTCGGGAAGGCGGGTGTCGTCCACGGAAGGGCCAGCGTGGCGCGGTGCGCGCGTGCTGGCTACCAGGATGAGCGGTGACGGTGCGCCAGCGTGCATTCCCCCCGCTGCCCGCGCGCACCGGTCCCTCCCTGGACGGTGGGGGATGACCTGCTGATACGGTCCGGGGCACATGCACTTTCGTACCGTTCGTGGGTGGTGTCTGGGGCTCCTGCTGACCCTGTCAGCGACCCTGGCCTTCGCAGCGGAACCGCCGTCGCAAGGCGTGGTCCTCGCCGCCGAGCCGCGTACCTTCGCGGAGGCGAAGGCGCTTCCTGAAAAGCTCACCGGATCCGCTGCCTGCGACCTGGGTCTGGGGAAGACCCCTGACATCACCGTCTCCCAGTCCGTGGACGTGACGCAGGCCTCCCCGAACTCGTGTCTGCCCGCGGAGGTAGTCATCACCCAGACGCTGTCCCTGCCAGATGGCTCGCGCGTCGAGCGCCGGTTCAACATCGCGGATGACGCTCCCGACACCCAACTGGCCTCTTATCCACCGCGTCCCCGCATCCGCGTCCGCTGCCAGGCGAGGCGGCTGGAGCTGTCCGTGGAAGGCGTGCCCGAGGCACCCCTGCTGACGCTGGAGCCCATCGGTATCGGCGCCGCCTCCGCCTCCGTGAAGTTTCGGGTGTCCCGGGCCAGCGAAGCCCGCATCCTGCCCCTGCTGGCCCGCGACGACGCCGGGGCCCGCCGTGCGCTGGAGGAGCTGGGCCTCCTGATCAAAGACATCCCTTCCCGGCTGTACGGTCGTGACGCGAACCTGGAGGCGGACAGCGTCGCGGGCCTGGCCGCCGCGCTCGAGCGCGCCCGGAAGCGCGTCGCCCTGGCCTCGGGCGATGACCCGGAACGGTCCACCACCCCTCCTCGCGATGTCCTGGCTCCGGACCTGGAGGGAGACCGCCCGCCGTTGAAGACAGGCGATCCCGAAACCATCGGCGAGGTCCAGCCGTCCAAGGGGCAGGTCCAGTCTGGCGCGTCAGTGGACTCGGACCTGTTCTGGCGACAGGGACGGTTGTGCGTGGCGCAGCAGGACACCGGCAAGCGGATGCGCTGCTACGACCCCGTGGCGCGGAGCTGGGGCAAGGCCGTCCCGTTGGACCGGGGTGATCAGTCCGCCTGGAGCTCTTTCGGGGGTTGCTACGGGAGGATTCTCATGGGGACCCGGAACGTCCGGCCTCCTGGGGAGCCGGTCCTGCGCCTGTCTCCTCGGGCCGTCCTGTTCTGGCGCACCTGGGACCACGAGGCCGTCGTCTTGGAGGTCCCTGAGGGGGATGGCCCACCGCGCCTGCGCGCGCCGGAAGCGGAGGAGCTGAAGAAGGCGATGCTCGCGTCCACCGGCTCCCGGCTCTTCGCCGAAGGCCGGTTCATCCTGGACGAGGACAACAAGCAGTTCTGCTCCGTGCGCAGGCCCCTGGGGTGCTGGTCGCTCCAATGGGACAGTCCGTATGAGGATGAGGGCAGCCACAGGCTGTACGAGGCCCGCGTGTCCCCGGATGGCCGGTGGGTCGCCTATATGCGCGGTCCCGGTCCAAGCAAGGCGGACTCGGACGACGAGACCCGGACGCTGGTCGTGCGCTCCTTGAAGCTCGGTTCGTACGTCGCGCCCCGCGTGCTCCCTTCGACGGAACCGCGCCTCGTGCGCACGGACGTCGTGATGGAGAAGCCGGTCTGGGACGGGCCCTCGCTGAAGTGGCAAGACGGCGAGCGGCTCACTCGCGCGCGGATCTCCTGCGACCTGGGCCAGGATCCGCGCACCCCCGTCGAACTGGAGACGCAGCGCATCGTCGAGCCGTACTACAGCCCAGTCAATCAGGGCGCCTGCAGCGGCGACGGGGTGAGGATGTATCAAAAGCTGTCCGCGCCCGGAGGCTTGGAGTTCTCCCGCAGCAGCGTCGCCGTCGTCGGGGACAGTCAGTCATCCGAAGGCGAGGTGAAGATGCGCTGCCAGCCGGGACGTCTGTCGTTGTGGACTGCGGGCGTGCCCGACGCCCCGGCGTTGACGCTGGCCGCGAACATGGGCGCGTTCGGCGCGGTGCGCTGGGACCTGGCGCCGGAGACCGAAGCCCGCCTCCAGTCGCTGCTCGCCCGCGACGACGCCCCCGCCCGCGAGGCCCTGGCCGCCTTCGCGCGGCTGGTGAAGATGAATGACGACGCGCGCGACGGCTCGTTCGGGATGAACAAGGAGGAGGGGCGCATCTCCCGCATGGGCTGTCTCTCCACGGCGCTGGAGGCCATCTCCGCCCGGCGGGCGCTCGCGGACGGGGTCCACCCGGAGCTGCATGGCTCACTGAAGACCGACGGCGCCTGCGCCAAACGCTACGGCATGCACGCCCTCCAGCAGCGGCTCAAGGCCGCCACGCCTCCGCTTCCGCTGAACGTCGGGGCGGTGAAGGACAAGGCGGAGGTCATCGGCCGGGTGCAGCTCGTTCCCACCACCCCCCCGTGGCCCACGCCCGGGTTGTACTGGAGGGATGGCACCCTGTGCCTGGTCCAGCAGGATGGGCGCGGACAGGTGCGCTGCTACGACCCGGCGGCGCGCGAGTGGGGGCCCACGGTCGCGATGTACAGCCGCCCGTTTCCGCGAGAGGACCTGCTCCTGAAGTCGATGTCTCAACCGGGCTCGTGCTACCCGATGGGCGGCCGCGCCGTTCCCCTATCGGAGGACATGCTCGACGTCCTGCCGCTGTCGTCGCGGGCCTCGTTGATCGCGGACCTCTCGCGCGGCGAGCTGGCTCCGGAGTTCAACGTCATCGAAGTCCCCGAGGACGCGGGCCCTGTGCGCACGCGTGCACCCACCGTGGAGGAGCTGGCGCTCGCGGCGCGGAACGGCGGAGGCTCCGCGTCCCTGGGGGAGGGCAGGTTCCTGTTGCACGTCCCGAAGGACGCACGCTCGCCGTGGCTGTGCACGGCGGTGCGCCCGTGGATTTGCTGGAAGCTGCCCGTGGAGTCCGAGGACTACGGTGTGCGCGCCCCCATGGCGTCGCCCGATGGCCGCTGGCTGTCCTACGTGCGGATCCCCTGGGGAAAACCCGACGACCCGAAGAAATACCCCAAGGAGCTCGTGCTGCTGCCGCTGACGCCAGGCCCTTAGCTGGCGACGGCCTCGGCGGCCTGTGGGACCTGGCACGTGTCCCCCACGGTCTTCCAGAGCCAGGCGTTCACGTCGAAGCGCGGGTCGCCCAGCTGGCGTCCCAGGTCGATGCCGTCCCAGGCCAGGTGTTGATCCTCCGGAGGGCCCATGTCGCTGAGCGCACCCGTCAGCTTGTTCAGCTGCTCTTCCGGGAAGCTGTCGTTGGAGGCGCCGAACATCGCGTAGAAGGCCAGGTGGTGGGTCTGGTCCTCCCGTGGGCCGTCGTGATTGATGCGGCTGGTGCGAAAGCCGGTGGGCGGGAGCGGGTGCGGGTGGTTGAGGTTCCAGCGCTGGTCCCGCTCCGACGTCAGGCCATCCAGTCCGGAGTCCGTGCCCGCGAACAGCAGGCCCAGGTCGCGTCCGGCCTCCGCGCCATGGATGCGCGTGATGGGCTCCTCGCCGGTGGTGAGCAGCCACCGGACGCGCTGGACCGCGCGGGAGAACAGCTCCAGCGCGAGCCGCCCTTCCTGGCGCTCTGCCTCCGCCCGCTCCCGGAGGAAGTCGCGCCGCAGGTGGGCGTGTTGCCGGAAGAACTCGCGCACCGCCGCCACCCGCCGCGCCGCGACGGCGGTCAGCCAGTGTCCCCGTGCATCCATGAAGGCCACGGCTTCCACCTGGAGTTCACTGTCGGAAAGCGGCGGCGGAGGGGCGGGACGATGCTCCATGGGCGTTCTCCGGGAAAAGGGACACCGGAAAGGTCGGAACGCTTCATGAGGCCGGGAGTGGGGACTCCACCGCACATGTCTGCCATTGCGCATCACAGACGCCGAGCGTGCTCCCGTGCGCAGTCGTCTGGCCCACCCGGGTGTCAGGTGGCATCCGGCGATGTGGTCCAGGCGTGTAGTACGGTGCGCCCCTTCATGCGCGCATGGTCATCCCGTGGGTTGTGTCTGTCGTTGGGTCTGCTGCTTCCGTGGCTTGGCACTGGCTGTGCTTCGCTCTCCCGGGGGCTCCGGGGGCCAGGGGAGATCACCGACAAGGCGCGGCGGCTGTGCGAGCACAACCTGCTGGCGTGGCCCGACCTGAGCCGTTTCCCGGCGGACATGGCCCCCCAGGACTACGTGCGTCCCGAGGACCTGGCCTGGCTCCAGGCGCATCCAGAGGTGCCTCCCCCCGTCACGAAGCCACCGTCCCAGCCGGGGCTCTGCGAGGTCCAGGCTCCGTCCGTCCTCGGGGACTTCGCCACCGTGGCCGTGAAGCTCCGGCCCACGACGGATGAGGAAGCGCCGCCCGGCGACATCATGGCGACCTTCCAGGAGACGCCCGGTGGCTGGCGGCTCGTCTACTGGCTGCCCGAGGAGGCGGCGCTGCCGGCCCAGGCGAGCGGCGCGAACGTCCCCCTCTTCTCCGAGGCCCTGATTCAGCCCTGGAAGCTGTCGGGCACGGACCTCGTCTACACGCGGGAGGCATTACAGGAGCGTGTCCAGGGCTTGATGGTCATCCGCTGCGTCATCACCCGCCGGGGGAACCTCACGCACTGCCACACCCTGAAGCCCCTGCCCTTCATGGTCCAGCCCGCCCTCGAAGCGCTCTGGGGCAGCCGCTACGCCCCCGCGAAGCTCGACGGCGAGTTCGTGGACGTGCGGTACACGTTCCACTTCAACCTCCGCGCCCCCCGCTGAAACGGCACGACGCCGGACGCGAGGGGCACGGATGGCCCCTCCCGCCCGGCGTCTGTGTTTGAAGCCGGCGCGTCGCCTTACAGCGAGTTGACGAACTTCAGCAGCGCGTTGCGGTCCGCGGCGCTGAGGTTCACGAAGGCCTGCTTGGAGGCCTCGCCCTCGCCGCCGTGCCAGAGGATGGCCTCGGTGACGTTGCGCGCGCGGCCGTCGTGCAGGTACGCCTCACCGCCGGACACGCCCGACGTCAGGCCAATGCCCCAGAGCGGAGCCGTGCGCCACTCGGCGCCGGAGGCCTGGCCTTCCGGCAGGTTGTCCGCCAGGCCCGCGCCCATGTCGTGCAGCAGCAGGTCCGTGTACGGACGGATGGTCTGGCTGCGGAACTCGTTCATCGCGCTGTACTGGCTGGTGGTCAGCGTGGGCGCGTGGCACTTCGCGCAGCCCGCGTTGGTGAACACCGTCTCACCCTGCATCGCCTGCGCGTCCGAGTGGTCGCGGCGCGCGGGGACGCCCAGGAGGGCGATGTAGCGGGTCATCTTGTCCAGCTCGCTGTCGGCCAGCTCCGTGCTCGTGCCCGCGCAGCCCTGCTGCGCCGAGCCGCAGTCCTGCGTCTTGAACACGTTCGTCGTCACGCCCATGTCGCTGTTGAGCGCCTCGGCCACCTGGTGCTTCACGCGCGCCGTGCCGGCCTTCCAGCCGAAGCGGCCCATGCGGGTGACGCCCGTCTCCGGGTCCTTCACCGTCTGCATGCGGCCGGAGATTCCGTCGCCGTTCGCGTCGTTCGGATCCGCCAGGCCGGCAATCTGCGTCTCCGGCACCGCCTCCAGCAGGCCCATGCCCACCAGCTGCGGCGTGATGCGCGCGGAGAAGTTCGTCGGCGTCACGTTGAGGAAGCTGTAGTTGGGCTTGCGCAGGCTGTACGCCGTACCGCCGGGCAGCGTGCCGCTCGCCGTCGTCGTCCAGCTGCCGATGCGCACGTCCGCCTCCGGCGTGCCGCTGACCGCGCGCGGCTGCAGGCGGAAGCCCAGCGCGGGGTCCACCGTCACGGTGCTGCCATTCACCTTGCCCACCTTCACCACGTAGTTGTCCAGCGTGGTGTTCGTGGTGGTGGGCGGAAGGCCGCGGCCGTTCTGCTTGTGGCAGGAGATGCAGGCCACGTTGACGTAGTTGTTGCCCAGCTTGTTCGCGTGCGCGGTGAAGATGGGGTTGTCCGGCTCGGAGTGGGTGCCGTCGCGGAAGTTCGTGTGGTGCAGGCGGCGACCTTCCACGAAGGGCTGCGCGTTCACCGGCGCCATGTTGGTGGCCATCTGCAGGAAGCGGTTGTCCGGCTCGTTGGAGAACGGCGTGTGCAGCGTGGTGCGGCCGCCCGCCCAGGCCTTGTCCGGCAGCGGGAAGGAGTCGCGGATGCCGCCCTGGCCCTCGAAGGGCACGATGCCGCCCTGGCCCACGATGTAGAGCATGCCCGTGGAGTAGTAGTTGAAGCGGCCTTCCACCGGCGCCTGGAGGAACACGCCAATCTCCAGCTCCATCCGGTCACCCACGCGGATGGCGCGGCCTTCCTTGGCGTTGAAGTTCACCGACGACGTGTACTTGTAGTCGTTCACCTTCACGAAGTCCGCGTTGTGGAAGTACTCGGCCACCGTGTTGAGGCCGCGGAAGAACGCGCGGAAGTCCGGCGAGTCGTACGGATAGATGGTGTAGAGGTTGACCGTGATGGTGTTGCCACCCTTGGGGATCGTGTCGACGATCTCGATCCAGTGGGTGCGCTTCTCGAAGTACAGCTTCAGGTAGTGGTCGTACGCCTGGTACATGTCCTCGCGCATGTGGCGGTCGCGAACGCGGTCGCCCACGCGGGTGATGATGGCCGCGGAGGTGTTCTCCACCGTGGCCGGCTCCAGCGCGGTGCTGCTCGTGAACAGCGGAACCACCGGGCCCGCATCGCCGTTGGGCGGAGGGCCAGAGTCGGGCGTGCCCGTGCCGGAGTCAGGCGTGCCCGTGCCCGCGTCCGTGCCACCGCCCGTGCCGGTATGCGTGTAGCGCGTCCAGGCCGAGTCCTTCGCGCAGTTGCAGGACACGTCCCAGTACGTAAAGAAATAGTCGATGTAGTTCCCGTTGCTCAGGCCCGTGACGGTGTACTGGTTGCGGCCTCCCGTCACCGCCATGCGGATGTTCTGCTGCAAGCCGTCGTTGAGCTTGTAGTGGATGTCCGCCCAGTCCGTCGTGTCGACGTAGAAGAGGGCGGATGAGCCCGATGGCGTAACGCCATACGTGGCGGCTTCTGCGGAGGGAACCGCCAGACAACTGACGGCCAGGAATGCGAGCGCGATTCCCGTGAGTCTGCTTCGGCTCATGGTTGCAACTCCATTGTGGGGGTGGATGGGGCGTGGGACGGCGAGCGCTGCGAAGGGGACTTCGTAGCTTGTCCGAAGAAAGTCTGAACGCCTGGGAGTCGCAAGGTGGGATGTCGGAGAATTCGACTTAGGCCTGATAACTGATAAATAAGCGAAATTGATATCATCCCTGACGCGCCGTGTTGGCAGGGATTGACGCGTTGTGTTGCGCGTGGGGCGTGGAGGGCTTCCGCCCGAGTGACGGCGGGGGATGGGGCAGCGCGGCGTGGGTGGGTAGACTCCGGGGCCATGCGCTTCCAGCCACCGTGGGGTGGAGCCTTCCGGCTCGACACCTTCTTCCACCGCACTCCGGACGTCCTCCCCGAGGAGACGATGGCCTCCATCCGCTCGGCCATCCTGGGTTCGTCGCTCCTGGGAGAGTCGAACCTGTCGGGGCAGTTCTCCGGCACGTACGGCTTCTCGCTGACGTTCCGCCGGGACGCGCTGCCGGACGTCCACGAGCGCTTCCCGGCGTTCGCGCCGTACCTGGCGAAGACGCTCCTGCCGGAGTGCAACGCGTTCCTGCTCAACCCGCTGCTGGTGGGCAAGGACCGGAACGTGGCGGCGCACATCGACCGGAGTCTTGAATTCTACGGCCCGAGTATCGGCTGCCCGGTGGCGGTGAGCGTGCTCTATGTCCAGGTTCCGAAGGAACTCCGGGGCGGGGCGCTGCGGCTGTACCACCGGGGAGGTCGGGTGGCGGAGCTGACGCCGCAACAGAACGCGCTGGTGATGTTCCGGGGCGACCTGCTGCATGAGGTGGAGGCCATCACCTCCGGCGCGGAGTCGATGCAGGAGTCGCGGATCAGCCTGGTGGTGGAGCAGTACCGCGCGCCCGCGGAGCAGCTGGCGAACGTGCCGCGCTTCGAGCTGCGCACGCGCTCGGGGGTGCGGGCGTGAGCGACCTGACGCTGGAGTGGAAGCTGCCCGCGCCGCCGGACGCGGTGTTCCCCGCCTTGTCCGAGCCCGCGCTCATCCGCCGCTGGTTCGGAGCGCCGCCGGGCTGCTACCGCACGCACGCGCCGGACCCCGGTGCGTTGGGGCAGCCCTACCGGATAGGCCTGAGGGACTCGGCGGGTCGTGCGTTCTCTCAGGTGGGCTGCATCGTGGAGGTGGAGCCGGGGCGGTTCCTGGCGTTGGAGATGGACTGGGAGGGTGGCGGGCCGGTGCCGCCGGGGCGCACCCGGGCGGAGCTGACCTTCCACCTCGCGGAGGACGGCACGCGGCTGGAATTGCGCCAGGGCCCGTTCGCGGACGACGCGGCCCGGGACGCGCACCGCGCCTACTGGGAGGCGTGTCTGGGGCGGCTGGCGCGCGTGGTGACGGGCGAGGCGGTGCCGTGCTTCGAGGAGTTCTGGGAGGAGTCGCGCGGCTACGTGGGGCCGCTGGCGGTGGCCACCTACGCGGTGCTGGCGGGGCTGCGCGAGGCGGGCGCGCCGAAGGAGGCGGTGGCCCAGGTGGAGGACGTGCTTTACACGCACCTGTCGCGGCTGCGCGAGGACACCGCGGACGTGCTGGGCGCGGTGCTCCAGTCGCGGGTGGAGGGCGGCGCGAGCTGAGGGGCCGCCCTCCTCCGGCTGCTCAGGAGGCCAGGGCCTGCGGCGGGGATGCGGGGGGGGCCTCATCCGGGACGTGGGCCTCCGCGTCCTTCGCCTTGGCGATGCGCTCGTCCAGCTCCGCGGTGAGGTGCTCGAAGACCTCCTTGTTGAGCGTGCCCTGCTGGTAGGCGCTGAAGAGGGCTTCCTTCTCCACGATGAGGACGCGGCGGATGGCCTCCTGCTGCTCCTCGTCATGGAAGCGGTTGGACTGCTGCTTGAGCGCGGTGAGCTGCTGCTCCACCGCCTGCGCCTTCTGCTGGTAGTCGCGCTCCAGGGGCTCCAGCACGTCCACCGGAATCTCCCGGCCGCGGCGCATGGTCTCCAACGACGCGAGCGCCGCGTGGATGGCGCCCAGCTTGCCCCGGGCCAGCTCGTATTGCTCCTGGTAGACGTCCTTGATGCCGGTGATGCCCATCAGCTTGAGCATCGGCGCCATGGTGAGTCCCTGGACGATGATGGACAGCACCACCACGCCGAACGTCATGTTCACCAGCAGCTCGCGGTGGGCGAAGTCGTTCGGAAGACCGAGCACCAGCACCATGGACACCGCGCCGCGCAGGCCGCTCCAGGTGAGCACCGCGCTCCACTTCCAGGGCAGCTTCTCCGACGTGAACCGCAGCAGGCCGGACACGCCGTAGACGACCACCGCGCGGCCCAGCAGCACCGCTGCGTACGCCAGCAGGATGGGCAGCCACGAGTCGAGCAGCGACGACAGCTTCACCTCCAGGCCGATGAGCAGGAACACCACCGAGTTGAGCGCGAACGCCAGGTACTCCCAGAAGCTCTCCACCGCGATGCGCACCGTGGGACCCATGCCCTCCTGGGCCGCCCAGTTGCCGCACACCATGCCGGCCACCACCACCGCGATGACGCCCGAGTAGTGGAAGTGCTCCGCCACCACGAAGGACCCGTACGCGGCGATGACCGTGCAGGTGATCTCCACCATGGCGTCCTCCACGCGCAGGATGACCTTGCCCACCACGAAGCCCACCGCCGCGCCGATGACGGCGCCCATGCCCGCCACCTTGATGAAGTCCATCACCGCGCCGCCCGCGGTGAACGCCTGGCCTCCGGCCACGCCCACCACCAGCGTGAAGAGCACCACGGAGGTGCCGTCGTTGAGCAGGCTCTCGCCCTCCACCAGGATGGCCAGCCGCTTGGGCGCGCCCAGCGCCTTGAACAGGCCCACCACCGCGATGGGGTCCGTGGACACGATGAGCGACGCGAACACCATCGCGTGGATGAGGCCGAAGCCCTCCAGCGCGTTCAGCCCACTCATCGCCGGAGACAAGAGCAGCGCAGTGAGCGCCATGGACGCCACCAGGCCCGGAATCGCCAGCGAGGTGATGGCCAGCTTGTTCTTCATGAACTTGCGGAAGTCCACGTGGAACGCGGCCTCGAACAGCAGGCCCGGCAGGATGACCGCGAACAGCAGCTCCTTCGTCAGGTGCGGCGGTTCAAAGGCCTGAACGATGCCCAGGCCCAGGCCCGCCAGCACCAACGCCACCGTGTACGGAAACTTGAAGTAGCGCGCCGCGATCGCCACCGCTGTCGCGATGGAGAAGAGCAGCACGAAGGCCAACTCGAAGTGCATGAATCCCCAGCCCCGTTTGTGCTCAAAAAGCGCGAGGATGCCATGCACGCGGGGCGGTGGGGCAACCCCCTTTCGGAGGGAAATGAGAGGGGACAGGCGGGCGTTGCATTTTGCCAGACTGTTTTCTCAAGCCTGGAGACGGATGCGTTGTGAGGCTCCGGGGCGGTGGCTAGAAGCGAGGAATGATGGACCTCTTCCTGATGTCACCCCCGGGCCGGGGCTGGGCGCTGCGAGGCCGTTCGAACTTCCGCAGCCGTGAGGCCGCTCCGGCGGATGCGCGTGGCGCCCGGCGGGAGTGGCTGACGCTCGCCCGGCACATCGAGTCCCGAGGCGGCACGGTGGTGGCGCTGCCCTCGCCGTCGGACGCGCTGACGGGCATGCCCTACGCGGCCGAGTGCGGCCAGGTGGTGGCGCGCGAGGGCCAGGCCCCGCTGTTCCTCCTGCCCAAGATGATGAGCGCGCATCGCTTCACGGAGCGTGACCATTGGACGCCGCTGGCCCGCCGCCTGGGCCTGGAGGTCGTGGATCCGGGCGTGGGCATCTGGGAGGCGCACGGTGACGTGGCGACGTTCGACGGCGTGACGCTGCTGTTCTGGGGCGGGCGCACGACGCTCGACGGGCTGGAGGCGGCGCAGAAGTCCTTCCCCGGCGAGGTGCTGCGCCTGCAGGTGCGCGAGCCCGCGTTCCACGGGAACATGGCGGTGCTGCCCCTGCCGGCGGTGGACCGCCTGGTGGTGTGCCCGGACGTGATGGCGCCGGAGTCCGTGGCGCTCCTGGAGCAGCGCTTTGGAGCGAACCGGCTGGTGCGGGTGACGGAAGCGGACATCCGCCGCTACGCGACGAACGGGCTGCCGCTGGGCAGGGACCTGCTCGCGCCCACGGTGATGCCCGCGCACATCGTGGAGACCTTCGAGCGCCTGGGCATGCGCGTGGTGTCCATGCCGATGCCGGAGCTGACGGAGAAGGGCGGCGGTTCGTCGCGCTGCCTCGTGTCGCGCGCGTCGGTGGATGACTCGCGCGTTTCGCTTCCGCCCGAGTACCGGTTGGACGTCGTGGCGAAGGACATCGAAGCCGATGGCGGGTGAGCTCGCGGCGCAGGCCCAGGCGTTCTTCGCCGCGACTCCGGAGCTGTCGTTGCAGGCGCTGGGCTCCGGCGTGCACGTCCCGTCACTGGACCTGGCGCCATACGGCATCCCGGTGACGCACCTGCTGGCGGAGCACAACGCGGAGCTCGCGCGGCAATACCTCACGCTCAATCAGTTGGCGTTCGGCGGCATCGGCGTGCCGCGTTGGGTGCTGTCCGACTTGTACCTGCTGCCCGGCGCCATCGGGCTCTTGCGCTGTCCCGCGCGGCTGCTCAAGGCGCCCGCGCGCGAGCGGCTGCTGCTCGCGGATGAAGAGTCGGCCATCGGCGCGGCCTGCTACGTGGCGCCGTCGCTGACGCCGGGGCTGTTCGTGGGCGTGTCGCTGTTCAGCTTCCTGCCGGGGCGGGGCGCGTCCGCGTGGGTGAAGCTGCTCACGCTGGGCATGGTGCGAGCGAAGCGGCTGCGCGGCGTCACCCAGTGGGACAACCCCGCCGTGCGCGTGCACTCGCGGCTGGGACCCATGCGGCTGGTGGGGCGCGTTCCCGGTGGGCACGACTACGACGAGCGCACCTTCGTCTACGAGACGGACCTCTCCGACGAGGCCCGTGTGGCCCGGGCGATGCTCCGGGGCGATGCGCCCGCGCCCGCTACGCGCATCCCCGTCACCGACTTGCTGTCGCTGGGCACGCTGCTGGACCGGGCGGAGGCCGGGGCACGGCTGGAGCTGGTGCCTCCGGGCCAGGACGCGGGCCACGTGCTGGTGCGCGAAGTGCCTCAGGGCTGAGGCTCAGGGCGCGGGGGCGTGCGGGAACTCGTCGTCCTCTTCCAGGGCCTTGCGCAAGGCGCTGGCGCCGTCCTTGAGGATGGGCGCGCCGTGCGCGAAGCAGACGGTCTGGATGGGCAGGTGGTCCAGGATGCGCTGGATGCTGCTGCGCGTGCGCAGCGGTTCGTCCTGGTACTCGCCGGGGACGAAGGTGGGCGTGCGCCGGACTTCGTGTGACAGCAGGTCGGAGATGAACACCACGGCGTGTGGGCTCTTCTGGAGCCACAGCGTGTACATGGCCTCCGTGGGCCCCGGCGTCTGGAAGGTGTTGAGGCCGCCCGGCAGCGTGGTGCCGTTCACGTATTCGAAGTCCGGCTTCTCCTCCAGGCCCTGCGCGCCCTCGGGCGCCCAGACGGGCACGCCGAACACCTTGCGCAGGCGCCACGCGGAGCGCTGGTGGTTGCCCGCGGTGAGCACGATGGCGTCGATGTCGCCCAGCTTGCGCAGGAGCTTCTCGTCGATGGGCAGCGGGTCGATGAGGGTGACGGTGCCGTCGTCATCCACCACCGCGTAGGCGTCGCTGCGAATGCCGCCGAGCCGGTCGTCGGAGACGGTCCAGTGGTGCACGCCGGGGACGATTTCAACCGTCTTCTTCGCCTGTGCCGTGGGCTCGCTCATGCGGACAAAGCTAGGCACCTGTCCCCGGATGACAGGGGTGCACGCTCCGCTGCCCGCCTGCTCCTCCAGCGAGCCCTCTTGTCCCCTTCGCATCCCGCTCTCCGCACGCACCTTTGTCGTCGGAGGAAGGAGCGACCCGATGCGCGAGATGCAACCGCTGGTGCTGTTCGATGGGGACTGCGGCTTCTGCAAGCGCTGGGTGGCTCGCTGGAGCCAGGACACCGGTGGCCGGGTGCGCTTCGCGCGCGGGAGCGGATGGCTGCTC
This sequence comes from Corallococcus sp. AB038B, assembly GCF_003668955.1. NCBI lineage: Bacteria > Pseudomonadati > Myxococcota > Myxococcia > Myxococcales > Myxococcaceae > Corallococcus > Corallococcus sp. AB038B. Next base: position 148,610 of record NZ_RAWO01000014.1, on the reverse strand, counting down.
AAGCTCCTGGGCATCTCCAAGAAAGACATGCTGCGGGCGATGCAGCTGGTGGAGCCGTCGGGGCGCCGCTCGTCCGGCGCTGAGGCCGTCTTCCGCATGCTCGCCTGGTCGCCCCGCTGGAGCACGCGTCTGGCCGCGCGGCTGGGATTGGTGCCCGGCGTCCGGCACGTGGCGGGCGCGGTGTATTCGGTCATCGCGCACCACCGCCGGCGCGCGTCGCGGTGGGACCGTTGGTTGTTCAGCCGCGTGACGGAGCCCGCGGAGCATCGGCTGGTGCGCTGGGCCTTCATGAGGCTGCTGGGCGGCACGTTCCTCATCGCCTTCACGTCGCTGGGGAAGCAGGTGCTGGGGCTCTACGGGGAGAAGGGCATCCGTCCCATCCGCGACGTCGCCCAGTCCGAGCGCTGGGCCGCGCAGGGCCGTTGGCGCCGTCCCTCCGTGTTCTGGAAGGACGCATCGGACGTGACGCTGGTGCGCGGCTGCCGCGTGGGACAGGCCCTGTCGCTGGCGCTGCTCCTCAACGTGGCCCCACTCCCGAGCGCCGCCGCGCTGTGGGCGCTGTATCTGTCGTATGTGTCACTGGGGCGCGAGTTCCTGTCGTTCCAGTGGGACGTGCTGCTGCTGGAGATGGGGCTGGTGGGCGCGCTCACCGCGCCGGTCGGCGTGAGGCCCGGGCTGGGGAAGCGGGACGTGTCCGCGCTGGAGGTGTTCCTCTTCCGGATGCTCGTGTTCCGGCTCTACTTCGGGTCGGGCATCAGCAAGTTCCACTCGGGCGACCGGACGTGGCGCGAGTTGAGCGCGTGCGACGTGTACTTCGAGACCGCGCCCCTGCCCACGCGCGGCGGTTGGGCCGCGCACCAGCTTCCGCGTCAGGTGCGCCACGCGGGCACGGCGGCGGTGCTGGCGGCGGAGACGGCGGTGCCGTTCCTCGCCTTCGGTCCCCGGCGCGTGCGGCAGGCCGCCTTCGGCATCCTCTCCGCGTTGCAGGCGGCCATCATCACCACGGGCAACTACGGCTTCTTCAACGTCCAGTCGCTGGCCCTGGGGCTGTGGCTGCTGGACGACGCGGCCCTGCGGCGCGTGCTGCCGGAGGCGCTGTGGCGCGACGCTGGGCCCGCGCGGCGGCCGTCGGTGCCGGGCATGGCGCTGTCCGTGGCCGCGGCGGTGCCGTTGCTCACGCTGGGCACCGTGGAGCAGCTCCGCCGGATGGGGTGGTGGCCGCGCGGCCCGGAGCGCCTGGTGCGGGCGGTGGACTGGCTGGAGGACCGGGTGGTGCCGCTGCACTCGGTGAACTCCTACGGCCTGTTCGCGGTGATGACGGTGGACCGGCCGGAAATCACGGTGGAGGGCTCGGACGACGGCGTGCACTGGCGGGAGTACCCGTTCCGATACAAGACGTCGGGTGTGGACCGGCCACCGCGACAGGTCGCCCCGCATCAGCCCCGGCTGGACTGGCAGATGTGGTTCGCCGCGCTGGGGTCGCCGCCCTCGTGGTTCCTGGCCCTGATGGAGCGGCTGCTGGAGGGCTCGCCGGAGGTGCTGGGGCTGTTCGCGTCCAACCCCTTCCCGGACCGTCCGCCCCGGCTCGTGCGGGCGGTGCTCCACGACTACCGGATGACGTCCCGGACGGAGCGCCAGCGCACCGGGGCCTGGTGGAAGCGGGAGCGGCGCGGGCTGTATGTGTCGCCGTTGACCCTCGCGCCCGGTGCGTCCGAGCAGGCGGGGCGCCTGACGTGGCACGTCTGAAACATGCCTGGGTCCATGTAACTCATGCCCGGTACGCCAGGACCCCACACGGGGGCGGAACGGCTAATGGCTCCCCGTGCGAAAGCGAAGGGCCGGGGACTGGCGGGGGATGGGGATCGCTGGGTACGGTTCAAGGGCGATGGTGTCCGGTGCATCCCCGTCTTCCCTCATCTTCGGCAGGTATGCGGTGCTGCGCCGCGTGGCCGTGGGGGGCATGGGAGAAATCTTCCTGGCACGTCAGGTGGGCGTCAGCGGCTTCGAGCGCCCCGTCATCCTCAAGAGCCTGCTGCCGGACCTGCTGGAGCACGACGGCTCGGTGGAGATGTTCCTCGACGAGGCCCGCGTCGCGGCGCACCTGAACCATCCGAACGTCGTCTCGCTGTACGAGGTCGGCGCGTGGCAGGGCACGTTCTACATCGCCATGGAGTACATCGAAGGCGAGAACCTGGGCCGTCTGGCGAAGGCGTCGCAGCGGGCCGGCACGCCGCTGCCCCACCGCGTCTGCGCGCAGATGATCCGCGACGCGGCGCTGGGGCTGGACCACGCGCACCACGCGAGAGACAGCCAGGGCGCGTCGCTGGAGTTGGTGCACCGGGACATCAGCCCGCAGAACATCATGGTGCGCCTGGATGGCCTGACGAAGGTGGTGGACTTCGGCGTGGCCAAGGCAACCATCCGCGCCAGCCGCACGCGCACGGGCGTGCTCAAGGGCAAGCTGCGATACATGTCGCCGGAGCAGGTGCGCAACGAGCCCGTCTCCGGCACCAGCGACCAGTTCGCGCTGGGCGTGGTGCTGTGGGAGCTGTGCACGCGCCGGCCGTTCATCGACACGGACAACCCCGCGGAGGCCATGCGGCGCATCGCGCTGGCGGCGGTGCCCCGGCCCTCGCAGTTCGTGGAGGGGCTGTCGCCGCTGCTGGAGCAGATCATCCTGCGCATGCTCCACCGCGCCCCCGGTCAGCGCTTCGCTCGCTGCGCCGACGTGGCCCGCGCGCTCCAGTCCTATCTGGATGAAACGCCGGAGCCGCCGGAGGAGAGCGTCCCCGCGGTGGTGACGCGGCTGGTGGGCGACACGGTGCTGGCGCGGCTGCGCGACGCGGGCAGCGGCGAGCCCGGGCTGCCCCAGGTCCGCGAGCCCTCCAACGTGTCGTGCCCGCGCTGTGGCCAGTCCACCAGCGCGACCAGTCGCTTCTGTCCCGCGTGCGGCAACTCGCTCACGCCCATGGGCGTGGACGCCGCGCAGAAGTCGCTCACGCCCTCGTCCGGAGGCGCCGCGCCCAGGCTCCCGCTGATGCCCGCGCTGCGCGAGCCGCCCGTGCACCTGGGCGACGAGGACCTCCCCGACGCGCCGACGGCCAAGGCGCCCGCGCGTCGCGGCGACGGCGCCGTGCACGAGCCGCCCACCGACCCGACGATGGAGGTGCCCGCGCCGCTGGCCTCCTCCCTGGCCGCGCCGCCGTCCGCCACCGGGGACGACGACGGACCTCCGGCCCTGGGAGACGAGGCTCCGGGCCCCACGGTGAAGATCCGCGCGATGGACGCGCAGGCGCAGATGCGCCGGCTCACGCTGCTGGTGGTCGCGGGCGAGCCGGCCCACGCGGCCCGGTTGCGCGAGGTGGTGGCGCAGGTCTCCGCGCGCCACCACGTGGAGGCGATGGCGCTGTCGGACACGCATTGGTGTCTGCCCTTCGGCCTGCCACAGGTTCGCGCGGACGACGCGACGCGGGCGCTGAAGTGCGCGGAGGAATTGGGCGGCGCGGGCCTGAACGTGAGGCGGGGCCTGGAGTCCGGCGTGGTGCGCTCGAGCGCGGAGGCCGGGGCGCCCCGGCTGTCCGGCCTGGGGTTGGAGCGGGCGCAGGCGCTGGCGGACGCGGCGGTGTCTGGAGAACTGCTGGTGGGCGCCTCGGTGAAGGCGCTGCTGGTGGAGGCGGGCGGGGTGCGCATCGGCATGGCGCGCGAGCTGCCCGGCGGCACGGCGTGGCGGGTGGAGTCCGGCGCGCCCGCGACCCGCGTGGACGCGCTGGTGGGGCGCGACGAGGCGCTGACCCAGGCGGCGATGGTGGTGGAGTCGGCGTGCAAGGGCGAAGGCGGCGCGCGGCTCTTCGTGGGGCCCTCGGGCGTGGGCCGCAGCCGCTTCCTGGAGGCGGTGGCGGAGCTGGCCGCGGGCGCCTCGCCGCGCGTGGTGTACGCGTGGGGTGGAGATCCTCGTTCCGCGGGAGCGCTGGGACTGTGGCGCACGGTGCTCGCCGCGCTGTCGCGGACCGCCACGGGCGGAGACGCGTCGCTGCCTCCGCTGTCGGGGCTGGGCTTCTCCGAACCGGAGGCCGCGGCGCTCTGGCGGAGGCTCGCGCGGGGCGCGCCCGTGGGTGGCGGACTCCTGCCGGCGGGAGACGGAGCGGTGGTGGACGCCATCCAGCGCGTGGCGAAGCCGACCGGCCTGTTGCTGCTGGTGGACGACGTGCACCGCGTGGACGGCCCGTCGCTGGAGATGCTCGCGGGGCTGCTCACGGCGAAGGAGCTGGGCGTGTCGCTGGTGGCCACGGGTGACGTGGACGCGGTGCCCACGTCCCTGGCGTCGCTGCCCGTGACGGTGCTGGAGGGGCTGTCGCCGTCGGAGCTGAACGCGCTGCTCACCGCGAGCCTGGGCCTGGCCCTGTCGCCGTCGTTGGAGCGGGCGGTGGCGGACCGGGTGCGCGGCAATCCCGCGCATGCGCTGGCGCTGGTGCGGCTGCTGGTGTCGGTGGGGGTGTTGCAGCGCACGGAGGGCGGCTTCCAGTCCAATGGCCCGCTGTCCCCCGCGGCGCTGCCGCAAGGCCTGGGGCAGGCCCTGGGCGCGCGGCTGGAGCTGCTGCCCGCCGCGTCGCTGCGCTTCCTCCAGCGGGCCGCGGTGGAGGGCTCGCTCTTCTCCGCGGAGCTGGTGCGCGCGTCGCTGACGACCACGGACGGCGCCGGGGTGCTGGAGGACGCGGAGTGGGTGGTGCCCGTGCCCGGACAGCCCGGCATCTTCCGCTTCACGAGCGAGGAGGCCCGGCAGGTGCTGCGCGAGCGCCTGTCGCCCCCGCAGCTGCGCAGCGCGCACCAGGAGCTGGCGGAGACGCTGGAGAACGAGGCGTTCGTGCAGGAGCCGGCCCGCGAAGTGCGCGTGGCGGACCACCTGCTGGGCGCGGATGCCTCTGGAGCGCCGGCTGCGTGCGAGCGGGCGGGAGACTGGTTCGCGGCGCGAGGCGAGTGGCGCTCGGCGGTGGAGTTCTTCCGCTGGGCCCTGGGCAGGGCGCCCGGCGCGACGGCGGCGGTGGTGCGCTGGCAGCTGGACGTGCTCGCGCGCGCGGCGGGATGTCTTACGCAGACGGACCCCGCCGCGGTGGACGGGCTGGTGACGCCGTGGCTGGACCGCGTGCCGGTGATGCAGACGCCCGGCCGGTGGGCGGAGGCCGCGCGGCGCCTGGCCGTCGCGGAGCTGAAGCTGGGGCGCGTGGACGACGCGGAGGTGCGCCTCAGCATGGCGCAGGGGCCGGCGGGCTCGGATCCGGAGGCCGAGGCCCTGGTGCTGGGCGAGCTCGCGCGCGTGCGCGAGGCCAAGGGCGAGACGACGGCCGCGGTGGAGCTGCTGGCGCGCGCCTTCCAGCGCATGGGGAACCGGACCCCGCACGTGGCGGACTTCTTCTGGGAGCACTACCTGCTCCTGGGCCGGCTGCAGCAGCGGCTGGGGCAGCTGGACCGGGCGCGGGTGGCCTTCACGCGCGCGGCGGAGCAGGCGCGGTCGGTGGGCAGCGCGGTGGGCCAGGCGCGGGCGCTGTCGCAGCTCGCGGGCCTGCGGGTCCTCGCGGGCGAGCCGGCCCAGGCGCTGTCGGACCTGGAGCGCGCGCTCGCCCTGGCCGAGCAGGGTGGGGATGCCCAGGAGGTGGCGCGCATCCACTACAACGCCGGGCGCCTGCTGGTGGCGGGAGGCCGGGCGCCAGAGGCGCGCGAGCGGCTGGAGCAGGCGAGGGAGCGCGCCCGGATAGCAGGCTGGCGGGAGGGGGAGACCCTGGCCGCGCAGGTGTTGGGGGCGATGGAGGCCCGGACCCCGCGCCGTGGAAGTGGGCAGTAGTCGTCAGCAGGCGTGCAGGCGCGCGGACTTCGACGCGAGCGCTCGCGGTTTTCACGCCCTTTGAGTGGTCCACCGGTAGACTCGGCCATTCCCCACCTGCCCCCGTGCCTGCCTTCGTGAAGACCTCACGCCCCATCTCCTTTTCCCTGTTGGGTTTCCTCGCGCTGGGTGGCCTCGGTGCGTGCGGACCGTCGCCCACGACCATCACCCTGGATCCGCCCGAGCTGCGCTACCTGCGCACGCAGGGGCAGAACCTGCCGCTCAGCTACACGGTGTTGGACGCGGATGGGCGCAAGATGATGGACACGCGCCTGCGCTGGACCAGCTCCGCGCCGGAGGTGGCCTCCGTGCTGGAGGACGGCACGGTGGTGGCGCGCAAATCCGGAAAGACAATCATCGGCGTGCAGGGCGGCCGGGCGAAGGCGGCGCTGCCGCTGGACCTCACCATCCTCGCGTCGCTGGACGTGCGCGCGCCGGGCGCGGACTTCGTGGAGGTGGGGCGCACCCTCAAGGTGCGCGTGGTGGCGCGCAATGAAGCGGGCCACGTCATCGCGGACGCAGAGCCTGCCTTCCGCTCCAGCAACGAGGCCGTGGCGCGCGTGGAAAAAGGCGAGCTCATCGCCGCGTCGGCCGGCGTGGCCACCGTCACCGCGACGCTGGGGCACCTGAACCGCGCCATCGCCGTGCAGGTGGTGCCGCCGGACTTCGCCCGCCTGGGGTTGAACCTCACCTCGTACACCTTCAAGAAGAAGGGCCAGTCGGTGATGGTCCAGGCGCGCGCGTACAACCGCAACGGCGTGGCGTTGGAGAAGGTGCCGCTGGAGTGGTTCAGCTCGAACGCCGCCGTGGTGACGGTGTCGCCCGAGGGCCGCGTGACGGCCGTGGGCAAGGGCCGCGCGGTGGTGTCGGTGGTGGCCGGCCGCCGCCGCACGGCCGCGGACTTCATCGTCGAGTAGCTCCGCCGTTTCGACACCGGGCCCGCCGCACTGAAGCGGCGGACCCCGAGGCGACGGCCGCTACGGCTGCTTCTTGGTCGGCGCCGGGGACTTCGGTGCGGGGCGCTTGCCGCCCTTCTTCTTGGACGCGGCCTCCGCGTCATCCGGGCAGGGCGGGCGGGGACCGTCGGCAGGCGGCTGGATGGTGAACTCGACGCGGCGGTTGAGGGCCATGCCCTCCTCCGTGGCGTTGTCGGCCAGGGGCATGCTGCGCCCGTAGCCCTGGGAGCACACGCGCTCCGCGGCGACCCCGGTCTCGATGAGGAAGCGCTTCACGCTGGCGGCACGGCGCTTGGACAGCTCCAGGTTGTACTGGTCGCTGGCGCGCGAGTCGGTGTGACCCTCGATGAGGATGCGGTCCATCTTCGGGTTCTCCTCCATCACCCGCGCGACCTCCTCCAGCACCGGGTAGGACTCGGAGAGGATGACGTCCTGGTCGGTGGCGAAGTTCACCTGCTCCAGGATGACGATCTTGTTCCCCGACGTGCGCGCGAGCGGGCAGCCGTCACGGCCGCGCTTGCCCTGCGGGACGTCCGGGCACTTGTCGATGCGGTCCACCACGCCGTCGGAGTCCGCGTCGGTGTCCGGGCAGCCGCTGTTCTCCACCGGGCCCGCGAGGTTGGGGCAGCGGTCGCGCTCACCGATGACGCCGTCGTTGTCAGGGTCCACGGGCGGCGGGGGCGGCTCGGGCGGCTCTTTGAAGCGCTCGATGGCCTCCCACTCGCGCGTCTTGGCGGGCACCCAGATGATGGACGTGAAGAAGCTCAGGTTCGGCGACGCCAGCGAGCAGCCGCAGCCCAGGCCGCCGCCAAAGGTGAAGGTGACGCCCAGCGAGCTGTACCAGCGCAGGCCGATGAGCAGCTCCGCGGGAATCTGCCGCTCCTGGCCCGGAGCCTTCTTGAGGCCGAATGCGCCGTTCACCATGCCGAGCGCGGTGATGCCGCTGCCGCGCAAGAGGGGCACCTCCGTGCCCAGGCCGAACGGCGCCATGTCGCCCAGCTGCGTGCCGCTGAAGATGATGTCTGGCCGCTTCCAGAAGCCGCCGTTGAAGGCGAGGAGGATGCCGGACTCGAAGCGGTAGTCGAGCACCAGTCCCGGCGCCCAGGTGAGCTCGCCGTCACCCGCGAAGGCCTCCTGCACGCCGGTGGGGAAGCTGACGTTGAGCGTGAGCGAGGCGCCCCAGCCGTGGCCCTCCGCGGAGCGGCGGAATCCGGGGATGGCCACCTTGCCCATGAGGCGGAGGTCGCCCAGGGCGAAGCTCTCCACGGGCCCTTCGGTGCCGATGACCTCCAGGTTCTGGCCGCCCTGCAGGAGCACGAGCGGCATGTCCACGCCGACTTCGAACCAGTCGAAGAGGCCCACCGTGGCCATGACATCCAACTGGAGCCGGTTGCCCACGAGGCTGATGGAGCCCAGGTCTCCGTCCTTGGGGACGAGGGAGAGCGGGTTGAGGGAGTAGCTGAAGTAGGGCCCGGCGGCGACGGACAGGTGGGACAGGGGCCGGGACTGGGTGACCATCACCAGGTCCTGCGGCGCGCCGGACGGGCGGAAGACCTGGATGTTGAAGCGCGGATCCGGCGCGGCGTGGGCGGCGGTGGACAGCGCGAGGGCCAGCAGCAGCGGGAGGAGCGGCGTGCGGGAGGGCTTCATCGGACGCGGCGGGTGGAGCGCAGGAAGAGGAAGCCCAGGGCGAGGGTGACCAGCATGGCGGTGCTGCCGGTGGGGGTGTCCTCGGCGGTGGTGCCGCAGCAGAAGGCGCCGCCCTGGGGTTCAGTGCCGGGTTTGCGGCGGCCGCGTTCGCACTGCTGGGTTTCAGCGGAGCAGAACTCGACGCCCAGGCAGTCGCCGCTGTCGGCGCAGGTTTCGAGGCAGGTGTTGGAGGTGAGGTCGCAGGTGCCGCCGCAGGGGCAGTGGGCATCGGCGAAGCACTCGACGCACGTGGATCCGTCGCACACGCGCCCCTGCTCGCACGTCACGGCGCAGGCGCCGGTGTTGGTGCAGGTGCGGGTGGTGGGGTCGCATTTGCCGCTGCCGCAATCGGTGTCGTTGACGCAGCCCACGCACACGCTGTTCTGCGCGGTGCCGTCGGAGAGGCAGAACGGAGCGCCCTCGCCGCATGAGTCGCAGCGCGGGCCGCAGCGCTTGTCGGTGGTGCAGGAGCTGCATTCACCGCTGACGCAGGTCTGGCCGTCGCCGCATTCCAGGTCGTTGCGGCACTGGACGCAGACCTCGCCGTCGAGACAGTAGGGGCGCTCACCGGGGCACTTGGAGCAGCCGGGGCCGCAGCGGTCGGAGGTGTTGCACTCGGCGACGCTGTCGACGCAGGCGCCGTTCAAGGTGTCGCAGCGCTGGCCGTTGGAGCACTGGCTGTCGGTGGTGCACTCGACGCAGGAGGGCGGGGCGCCGGGAGTGGGCGCGGCGCACTGGGTGCCATTGGGGCAGCAGTTGCAGCTGTTGCCGGCGCAGGCGTCGTTGGTGTTGCAGGGCGTGCAGACGTTGTTGGAGCAGCTCTCACCGCGGTCGCATTGGGTGTCTTTGTTGCACTCGACGCAGGTGTTCGCGGTGAGGTTGCAGACCTGGCTGCCGGGGCACTCCGCGTCGGAGGTGCACTGGACGCAGGTGAAGTTCGGCTCGTCGCAGACCTGTCCGGAGCCGCAGTCGGAGTCGCGGACGCAGCCGGTGCACACGTTGGTGGTGGTGTCGCAGCGGCCCGTGGCGCAGTCACTGTTCTGGGTGCAAGCGACGCAGGTGAACTGGCCGTTGACCTCGGCGCAGATGGGCGCGGTTGGTCCGCACGGCGTGCACGTGCTTCCGCAAAGGAGGTTCGTGTCACAGGGCGCGCAGAGCGCAGCGGAGTTGCAGTAGTAGGACGAACCACAACTGCCATTGCCGGGCTGATTCGCGAACTGGCGGTTGCACTGGACGCACTGGTCCAGGTTGTCCGGGAACGACGGCCGGCCGGTCTCGGTCTGGAACAGCTGCGTGGGCTGGACCAGGTTGAATGGAGCGGCAGCGGAGTTGAGCGGGACGACTGGGGGAACGTTCGCGGGACGGTCGAAGTCCGTGAACGGTCCATCGAAGACCGCGAACTCCAGCGCCGCGTGCTCCACGATTTCGACGTAGAGCAGCTCAACGGGATAGAGGCCGGACTGGGTGAAGGTGACGGAGTTGGTGGTGCGTCGCGTGGCTGCACCGAGCTCCGGTGGCCGGATGACCACGTCGTAGCGCGTGCTGGCCTTGTCGAACAGAACGAAGCTGATGGCGTCGTCGGCGTAGAATCCGAAGTGCAGGACCCGCCCGACCATGGCCGGGGTGACGTTCAGGTAGCCGCGAAAGCGAGAGACGAACCGCGTGTTCGGGTCGTTGTAGTGGAAGGGGCAACCGCCCTGCGCGCAGCCCGAGACGTAGTTGACGAAGTCGCCGTAGCTCAGGATGCGACCGTCGTTCAGGTTGTTCGACAGGTCGAACGCGGAGCGCAGCACGGAGGTCATGCGCGTCCCGCGGTTCTCCTCCATGTATGCATTCAGGACGTCCGTATAGAGCGACTGACTTTGCGGATACTCCGCCGCGGTGCGCGTCCACACGTTGGACGCCATGCAGAGCCCTGTGCCGACATCGTTGACCGGAGAGGGCGCCGCAGGTGCCCCCGTCACCACGACGGCCGGCAGCTTCTGTGCCACGGCAGGCGCGCTCGCGAGGCACACGGCGAGCAAGGACAGCGCGGCGTACGCGCGGAGGGGGAGGGGAGCTGTGCGCAAAGCGCGCGCAGCCTTACAGATTAAGTTGACGTTCTCAACCTTCCGCCCACGTCCCGAGTCCCAGTGCCCGAATGCGACCTGCAGGGTCCTCTGTCCCTCAGGGCCGCAATCAATCCGGACAGCGCGCAAAACAGGAAACCGTTAAGCGCGACGGCACGCGACATCCCCGTCCTGCGAGCGGATGAACGCCGCGGCGAGTTCGTTCCCCAGGGCCGCGCACAGCACCTCGAACGTCCGACGCCGGGCTCCACCGAAGAATCCCGGCTGCCGCGCCAGGGTCTCCGGGTGACGCACGAAGACGTTGTACCCGAGGATGCACCCGTCCGCGCGCAGCACGGTGATGCCGTCGGTGGCCATCATGCCGCGCAAGAGCTGCGCTGCCGCCCGCACCGCTGACGCCGCGCTGCCGTCCTGGGTCGCGTGGTGCCGGTCCAGCAACGCCACCACGTCCATGGGCCGGGGCAACAGGATGCCGTCCACGAACAGCGCTGAACCCGCGCGCTCGCGGGGCAGCACCGCCACCAGCGTTCCGTGCGAGGACTGCATCACCTCGAACAGCACCCGCCGGAAGAAGCCCCGCGCGTACTCGCGGCTGGAGGGCAGGACCTGCTCGGTCACCGCGCTCGCCAGCGTGTCCAGCACCACGGAGGGGGGCTCCAGGTCGACGCGCGCGCCGGACAGGTACACGTGCCGGCACAGCCCGCCGCCTCCGCGCAGCTCGATGATGTTGTCCGCGAGCTGCAACACGCCCACCACCCGTGCGCCCCGGTCCGGCGCGTGCCGCAGGCGCTCCAGCGGAGTCTCCGCCAGGGGGAACGGATCCGTCCGGAAGATGCCGTACGTGAGGCCCGAGGGCTCACGCAGCAGGTACAGCGCCCACCAGCGCCCCTGTCCCAGCGGCGCGCACTGCTTGAGCGCACGCTGGATGGTGTCGCGGTTGCGCGGCCCCGAGCCCAGGGGAATCGGATCGTGCCCGCCCAGCATCTCCAGCATCGCTCCCAGGTCGTCACCCAGGAACGCGGTGGGGAACAGCAGCGCGCCCTCTTCGCGGTAGCGCGACAGCGTCACCAGCAGCTCGCTGAGCGCGTCCGCCGTCTGCGGACACGTCATGTCCGCCTCGTCGAGGAACGCACTGACGGACTCGGTCAGCAGGTGACGGAACGACAGGATGAGAGGAGAACCCGCCTCCGGGCCCGGACCGGTCATGGCGGACCCAGCATGACGCATCGGTGGCGACGAGGCACGAAGTCTCGCCGCCATCGCGGAGGCGGGACCCTGTCAGGAGACAGCCGCCTACTCCGCCGCCCGCCGTGCTGTTTCCAGGGCGGAGGCGGTGCGCAGCCAGCCTTCCGCCTGGGCGTCCAGGTGGGACAACAGCTCCGCGAAGAAGCGCTTCTCCATGGCCTGCGCCAGCGTGGCCCCGTGCGCGTCCGCCCACTTGCGCGTCACCGTCGCGCGCACCTGGGCGCCCAGTAGATCCACGAAGCGCTCCAGCAGTGGCGTGGACAGGAGCGTCCCCGCCCACACCACCGCGTCATGGCCCAGGCCGCCGGTGGCCACCGTCACCACCGCCGCCGCGCCGGACGGCACCGAGTACACCAGCGTGGTGAGCGCCTGGAGCAGCTCCTCGCGCATGCCGCCCTGCAGCTCGCTGCCCACCAACTGGCGGCAGAAGTCATACAGCGTGGCCCGGTCCGCCGCGTGCGCGTGCAGCGCGCCCAGGTCCAGCGGCGCATCCAGCCGGCCGAGCATCGCGGGCCCGAAGGCCTGCTCCATCTTCTCCCGCGTCTCCGCGTCCCCGCGCCACGCGGCCACCTCCGGCGCGAAGGCGTCCACCAGCCTGCGCAGCCCGTCCTTCAGCGAGTCATCCACCGCCTGCGTGGGCAGCGCCTCATTCGGCCGGGGCCCGGTGAAGGAGTCGCGCACCTTGCGGCTCACGAACGTGAGCGCCGTAGCCAGTCCGCGGAACGGCAGGCGCACGAACCGGTGGAAGGTGCTGCGCGCATCCAGTTCGTCGCGGAAAGCATCCACGAGCACGTCCGCGGGCACGGCCTTCAGCGCCGCCTGCGCGCCAATGCCTTGCAGGTCGTGCCGCAGCCGTTGCCGCAGCCGCTCCGGCTCACGGGCCGCGCGGGTCGCCGCTCGCGCCACCGCGTCCAGCTCCGAGCGCGCATCCGACAGCGAAGCCTCCAGTGCCCGCGCCTTCAACTCGCGAGCATGTTCCGCCTGTCCCAGCAGCGCGGCGAGCGGTGGCCGTCCATCCAGCGCCTCCGTGGCCAGCGGCTTCAGCCCCGCCTCCACATCCGGTTGGTGCGGCGCCAGGTAGCGCGCGATGGGCGGGTGGCCCACGTCCTGGGCCAGCTTGTCCAGGTGGCCGCGCGCCACCTCCTCGCGCGTGGCCTCGTTGTAGACGAGCAGGTACGGCTTGCCGTGGCCCACCGCCGCGCGCAGGAAGTCCACCAGCGCCGCGTTCTGATAGGTCTGCCGGCTCACCACGAACACCAGCACGTCCACCGTGACGAGCAGGGCTTCGGCCCGCTCGCGGTTGTCGCGGTACACGCTGTCGAAGTCCGGCGTGTCCATCACCAGCAGTCCGCGCGGTACGGCATTCGACAGCACCAGGTACAGCCGGCCAGCAGGTCCGGGCTCGTCCACGGGCGCCACGGTGCCGTCGGCCACCGGGATGATGTCGTAGCGCTGGGTGAGCACGTCCTTCAGCGCGCCCGTCCACGTCTCTTGATTCGCCGCGGCCAGGCACTGCTTGGTGAGTCCGCCTTCGGGACGCGCGGGAGACAGGGACGCCTTCGCCAGCGCGTTGAAGAGGGTGGACTTCCCGACGTTGTTGGGGCCGGCGATGGCCACGAGGAGCAGCGGCGCATCATCGGCGCCGGAGCCCAGGCGGGGCAGCAGGTCGCGTCGCAGGCGTTCAGCCAGGCGGCGGGCCACGTCGGCGTCACCGCTGTCGGGGAAGCGCTCGGAGGCGGGCAGGGCGTCCAGGGCGGACGCGAGGGCGGTGCGCAGGGCGCGAGGGTCCTTCATGGGCATAGGGGCCATGTGCAAGACAGCACGCACGCGGCGTGGTGCCCAGCGCAGTGTGCGTACACTGTCCACCGGGGACACCCCTGGAGAGGCGCGATAGGGTGCGCCGCATGCGCTCCCTCCTCGCCTGCCTGCTCCTGTCGGGGTCCATCGCCTGCACGGCCACGAACGCCAATGCACCCGCGTCCGCGTCCGCCGAGGCCCATGCCGAAGGCCCGCTGCCCTTCATCCCGGATGACTACGCCCGCGCACTCGCGGACGCGAAGGCGAAGGGCGTGCCCCTGTTCGTCGACACCTGGGCGCCGTGGTGCCACACGTGTCGCTCTATGCGCGCGTACGTCTTCACGGACAAGGCGCTGGCGAAGCACGCGGACCGCTTCGTGTGGCTGGAGCTCAACACCGACCTGACCCAGAACGCGACGTTCCAGGAGAAGTACCCGGTCGAGTTCTGGCCCACCTTCTTCATCATCGACCCGCGCGAGGAGAAGGCCCTGCTGCGCTTCGCCGGCAGCGCGACGGTGCCGCAGCTGGAGCGCCTCTTCGAGGACGGCGAGCGCGCCTACCAGGGCGGTGCCACCGGCGCGGAAGCGCTGCTCGCTCGCGGTGATGCCCTCTACGGAGAGCGCAAGCCCGCGGAGGCCGCCGAGGCCCTGTCGCTCGCGCTCGCGGAGGCTCCCGCGGACTGGTCCCGCCGGGGTCGCGCGCTGGAGTCGCTGCTGATGGCGCAGTACGGGGCGAAGCAGTACGAGCCCTGCGCGCAGAAGGCGGTGGTGGAGCTGCCGAAGGTGCCGCGCTCACTCAGCCTGGCCAACGGCGTCCTCAATGGTCTCAGCTGCGCGCTGGCCATCCCGGACGGCACGCCCGAGGCGGCGAACCTGCGGCACGCGCTGGAGGCGAAGGCGCGTGAGGTGCTCGCGCCGCCGGCCATCGACATGGAGGCGGATGACCGCTCCGGTCTGTACGAAGTGCTGGTGGAGGCGCGCAAGCAGGACAAGGACACCGCGGGCGCGAAGCAGGTGGCCCAGGAGTGGCTGACGTTCCTGGAGGGCGAGGCCGCGAAGGCGCCGAACCCCGAGGCGCGCAGCGTGTTCGACTCGCACCGCATGCTCGCGGCGATGACGCTGGAGCAGCCGCAGCGGGCCATCCCCGCGCTGGAGCAGAGTGAGAAGGACCTTCCGCAGGACTACAATCCGCCCGCGCGGCTCGCGACGCTGTATCGCCTGTCGGGCCGGCTGGACGACGCGCTCGCAGCGAACGACCGGGCGCTGGCGCGAGTTCAGGGAGCGCGGCGGCTGTCCGTGCTTTCCGGCCGCGCGGACATCCAGGTCGCGCGCAAGGACACCGCGGGCGCGGTGAAGACGCTGGAGGAGGCGCTGACCTTCGCGAAGACGCTGCCCGCCGCGCAGGTGTCCCCGCGTCAGGTGGAGTCGCTGGAGAAGAAGCTCGCCGGGCTCAAGACGCCGGCCGCTGTGCCTGGCGCGGCGCCGTAACAGATGCACGAGCCTTCGCGCATGCGCCGCACGTGGCATGCGCGAAGGATGGCCGCGTCGAACAGTGCTGATCCGCACGTGCGTGAATGCGGCGCACGCTCACGCTGTTCGGCCTCCCCACGCGCGAGCCGTGAACGTGTCGTGCGGGCCCATCACGGAGCCAGCGGCACCGCGCGACGCGCATCCAGGTCGAACAGCTCGAAGTCCTCCGCGCGGCCCTCGCGCATGGCGCCGTCGGTGAAGACCATCACCGCCTCAGCTGGGCCCGTCACTGGCGGCGGGCCGTGCGCGTAGTCCACACGCGTCCCGTCCGTCACCAGGTGGCGCAGCACTCCATCTCGCACGGGCCCGGGTGACACCAGCTCCCGCACCCGCTTGTCGCGTGTGTGGCCCACCACCTGGGTCAACCCGAGCGGCAACCGCCGTGGATCAAACCTGCGACGAGGCGTCCCCCGCACGCGCTCCTCGTCCTCCGTGGCCAGGCTGGGCCGCTGGTAGAAGATGCCCACGCCCTCGCCATCCTTCGCGTTGCCCGGATGGTGCAGCCCCGGCAGCACGAGCGGCCCGCCCTTCCACTCGGCCACCGCCCGGTCCATCACGCCGTTGAGCGCCTCCGCCACCGCGCGCGCATCCGCCCACCGCTCGGGCTCAAGCCCCACGACGCCCAGGTCCTCGCGAGTGACACCCGCATGCAGCACCAGCAGCGAGTCCCCGGCCGCATGCGCTACGCGGAAGCGCCGTGCGCGCAGCAGATACTCCACCCACGCGCGCTGCTCCTCGGTCCAGGTGCTGAAGTCCCGCGCCGCCAGCTCCGCCGTCGGCAATCCAGGCCAGCGCTGAAGGAAATCCCGCTCCGCCGCCGCGTCGGTGTCATCCCCCGCGTAGACCCGGTCCGCCTCCACCTGCGCCGCGCGGAACGTTGCAGCGGTGAAGTCCGCCAGCTCTCCCACGCGCCCCAGGTCGTGATTGCCCAGGAGCATCACCGCCTGGTCCGCTGGATGGGACGCGAGCCACGCCACCAGCCGGAGCGCGCTCCGCGCCACGCGCTCCCGGTCCGCTGCGGGGCCCCAATCGAAGTGGTCGCCCACGGACACCAGGCACACGTGCGGCCGCAGTCCTCCCTCTTCGTCCAGCAGCCCATGCAGCGACAGGATGGACAGCACCCGGTCGAAGTCCGCCTGCGGGTCTCCCATCGCCACGTGCAGCGTGCGGCGCTGGCCATCCGCCGCCAGCGCGTGTGGCCCCTTCGCCACCGCCGCGTCGGCGCGGGCCAGCGCCTTCCTCAAGAGCACGTCGTCCATCCCTCCATCCTAGTCATGGGCCGGGCCGTGCCCACCGGCCCATCAGGACTGGAAGAAGCGCGAGATGAGCGCGGAGCGGCTCTCCACCTGTGCCTTGTTCAGGAGGTGCGTGACGTGCACCTCCACCGTGCGCTCGGCGCAGCCCAGGTGCAGGGCGATGGCCTTGTTCGTCTCTCCCTGCACCACGTGCTCCAGCACCTGCGCCTCGCGCGCGGTGAGTCCCCAGCGCTGGGTCAGCACCGGCAGGCGCGAGGTCGGCTCCATCGGCGGGCCGGGGTCCAGCACCAGGTAGTGGTCCGGCAGCCCCTGCGTGCGCAGCGGGCCGGAGGAGAACAGGGGCCCTGCGCCCGGAGGGCTCCGCAGACACTCGCGCACCTGCGTCGCCAGTGCCTGGGAGTCCTGCTCCCACCGCGCCTGCCCCGCCTTGTTCGCGTGCATCACCCGGCCGCTGAACGTGACGACCCACGCGGGCCGCCCCAGCACCTCCAGCGCCGCGCCCAGGGCCGGCCCCAAGAGGCCCGCCTCGCGCAGCCGCCGGTCCATGGCCATCCGCCGCTGGATGGCGGGCGTCAGCGCCTGCAACAGCCGCTGCTCCCGCTCCGTGAAGGGCTCGGCCCGGAAGGCGCCCACCCAACCCAGCATCATGTCGCCTTCACACACCAGCACCCGCAGTTGCGCGAACTGCTCCAATCCCAATTGCCGGTAGAGATTGAAGGCATACCCGGCCAGCTGCGTCCGCGCGTGCTCCCACTCCGCCTCGTTCAATCCCAGCCGCTCCCACAGAGGGCCCTCGCCCTCGCCGGTGATGGGCAGGGCCCGCAGCGTCTCCGAGATTCCCAGGGGCGAGAAGCGCATCGCCCGGTTGCGCTGGGCCAGCGGCGGACGCGCGGGATCGAAGTAGCCGAAGCGGCTCCCCGCCGGCGGCAGCGACGCGTCGAAGGCCTCCGAGAGGATGGAGGGCGGCTGCGGGAAGCCGACGCCGTGAACGAAGGCCGTGTGATAGCGGTCTGGGCCCACGTCCACGCCATAGGCCGCCGTCCGCTCCGCGCGCAGGGCGCTTCGGAGCGCGGCGAGGACCGTCGGCAGGGCCTCGGAGCCGGGCTCCAATCCCTCCAGCAGGCCCTCCAACTCCTGCAAGAGACGTTGGTCCTCGGAAATCAAATCAATCACGATTTTCTTACTATAGCCGTTGGGGACAATTGGAAGACTTGGGAGGTCGGGAGTGGAATCAGTGCTTCTTCCGCCTGTCCAGGTGGGAAGTGATTTCCTGCCCCCCGAGTCGTTTAGGACTCGCGTGATTTCCTCAATAGAAATGACTTTCGGCTGACGGCACCATGGCGTCACGTGCCCTTCCGGGGGGGTGGGCCGACCTAGGAGTCGAAGTATCCGCGTGTGCGCGCGCCGGGCGTTCCCCCAGGGATGTCCGGCGCGCTGCCCCTTTTCCGGCTCCTCTCCCTGCCTGTCCAACCACCCCACGCGCCCGGTGCCATCATGCTCTGGACCCGAGGGGGCGCGGCGATGATGTCCGCGCCCGGAGGCACTGACATGCCGCGTGATTACGCCTACTACGCCCAGGCGCTGGAGGGACGGAGGCTGCCCCTGGCCTTCGCGGACCTGGACCTGCTGAACGAAAACGCGGCGGCGCTGGTGCGGCGCGCGGGCGGGTTGCCGGTGCGGGTGGCCACGAAATCGGTGCGGTGCGTCGCGCTGCTGCGGCGCGTGCTCGACGGGCATCCCGGCTTCCAGGGCCTCATGTGCTTCAGCGCCGACGAGGCCGTGCACCTGCGTGAGCGCGGCTTTACCGACCTGCTCATGGGCTACCCTGTCGTGGATGCCGAGGCCCTGGCGGAGCTATGCCGGCCGCCAGCGCCCGTGACGCTGATGGTGGACTCGGCCGAACACGTGGCGCTCGCCGCCCGCGCGGCCCGCCGGCATGGGACCCGAGCGCCGCTGTGCCTGGACGTGGACCTGTCCGTCGACCTGCCGGGCCTGCGCTTCGGGGTGCACCGCTCGCCGGTGCGCTCGCCGGAGGACGCGCTGGTGGTGGCCCGGAGCATCGCGGCGGAAGGGGACGCCGTGTTCCTCGCGGGCGTCATGGGCTACGAGGCGCAGCTCGCGGGTGTGCCGGACGCCGCGCCGCACGCGGGGCCGAAGAACGTGGTCATCCGCGCGCTCAAGCGGGGCTCGGTGGGCCGCGTGCACTCGCGCAGGCAGGCGGTGGTGGCCGCGCTGAAGGAAGCGGGGTTCGCTCCGCGCTTCGTGAATGGCGGTGGCACCGGCAGCCTGGAGTCCACGCGCGAGGACGCGAGCGTCACGGAGCTCACCGCGGGCAGCGGCCTGTACTCGCCCGCGCTCTTCGACGGCTATCGCGGCTTCCACCATCAGCCCGCGGTGGCGTTCGCCATCCCCGTCACGCGACGTCCCGGCCCGGGCCTCTTCACGCTGCAGGGGGGCGGCTTCGTGGCCTCCGGCTCGGCGGGCGTGGACAAACTGCCCGTGCCCTACCTTCCCGAGGGCGCGAAGCTCCTCCCGCTGGAGGGCGCGGGCGAGGTGCAGACGCCCATCGCGTACGCGGGGCCGGTGCCGCTGCCCCTGGGCGCGCCGGTGTTCTTCCGGCACGCGAAGGCGGGCGAGGTGTGCGAGCACTTCCGCACGCTGCTGCTCATCTCCGGCGGCCGCGTCGTGGAAGAGGTCCCGACCTACCGGGGCGAATGGGGGTGACGGCATGACGACCGAGGCGGCGAAGACGAAGACGTGGCGCAACTGGTCCGGCGGGGTGGTGGCCCATCCCTCCGGCTTCCTCCAGCCGGACTCCGTGGACGCCCTGAAGGCAGCGCTCCGCGACGCCAGTGCCCAATCGCGCACCGTGCGCGTGGTGGGCAGCGGCCACTCGTTCCCGCCGTTGTGCGCGACGGACGAGACGATGGTGTCGCTCGAAGCGCTGCGGGGCCTGGTGTCCGTGGACGACCGCACGCGCGAGGCCGTGGTGTGGGCGGGCACGAGCCTGCGCGAACTGGGGACGCTGCTCGCGTCGCACCGGCTCGCGATGGAGAACCTGGGCGACATCAACAAGCAGTCGCTGGGCGGCGCGCTGGGCACGGGCACGCACGGCACGGGCGTGGGACTGGGCATCCTCTCCACGCAGGCGGCGGAGATGACGCTCGTCACGGCGAGCGGGGACGAGGTGACGTGCTCGGAGGACACGTCACCGGAGTTGCTCCAGGCCGCGCGGGTGTCCCTGGGCGCGCTGGGCGTGGTGACGCGGGTGCGGCTGCGCTTGCTGCCGGAGTACCGGCTGCGGCTGACGCGGCGGAACCTGGGGCTGGAGGAGTGCCTGGCGGGATTGGATGAAGCGCGTGCGCGCCACCGGCACTACGAGTTCTTCTGGTTCCCGCACTCCGACCGCGTGATGACGAAGGCGATGGACCTCACGGACGAGACCCCGCACGGAGTGGGCATGGGGCGCTGGTTCAGTGAGATGGTGATGGAGAACGCGGTCTTCGGCGCGGTGAGCCGTGCATGCCGGATGCGGCCGGCGTGGTGCGCGCCGGTGAGCCGGCTGTCGGCGAAGCTGGCGTCGGAAGGCGTGCTGGCGGGGCAGAGCCACACGTTGTTCGCCACGCCGCGGCTCGTGCGCTTCCAGGAGATGGAATACGCCGTGCCGGTGGAGCGAGGGCCTGACTGCCTGCGCGAGCTGTCCGAATACATCACGCGCGAGCAACTGCCCGTGCACTTCCCGGTGGAGTACCGCTTCGTGCGCGGCGACGACGTCTTCCTCAGCCCGGCGCACGGAGGGGACCGCGCGTTCATCGCGGTGCATCAATACCGGGGCATGCCGCTGGAGCCCTACTTCTCCGGCGCGGAGGCCATCTTCCGCAACCACGGCGGTCGGCCGCACTGGGGCAAGCTGCACACCCAGACGGCGGAGACACTGAAACACCTGTATCCCCGCTGGGATGACTTCCAGCGCGTGCGCGAGCAACTGGACCCGGAGGGACGCTTCCTCAATCCCTATCTGAAACGTCTCTTCCTGGAGGAGGGTTCCCACCGGACCCGGGGTGAAATTGGAAGCGCGAGGCTCGCGTAAGGCGCGAAGCGCGTGACGCACCTTGGAAGGGGATTTTCGCGCCGTATCGCGTCAGACGATCCAGCAACCTCTCGATAATGCACAATCCAGCGCCCGGCATGCGGTTGGCTAGGGCACTGGCTGGCGCCAGGCCCGGTGGCGCCTTTTCGAGGGGGATGGATGCGGACGAAGTCTTCATGGAAGCGCGCGGTGACGGCGTCGATGCTGATGCTCGCCGTGGGGTGTCGCACGCCCGCCGTGGGCTTGAGGGCCGCGGGGGCGTCGGACTCGGGCAACTCGTCGGACTCGGGCGCTTCCAGCCAGGGTGACTCCAGCCAGTCGGACTCGGGCAACTCCAGCCAGGGTGACTCCAGCCAGGGTGAGTCCAGCAAGTCCGACTCGGGCAACTCCAGCGGTGGGGATTCGAGCAAGTCGGGTTCCAATGGCTCCAGCGACGAGGGCTCCAGCGAGTCGGGCTCGGGCGAGTCCAGCGACTCCGACTCGGGCAACTCCAGCCAGGGAGATTCGAGCAAGTCGGACTCGGGGGACTCCTCGGGTTCCAGCGACCACAGCTCCAGGGAAGGGGGCTCCAGCCACTCCGGCTCCAGCGAGAACAGCAACGCGGGCACCAGCGAGTCGAACCAGGTGGATCAGGGCGACGACTCACGCACGCGCAGCGAGAGCAGCAACGGCCGCGAGAATCAGCTCCTGTCGACGGCCACGGTGGCGCTGACGGTGATGGGCCTCGGCATCATCATCTGGCAGTCGTACGCGCGCGCGGAGCGGCGCAAGGGCAAGCGCCCCTCACCGAAGGAGGTGGGGCACGCGGCCCAGGTGTACCTGCGAGCCCGCACGCACCAGCTGCGAGAGGACCTGGCGTTGGGCGCGGGCCCGACGGTGGAGGACCTGGCGCAGGCGGCGCGCATCCGCCGTGAGAACCTGGATGTCTTCGGCAAGCTGCTGCGCACGCACCGCAAGGAGCTGCTGATGATGGCGGACGCGAAGACGCTGACGCCCGAGCGTGCCCGCGCCTGGCTGGAGCGCGTGGGCCAGCTGGCGCGCACCGAACCCCGGCTCGAAGAGGACCGTCAGGCCTTCATCCTGGAACAGGAGGGTGCGCCCCAAACGGCCGAGGCCCTCCAGTGAGGCCCCGCACAGCCTGGATGGGGTTGCTCACGGTGCTGCTGTTGCCCGTGAGCGCGCAGGCTCATGCGCAGTTACAGGACACACCGGCCGAAGAACCCCTGGGCCACCTCGCGGTGCCAGCGTTCTTGAAGGGGCTGTCCCCGGAGGTCGTCCTGGCCGAACGGGTCGCGGCACTGGAGGCCACATCGGGCATCCTCCTGCGCGGTGCCGCGGCGCGGGATGCCTCGCTGGTCTCGGACGTGGAGGCGGGGCTCGCCGCGTTGCCACCCGCGATGCGCCGTCCCCCCGGAGGCAAGTTGGAGTTCGTGCTGCATCCGGAGCCCGCGCCGCTGGGCCTGGGTGACGGCACGAAGGCCCGTCCGGACTGGTCGGAGCAGCGTGAGCAGTTCCACCTCTACCGCTACACCTCTTCCGAGGAGCGCCGCGCCACGCTGCGCCTGTCACGGCTCACCGACACGGAGGCCGAACATCTGTGGCGCCGCCGTGCCGTGGTGCACGCCGTGATGCAGCGCTGGGACGACGCGCGCGGTTGGAGCAAGCGTCCCCGGTGGCGCAGGCTGGACGGATGGCTGCTCCCCTTCGAGCGCCCCCTCACGTGGAAGGAGACCGCGAGCATCACCTACGCCGGCGCCTTCAGCCGAGCCCGGGGCCAGGTCAGCGCCTCGCTGGACCTCGTCACGTTCGCGGAGGAGCTGTTCGTCCCCGTGGAGTCCCTGCGCCCGGACGCATTGCCCGAGGATGATCAGGTGCGCTGTCAGGAGTTGTCCAAGACGCGCGCCCTGTCGGAGTTCATCTCGGAGGCGCGCCTGGGCACGTTGCCCACGCGAGGAGACTGCCCGGCCTTCGACACGTGGGCGGAAGCGGATGCGCTCTCCCACCTGGAGGTCCTGCTCGTCGCGGCCACGGGCCGTCAGCCCCAGTCCCTCTTCGGCCACCTGCTCCTGCGCCCGGTCTGGCGCGAAGGCGCCACGGTGCAGGGCCCCGGCTTCGAGCGCGTCGTGCAGCTCGTGGCCCTCACCGGCATGGAGGAGAAGGGCCTGGGCTACCTGATGAAGGGCATGACGGGTGGCTACAGCACCGTCTTCCTCACGGGCACCCTGGGCGACATCACCCACGAGTCGCTGGAGTTGGAGCAGCGCACCATCCGCCGCTTCCGGTTGAACCTCACGCCCGGCGAGTCCCAGCGCATGCTGGAGCGCATCTGGGAGCTCGAGCGTCGCGGCTACCTGGGCTACTACTTCTTCACCGACAACTGCGCCGCCGCGCTGCTCTTCCTCCTCAATGGCTCGCTGGAGAACGGCCGTCACGTGAGCGCCCCCGGCACGCTGTGGGTCCTGCCCACGGCCACGCTGGACACGCTGGCGAAGACGAACGTCGTGGACGCGAAGGGACTCACTGTGCCGCTGCTGGAGCACGTCCCGGACGCACTCGAATCCACGGGAGACCGCGCCCGGCGCGCGCTCGTGGAAGAGGAGCGGCTGCTCACGAAGCTGGCCTCCCTGCTTCCATCCACCGCGCTCGCGCCGCTGCACCACGTGCACCGCCGCCTCCAGTCCCCCGAACCCGACGTGCGCAGGCAGGCCTACGAGCTGCTGCCTCACGCCGTGACGACAGCGCTCGACGCCGCTCCTCCAGCCGGGCGCGCCGAAGCCCGCGATGCCCTGCACGCCTACGTGGCGCACGCGGTGCGGGTGGAGCGCGCGGCGGTGGACCAGGCCGAAGGGGAGAAGCTCGCCATCGAACGTGAGCGCTTCGTCGCCCTGGAGCTGAAGGGGCAGGGCGGCGCCGCCCAGGGCGTCAAGGACCGGCAACTCCTCTTCGAGCGCGAGGACGACATGCAGCGCAAGCTCGCGGTGCTCGACCGCACGGCCCTGCTCCAGCAGGCCCTGGACACGGCCATCAAGCGGCCGCCCACGCCGGATGAGCTCAAGGCCCTGGTCCGCGCGGAGCACACCGAAGCCTCCTTCGCCGCGGCCACCGAAGCGCAGGGCGAGCTCAACGATGGACCGCTAGCGGACGTGGATCCGCGGGCCTTCCTCGCGAAGGACCATGAACAGAAGGTGGAGCTCGAGACCACCTGGGCCCGGGGCGCGCTGCGCGAATCCGGCGCGGCCCGCACGGTGGTCAGCGGCGGCGTGGACTTCCCGGAGGTGGGCGCCGCTCGGCCGGTGGTGAGCCTGCGCACCTCCGCGATGAACGAGGCCCTGGGCGATGCGCGCCTGCACGGCTTCCAGTCCAGCAGCGAGCTGCGCGTGCTGGACGGAGAGCTGTCGGTGGAGCCGCGCTGGGGCGTCCCTCGCATCCTCGGCTCGCGCCTGACGCTGGTGGGCTACCGCACGCTGATGCCCGAACTGCCTCAGCAACAACGGTCGTTCTCCGACTCATTGGGCTGGGGCGCGGAAGCGAAGATGTCCACGGACATCGACCGTCCGCTGCCCTACCGCGCGACGGTGGAGGCGGAGGCGCTGGGCGTGGTGGCGGCCTCGGAGCGCTTCGACACCTTCCTCGCGGTGGGGTTGGGCGCCCAGGCCACGATGGCCTGGAGCCCCCGGGAGACGGTCCCCACGGTGGGCCCCCGTCTGTCATTGGCCCATCGCGTGGGCCTGCCCGGCCCGGGCAACAGCGCCCTGCGCCTGGAGGCCACGTACGTGCCGTCATGGCGCACGGGCATCACGCCGGGCTTCGTGCACGAGGCGGACGCGACGCTCCAGGTGGAGTGGTACCTGGGGCGCATCTCCCGGTGGAGCGTGCTGCTCACTCCCCGCGCACAGGTCCACTGGGAGGGGACACTCGCGTCGTGGGCAGGTCCCGGGAAAAGTCTCGCGAGCCTTCCGGAAGGGCTGGCGCGACATCGCCTTGCGCTAGGAGTGGAGGTCCGCTGACGTACTGCGAGCGGAAGACGGGGACCTCACCGGTGAACACCGGACGGCTGGCGGCGCCGCAGAGCGCTCCGATGAACAGGCCGATGACGTGCAGCATCGTCCAGTTCGTCCAGCCCAGGCCGTAGAAGACGCGCACGGAGCCCACGCTGAAGACGTTGAAGGCCACGAAGAACGCGGCGGGCACCACCACCGACGCGACGAGCGCGGCGGCCAGCGCCCGGCGGGGACGTCCCGCGTGGAAGCCGCCGAACGTGCCGGCCAGCAGGCCGTTGAACAACGGAATGAAGAACGTGACGGCGCTGATGAGCACCATCGTCAGCACGCTCACGTCGAACCGGTTGTGCTTCCAGACGACGCGGCTCTCCTCCACGCGCGTGTCGGGCGGAAAGGGTGAGTACTCGGCCCGCCCGTTCTCCATCTCAAAACGGCGCTCCGGACGCGCGACACGTCCGGATTCCTCCGTATAGGTCTCATCCATGGAGCTTGTCCTCCGTGCGGGCGGGGGAAGAACGTGCCCGGACACCTTGGGAGATGGTGCTGGAAGCGGGCGGGTGGAAGGGCTGACGGCTCCACCGGTCCTCGGGGAGGAAGGCGCATGCCGTGCCTGCCCGCCGGGAATTTCCCGACCCGGTGTGGGGGCGGATGCCGCACACGGGGGCTGTAACGCACCGGAGACTTGGCGTCCGGTGGCTGGCGGCTATGCTGCCGCGCCTCCGCCGTACCGCTTCCCAGCCTGGATGGATTCCATGAGCCTTCGCCGCAACCTGCTGACCATCGCCGTCCTCTCCTCCGCGCTGCTGTCCGCCTGCGCGCTGCGCCCGCGCTACAACGAAGTCATCCAGGCGAACGGCGCCACCGAACTCCAGGCGGGCCAGCTCGTAGTGCTGCGCGTGACGGACGCCGCGACGGGCCAGCCGGTGAAGGGCGCCAAGATTCTCGGTGGCGAGTACCGCAACCACATCAACGCGACCACCGACGAGAACGGCGAGTTCTCCCTCCAGCTCGACCCGGGCCTGGTGAAGGAGAACCCGCTCGTGGAGGTCGTGCTGCCCAAGGGCGTGGCCCGCTACAAGCTCCAGGTGGTGCCCTCCGGTCAGGCCCCGGCCCCCGAAGGCGCGCCCATCGCTCCCCCGGCCGAGTCCGCCGTGGAGCCGTCCACCACGCCCGCGACGCCCGGCGCTCCGTCCGAGACCGCGGCCCCGGCGGCCTCCGAAACGGCGAAGTAGGTCCGGTTCGTCAGGTGAACCAGCGAATCAGGCGCCTGCCCTGCAAGCGCCTGAACGCACCCAGCCGCCGCTGGAAGTCCTCGCCGATGGTGACGAAGCGCACGCCGCAGCGTCCCCGCGTGCGCTCCCCGGCGGAACGGCGGGACCACATCACCTGGGCTTGAAAGGGGACCTCTTCGTCCCCCAGCAGCAACGCGCCTTCGACGAGATCGCCCGCCTTCATTGGCTGGAGCATCTCCGCGCAGAAGCCGCTCTCCGACACATCCCGCGTGTAGAGCGGCAGCATGCCGCGCAGACGGACGGCCAGGCGATGCTCGAAGCGAGGCACGGCTCGGGGGAGGTGCATGCCCTCGAATCCTGGCGGATTCCGTTTCAGTAGTAAAATTGCGCCAATAGAGAGCGGGCGGGCAGGCGGACCCGGCGTGCAAAGCCTGGGATTCGTTGAGAAATCTCCTGGGAGGAGGGAGCGGGCCATGTCGAAGGCATTCACCAAGGAAGACGGGGGCGGCGACGAGGGGCTCACCCCCGCGCGCCCACGGTCGACGTCGGCGGAGCAGCGCTACATCACGGCGGAGGGCTACCGCGCGCTCCAGGAGGAGCTGCTGGAGCTGCAGGGCCCCGCGCCCCAGGACTGGCCGGAGCTGGAAGCGGGAGTGCGCAAGCGCGAACGGGAGCGACGGGCGCGCGAACTCACCGCCATCCTGGAGGACGTGCGGGTGGTGGAGCCGGATCCATCGCAGGCGGGCCGTGTCTTCTTCGGCGCGTGGGTGGTGCTGGAGGACGAGGACGGCGCGCGCATGCGCTATCGCATCGTCGGTCCGGATGAAGCGGACGTGAAGGCGGGGCGGCTGAGCGTGGAGTCCCCGTTGGCGCGAGCGCTCCTGGGCAAGGAGGCCGGAGAGGCCGTGCAGGTGGAGCGTCCGCGCGGCACGGTGGAGTACGAAATCCTCGCGGTGGAGTACGCGGAGTCCGAAGCCGCCGCGGCAGCGCCGTGATTCAGCGCTTCGTGGCGACGACGGTGACGAGCCGGCCAAAGGGCTCTGGCATGTCGCCCTCGCGCACCTCCACGTCGAACCCCGCCGCCTCCAGCAGCGTGCGGGCGCGGGGCACGAGGAACGTCAGGTAGTACATGACGAACGGCGGCTTCCAGAGCGCGTTGCGCACGCGCATGGCGGCGTTGAAGCCCTTGGCCACCCAGTAGCCGGGGTTGAGCGCGGACGGCGGCTGCGCCGTGACGAAGACGAAGCGGCCACCGGGCTTCAGCGCCCGCGTGATGCTTTCGACGAGGCGCGGCTCGTCCTCCTCCAGGATGTGCCCGAAGGCGCCGAAGCTGGTGATCAGGTCGAACGTCGCGTCGAAGGGCATCGCCAGCGCATCGCCCCGGACGAAGTCGAGCGCAGCGCTGCCCGGGGCATCCGCGAGCCTGCGCCGCGCTTCATCCAGCATGCCCTGGCTCAGGTCGAACCCGACGACGCGCTCGCGGCACAGCGGGCGCAGCACGCGCATCGCGGCGCCGGTGCCGCAGCACACGTCCAGCGCGCTGCCCACGCTGCCTTCGGGGGCCACGTGCGCGAGCGCGGCCTTGAGCACCGGATCCGGCGTGCGGAACGGCGTGTGCTCGAACTTGGGCGCGAGCAGGTCGTAGCCCTGCTCGACGGAGGTGAGGGCCTGCCGTGCAAGCTCGCGGAAGGTGGGGCCGTCGCGGTGGAACATGGGACGAGGTGTACCCACATCCCCCCTGGCTCCGCCACCGGGGTGGAGAAGGACTCGATGGGATTTGAATGTTCCGGCGGGGGCCCCGTCAGTCAGGACAAGCAACTCGGACGGAGGATGGAAGACATGGCTTTCAAGCTCGGACTCGCGACCCTGGCCTTCGGTGCAATGCTGCTCGGTTCCTCCACGTCGTTCGCGGCGGACTGGCGCGGCCCGACCCGGGCGGATGCGCAGTGGGGCGGCCAGCAGCGGTACAACGGCGGCTGGGATTCCGCTCCGCAGGGCCAGGCGTTCCGCTACGACAATGACGACGCGAAGACGCGCCGCTTCATGGGCTGCCGCGGCCCGAACTGCGGCAACTACGGCCCCATGCCGCGCCCGGTGGACTCGCGCGGCCGCTACGAGCTGCAGACGGTGGAGCGCTGGGTGCCGGCGCGCTACGAGCAGGTCTGGGTCCCCGAGCAGTGCGTGTCCCGTGGCCGCCGCGGCCGCCACGTGAGCTGCTCGCCGGGCTACTACGACCAGCGCTATGTGGCGGGCGGATACCAGGCGGTGACGGAGTGGGTCTGGGTGCCGTACGGCGGGCGCCGCTGGCAGACGGTGGTCTACTACCCGTAGCCAACACGAGGAGACGAGACGGGACGGACGACGCAAAGGGGAAGCAGGGGAACAACGCGGGGCGGCACCTGGTGTGGGGACTCCAGGTGTCGCCCCGCGGTGTTTTTTCGCGGGCGGGCCTGTTAGGCAGGGCCCGCATATGGGGACCGCATTCATCACGGGCGCGGGCGTGCGCATCGGCAGCGCGGTGGCGCGCGCGCTCGGCCGCGCCGGCTACGACCTGGCGCTTCACGCGAACCGCTCCATGGAGCCGCTGGAAGCACTGGCGCAAGAGCTGCGGGAGCTGGGCCGCGGAGTCACGCTGTACAGCGGCGACCTCTCCGACGCACAGGCCGTGGACGCGCTGGGCGCGCGAGTCCGGGAGGCGCATCCCGCGCTGGACGTGGTCGTCCACAACGCGGGGCTCTACGAACGCGTGGACTTCGCGGCCGTGACGCGCGAGCAGTACCGCCTCATGCTCGCCGTGAACGTGGACGCGCCCTTCTTCCTCACGCAGGCGCTGCTGCCGTCGCTGCGCGCGGGGAAGGACCCGCTGGTGGTGCACCTCACCGACATCGGCGGGGAGCGGGCGGTGAGCCACTACGCGCACTACTCGGTGAGCAAGGCGGGGCTCGTGATGCTGACGCGAGCGTTGGCGGTGGAGCTGGCGCCGCACGTGCGCGTCAACGCCATCTCGCCGGGCGTGGTGGCCTTCCCGGAGCACTTCGACGAAGCGGCGCGGAAGGAAGTGCTCGACCGCGTGCCCATGGGCCGCGAGGGCAGCGTGGAGGACGTGGCGCGCACGGTGGTGTTCCTCGCGCGCGAGGCGCCGTACCTCACCGGGCAGGTCATCGCCGTGGATGGCGGAAGGAGCGCGCAGCTGTGAGCCATGAACCCGTGTGGATGCACCCCGTGGTCACTGACGCGCAGGGCCGTCCGCTGGATGTGATGGAGCTGCGCGGGCTCACGGTGGACGTCATCGTGGGCCTCTACAACCGCGAGCGCGTGACGCCGCAGCCCCTGCGGCTGGACGTGGCGCTCTTCCTGGATGCACGGCAGGCGGCGGTGGGCGGGAAGCTGGCGAACACCGTGCACTACGGGCGCCTGGCCGGAGAGCTGCGCTTCCTCCTGGATGCGTGCCGCTTCGAGTTGTTGGAGTCCGCGGCGGAGGCGGTGTGCCGCTATCTCCTGGCGCCGCCCACGGACGCCGCGCCGCACGCGCTGCTGCACGCGGCCACGGTGCGGGTCACCAAGCCGGAGGCGCTGACGGGCTGGGCCATCCCGTCGCTCCAGGTGCACCGCACCGCCCGGGAGATGGTGTACCGGACGGAGGCGAAGCCCTTCGGCCACGTGGACGTCATCCACGAAGGAGCGACCTACGGCGTGTACCGGCTGCGGGTGGAGCCGGGGAGGAGCATCCCCCCGCGCGCGGACGGCCACACGGAGGGAATGGAGCTGGTGCTGGGCGCGGGCTTGGTGCTGCAGGGGCAGCCGGTGGGGCGGGGGATGGCGTTCAGCGGACCGGATGTCTTCGGGCACGGCTACGACAACCCGACGGCGACCGAGCAGACGGTGCTGGGGGTGTACCGGCCGCGCCTGGTGCTCTCCGAGGGAGGGGCTTCCGGGGAGGCCGCGCCGGTAGGGGCGGGCAAGCTGTACTACCTGCCCGAGTAGGCCCCGGGCGTCCAAGCGACGGGGGCGGGAGGGTGTGCTAGCTGTAGAGGCGCCACTGCTCTTGAAGGACGCATCGCATGACCCTGGACCGGCGGATTCAGCTTTTCGTGGTGCTCGCGGGGCTGTTCATCACCTCGCTGGTGGTGGGCGACATCATCGGGGTGAAGCTGTTCGAGGTTCACCTGGGCCCGGTGGTGGCGGTGATGTCGGTGGGGATGTTGCCGTTCCCGGTGACGTTCCTGCTGACGGACATCCTCAACGAGTTCTACGGCAAGAAGGTCGCACGGTTCGTGACGTGGGTGGGCTTTGTCATGGCCATCTTCACGTTCGTGATTGTCGCGCTGGCGGGCCAGATTCCGTGGGCGCCGATGACGGAGGCCAAGGACTACAGCGGGACGGTGGCTGCCTCGTTCAACAACGTCTTCGGCGGCTCGCAGCGCATCCTGGCGGCGTCGATGGTGGCGTACCTGGTGGCGCAGTTCCTGGACATCTCGGTGTTCAACCTGCTCAAGCGGGTGACGAACAACCGGATGCTGTGGCTGCGCGCGACGGGCTCCACGGTGGTGTCGCAGCTCATCGACACGGTGGTGGTGCAGTTCATCGCCTGGACGGGCGTGCTGCCGCGGGAGGTCATCTTCCGGATCATCTTCACCTCGTACGCGGTGAAGCTGCTGGTGGCCATCGGTCTGACGCCGCTCGTCTACCTGGGGCACGCGCTGGTGGAGCGCAAGCTGGGCATCGCGCCAGTGGTGCTGGGCGAGGACGGTGAGCCGGTGAACCTCGTGACCACCAAGGCCGAGCCCCCGTCCGCGGCCGCGGCCTGAACGCGGTAGAGGGTCCGCGGACCGTGGTCGGCTTGAACCCGCCTCCTGGTTCTGTTCCGCTTCAGCGACAGGAGGGTGCCCCCATGCAGTTCACGCTCGCGGATGTCTGTGGTCCACCGCCGCCCGGGATGGGTTTCTTCTACGCGCTCTGGTGCTCGCCAGTGGTGGTGTTCCTGCTGCTGCGATGGCTGCGGCGCGGAGCCCGCGACGGCCATGACGTCCTGGGACTGATGGCCCCGTTGTCCCGGCGCCCCGTCTCGGCCTTCCGTGACCTCCTGACGTGGGGCTGCGTGGCGGTGGCTCTCATCGGACCACTGCTGCTCGGTATGGAGATCCTCATCAGCGCGGACACGCTGGTAGAGCATGTGGCGCAGGCGGGGGATGGCATCGATCCCACCCACTGGAAGTGGTTCGCCGCGATGACGCTGCTGTTCGTCCTCGTGCGCATGAAGTGGCTGCGGAGTGCTTCGTCCCACGGGGACGTGCTCCACATCGCCTGAACGAACAGAGGGGCAGGGCTCGAAGCAGGAGCCCTGCTCACACCGCGTCTCAGCGCGCGTTCGGGGCCGGGTGCTTGAGCACCTGCATCGTGCCGCGAGTGACGCCGAACTGCTCGTGCACCGCCGCGCGCTTCACCGCCTCCGCGGGCGACAGACGACCCGCGAGCAGTTCCTGATACGCGCCCAGCACCCGCGTGGCTTCCTCGCGCGTCTCTCGCACGAACTCCACGCGGAAGCGTCGCACGCCGCGCTCCAGCAGCCGGGGCACCAGTGACGCCGCGCTCTGTGCCTGCGCGTTGAACACCGTGTTGCGGCACCCCACGTCCACGATGACTGGGTGCTCCAATCCCAACCGGTCCTTCAATGCGATGGCATGCTTCTCACACGGTCTCCCGCAGGTCTTGTAGTCACGCCCGTTGGACAGCGTGTGTGAATACACGCAGTGCTCCGTGTGGAACGTCGCGATGTGGTGGTGCAGCGCCACCGCGAACCGGTGCGCCGGTGCCTGCTCCAGCAGCGCGAAGAGCTGCTCCGAATCCAGGTCGTGCGACACCGTCAGCGTGTCCAGCCCCAGGCTCAACAGGTGCGCCGCCGTCAGCGAGTTCGTGACGTTCAGCGAGAAGTCTCCGTGCAGCACCGGCCGCGATGCACCCGCCGGCTGCTCCAGGAAGTGCATCATCGCGCCCCAGTGGCGCACCAGCACTGCGTCCGGGCGCAGCCGGTCCAGACGCGTGTCGTAGCCCTCCTCGCCGGGCTTCTGCACGCGCACCGTGGCGATGGTGACGCGCAGCCCCGCCGCACGCGCCCGCTCCACTGCCTTCTGGAGCCCCACCATCTCCATCCAATCCAGCTCCACCTCGCCCAGGCCTGCGGCGATGACCGCCTCCAGCTGCGCGTCGTTGCGGCACAGCGGCAGCAACCGGGGTGCGTCCTCCGCTAGCCGCGAAGCCACTTTCGCCAGCAATGCCTGACGCACGCTGGCCTCCACCGGCTCCGTGCTCACCGTCCGCGCGGGGCCGCGTTCGACGTCCGCCGTCAGCTCCGCCACCAGCTGCCGCCGCAGCGCCTTCAGCTCCGACACCGGCAGGTGCAGCCCCGGCGCCAATCCAGACGCATCCAGCTCCGCCAGGTGGAACGACGTCCCGCCCAGCGCGGCCAGCTTGTCCTTGAGCAGCGCCGCGTCCACGCCCGCGCCCCTCGACGGCGCGAGCACCGTCGTACCCACAGCCTCACGCGTGAACCGCCCGGTGCTCATCCGCACGCGCAGCGGTGAGCCCTCCGAGCCGGACACCACCAGTGACAGCGGGATGCGGCCCTCGGGCTCACCCTCAGCGAGCAGGTCTCCCGTGCGCCGCGCGAGCGCCGGGTCGCTGTTCAGCCACACGCGCTGCCCCGGCGCCACGCGGCCCAGGTCTGGACCCGGATGGCCGAAGCCCAGCACCCACGCGTCGCCCTCGCGCTCCACGCGGAAGATGGGGCCGCCCGGCTCGTGCTTGTCCTCCGGCGCGCCCGCGTCGAACACCACGCCCATGCCCGGACGCGGATCCACATCCGCGGGGTCGGGCTCGCCCGTGAGCGGCGCGGACACGTTGCCCGCCGGGGCCTCCGGGCGCTCGTCGCCCAGACCCAGCGCGCCCGTCCACGGCCGGTCGTCCGGCACCACGAGCACGTCCTTGCCAGCCACCGCATGCACCCGGCCCAGGTACAGCCCGCGGTGCTTCGGGAAGCGCCCCTCCACCAGCGTCTGGTGGTCGGAGCCCGCCAGGAAGCCGTGAGAGAACCCACGGCTGTACGACAGCGACATCTCCGCCAGGTCCTTCGCCAGCCGCGCGCTGTCGGGCTTGCCCGCCATCACGCCGTCCAACCAGCGGCGATAACCCTGCACCGTGCTGGAGACGTATGCCGGCCCCTTGAGCCGGCCTTCAATCTTCAGGCTGTGCACGCCGATGTCCGCCAGCTCCGGCACCGCGCGCACGCCCGCCAGGTCCTTGGGGCTAAGCAGGTACTTCACCTCGCCCAGGTCGCGCGTCTCGCCGTCCACCACCAGGTCGTACGGCAGCCGGCAGGACTGCGCGCACTGGCCCCGGTTCGCGGACCGGCCGCCCCACGCTTCGCTCGTGAGGCATTGGCCGCTCCACGACATGCAGAGCGCGCCGTGGATGAAGACCTCCAGCTCGATGTCCGTCTGCGACGCCAGCCGGCGGATCTCCGCCACCGACAGCTCGCGCGGTACCACCATGCGCGTGAAGCCCAGACCCGTGGCGAACCGCGCCCCTTCCGCGCTGGACAGCGTCATCTGCGTGGACGCGTGCAGCTCCAGCTGTGGGCAGATGGCGCGCGCCAGCAGCGCCACCGCTGGGTCCTGCACGATGAGCGCGTCCACGCCTGCCTTCGCCACGCCGCGCAGCAGGTGCTCCACCACCGGCAGCTCCGGCTCGAACACCAGCGTGTTCAGCGTCACGTAGGCGCGCGCGCCGGCCCGGTGGATGAGCCCCACCGTCTCAGCCAACCGCTCGAGCGAGAAGTTCTCCGCACGGGCTCGCGCGTTGAAGCCTTCATCGAGCCCGAAGTAGACGGCGTCCGCGCCACTGGCCAGGGCGGCACGCAACGACTCCAGGTCACCAGCGGGGGCGAGGATTTCGGGGCGTCGGGCAGACATGACTCCTACCTAGCACGCCCGCTCCCGCCGCTCCCCTCTTGATGCCTGTTCATCTCCCGGGCGGACGGGCAACTGCCCAAACGTCCCATCCATCCCTGCCAACGCTCAATCCAGAGTCGATGCTTGGCACGACAAGGATTCCAGTGGCGAGGCGTTGCCCGCCGAATGTTTGTCTTTGATGCCGGCGGTGATATTCCTGTCATGAGGCGCGCTGGGCAGGCACCCGCGAATGGCGGGTGGGGGATGCCATCAAAGACCGCGCGCCTTCTTCCGAAAGGATTTCACATGCAGCGCGAGCAGATGCCAGGGGCGAGGTCCGCCTCGGGGCGGCTGGAAGCGGTGGATGCCATGCGGGGCTCGGTGATGTTGCTCGTGTTCCTCTCGCATTTCGCGGACGCGTATCTCTATCCGCTGGGCGGTGAGGCCGCGCATCTGCGCGAGCGGATCCACCTGCTGACAAGGCTGGCCACGCCCGGCTTCATGGTCATCAGCGGCCTGATGCTGGGGCTCCTGTACGCGCGCAGCCGCGACTTTGGCCCGCTGCGCACGCGGCTGCAGCGCCGGGGCCTGTTCCTGCTCACCGCGGGCCACCTGCTCATCGTGCCCACGTATCGCTTCTGGCCGGACGAATCGCTGGTCCTGCTGCGAACCCTGCCGGTGACGGACACCCTCGCGGTGGCGCTGCTCGTGGGGCCCTGGGTGGTGACGCGGCTCAACGGACGGGCGCGCGCGGTGCTGGGCCTGGGGTTGTTCGCACTGAGCTGGACGGTGAGCCTGTGCTGGTGGCCGGAGTGGATCGTGGCGCGCACGTTCAAGGAGGTCTTCTTCGGTCAGCGCGAGCTGTCCGTGCTGCTCTCCGGCTTCCCGGTGGTGCCGTGGCTGGGCGTGTACCTGGTGGGCAGCATGTTCGGTGAGTGGCTGGGGACGTGGGGCCGCGCGGACGTGAAGGGCGTGGGGCGTCGCTTCGAGCTCGTGGGCCTGGGCATCGCCATGGGCGGCGCCGCGCTGGTGGTGCTCCACATCGCGGTGCACCACCTGTGGCATGGCGCGGGCTTCGACACGCTGATGGCGCTCACGTCGCAGTCGCAGAAGTACCCGCCAGGGCCCGCCTACGTCGCGCTGTATGGCGGCACGGCGCTCGCCCTGATGGGGCTCCTGCTGCACGCTGAGCAGGCCGGATACCTGTCGCGCTTCCTGCGCGCGGCGAGCGTCATCGGCCGACACTCGTTGCTCGCGTTCGTGCTCCAGTTCTACGTGTACTACGCGGGCCTGTACCTCCTGCGGCTGCACTACACGCCGCTGTGGCCGCTGCTGTTCGTGTTCACCGCCGGGCTCCAGTGGTGCGCCCTGTACGCGTGGGACCTGCGCGGCCGGGCCCGGGAGGCCAGTGCGCGTCTGCCCGCGACCGTGCCCGTGTCCGGTGCTCGCTAAGGGGGACGGGCAGGAGAGCGAGCGCACTCGCGCCGGGTTGCGGGTCGCGGGATGCGTCCCCACCCTTCGACGCAGGAGGCCGTAATGCTCGAGGTCGTCGTCTACATGAAGCGCACCTGCCCCTATTCGCGGCAGGCCATGGACCTGCTCAACGAGAAGGGCTGCGAGTTCCAGAAGGTCGACGTCGCCGCGGACGAAGAGCGTCACAAGGAGATGCTGCGGCGCTGTGGCCGTCAGACGGTGCCGCAGATCTTCATCGCGGGCCGCCACGTTGGTGGCTGCGATGACCTGTACGACCTGGAGGCACGCGGGGAACTGGACGCGCTCCTCGGCCGGAAGGCCCAGGACTCCACCTCACCCTGAAGACGTCATCCGCCGTCGCGTTCGGGCCGTGTTCCTCCTGCCGGGGGACACGGTCCGCGTGTTTCCCGGGCGCTCGCGTCGTCCCTCCGGGCAGTGGCTGGGACGGGACCGGCGGCGGAACTTGTCGCGCTCTTGGGACGGGGCCTCGCGGTAGGAGCCTTGAAGCCCGTCCTGCGCGCGGTGCCCACCCTCCGGCACATCCGCGGGCCCCTGTCGCCAGGCCCAACCGCGTGGATTCACATTCCTGCTCGTCTGCCCTGCGACCGGGCGGCGGTGATGCCCACGGCTGACGGGGAATGCCCGGCACGCGTGTTCCCGTTGCCCGCCGACCCCGCGAGCGCACCCCCGCGCCGTGAACCCCTACGAGGAGTCCACATGCGCTTCCGCCAGACCCTGACGACCATCGTCTGCGCCGCCGGGATGCTCGCTGCCACCGTCGGCTGTACCGGCAAGGTCGAGCCCGCGCCCGCGACATCCAC
Source organism: Corallococcus sp. AB038B (assembly GCF_003668955.1). Taxonomy (NCBI): domain Bacteria; kingdom Pseudomonadati; phylum Myxococcota; class Myxococcia; order Myxococcales; family Myxococcaceae; genus Corallococcus; species Corallococcus sp. AB038B. The sequence goes on along the minus strand of NZ_RAWO01000014.1, from coordinate 112,631 downwards.
ACCTCCGGGCACAGCCGGTCCACCCATCATCACTCCGCCCGGGCGGCCCCAGACGCCGGCCGACGCGGGCACGTCTCCTGGCGCGGACGGAGGCGTCGCCACGGATGGCGGCACCACTCCTACGGACCCGCCAACGGATCCAGTGGATCCACCGCCCACGGAGGAGCCCCAGGAGCCCGAACCGCCGCCGCCCGCCGAGCCGCAATACACGCGCGTGCTCTGGGTGTCCCCCAGCGGCAATGACTCCGCGGCCGGTACGGAAGCGCTGCCCCTGCGCACGGTGGCGCGAGCCCTGTCCCTGGTGAAGCCCGGCGAGGCGGTGTTCCTCAAGTCCGGCACGTGGCGCGAACACGTACAGCTGACGGAGCGGCAGGGCACGGCGGACAAGCCGTTGACGCTGAGGGCCGCACCGGGCGCCACGGCCATCCTCAAGGGTGGCTCCATTGGCGAGACGGCGCTGGTGGACGTGAGCGGCGCGTACTGGAACATCCAGGGGCTCACGGTGGACGTGGGCGGCGAGTCCACCTTCGCGGTGATGTGGCGCGGCGCGGGTGCGCACCACGGCGTGCTCCGGGACAGCATCTTGAAGAACGGCACTGAAGGCGCGGGCGTCTACGTGACGGAGAAGGCGCACGACGTCCTCATCGAGGACAACGACATCTCCCACTTCGACAAGGGCGACGTGGACAGCCACGGCGTCTGTGTGCAGACCTCCGCGAGCAACGTGGTGGTGCGCGGCAATGACATCCACCACAACTCTGGCGACGGCGTGCAGTGTCTGGGGCCAGAGGGCGGCGCCACCCATCCGGGCACGCCGTTCGACAACCTGCTCGTGGAGGACAACCAGCTCCACGACAACCGGGAGAACGGCGCGGACATCAAGACGTGCACCCGCGTCACGCTGCGCGGCAACACCATCTACAACCACCGCGAGGTGTCCACCTCCGCGGGCGAGGGCGTCATCGTCCACATGTCCCCGTCCGACGTCACGTTGGAGGACAACGTCTTCTACGCCAACGCGCGCGCCATCCAGATTGGCGGCAACCGCGAGGGTGCGCCCCCCACGCGCGTCATCCTGCGCCGCAACCTCATCCACGACGGCCTGGGCGAGGCGGACGGAGAAGAAGGCACCGGCATCCGCATCGACGCGTCCGTGGACGTGAAGGTGCAGCACAACACCGTGTGGAACCTGAGCGGCGCGTGTCTCATTTTTGGCACGGGCTCCAATGGCGCGAGCCAGGGCCTGGATGTGCGCAACAACATCTTCGCCGGCTGTGGCATCGCCGCTCGGAGCGGCGCGGGCCGGAGCGGCGCGGTGGTGGACGGCAACCTGTACTTCCGGAGCAGTGGCGCGGCGGTGTTCAACCTGGAGGGCGCCACCCTGGGCCTGGCGGACTGGCGCACGAAGGCTGGCCTGGACAAGCGCTCCCAGGAGCGCGCGCCCGGCTTCGTGAACACGGGCTCGGACGACTACCAGCTCTCCGCGCAGTCCCCCGCGCGCGAAGCGGGCCTGTCCCTGGGCCTGCCCTTCTGCGGGGCGGCGCCGGACCAGGGTGCCTTCGAGTCAGGCTGCCCCTGACCCCGGGGGTTGTGTAGACTCCGGGGCCCCTCGCTCCGGAGTCCAGCGCCCCGTGTCGGCCCCGTCGGAACCCGCCTTCGGCATCGTCCTGGTCCCCCCAGGGTCGGTGGCTCGAGAACCCCTGAACGCCGCCGCCGAGCGCGCGGGCCTGCGCGTGGTGGACGACCCGGACGACGCCGCCCTGGCGCTGGTGGACCTCACCGCTCCCGGCTGCGGACCCGCCGTGGTGGAGCTGCTCACGTCCCTCAACGGGCCGCACCTCACGCTCCTCGCGGTGGTGTCCCCGGAGCCGCGTGGCTTCGCCGCCGTGGACACGCTGCGCCCCGCGGACATCGTCACCCACCAGGGCCTTCCGCACGAGCTCACCTGGCGCCTGCAGCGCGCCGCGGAACGCCACCGCGAGCGTGAGGAGCAGGCCCGCAGCCAGACGGACCTGGCGCTGCTCTTGGAACTCACCGCCGACTACGCGGAGAGCTCCGACGTGGAAGCGCTCCTGCACGGCGTGACGCGGCGTCTGGCGGAGCAGCTGGACATCGCGCGCGCCACGCTGGTGATGGTGGGCGGCGGCGTGGACGAGGGCGTCATCGTCGCCGCCAGCGACGACCCGGGCATGAAGGACCTGCGCATCGACCTGGCGCGCTACCCGGAAATCCGCGAGGTGGTGCGCACCGGCAAGCCCGTGGTCATGCAGGAGGCCGCCACGCACCCGCTGCTGGGCGACCTGGAGCGTCGGGCCGTGGCCGCGCGAGGCATCCACGCCATCGCCGCGTTGCCCCTGCCCATCCGCGGCCAGGTGCGCGGCGTGCTGCTGCTCCGCGCGGCTGGGCGCAGGCGGGCCTTCAGCACCCGTGAAATCGACTTCCTCACCACGGTGGCCCACGCGACGGCGGTGGCCCTGCGGAGCGCGTCGGTGCTCCAGTCCGTGCAGACGGCGCGGCTGGCGGCGGAGGAGAAGGCCGCGTCCTTCAAGCCCTACCAGCTCTTCTTCGCCCACGTGAGCGAGGGCGTGGCCATCCTCGACGACGAGGCCGCCGTGCTGTCGCTCAACCCCGCGGGCGCGCAGATGCTGGACACCACCGCCGGTGAGGCCCGTGGCAAGCACCTGAATCAAATCACCCAGCCGGTGGACGACGGCGTGCTGATGGAGCTGGTGACGTCCGCGTCGCGTGGAGAGGCGCGCATGGGCGTGGACGTGGTGGTGCGCACGCCCGCGGGCCGCTGCCTCACGCTGTCCATGTCCGCCGCGCCGCTGCGCGACGAGGACGCGGCCACCATCCTGTCCTTCCGCGACGTGACGCACGCGCGCAAGCTGGAGGACGAGCTGCGCAACACGAAGGACTTCCTGGAGCGGCTCATCGACTCGTCGGTGGACGCCATCATCGCGGCCGACCTGAAGGGGCGCATCATCCTCTTCAACAAGGGCGCGGAGGCCATGTGCGGCTACACCCCGCAGGAGGCCCAGGAGAAGCTCAACGCGCTCCAGCTCTACCCGCCCGGTGTCGCCCAGCGAATCATGGCCCAGCTGCGCGGGCCCGACATGGGCGGCAAGGGCCGGCTGTCACTCACGCGCCAGGAGCTGATGCACCGCTCCGGTGAGCGCGTGCCCGTGAACATGACGGCCTCCATCGTCTACGAGGGCGGCCGCGAGTCCTTCACCGTGGGCATCTTCACGGACCTTCGCGACCGGGTGCAGCTGGAGCGCAAGCTGTCCGACGTGGAGACGCGGCTGGAGGAGAGCGAGAAGAACGCCGTCATCGTCGCGCTCGCCGGCACGGCAGCCCACGAACTCAACCAGCCCCTCACTTCCGTGATGGGCTACGCGGAGCTGCTCAAGCGCAAGCTCAAGGAGGAGGACTTCGCCTGGAGGCCGGTGGACATCATCTACCGCGAGGCGGAGCGCATGGCGGAGATCGTCCGGAAGATCGGGAAGATCACCCGCTACGAGACGAAGTCGTACGTGGGGGCGCAGCAGATCCTCGACCTCGACAAGGCCAGCTCCCATGAAGAGTGAGGTCCTCGCCGTGCGCCCGTCCGGAAATCTGGCCCCCGACGCCTTCCAGGCCTTCTTCGACGCGCTGGACGAGCCCGCCGCCGTCTGCGACGTGTCCCTGCGCATCGCGGCCGTGAACCCCGCGCTGCGCCGCTTCTGCGCCATGCATGAAATCAGCGTGGACGTGGTGGCCGAGGCCCTGGCGAGCGCCGTCGCGCCGGAGGACGGGCAGTCCCACGAGTTCGACCTCGTGCTCCAGAGCGGCACGTCGCTGGTGCTCACCCTGTCGCGCCGGGCGGACACCGTGGCGGTGCGCGCCCGTGTGGACACCGAAATCATCAGCGGCCGGCTCGTGGTGGCGGAGCGGGCCCTCCTGGAGCAGGCGCGCACCGAAGGCGTGCTCCTGGACCTGGGCCGCAGCGTGGCGGAAGCCGGCGGCGAAGAGGAGCTGGTGGCCGCGGTGGCGCGCGGCGTGAAGGAGCTCTTCCCCGGCCGTTCCTTCTGCATCCGCATCGTGGACGCGCGCACCGGCGGCCTCACGTCGCTCTACGCGGAAGGCCGCCTCAAGGAGGGCGCGCACGAACCGCTGGTCCTCTTCCAGCGCTCGGTGGAGAAGACCAACCTCACGCCGACGGCGCTGCCCCAGGGGCGGGTGACCATCTCCGAAGAGGTGCCGCTGCTCTTCCACGGCAGCATCCGCGCGGTGAGCGCCCCGCTGGTCGCGAGCGGCCAGCTCTTCGGCGCCATCAACATGGAGTACCCGGAGGGCCTGGACGCGGACCCCGCGCACGACGAGCGCGTGCTGCTCCAGCTGGCCAGCCAGGTCGCCGTGGCGGTGAAGAACGCGAAGCTCATCGACGAGCTGACGTTCGTGCGCAAGTACCTGGAGGAGCTGCTGGAGAAGGCCAACGCCCTCATCCTGGTGGTGAACCGGGACAAGCAGGTGGTGGTCTTCAACCAGGCGCTGAGCGCGCTCACCGGCCTCACCAAGGAGCAGGTGCTGGGGCGGGATTTGTCCTCCCTGGTGGCGGACAGCGAGCAGCTGCGGCTGGCGCCCGTGCTGGCGGCGGCCATGCGCGGCGAGTCCGTGAACAACTTCGAGACGCGCCTGCTCACCCGCGACGGCGGCGAGGTGCGCGTATCCTTCGCCACCTCCTCCATGCAAACCCAGCCGGGTGAGGTGGAGGGCGTCATCGTCATTGGCCAGGACGTCACGGTGGTGAAGGAGCTGGAGAAGCGCATCATCCACGCGGAGAAGCTGGCCTCCATCGGGCAGCTCGCGGCCAGCGTGGTGCATGAAATCAACAACCCGATGACGGCGGTGGCCACCTACGCGGATGCACTGTTGCAGCGCTCGCGGATGACGCCGGGCGCGAACCCCGCGGACCAGGAGAAGCTGAAGAAAATCCTGGAGAGCAGCCACCGCATCCTGCGCTTCACCCGCGACCTGGTGAGCTACGCGCGGCCCGCGCAGGACCGGCCGGAGCGCGTGTCACTCAACGCCGTCGTGGACATGGCCGTGGGCTTCTGCGAGCACGTCGTCTCCCAGGCCCGCGTCAGCGTGCAGCGCGAGTACGCGAGCGACGTCCCGCCCCTGGCCGCCGTGCGCGCCAACCTGGTGCAGGTGTTCGTCAACCTCATCACCAACGCCTGCCACGCCATGCAGCCCGGCGGAGGGGTGTACCTGACCACGATTCAGGAGGGCCCGGAGGCGGTGGTGCGCGTGCGCGACACCGGCACCGGCATCGAGCAGCGCAACCTGTCGCGCATCTTCGAGCCCTTCTTCACCACCAAGCCGGAAGGGCGCGGCACCGGCCTGGGCCTGTCCATCTGCCAGGGCATCGTGGAGAACCACGGCGGGCGCCTCACCGTGGAGAGCACGCTGGGGCAGGGCACCACCTTCACGGTGCGGCTGCCCCTGGCCGCGGATTGAGCGCGAGCGGCGCGGGGCGCTTCAGCCCTCGCCGCCCTCGTCGTCCAGCTCGCGCCGGAACTCCTCGTTCGTGAGCAGGCCCTTGCGCGCCATGATGCGCATCAGCGCCCAGAAGCGGCGCTCCAGCTCCTCCAGCCGGTCCGGCTCCTCGCGCGCCGCCTGGCCGAAGAGGTAGTCCAGGTCGTCCAGCACGCCGCCCCCGCCGGATGCCGGAGCCCGCGGCTTGCCCTTGTCCACCGCGCCGCCGCGCTTGCGCTTCGCCTGCTCCTCGCGCTCGCGGATGAGGTCCGCCAGAGACGTGCGCTGCGTCTTCTCCGACGCGGGCAGCTCCTCGCCGACGATGACCTCCTCGTCGTCCTCCACCACGATCGGCCGCGCGGGAGCGGCCCTCGCGGGCGGACGCGCCGGAGCGGGGCGGGGGCCCGTGGCCACGGGGACCTTGTGGTAGTAGCGCAGGATGGCCCCGCGCACCGCGGACAGCGCCGTTACCCGGCCGCTGACCTTCAGTCCGCTGGTGAACTCAATCTCTTCAATGGCGGTGATGTTCAGCGGATCAGCCATGGCCACCACCAGCTGGCGCTTGCCGCCCACGTTCTCCAACGCGTAGGGGAACAGGTCGTGCTGTTCGCAGAAGCGCGCGCGCAGCAGGTGCACCGCCGCCCAGTCCGGGGTGATCGCCGCCAGGTCCACCTGCGGCATCCCCAGCGCCTCGCTCAGCGCCTGCGCGAGCGTGGCCTCCGTGATGGCGCCCTGCCCGATGAGCGTCACGCCCAACCGCTGCCGCGTCTGCCGCTGCGCCGCGAGCCCCGCCTCCAACTGCTCGGGGGTGATCGCACCGCGCTCCACGAGCAGCTCACCAATGCGCTTCCTGGCCATGGTTTCCCCGCCTAACACGTCACCCGAAGGTGCCCAAATCGCTGGCACGCCTGTTGCGCAAGCCGCTGGAAAGGGCCTGGTACTTGCCCTGTGGAGCGACTTGGCAAGCCGCGAGCCAACGCAAAATTCCTGTGAGATTTCAGTAACTAACGCTGAGGGTGCCTGCCTTGACACGCCTGGGAGCGGTTCCTAGACTCGGCGCCACCGTGATCCAAAATTCCTGCTGCTGACCTGGGTGGATGTCCACCCGGCCGGTAGCAGTGCGGAACGGCTCGCAAGCGCGCGCCGCGCCGCCCATCTGGAGGCTTTCCGTGATGAACCTGGGGTTCGTAGCCAATCTGTCCGTTCTCGCCAACGCCGGCGGAAGCAATGAGACCTTCCTGCAGGAGCTGGGGCGCCGCTGGGAATCCGGTCAGGCCGGCATGTACCCCATCGCGGTCTGCCTGGTGGTCGCGCTCTCCATCATCATCGAGCGCAGCATCGTCCTGTTCGGCAAGGCCTCCATCAACAAGGAAGGCTTCCTGCGCGGCCTGAAGAAGCACATCTACGCGGGCGACCTGGACAAGGCCATCAACTATGTGGCCGGCCAGAAGAACACGCCGCTGACCAACGTCATCAAGGCCGGTCTGATGAACGTGCCGAAGGGCCAGGACGAGGTCCAGGCGGCGCTCGACGAGGCCAGCCTGCGTGAGACGCCCCGCCTGGAGGCTCGTACGGGCTACCTGGCGATGCTCGGAAACGCGGCGATGCTCGCCGGCCTCCTGGGTACGGTGAACGGTCTCATCACCTGCTTCGAGGCCGTGGCGAACGTGAACCCGGCCGACAAGGCGACCATTCTGGCGAACGGCATCTCTGAAGCCATGAACTGCACGGGCTTCGGTCTGCTCACCGCCATCCCGGCCCTGATCGCCTTCTCCGTGCTGATGGGCCGCACCCAGGGCCTCATCAACGACATCAACGAGACCAGCGTCTCCGTGCTGAACCTCATCGTGGCCAACCGCGACAAGTTCAAGAACCTGAACATCCCCGCGTCCGCCCACGCGCACGCCGAGGAGTAGTTCTCCTCACGGCAGCGCCGGTTTGGAACCGGATGTACCGGCGCGCTGTCTGGTAGCCCCGAAGTGGTGGACCCAGACAGGCGCGTCCGTCCCCAGAGTCTTCTTGAACGTCGTTCGTGCGCGAAGAGCGCGGTAGAGCAGGGAGGTAGTCGCCATGGCCGGCGGAATGGACCTGGGCACAGGTGGGAAGGGTGGCAAGAAGCCGCTCGATACCGCCATCAACATGGTGCCCTTCATCGACCTGATGGCAGTGACCATCAGCTTCCTCATCATGACGGCGGTCTGGACCCAGATTGGCCGTCTCCAGGTGTCGCAGGCCGGCGGGGCCTCCACGGATGAACAGCAGGAGGAGGAGAAGACCAAGACGGTCCAGCTCACCCTCCTGGTGTCCGCCACGGAGATGCGCCTCACCGCCGACCAGAGCTCCTTCGACCCCATTCCCCTCACCCGGGATGACAAGGGCCGGCCGGACCTGACCAAGCTGGTGGCGCGCTTCAAGGAGTTGAAGGCGCAGCTGCCGGACCAGTCCGCCATCACCCTTCAGACCGAGGACCTGGTCCGCTACGAGGACCTGGTCCGCATCATCGACGAGTGCATCGGCTCCGGGTTGCCCCAGGTGTCGGTCTCCGCGGCGATGGGCTAACAGGAGAGCACCCAAGCCATGGGCATCAAGGTTCCCGGTAAGCGGTACGGCAAGCGGCTGGAGCACTCCAAGGTCTTCGGCCACGGCGGTCACGGCAAGAAGAACGGCAACGCGGACCTGCTCATCACCCCGCTCGTCGACATGTTCGTCATCATCGTGCTCTTCCTCATCGCGAACTTCTCCGCGACGGGCGAGGTGCTGATGATGACCAAGGACATCGTCCTTCCCGAAGCAGTCAACGTGAAGGAAGTGGAGATGCACCCGGTGGTGATGGTGTCCAACGACCAGGTCAGCGTGTCGGGCACCATCGTGGGCCGGGTCGAGGACCTCACCAAGGACGAGTACCTCAACATCCCCGCGCTGGAAGAGAAGCTGCGGGACATGAAGAAGCAGTTCGAGGACCTGCACTCCATGGCCGGCGGTGGCGAAACCTTCAAGGGTGACGTCAACATCCAGGCCAACAAGGACGTTCAGTTCAAGGTCATCAAGCGGGTGATGTTCAGCTGCGCCACGGCCGGCTACAACAACATCAACTTCGCCGTCATCCAGGCCGGTGGCGCCGCGGCCGGTGAGAAGACCGCCGCAGCCACCCCGTAACCCAGCTTCGCGGCGGATCCCGGCCGGTTCCGGGATCCGCGCTTTACAAAAGACGCCCTGACCCTGCATGGGTCGGGGCGTTCGCGTTTTTGAAAGAAAGGCTCTCCGCCGTCATGCGCCTGCGCGCCGTGCTCTTCGACCTGGATGGGACGCTGGTGGACTCGCTGGGGGACATCGCCACGGCGATGAACCACGCGCTTCAGCAGCATGGCCTGCCGCCGCACCCCGAGGCCGCCTACCTGCGCTTCGTGGGAGAAGGCGTCGCGAAGCTCGCGGAGCGGGCCACGGCCAGCGCGCCGGCCGCGCTCCAGGGGCAGGTGCTGGCCACCTACCACGCCTACTACGACACCCACCTGTTCGACCGGACGTGTGCCTACCCGGGCGTGGAGGCCGCGCTCGCGGAGCTGGCGGCGGAAGGCATCCGGCTGGGCGTGCTCAGCAACAAGTCCGACGACTTCGTGAAGCGGCTGGCGGCGCGGCTCCTGCCGGGGGTGACGTTCACGGCCGTGTACGGCGAGCGGCCGGGCATCCCTCGCAAGCCGGACCCCACCGCGGCGCTGGCCCTGGCGGCGGAGCTGGGCGTGGCGCCGGACGCGTGCGGCTTCGTGGGGGACACCTCCGTGGACATGGACACCGCGAAGGCCGCGGGCATGTACGGCGTGGGCGTCACCTGGGGCTTCCGCACCGCGGAGGAGCTGCACGCGCACGGGGCTCGAGCGGTGGTCTCCTCGGCGGGCGAGCTGCTGGCCGCGCTCCGGACCGCGGCTCCCTGAAAAGCGGAAGGGGCCGCCTCCTTCGTTCGAGGAGGGCGGCCCCTGGGTTACCGCACCGTGGCTTCGTGGATCAGGCGGCCACGGCGAGCTTCGGCTTGGGCTGCTCTGGGACGGCGTTCACCGAGGGCTGACGGCTCAGCATCTTGAGCATCCGGTAGTGCGACGCCACGGCGCTGCGGAAGGTCTTCGCCTCGATGTAGGGCAGGCCGTGCTCGTGGGCGGTGGCCTGCACGATTTCGCTCAGGGCCGGGTAGTGGATGCTGCACACCTTGGGGAACAGGTGGTGCTCCACCTGGAAGTTGAGGCCGCCCACGTACCAGCTCAGCAGGCGGTTCTTGCGGGCGAAGTTCGCGGTGGTGCGCAGCTGGTGCACCATCCACGCGTCCTCCACCTTGCCCTCCGTGTCAGGCAGGGGGAACTCCGCGTCCTCCACCACGTGGGCCAGCTGGAAGACGATGCCCAGGATGAAGCCCGCCGTCATGTGCATGGCCAGCTGCCCCACCACGAACTGCCACCAGGTCACGTCCAGCACCAGCCACGGAATCACCAGCGTCCAGCCGTAGTACACGGCCTTCATCGCAATCAGGCGGGCCCACTCGGCCGGCGCGTGCTTCTTGTCCTTGTAGGGGCCCAGGTCCTTCTGGAAGAAGTACTTGTAGTCCTTGGCGAACACCCAGAAGACGGTGGTCAGCGAGTAGGCCACGAACGCGTACAGGTGCTGGAAGCGGTGGTACGCCTTCCACTCGCTGTGCGGCGACAGCCGCAGCTGCGGGCTCACCGTCAGGTCCTCGTCCATGCCCTGGATGTTGGTGTAGGTGTGGTGTAGGACGTTGTGGGTGATGCGCCACATGTAGCTGTTCGCCCCGATGACGTCGAACGCGAGGCCCACCACCGCGTTCGCCCGCGCGTCGTCGCTGTAGGAGCCGTGCACGCCGTCATGGCCGATGCAGAAGCCGATGCCCGCGATGGCCACGCCCATCAGCACCGCCAGGCCCAGCATGCCCCAGGCGTTGAAGTGGCCGCTGAGCAGCAGGCCGTAGACGCCCGCCGTGAAGCCCATGATGGAGAGGGCCTTCACGTACATGGCCTTGTTGGCCCGCTGCGAGAGGTTCCGGGTCTCGAAGTACTCGGAGACGCGCCGCTTCAGGTCCTCCGCGAAGGAGGCATCGCGCTGGCCAAAAGTCACACGGGTCGGGTTTGTCACTGGGAGGGACGCCTCACGAGAGGGGGACGGCAGGGTGGAGCGGTACGGGCGGGCTCCACGATAGGACACGTCCAGGCGGAAGTGTTCGGGGGTAGAAACTATTCCAAAACACCGCCGGGTCCGAAACCTGTCACCCCTGGTTGCCTGGAGCGTCAGCCAGCGGGAAATGTACCGCCCCGAGAAGGCGTTTCACCCCGAGATCGAGGTTGTTACCTTCGTCGGCGTGAGGGAGACCGGGAGTGGTTCCCGGCTCGACTTCATGCCTGTTCAGGGTTAAGGCGCGGTCTTCGCCCCAAAATATGGCGGCGGGCAGTCCGGCGATTTCGCAGGGTTGCCAGTGGGACAAGGAAGCAGATCATGGCAAGTGGTACGGTGAAGTGGTTCAATGATGCGAAGGGCTTTGGTTTCATCACGCAGGACAGCGGTGGTCCGGACGTGTTCTGCCACCACACGGCCATCCAGTCGGACGGCTTCCGCACCCTGGCCGAGGGCCAGAAGGTGGAGTTCGAGGTGAAGAAGGGCCCCAAGGGGCTCCAGGCGGAGAACGTCCGCCCGGTCGGCTGAGCCTACCGGCTCGGCTGCTCTTCACTCATCCACGAGGTCCGGCCTTGACGGGGCCGGGCCTCTTTTTCGGTCAATGTTTTCCAGGAGGTTCCATGCAGGGAAGGTCCACGAAGCGGCAGAAGGAGATGGCGCGCGCGCAGAAGCAGCGCGAGAAGGACGCCAAGAAGGCCGAACGCAAGACCGAGAAGGACCAGCGTCCGACTCGCGGGTCGGGCGAAGAGGATCCCGACATTGCCGGCATCATTCCGGGCCCGCAGCCGCTGCCCGACGCGTTCAACACCTGAGCATGATGCAACGACACCGCCCCGGCCCATGTGGGCACCGGGGCGGCGGTGGGCGAGGGGCCGGTGGGCCCCTTTTTCATGTCCGGACTCTTCCGAGCTCGCGGGCTCCCAGGCTCCGGAACCGCGTGACTAGCCCATGCCGTATCTCATCCGCTCCTTGTCCTCGGCGCGGTTGTACGCGGTGGCCGCGGCGATGACGTGGCACACCCAGCCGAGGATGCCGCCCGTGCCCAACCAGAAGCCGGGGGTGATGATGAGCCAGAAGACCCCGCGCAGGATGTCACCGTTGTAGATCTGCCCCACGCCGGGGATGAAGAACGACAGCAGCGCAGCAAGACCGGGACGCGACATGGATTTCGTTCCTCCTTGCCTGTTCCTACGGTCCCCAAGTGTGTCCATTGCATCCCCTGCCGGACACCGCCTGCCTGCCGGGCGGACGTACTGGGGGATGGGGTGCAACGCACTGCGGTCCCCGCTAGCATGACGCATGTTCCTCCGGCCCTGGTGTCACGGCCTGGAAGGGACGGGGGGATTCATCATCCAAGGTCGTCCTCAAGCCCGTGTGGCGGCGTTCCCGGTCCGGGGCCTCGTGGAGGTCCTCGCGCTGGCGGCGGTGTATCTGGTGGCCGCGAGAGTGGCCCTGTCGCTGGCCGCGGAGCAGAGCCACATCTGTCCCGTGTGGTTGCCGTCGGGCGTGGCCCTGGGTGGGCTGCTGCTCCTGGGCGTGTCGCGCTGGCCCGCGGTGGCGCTGGGCGCGGGCGCGGTGGCGTACGCCATGGGGGTGACTCCGGGGGTGGGGCTGTCCGTCGTGCTGGGCTCCACGCTGGAGGCGGTGCTGCCGGCGCTGCTGTTCCAACGGATGGGGGGCGCGCGGGAGTTGCACCGCGTGCGCGACGTGGTGTGGCTGGGCGCGGGCGCGGGGCTGGGAGCGCTCCTGGGCGCCGGGCTGGGCACGCTGGGGCTCGTGCTGGGCGGGGTAGTGCCCGCCGCGCAGTGGGGCGCTTCCGGCTGGCTGTGGTGGATGGCGGACCTGCTGGGCATGCTGCTGGTGACGCCGGTGCTGCTCCTGCGCAGGCCGCGGCGCATGGCGCGCTCGTGGGAAGCGCTGCTGCTCACGGCGCTGACGGTGATGGTGTGCGTGGGCGTCTTCGCCTTCCCTCGGCCGGGCTCCGGCGCGGCGCACGCGATGACGTTCCTGCTCTTCCCGCTGATGGCCTGGGCGGCCCTGGGCTTCGGGCAGCGGGGGGCGGCGCTGTCCTCGCTCTCCATCGCGCTGGCGGCCATCGCCGGCACGGCGCGGGAGCTGGGCCCGTTCTTCACGGTGGACCTGCCGCACCGGGGGCTGGTGGTGCTGCAGCTCTTCATCGGCATCACCGCGCTGACGGGCCTGCTGCTCGCGGCGGCGCGCGCGGAGCGCCGCCAGGCGGTGGAGTTGCTGGAGTTGTTGGCCACCACCGTGCGCGCGGTGCACGAGGGCGTGCTCATCTGCGAGGTGCGCGAGTCGGGCGGCCTTCACACCGTCTTCGTCAACGAGGCCCTGTGCTCGCTGGTGGGCCGGCGGCGCGAGGAGCTCGTCGGCGCGGCGCCCGGGGAGCTGCTGGCGTCCGCGGACGGCGGGGACCGGCAGCGGCTGTTGGAGGCGCTGCGCGAGGAGCGTTCGCTGCGCGCGGAGGTGGTGCTGACGCGGCCGGACGGCACGCGGGTGTGGAGCGAGATGCAGCTGTCCCCGGTGCGCGCCAACGGCCAGGCCGTGACGCACTTCGTGGCGACCCACCGCGACGTCACCGCGACCAAGGAGCTGCAGGCGCGGCTGGTGGCCGCCGAGCGCGTGGCGGCCGTGGGCACGCTCGCCGCGGGCGTGGGCCATGAAATCAACAACCCGCTGGCCTACCTGGCGCTGAACCTGGAGGCCGCTCGCAGGAACCTCGCGGCGGAAGGGGCGCAGGCTCCGTCAGGCGTGCGCGACGCGCTCTCCAGCGTGCGCGGGGCCCAGGAGGGCGCGGAGCGCATCCGCCTCATCGTCCGGGACCTGCAGGTGTTCAGCCGCGAGGACGCGCCGGAGCGCGGACTGGTGGACCTGAACGCGCTGGTGCCGCCCGCGGTGCGCGTGGTGCTTCACGCCCTGCGCTCGCGCGCGCGGCTGGTGGAGGACTTCGGACCGGTGCCGCGCGTGATGGGCAGCGAGGCGCGGTTGGGGCAGGTGCTGCTCAACCTGCTGGTGAACGCCCTGCAGGCCATCCCGGAAGGGGACCCCGGCCGCCACGAGGTGCGCGTGCGCACCCGCACGGACGCGTCTGGCCATGCGCGCGTGGAGGTGGAGGACACGGGCGGCGGCATCCCGCCGGACGTACTGCCGCGCATCTTCGACCCGTTCTTCACCACCAAGGGCAACGACGAGGGTACCGGCCTGGGGCTCGCCATCTGTCAGCAGATTGTCCGCACGCACGGGGGCGAACTGAGCGTGCACAGCGTGCCGGGCCAGGGCGCCACCTTCACGCTGCTCCTGCCGCCCGCGCCGGTGCAGAGCGCGGGGAGTCCGCCGTCGCTGCACGCGGTGGCGAGCGGCGAGGAGGCTTCACCGGAGTTGTCAGGGCCGGAGACGGCGGCCTCCGGGCGGCGTGGGCGGGTGCTCATCGTGGACGACGAGCCCCGGCTGGCGCAGTCCATGCGCCTGCTCCTGGAGCCCACCCACGAGGTCGTCACCGTCACGCGCGGCGAGGACGCGCTGGCGAAGGTGGCCGCGGGCGAGTCCTTCGACGTGGTGCTGTGCGACCTTCAGATGCCGGGCATGGACGGCATCGCGGTGTACCGGTGGCTCCAGCAGGAGGCGCCGGCGCTGGCGTCGCGGATGGTGTTCATCTCCGGAGGTGCGTCATCTCCGGAGGCGCGCGCGTTCGTGGAGACGGTGGCCCTCCGGGTGCTGGAGAAGCCGGTGCGCCCGGACGTGCTGCTGTCCACGGTGGAGGCGGTGCTGGAGGGCAGCGCCCCGAAGCTGGCGGTGGGCGGTACGCGCCGCGGCCAGGCCCGCTGAGTCAGCTCAGACGCGCAGCCACTTGCGGGCGGTGGGGCCGAAGAAGCGCACCACGCCGCCCACCAGGAAGAAGCGCACCGAGCGGCCGATGATGGACGCCAGCAGGAAGCGCTCCAGCGGCACCGACACCAGGCCGCTGCCGATGGCGACGATCTTGAACGGCGTGGGCAGGATGGAGCACAGGAGCGCCAGCACCCAGAAGTTCTGGCCCAGCAGCTCGCCCACCGTGCCGGACACGCCGAAGCGGTCCACTCGCACGTTCAGGTCGATGTGCAGCAGCTGTGTGATGCCCTCGCCCACGAACGCCCCCAGGCCATAGCCGATGAGGCCGCCCACGAGGCTCGCCAGGGTGCCCAGCAGGCAGTAGCGCACCCACTTCTTCGGCTGGGCCAGTACCATGGGGACCAGCACCGCGAAGGGCGGGATGGGGAAGACGGAACCATCCACCACCGACACCGCCATCATCGTGGCGAGCGCATGCGGGGTGGAGGAGGCGGCCTCCACGCGCAGGTACAGCCGACGGTACCAGGACAGCTTCGGGGCGTCAGCGGCCGGGGTGGCCGGGGAGGTCTGGGAGGAAGGCTCGGTAGAGGACATTCGGGGGCGCACCCTAGCGGAACCCGGGGCCCTTGCCACCGGGACCCCGGGCCCGGGCGCCTGCCTGATTGGAATGCGCCCCATGCCCCGGGGGCTTACACACGGGGAAGGGTGACCATGACCGCACAAGAAACCGTGGAACGCGCCGTCGGTGCGCTGAAGGTGTTTCCCCTGCCGTCGGCGGTCCTGTTCCCGCACACCGTGATTCCCCTGCACATCTTCGAGCCGCGCTACCGGGCGCTGGTGAAGGACGCCCTCGCCACGGACCGGGTGCTGGCGCTGGGCCAGCTGGAGCCGGGCTGGGAGGGCAACTACGAGGGCCGTCCGCCGCTGCAGCCCCTGATGTGCGCGGGCGTCATCGTCTGGGACGAACAGGTGGAGGACGGGCGCTACAACATCCTCCTGCAGGGCGTCAGCCGCGTACAGATGGTGAAGGAGCTGTCGCCGGACACGCTCTACCGCCAGGTGCGCGCCCAGGTGCTGGCGGATCCGCTCTACACCGGGCCGGAGGAGGAGCAGCTGCGCCAGGCCGTCTTCGAGCTGGCGGGCAGGGTGCCGCCCTCGTTCGCGGAGAGCCTGCTGCCGGTGGCCGCCCGCGCCGGTGGGGGCATGCTGGCGGACGTGGTGGCGTCCGCGCTGGTGCCGGAGCCCGGACGGCGCCAGGAGCTGCTGGGCGAACTGGACGTGCGCCGCCGCCTGGAGCAGGTGCTGGTGGACGTGAGCGACCTCTTGAGTCAGTTGCAGCCGGTGCGCCCCAGCGGACCGCTGAACTAGCCAAGGCCCTCCCTGCGGGGGAACTGAACGCCCCGGGGCCCGGGGCCGCATCATCCGCTTGCCCTGGCCCCCCCATGCGCGCATTGCTCGGGGGCGTCACGCCTTCTTGAGGGAGAGCGACGCACCATGCGGCTCGTGAAGATTGGCATCGCCAGCGTCAACACCACCGTGGGCGCCTTCCAGGCGAACACCGACCGGGTGCTGGACCTGGCGAGGAAGATGGCGGCGGACGACGTCACGCTGGGCGTCTTCCCCGAACAAGTGATTGCCGGCTACCCCGCGGAGGATCTGGTCCAGTGGCAGGGCTTCATCGACCACCAGTGGCCAGAGCTGGAGCGCTTCGCGAGGGAGACCGCGGCGCTGCCGTTGGTGAGCATCGTGGGCGTGGGCGTGGCCCACCAGGGCGTGCGCCTCAACTGCGCCGCGGTGGTGGCGGGCGGCAAGGTGCTGGGCCTGGTGCCGAAGGAGAAGCTGCCCACGTACAACGTCTTCTACGAGGGCCGCACCTTCGGCCACGGCCAGCCGGGCATGGCGGAGACGCACCGGGGCGTGCCGCTGGGTGACTACCTCTTCCAGTTCGACTTCGGCACGGTGGCGCCAGAGGTGTGCGAGGACATCTGGAGCGCGGACGGCCCCATGCGCCGGCGCGCGTACTCCGGCGGCGAGCTGGTGGTGAACCTGTCCGCGTCCCCCTTCCGCCTGGGCTTCTGGGAGACGCGCCGCGAGCTCATCGCCACGCGCGCGTCCGACCACCAGGTCACCATCGCCTACGCGAACGCGGTGGGCAGCAACGACGGCCTCATCTTCGACGGCGGCGGCTTCATCAACCAGAACGGCCGCCACGTGCTGGAGACGCCGCGCTTCCAGCAGGGCTTCAGCTCCGCGGTGGTGGACCTGGACCGCACGCTGCGCCTGCGCACGGAGAACACCACCTGGCGCGTGGACCGCGAGGACTGGGTCACGGCCGGTGGCAGGAAGGTGCCCACCCTGGACTGCACGCAGGCGGTGAAGACGCAGCGCCAGAAGCTGACGTATCCCGTGCCCGCGCACCGCAGCTTCTTCCTGCCCGCGCCGGACACCCGCCGCACCGCGCGCGTCGCGCTGTGCGAGGACATCCTGGACGCGCTGTCGCTGGGCGTGGGCGACTACTTCGAGAAGACGCGCGCCTTCAAGCTGTTCGGCATCGCGCTGTCGGGCGGACGGGACTCACTGCTCACGCTGCTCGTCGCGCACAGGTACGCGAAGCGCGCGCGGCCGGACAACCCGGGCTCGCTCATCCAGGCGTTCTACATGCCCAGCCCGTACTCCAGTCAGCAGACGCGTGACGCGGCGGAGACCATCGCGCGCGAATTGGGCGTGCCCTTCCAGGTGGTCTCCATCGAAGAGGCCTTCGAGCGGGAGAAGGCCGCCGCCCAGACGATGCTGGGGGAGACGAAGCTCACCCCCATCACCGAGCAGAACATCCAGGCCCGCATCCGCGCCCAGCGCATGTGGAACTGGAGCAACTCCTGCGGCGGCCTGTTCCTTCAGACGGGCAACATGAGCGAGAAGTCCGTGGGCTACACCACCATCGGCGGAGACCTGATGGGCGCGCTCGCGGTCATCGCCAACGTCCCCAAGACGGTGGTGATGTACCTGCTGGACTACCTGCAGGAGACCACGGGCTACGAGGGCATCCGCAAGGTGCTCGCCAAGCCCGCCGGTCCGGAGCTGGCGCATGATCAAGTGGGTGAGGAGGAGCTGATGCCCTTCCCCATCCTGGACGCGTGCTTCTACCTGCACGCGGGCGAGAAGCTCACCCCGTCGGAGATGCGCACCGCGCTCACCGCGATGTTCCCGGAGGTGGATGCGGACCGGCTGGGCGGGTACGTGGACCGCTTCGTGCGTCTGTTCCATCAGTCCATCTACAAGTGGGTGCAGGCGCCTCTGTCGCTGCACATCGGCAATCTGGACCTGGACCGTGAGCGCGCGCTGCAATTGCCTGTCGTCACCGGTTCGTCCTGGCTGCGCAAAGCCTGACGGATGTTCTTGGACGTCTGTTTTTGACGGTGGATAGGGGGGCGTCCGAGCCCTCCGTCCCCGTGAAGTGGCTCTGAAACCACGCCTTCCCCCCTGGGGGGCAGGCGTGCAGGTCAGCTGTCTTTGACCGCCCGGGCAAGGCTTGCCGGATGTCCCGCTCAAGACAACCTTCATGTCAGTCAGTCGACGATGGAGGGTTGGATGAAAGCGAAGATTCTGGCGGGCGCCATCGCGGCGCTCATGTATGGGACGGGCGCGGGTGCGGCGGAGAAGGATTGCCCTCCAGGGCAGGCCGCTGTTCCCAAGGACACTCAGAACAAGGACACGACGGCGCAATCCTCTCAGGGTGGGGTCCAGGAGGAGGACCTCCTTATCGAGGAGGCGCCAGTGGATGAATCGCTTCAGGGCACGGGCGGCAGCGGCTCGTCCGGGTCGATCGATGACTCCTCGAAGAGCAGCAAGGACTTGAGCGGCTCCAGCGGCACGGGGGGCAGCGGCGTGGTCTACCTGAACACGCCGATGCGCTGCGAGCCGGTGAACCCGCAAGGGGTGGGCGGAAGTGGCTCCAGTGGCACCACGCCGCAGAGCGAACCGCCCGCTCCGCCTCCCGCGGCGGAGCCTCCCGCTCCGCCTCCGCCTCCGTCCGGCACGAGCAGCGGCGGCATGAGCCAGCAGGACAGCTCGCTGTACGGCGAGCAGGCCACGGGCGGCAGCGGCGTGACCACGCCGCCTCCGGCCCCCAGCTACACGCCCACGGCGTCAGCCAATGAGGACATCCAGCCGCTGGAGGTGGAGAAGAAGAGCAAGAGCGACAAGAAGGGCCTGACGCTCCTCATCGGTGGCGGTGTGGAAGGCTACACCGGCGCCCTGGCTCCGCAGATTGCCCCCGGCCCCTCCGCGGCCGTGACGGCGTCGCTCAGGCCGACGTCCGTGCTGGGTGTCGAAGTCGGCTACTCCGGCGCCTTGAACAACATCAAGGACGCCGGCTCCTTTGGCGCGGATGACGGTCCGGACCTGGTGCGCAACGGTGGCCAGGCGGCTCTGACGCTCGCCATCACGCCGACGGCGGTGCAGCCGTACCTGCTGGGCGGCATCGGCATCAGCAACTACCACTTCCGCGGCGGTGAGGCGCTCGGCTACAGCGACGACACCGTGGGCAACGTCCCGGCGGGCGTGGGCGTGCGCGGCCACTTCGGCCACTTCACCGCGGACCTGCGTGGCTACTACAACTTCCTGTTCGACAAGCAGTTCGCTCCGGACATCGATCCGGGCGGCAGCGACCCGTCGGGCGGCGGTAGCTACACGACCACGCTGAACGTGGGTGGCACGTTCTGACCTGAAGTCCATGGCAGGACCTGGCGGCGGGGTGTCCGGAATCATCCGGAGCCCCGCCGTCACTTTTATTCCGGTCCGGGGCGGGGCATTCAGGGAGGCGGGAGGCTGCGCCCGGCATTAGAGTGCCCATCTTTCCAAGGGCGGATTCCCGCCTTGAGGAGCCTGGCATGAGCTTGGGAGTGGAAGACGTGAAGGTCGGGACCGGGACGGAAGCGGTCGCGGGCAAGCGGGTGACGGTGCACTACGTGGGCACCCTCACGGACGGCAAGAAGTTCGACAGCAGCCGGGACCGCGGTCAGGGCTTCACCTTCGGGCTGGGCGCGGGCCAGGTCATCCAGGGCTGGGACCAGGGCGTCGCGGGCATGAAGGTGGGCGGCGTCCGCAAGCTCACCATCCCGCCGGAGCTGGGCTACGGCTCGCGCGGCGCGGCCGGTGTGATTCCCCCCAACGCCACCCTCTTGTTCGAGGTGGAGCTGTTGGACGTTCGGTAGGAGGACTTCATGGCGACGCTCGAAATCACGAAGGACAATTTCAAGGAGACGGTGGGCAAGAGCGGCATCGTCATCCTGGACTGGTGGGCGACCTGGTGTGGTCCCTGCCGCGCGTTCGCGCCCATCTTCGAGAGCACCTCCACCAAGCACGCGGACGTGGTGTTCGGGAAGATCGACACCGACGCGCAGCCGGAGCTGTCTGGTGCTTTCGAGATCCGTTCCATCCCCACGCTGATGGTGTTCCGGGACGGCATCCTCCTGTTCGAGCAGCCGGGCGCGATGCCGGCGGCGGCGCTGGAGGACCTCTTGCGGCAGGTCCGCGCGCTGAACATGGACGACGTGAAGCGCGAGGTCGAAGCGCAGCGCGCCGCGAAGGAAGCGCCCAAGGCCTGAGGTCCCGCCGGGGCCTTCCCGCGTGACGGGGAGGCCCTACGGCGCGGCGACGGTGCAGACGCCGCCGCCGTTGAGGTGCGCCTGATCCACGATGCTCTGGGTGACGAACTCCTGGAGCGTGCGCAGGGCGTAGGCGCCGGGCTGGTAGACGACAGGCTGGCCCTGCGTGTCACGCAGATCGCCGCCACCCAACCCGCGCAGGTCGAGCAGGTCCTGGGATGCCAGTCCCTCCGGCGTGATGGCGTGGTTCGCGTCCGCGGTGGCGGCGATGGCCTCGAAGCGCAGCTGCACGCCGCGGTGGGTGCCCAGCCGGTCGTAGAACATGTGCTCGGCGTGGATGGTGACCTCCGCCTCCGCCACGGAGCTCTCCGGCACGACGATGCCCTGGGTGCCGTCCACGCCGTTGATGCAGTCCACCATCCGCGCGTCGACGGGGAAGCCCATGCGGAAGGTGTAGAGGCCCAGCGTGGGGTCGCGGTTCTGTGCGCGGCCCTCCACGAAGTAGCTGAAGCCGCGCTCGCGCATCATCGTCAGGTCGTCCGCTGACACGGACGTGCCCGCCACGGTGCGGGCCTCTGGAGGGCTCACGCGGAAGGCCACGCCGTAGCGCCCCGCCTCCAGGCCCGTGAGGCCGGTGAGGGGCACGTCCCCCTTCTGCACGTCCACGAGCAGGTGCTCCGTCGTCGCGTGCACGTCGCCGGCCGCGGAGGTGAGGGTGAAGTCGCCCAGGGACACCAGGTACTTGGTGAACTGCACGGACCAGCCGTCCTGGAAGAGGTGATCCGCGTAGCCGCGCTGCGTGCCGTCCCCGCCGCTCAAAGACACCCGCACGTCGCCCCGCGCCACGGCGTCACCGCAGCCGGAGGCCATGAGCGCCAGCGCGCCTGGCAGCAGGCCCCGGGTCCACTTGCTTCGTCGGTTCATGCATCCGGTTGGTATTTGTAACTATGTTGCAAGTCAAGTCTGGGTTGCGATATCCACGGACGGCCGTTGGAGAGGCTGCCCGTGCCGGGTGGGCCCCGAAGGCCGAGGTCGTTGCCCGTGTTCATCCCGACGCTGGTGCTCTGGCTGTTGAGCGCGTCGCCCGAAGCGCCCGTGACGCCGCCCGTTCCCGTGGAGGCACCGCCGCCCGTGATGCCGGCGGACGTCCCACCGTTGACGGAGGCCGTGCGGGTGCTGCTGCGGCTGACCATCGACAGCGGGGGAGAGGTGTCCCAGGTGGAGGTCCAGGAGTCCGGGGGCACCGCGTTCGACCGGGCCGCGATGGCGGCGGCCCTGCGCTGGCGCTTCGAGCCTGCGCGCCAGGGAGAAGAACCGCTGGAGGTGCGGGTGGACGTGCCGGTGATGTTCGAGCCGGTGGCCCTGTCGCCTGTGATGGAGGTGGAGGAGCCCGCGCCCCCTCCGAAGCCGGAGCCGCCCGCGTTCTCCACCACGGTGCGGGGGCAGTCCGCCGCTCCGCCTCCGGTCGCGGTGGGCGACTTCCACATCACGGTGGGGCAGCTGGCGGACGTGCCTCGCAATTCAGCCACGGACCTGATGCTGCTGGCGCCGGGGGTGATGCTGGCCAACCACGGCGGGGAAGGGCACGCGGAGACCGTCTACCTGCGCGGCTTCGACGCGGGCGAGGGCAAGGACGTGGAGATCCGCCTGGACGGGGTGCCCCTCAACGAGGTCTCCAACGCCCACGGTCACGGCTACGCGGACACGTACTTCATCATTCCGGAGCTGGTGCAGTCGCTGCGCGTGACGGAGGGCCCGTATGATCCGTCCCAGGGCGACTTCGGTGTGGCGGGCACCGTGGAGTACCAACTGGGGCTGGAACAGCGGGGCATCACCGCGTCCGCCAGCTACGGCAGCTTCGCGTCGCGCCGGTTGTCCCTGGTGTGGGGCCCGCCCGAGTCCACCGCCGCCACCTTCGTCGGCGTGCTGCTGCGCCAGGGGCACGGCTTCGGTCCCAACCGCGCATACGCGAACGCGGGCCTGATGGCCCAGACGGAGCTGCGCCTGGGCCCGGAGACGAAGCTGCGCCTGTTCGGCGCGAGCTACGGCGCGCGCTATGGCTCCGCGGGCGTGGTGCGGGAGACGGACGTCGTGGACGCTCGGCTGCCGTGTGAGCCGGATGCGGACTCGCAGTTCTTCTGCCTCTACGACCCGAACCAGGGCGGCGCGAGCCAGCGCCACATCGCCTCCGTGGAGCTGACGTCCCGGCTGGAGCGTGGGGGCCGCTTCGTGCAGCAGGCCTTCGCCATCGCCCGGCAGATGCGCAGCCGCGAGAACTTCACCGGCTTCCTCCAGGACACGCCTCCCATCGGCGAGGCCCAGCGCGGCGACAACACGGAGCAGTCCTACCAGGGCACCACCGTGGGCCTGCGCGGCCGCTACACGCCGGGCCTCACCTGGTGGGGTCAGCCGCAGCCGGTGGAGCTGGGCTACGTGGCCCGCTACGACAACGTGCACACCCGCGCGCGGCGCCTGCGCGACAAGGGCGGCGCGCCCTACGCCACCGTGTTCGACAACCAGGTGCGCGTGACGAACCTGGGCGCGTACCTGTCCCTGCGAGGCGCGCCGCTGGAGTGGCTCACGCTGCGCGGCGGCGTGCGCGTGGACACGTTCCTGTTCGGCGTGGAGGACCTGAACCGGCCGGCGGAGGACCGGCAGGGGGCTCGCATCCCGGAGGAGTCCGTGGAGGCCTACGGCTTCTTCGCCAGCCCTCGCGCCAGCGCGGAGGTGCGCCTGACGCCGCGCCTCACGTGGCTGACCAGCGCGGGCCTGGGAGCGCGCTCCAGCGACGCGGCCGGCCTGTCCGACGCGGAGTTCGCGCCCTACGCGCGAGTGACATCCGGGGAGACGGGCCTGGGCTGGCGGTGGGGCGACGGTCCGTCCTCGCTGGAGCTGCGGAGCGCGGTGTTCGCCACGCGCGTGTCGCAGGACCTGGTGTTCAGCGAGACGACGGGGCGCAACCAGCCCATTGGCCCATCGCAGCGGCTGGGCGCGTTCGGCAGCGCGCGCTTCCTGTGGGAGCAACACCTGGACGTGCAGGCGAGCCTCGCGTGGGCCCGCGCGACGCAGCCGTTGCCTGGGGCGCCCTCATGGAGGCTGTGGGACGGCGCGGTGTTGCCGTACATCCCGCAGTTGCTGGGGCGCGTGGATGCGTCTTGGCGGGGCACGGCTACCGTGGCCCGACAGCCGGTGGGGTGGAGCGTGGCGCTGGGGCACAGCGCCATCGGGCCCAAGCCCCTGCCGTTGGATCGCTACAGCGAGTCCATCTTCCTCTTCGACGTGGCGGCCCGAGCGCGCTGGCGCGCCGTGGAGCTGGGCCTGTCGGTGGAGAACCTGCTCGACGCGCGCTGGCGGGAGTCCGAGTTCAACTACGTGTCCAACTTCCGCGGCCCCGACGCGCCCGCGTCCCTGCTGGCCACGCGCCACTTCTCCGCCGGTGCACCTCGCACCGTGCGCGGCACCCTCACCGTGTACCTGGACCTCCAGGAGGACCGGCCATGAAGCACTACTCGCGTCGAGCCTTCACGTGGATGTTGGGCGGAGCGCTCGCGGCGGGCTGTGGCCTGTCCGGAACTGGAGGTCGGAGCATCACCTTCCGCATGGGGCTGCGCACGGCGCTCGCGTCCGGTGAGTCCACCGTCGGCGCCTTCACGACCGACACCGGCTGGCGCGTGACGCTCACCACCGCGCGCCTGGTGCTGGGGCCCATCTATCTGTTCGAGAAGGCCTCGCCCCTCCAGCCCCAGGCCCTGCTGCGCCGCCTGGGAGACGTGCTGCTGCCCACCGCGCACGCGCACGAAGGGGACTTCTTCTCCGGGGGCCGCGTGCTGGGCGAGTGGGACAGGGAAGTGGTCTTCGACCTGCTCGCGGACGCAGGGCAGGCGCGCGTGTTGGGGCGCTCCCCTGGCATCGCGGGCATGGCGCGGTCGCTGTCGCTGCTGCTCCAGCCGCCATCGAGCGCCCTGGGAACGGAGGCGGACGTGATGCAGGGGCGCTCCCTGTTCCTGGAGGGCGTCGCGACCCAGGACTCGGCACGCGTGCCCTTCCGCGCCGCGATGGACTTCCCGCCGCCTGTGGAACTCCAGCGCGTGGACTTCGTGCCCATCGAGGTGGACCTGGATGACGAGGGCCTCTTCGTCCTGGAGCCGCAGCCGCACCGCTGGTTCACCGGCGCGCGCTTCGAGCGGCTGACGGTGCCCGCGGATGGGACGCCGGTGGAAGTGGGGACGGACACGCAGGTGTACCGGGCACTGAGCGTCAACGTGCGCCGCTTCGACGCATTCACGGGCGCGTGGGAGCCCGCGGTGTGATTCACACCTGCGTCCAGAACGGCGCGAGCACCAGGTCCGCCTTGCCGAAGGGGTCGGCGCGCACGCGGTCCTCGCTCACGAAGGTGTTCAGCAGCACCCAGCGCTCGTGGTCCTGGCGGAACACCTCCACCACGCGGTGCACGGGGTTGATGATCCACGCGTGTCGGATGCCCGCGCGGGCGTAGCGCGGCAGCTTGATGGTCAGGTCCAGCTTCGCGGTGGCGGGCGAGAGCACCTCGCAGACCCAGTCCGGCACGCGGTCGATGAACGAGCCATCCGGCAGGGTCGGCGGCCGTCCGCTCATCCAGCCCGCCAGGTCCGGGACGAGCACGTCCTCGCCCAACAGCAGCCGGGGCTCGGAGGTCCACCACCAGCCCTCCGGCGCGCGTCCCATGAGCGGCGTCATGCCCTGCTTGCGCGTGATGGGCGGCGACGAGACGTAGAGGATGCCATCCAGTGCTTCGCCCACCAGGTAGTGGGGCAACGTCTGCACTTCCTCGTGAGGGGCGAGCGTCCTTCGGGGAGCGGCGTGGCGCATGCGGTAGGCCTCCGGGTCCGAGAGATACCGTCACCGTAGCGGGCAGACCTTCACGCGGCATTGGACCGGCGGGGTGGCCCACCTTGTCCTGGTGGACGCACGCCCTCCCCTCGGGCTGAGGGGGATTGCTATTCGCGCTCCAGCACGAACTGGATGTGCTCCGTGGCCACGGGACCGAACTGGAACAGGTGGATCTGATCCCCCGGCTCCGACGTGAACGTCACCGTGTGCGTGATGCCGGCGCAGATGAACCGCGCGGGGGCGAGCACCGACACCACGTCCGTCCCCGACGTGTCGTTGGTGACCTTCGTGGAGACCTGCTGGTTCAGGTAGAGCGTGACGTGCTCGGCGTTCTCCGGGTCGGAGATGAAGCCCGTGTAGCCACCGAAGCCCGATTCACCCGGGCGCAGGGTGACGTCGTAGCGCGCGTGGCCGGTGTGCGTGTCAGGCGGGAAGTCGAAGGGCGTGCGGCCCGCGGTGACCGCCTCCGGCGTGTTGACGAGCGTGTGCGTGCAAGCGTGCTCCAGCTCCGGGTCCCGCTCGCCAGTGGTGAAGTCCAGCGCGGTGTCGCCGCCCAGCCCCACGGTGGCTGGTGACAGCGCGCGTCCGGCCGCGTCCTTCAGCGCGTCCAGCGCCAGGGCGTGGTGCGTGGAGACCTCCAGCGGCCGGGTGCTCTCCTCGGTGCGCGGCACGGTGACGGTGAGCGTGCGCGCGTCCTCGGACCAGGTGCCGGTGAGGACGCGGGCCGGGGCGGTGGTGTCCGTGCGGTCGTGCAGCGTGACCTGGGCGGCGGACGGGTCCATGGGCTCGCTGAAGGTGAGCGTCAGCACCTTGCGGAAGGCGATGACCGGCGTCTGTCCGGACGCGTCCAGGTACATCTCCAGTGGGTAGACATCCGTCTCGCCCTCGGAAGGATGGGACGTGGTGACGGTAGCGGTGGACGCGGTCGTGCCCGCGTCGGTGCCGGTGCCCGCATCGGAGCCCGCGTCCGTCGGGAGGCCGGCGTCTGGCGTGACGATGGGGGCGTCGTCATCGCAGCCGCTCAGCGCGAGGGCGGCACAGGTGGCGAACAAGAAGGTCGCGGAGGAGAGACGCATCGAGGGGAATCCTTCATGCATGCAGGGAAAGGCCCGCGCCGGAGCACCGTTCCGAGGTGAGATGCTCCGGCGCGGGAGCGGACCCGCTCAGGCCCGCGTCAGGGGACGGCGGTCAGCACTGCGACCCGTCGCAGTTGTCATCGATGCCGTTGCCACAGATTTCAGTGGCGCCCGGGTTGATGCTGGCGCCGGAGCCCGGCGTGTCGTTGCAGTCGAAGCGCTGCGTCGTGTAGCCGGAGGGCGGCGTGCACGCGGTGAGGACGGACGTGGCGTTGTTGCCGTACCCGTCACCGTCCGCGTCCTGGTAGTAGCGCGTGCGCGTGTCGTTGAGGAACTCCGGCACCACGGTGAGCGCGTTGCCGGACGCCGGCCCCGCCGCGAGGATGTACGTCGTGCCCGCCGTCAGGTCATAGACGGACACGTGCGTGAGCGAGCACCCCGAGGACGACACGCTGTGCGTCAGCGCGGAGGCCACCGTGGCGCTGGTGGCGCCGTTGACGACGGTGAAGGCCACGTTCTGCGTCCGGTAGAACGCGTATGAGCCGGTGGTGGCCGGCACGTACGTCACGGAGCCCTCGGCGCCGGACGGCAGCGCCAGGTCATAGGCCTTGTGCTTCGTGCTGATGGCGGGCGCGCTGGTGACGCGCGTGGCGCTCGCCGTGACGGGCACGTGGTCCGTGGGGTTGCCGGAGTGGGTGCACGCGTGCGTGGTGATGCCCGTGCCCAGCGACGTGCAACCGGCCTCCAACTCCTGCGAATCCTGCGCCTCGAAGGAGGCCTCCGGCGCCTCCTCCATCGGTCCGCAGGCCGTCAGGCCGAGCGACAACAACGCGCCCAGCGCGATGCGCTTCATCTTCAACATGGGTGTTTCCTTTCGGGATGCCGGGCGCTGCGGGGTGCCAGGCGGCCAGGAAGCCGCCGGTGCGTCCGGCGACTCACTCATGCCGTAAACGCAACTTGGTTGCAATAATGCCTGGTGCGATTCAGCCCGTCACTGGAGGTGTTCGATGACGAGCCCGAGATTCGTGAGCGCGGTGGGGCCGAAGGTGACTGTGTACTGGACCTTGTCCGTCAGCTCGTAGCCGACCATCTGCTTCAGGCCGTCGCAGAAGCCGCCCGTGGCCTGGGTGCCCATGGGCTCCACGACGCGCTCGCCTTCCTTCACGGTGACGGCCACGTCGGGCGTGCTCAGGTAGAGGATGAAGTCACCGCTCGCCCAGGCCTTGAAGCTGAAGGTGCCCACGGACTGTCCGTTCTCCGGGCGCAGCTGGACGGTGTAGTGCGTGTGGAAGTCATCCACGCGCGGCTGCCGCTCCGGCGACGCGGTGACGGTGGCGAAGGGGCCGTGGGTGACGTGCCAGCAGGCGTGCTCGCCGTTGTCCCCGAAGTCGAAGTCCGTGCGCGGCACGTAGTCCGGGTCCGTCACGCACGACAGGCCTTCTTCGCTGGCCAGGTAGCCCCGGTTGCAGTGGCACCAGTCGCCCTCAGGCTCGCGGTGGATGTGGCCGTTGGGGGCGCATGGGTCGCCCTGCTCCTGGGGCGTGTCGTCCGGGCCGGGCGAGGCGTCGTCGCCGCAGGCGGTCAGGACCGCGAGGCCGCCGGCCAGGAGGAGGGCTGGAAACGGGGTGCGCATGGGGCTGCCTCATCGGAATCCGTGATGTAGATGCAATTGAGATACAGAAGTTTTTGGATGTTGGGAAGGCCCGTGGGCCTTGGAGGTGTCCACGGGCCTTCACTCACGCGGGCCTACTCTTCGTGGTGGTCGTGGCCCGTCTCCTCGACGACGAGGAGGAGCGTGGCGGGCTGGGGAACGACGGCCGCGAAGTCCAGGCGGTAGTCCACGCCGCCCTCCAGGTCGGCCGTGACGGCGGTGCGCAGGTTGCCGCAGACCTCTTGCGGGACGTGGTAGCGGCACTCGAGGCCGACCTCCTCATTCGTGGCCGTGTTGAAGACGCGGACGGCGCGGTAGCCGGAGGTGAGGAAGGCGTACTCGGTGGACTCTTCCGGGGTGAAGATGACGGAGCCCGCGTAGCCCAGCGTCCACTTCCGGTAGCTGATGGCCGGCAGGGTGACGTTGTACGCGGTGTGCCCCACGCTCACGTCCACGAAGGACGGGCCGCCATGGGGCGCGGCGGTGACGGACTCGAAGGGACCGTATTCGGCATGGATGCAGGAGTGCTCGGCGACCTCCGCCAGCTCCTCCGTGTCCTCGCAGGCGGCGAGCAGCTCCGACTCTTGGGTGACGGGGGCTTGCGACTCCGGGGCGGGAGCTTCTTCGGTACCGCAGCCGGCGAGCAGGACGACGGCGCCAGCGGCGAGCAGGGCATGCTTCAACATGGGGGACTCCTTGGGTGTGTGGGTGCGGCGGGTGAGGGCGGGGGCTAGGAGCGGTCCGGGCGCAGGACGAGCCACGGGACGCGCACCTCGCCCGAGGCAAGGCGCTCGGGCGGGAGCTGGAGGTGGGCGCCCTGGGCGCTGGGGGACAGGCGGGACGTGCGTTCCCAGGCGTCGCGGAAGGACGCCTCGTCCGGGAAGGTGACGCGCGTCACGCAGCCCGCGGCGTAGCAGTGGGGCGGCTCCGCCTGGACGGGCCGCACGTCCTGTCCGATGCGCGCGTGCCACGTGTCCAACGCGGCGCGAGCGTCCTGCGTCCACGGCTCCGCGCTGTCGCCAGACGCGGTGAGCTCCGCGAGCACGGCGTCACGGCGGGCCTGCGGGGTGGGGTGGTCCGCGCGGAGGGCCTTCACCAGACGCACGCGCGTTTCGGGCAGTACCCGGCGCTCACGGCCGCGGAGCTCCGGCTGAACGGGCCCCTTCGTCTTCAGCACCTCGTCGAGGAACACCTCTGGCGACAGGTGGGTCTCAGGTTCCTGTACAGGGGGCGCGGACGCCTGAGCTGGCGCGGCGGGAGGGGTCGGGGCTTCGGCCCTCGGGGGAGGGACGGGCGCCCGCTGGGACACGGTGGGCGGGGCGGGGACGGGCCCGACAGGGGTCTCCAGCGGCCGGTGAAGCCAGGCCACCGCGAGACACGACAACACGACTCCCGTGCCTCCGACACTCCAGACGATGCGGTTCATGGGTTCCCCTCAGGACGCACCTGTGGCGGTGCGCGCGCCGTCCCGCCTTCCCGCGAGAGATCCGCAATAGATGCCACTTGGAGTCAAATGTAATCAAGTTGCATTTAATGAGTGGTGCCCGGGGAGTGTCGTGCGGGGCGGGCTGTCACCTCGATTCCACGAAGGAGGGCTGGTCCTGGGGCGCTGGCATGCCGAAGATGGGGCGCTTTTCTCCCGCAGGGCTGGAGGTGCCGTGAAATGAGAGGGCCGTCCTTCTTGTCGCGCGTCCTGGTGTTGTCCGTGCTGGTGCTCCCCGCGTTGGCGCAGGCGGGCTCGTATCTCCGGGTGGTGAGCTGGAACCTCCGCCACGAGGGATGGGCGGCCGAGCAGACCTACCTGGATGACGCGAAGCAGCTGTGGAACCAGTTCGGTGCGAACAGCAACTCGAACAATGGCTGTGACCTGGTGTTCCTCCAGGAGGTGATGGACGCGTCCGCGGCGACGGCCATCGCGACGAACCTGACGCAGGTCTCCGGGGTGTCGTGGACGGCGGTGGTGACGCCGCTCATCGGCCGGTCGTCCTACAAAGAGCACTACGCGGTGCTGTACCGGACGGACACGGTGTCTCTGCTGTCCTCCACGGTGTGGACGGACACGGGGGACCTGTTCGAGCGCGAGCCGCAGGTGGTGAAGGTGCGCCACGTGCCCACGGGCGCGGACTACACTTTCCTCAACTGGCACGCGGTGTGGGGCACGGCGGCGGACCGCACGCTGGAGGCGCAGGCCATCGACGGCGTGTTCGCGTCCGTGCAGTCGGCCAGCACCTCGGACCAGGACGTCATCCTCGTGGGCGACCACAACATGGCCTGCACCCACGCGTCCTGGAGCCAGCTGAAGGGCCTGTCGCCCGCGGTGACGTGCAAGCTGGACGTGGCCACCACGATGAACACGTCCGGGGGCTACGCCAACGCGTACGACCACTTCTGGATGCAGGACACCTACGTGACGGAGTTCTCCAGCACGGGCCGCGACTACATCGCGAACCCGCTGGACTACGTCACCCGACTGTCGGACCACGCACCGGTGTGGCTGTCCCTGTACTCCAACAGCGACACGGACTGATGCACGTGAAGCGGGTCCTGGGCGGGATGTTGGTGGCGGTGCTCGTGGGCGTGGGCTTGTGGATGCTGTTGCGTCCCGAGTCCGCGTCACCGCTGGCGCCGCCATCAGCTCCTGTGTCCACGTGGGTCGAGGACGCCGGTGTGCTAGAGGCGGCTCATCCAGTCGAGGCCGCGGCGGCCTCGGACGCGGGCCTGTGGCTGACGGCGACGTTGGAGGGGGCGCGTCCGTTCGATGGAGAGGCGCGCGTGGGCGCGGCGTTCATCGTTGAAGGGGATGAGGGGTGGTGGGAGGAGGAGAAGCGGCAGAAGGCAATCAGCCTCGTGGGCCCTTCGAGTCTGGAGGACCTGGCCAACGTGCGCGAGTGGATGACTGCGCCGGCCACCGCTTCGTCGCAGGGAGGCGTGGTGGGGCCCGTCGCCGTGCCGCCCGCGCCGCGCTACCAGGTGGTCGCGTTCGAACCGGATGGGACCTTCTGGTGGGCGGACTTCGTGCCGGGCGCGTTGCCGAAGACGGGCACGTTGAACGCGGGCGTGCTGCGAGCGAACCGGCCCACGGGCGTGAGCATCCGGCTGGACGGTGCGCGGAACATGGAGGGGGCGTTCTCCGTGCGCATCGAACGCGACGTGGATCCCCACGACGCCGAGCAGGCCAGCGCCCTTCAGCCCATGCTGGCGCTGGTGAATCCGGACCTGGGATGGGCACTCGTGAATCGCTCGCCGGTGCCACTGAGCCCGGACGCGGACACGCGCCTGGCGCCGCTGCCTCCGGACCGCGGGGTGAGGCTGTGGTTGCGCGCGCCCTCGGGGCGGGAGGGTGGCCCGGTCGAGGTGCGCCTGCGTGAAGGCACTGTGACCCCGGTGACGCTGGACGTGGCGCGGCTGTTCCCCGAAGGCCTGAGTCGCGCGGTGACCCTTCGCGGACGGGTCCTGCTGGGGAACACGTCCCGGTCCGGTGGGCGGATGGTGAGCTGGCCGGGCGGAGAGGAGCCGGTGGACGCGGACGGGCGCTTCACGATCCCCGACGTGCCGGCATGGCGAGCGACGCGCTTCAACGTCTATCGGGGACTGAAGGAGGAAGGCCGTCCGGCGGCGCCTTCGATGTGGGACTTCGACTTCACGCCAACGGAGGAGATGCAGGGCGTGGTGGACGTCGAGTGGCGCGTGCCGTTGTACCGGTGGTTGGTCGTTCGGATGGATGGCTTCACGCGAGCGCAGTTGAAGGAGCGCGTGGTGCCGCCCTATCCGGTGTACCTGCTGGAGCGTCGCGACGCGCAGGGCCTGTGGAGCGCGGTGCCTTCGCGGGAGTTTGTTCCGGAGGAGGACGGCATGGCGGTGTCCCTGCTGGAGCCCGGGACCTACCGCGTCCAGGTCGCGTCAGCGCCCTATGCGTCACGGCCCAGCAGCGTGGCGCAGATGGGCGCGGACGACACGAGCGTGGACGTGCGGCTGTCGCCAGCGCCTTCCGCCGGCCTCTCCTGTGAGGTTCACGTCACCCATCAAGGACGTCCCGTGGCGGGAGCCCTGGTGATGGTGGGCGGGAAGTACCGCTCAATGCCTCCCATGCGCGGAGAGACGGACAGCACGGGGCACTGGCGGTTGGGCGCCGTGACCTCGGACGTGCTGCCGATGTTCGTGCAGGGCGCCGGGAATGAATGGGAGGGCGACGGAGCGGAAGCCTGCCTCCGCTCGGGCGTCGTGGAGGTGCGGCTGTAGATTCGTCAGGCGGCCGACGCCGTTAGAAGCTCGTCGGGGGCGCTGGCCAGCTCGGCGTTCTCCTCGGCGACTTCCTCGGCGGAGCGGGCCTGGACGGTCAGGGCCTGCACCCACAGCTCCAGGACATCCATCAGCGCGCTGCGCGTCTCGCCCTGGAGCGGGGCCAGCCGCTGCGCCATGCGCCCCTGCACCTGCGCATCCAGCTGATCCGCGAGCGCGCGGCCCGCGTCGGTGAGTCGCACGCGCACGCGCCGGCGATCATGCCGCACCGAGCGCTCCCGCCGCACGAGGCCGCCGTCCTCCAGCCGGTCCACCAGGCGGCTCAGGCGCGGCATGGCCAGTCCCCCCAGGCGCATGGCGAGCACTCCCACGGGCAGCAGGCTCTCCGAGCGCAGCCACCAGATCGCCTGGAGTTCCCGAGGCTCCCAGTGGGGATGGCTCAGGACGTCCAGGGGACTCTCCAGCGCGCCGCAGCGGGCCGCGTCCACGAGGAGATTCCGCCAACGCGCCACCTGCACGCGCACCTCCGCCGAGAGTTCCGTCATGCACCCCTCCCTGCCATGAGCAAGCGCCGCGTCCGGCCCCGCGTGCGACGCATCCGGCATCCCGCGGCCCCCTGGGACCGCGAAGTCATCAACGGAAATACGTGACGGACATATCGATCTGGTTTCTGACCGGATTTTCCGCGGGGCGCTCTACTCCGCGCCCGCCGCCTTGCGCTTCGCGCTTCGCGCCTTCGCGTGCGCCTTGTCGAATCCCTCGTAGAAGCGCACGGCCTGCTCACCCACCATCTGGATGTGCTGGTTGTTGAGGTACGCGGTGATGGGCGCGGCGACGAGCGGCATCGCGCGGCCCAGCGTCGTCATGCCGCCCTTCGCGAGCAGCAGTGCCGCCAGCTTCCCCAGCACCTTCGGCCCGGAGCGGTGCAGCGGCCCCAGCCCGTTGGCGTAGCCGAACAGGTCCAACATCTCACCGCGCGCCCGCTCCGTCTTGAGGTTCGCCTTGTAGAGCGTGGCCACGTCCGTGAGCAGGACGAGCTGCAGGTAGGCCATGAACGTCAGGTCCGCCGGCAGCGAGATGAGCCCGAACACGCCGCTCACTCCGCCGACCATGCTCGCGAGGCTCTTCTTCTCGTCCACCAGCCGCTGCGCCAGTTCCTTGGTCGTCGCGGACGGGTAGCGCTTCTCCAGCGCCGCCACGCGCACGCGCGCGCGGCCAATCTCACCCTGGATGAGGTCCGACAGACGCAGCGACCCCAGCTTCTTCAGCTCCGCGGGGGTCAGCTTCTTCATGAAGCCCAGCCGCTCTGTCACGCCGTCGTAGAAGGCCATGTCCTCCTCCTTGGCCGCGATGCACGCGGCCGGTCGTCTCTAGTAACCCCGCTCGGCCAGGTACAGGTCCACCAACGCGCCTTCTTCGTACCAGCCGTGTCGCATCTCCGACTTGAACCACCGCGAATCCGGACGCGCCGAGCGCACCTCCAGCTTCACCCGGTTGGGCCCCGTGTCGATGACCGCCGCGCGCGCCTTGCACGCCGCGCCCGGCTCCTCGCCGAAGCCACCCTCCAGGCACACCTCGTCCCCCACCGACAGGCGCCGGGCGTACTCCTGGGCCAGGTAGAGGGCGTCGTCACAGCCGCCGCGCACGGAGGACTTCCCCAACGCCGCGCAGCGGTCCTGCGCGGGCGCTCGGATGACCGGCACGTTGGAGATGAACGCGTCCTCCTCGTTGGGGTCGCGCTGATACGGGCCCACCTGCTTGCACCCCGCCACCGCCACCAGGACCGTCAGGCCCGCCCACGTCCACTTCATCGCGTCATTGCCTCCGGGACGCGCGTCGCCGCGCCTCCGCGCCAACAAGGAAAGGGCGGGAAGCATGGCAGACAGGGCCAGGTGCGGCAAAAGGTGCCGGAAGGACCCGTGGGCGTCTCTACGCGATACGGCGCGCGGGCCCGGGGATTTCCTCGGTGACGCCGGGAACCGCCCGGTTCTTTCCGTCCACGAAGACGACCGTGGGCTTCCAGTGGGCGGCCTCCGCCTCCTCGACCTCCGCGAAGGTGGCCAGGATGACCAGGTCGCCCGGCTGGTTCAGGTGCGCGGCCGCGCCGTTGATGCAGATGACACCGCTGCCGGACTCGCCCTCCAGGGCGTACGTCTCCAGCCGGGTGCCGCGCGTGACGTTCCACACCGCGACCTTCTCGAAGGGGAGGATGTCCGCCGCCTTCAGCAAATCTCGGTCGATGGTCACCGAACCCTCGTAGTCGAGGTCGGCCTGGGTCACCGTCGCGCGGTGGATCTTGGACTTGAAGAGGATGCGGCGCATGGGGGGCCCTCGGGAAGCGGCGCAACCGTAACGGCTCCCCTGCCCGGGGACAACATCCCCGGTGTCCCACGCACCGCCTGCCTCCCTGCACGCCCTGCTGTTTACTTCGTGAAATTCACGAGCTGACTCAGGTTCAGGGGCACGGACTGCGCGTCCGACGTCAGGTTGCCCGTCAGGCTCACCTGCGCGTTACCACCCGAGCGCAGCGCCATGGCCGCGGAAGCGGCGCTCGCGAAGTTGATGGTGAGTGGCAGGGTCACCTGCTTCGTCCCACTTCCGTCCAGCATGCCCAGGTTGCCCGTGGACAGGTTGCCCACGTTGGCGCCCGCCACCTTGAGCGCGCCCGTGATGCCCGCCACCGGCAGGGGGAAGGCGTTGCGGTTGGTGATGGCCAGGGGGAACTCCACCGTGGCCCCGCTCAGCGTGACGTTGGTGATGCGCGGCGCCTGGAACTGCACTTGGGGAATCTTGGGGACGGGGAACGTGCCTTCCTTCTCCAGGGGGAACTTCAGCACGCCCAGCGGCGTCTGGATGCCCAGCGAACCCTGCGCCTTGAAGGCCGCCACGTCCTTGTCCAGGAACGTGGTCACGACCGGCGCGATGTCCGCGAACTTCACATTGGCGGGGAAGACAATCTGGCTCTTGCCGTTGGACTTGAGGTTCAAGCCCTCCTTCGGCTTGCCGGCCACCAGCTGCTTGCCCTCCACGAAGAAGGCGTAGTCCACCGACGCCAGCTTCAGGCCCAGGCTGTTGGGGTTGTCCAACTCGTACACCAGGTCCACCGTGGCGTCGGACAGGGAGGCGTTCGCCAGCCGGGCTGTCTTGAACTTCAGCGTGGGCTTCTTGAAGGCACCGTTGAGCAGGCTCTGCAGCGCTGCGCAGCCGGAGAGCGTGGTGAGCGACAGGGCGAAGAGGACCAGGAACGCGCGTTTCTTCATGGGCATGGGCGTAGCAGAGGACGCACCACGTTCGCGCGGATTCAATCGCCGCGCGTGTCGGGGCCTCGACGGGTGCACCTTCGGCACTCCAATGGTATGCGCCAGGGGACTCCCCCGTGCTGGAGGTTGGCCCGCCGTGACAGGTGGCATCTTGTCTCACCCCCTCGCCGCGCTGGCGGTGCTGGCCGCGCTGTCGCTCACGGGCTGCTCCCGGTCCTCCAACGCGGAGACCGCCTCCGCGCGGCGGATGGACCTGAAGCCGTGCCGGCTGGACGGAGTGGCCGCGCAGACGCTCTGCGGCACGCTGGAGGTCTTCGAGGACCGGGCCGCGGCGAAGGGGCGCAAAATCTCCCTGCGCGTGGTGGTGGTGCCCGCGCTCGCGTCGCAGCCGAAGGAAGACCCGTTGTTCTTCCTCGCGGGCGGCCCCGGCCAGGCGGCCTCCCGCACGCGCATCCTGCCCGCGCTGGATCGCATCCGGCGTCAGCGCGACATCGTGTTCGTGGACCAGCGCGGCACGGGGGACTCGCACCCGCTGGACTGCGAGGCGTTGAACCCCTCGCGCACGTCGCTGGCGGAGCGCTTCGAGGACCGCGAGGACGCGGACGTGATTCCCCAGTGCCGCAAGGGCTGGGACGCGGACGAGCGGCTCTACACCACGTCCATCGCCATGGATGACCTGGACGATGTGCGCGCGGCGCTGGGCTACCGGCAGGTGAACCTGTGGGGCATCTCCTACGGGACGCGCGCGGCGCTGGTGTACATGCGCCAGCACCCGGACCGCGTGCGCACCGCCATCCTGGATGGCGTGGCCCCCATGGGGCAGTACCTGCCGCTGTACGCCGCGCGCGACGGCCAGCGCGCCCTGGACCTGCTCATGGACGCGTGCGCGAAGGACGGCGTCTGCGCGAAGGCGTATCCGGACCTGCGCGCCCGCACGGAAGCGCTGCTCGCGAAGCTGGAGGCCGCCCCCGCGAAGGTGCACCTGGCGCACCCGCGCACGGGAGTGCCGGAGGACTTCACGCTCACCCGGCGCGTCTTCCTGTCGGAGCTGTTCTCGCTGCTCTACAGCCCGGACGTCGCGTCGCTGGTGCCGCTGATGCTGGACCGCGCCGCGAAGGACGACTGGACGCCCTTCGTCGCGCTGTCGCTGGGGCTCACCGACGAGGTGGCGCGCACCACCAGCCGCGGCATGTTCCTCGCGGTGGTGTGCGCGGAGGACGCGCCCTTCTTCACGGAGGAGGACGCCGAGCGTGAAGCGAAGGGCACCTGGTTCGGCTCGCGCATGGCGCTGGACGTGAAGCGCGGGTGCGCGAAGTGGCCGCAGGCGAACGTGCCCGCGAGCTTCCGCGAGCCCGTGAAGTCGGACATCCCCACGCTGCTGTTGTCCGGCGAGCTGGACCCCGTGACGCCGCCGCCCTGGGGCGAGGAGGCGAAGCGGACGCTCACGCACAGCCTGCACGTGGTGGTGCCGGGGCTGGGACACAACACGGTGGGCGCGGACTGCGCGCGCACGTTGATGGCGGAGGTGCTCACGCGCGGCAGCGTGGAGGGCCTGACGCCCGACTGTGGCGCGGGCCTCAAGCGGCCGCCCTTCTTCACCTCCTTCGCTGGCCCTGTTCCGTAGGACTCAAGCGCCCATGATTGAAGCCAGGAACCTGCACAAGCGCTTCGGCTCCGTGACGGCCGTGCATGACGTGACCTTCACCGCGGAGGACGGCGTCATCACGGGCCTGCTGGGCCCCAACGGCGCGGGCAAGACGACCACGATGCGCATGCTCTACACGCTGGTGCGCCCGGATGGCGGCACCGCCACCGTGGACGGCGTGGACGTGGCGAAGCAGCCGGAGGTGGCCCGTCGCGCGCTGGGCGTGCTGCCCGACGCGCGAGGCCTCTACCCGCGCCTCACCGCGCGCGAGCACGCGCGGTACTTCGGCGAGCTGCACGGCCTGTCCGGCGCCGCGCTGGACGCGCGCGTGGAGGAGCTGGTGGAGCTGCTGGACATGAAGGACATCGCGGACCGGCGCACGGAGGGCTTCAGCCAGGGCGAGCGTGTGAAGGTGGCGCTGGCGCGCGCGCTGGTGCACGGGCCTCGCAACGTGCTGCTGGACGAGCCCACCAACGGCCTGGACGTGATGGCCACGCGCTCCGTGCGCACGCTCTTGCGCAAGCTGAAGGCGCAGGGCTGCTGCGTGGTGTTCTCCAGCCACGTGATGCAGGAGGTGGCCGCGCTGTGTGACCGCATCGTGGTGGTGGCGCGCGGGCGGGTGGTGGCGGACGGGACGGCGGACGCGCTGCGTGCGAGCACCGGCAAGGACAGCCTGGAGGAAGCCTTCGTGAGCGTGATTGGCAGCGAGCAGGGGTTGCGCGAATGAAGGGCCTCATCGGGACGGTGCTGCGCAAGGAAGTGCTGGACCACCTGCGGGACAAGCGCACGCTGGGCACCGCGCTGATGTGGCCGCTGTTGGGCCCGCTGGTGTTCCTGGTGATGTTCAACGTGATGGCCTCCTGGTACCGGCAGGACCGGCCGCTGGAGATGCCGGTGGTGGGCCGCGAGCACGCGCCCAGCCTGATGGCCTTCCTGGAGCGCTACGGCGCGAAGCTGTCAGAGGCCCCTCAGGACTACGAGTCGCTGGTGCAGGCCGGGAAGCTGGACCTGGTGCTGGTGGTGACGGACGACTACTCGAAGGACTTCGCGGACGGGCACACCGCCGCGGTGCGGCTGGTGGTGGACAGCTCGCGCAACAAGGCCCGCCAGTCCGTGCAGCGTGCGCAGCGGATGTTGGCGGTGTATTCGCAGCAGACCGGCAGCCAGCGCCTGTTCGCGCGCGGTGTTTCGCCGGAGCTGGCGGTGCCCGTGCGCGTGGACGAACTGGATTTGTCCACCCCCGAGCGGACCGCGGCCACGGTGCTCACCACCATCCCGCTGTTCCTGGTGATGGCGGCGTTCGCGGGCGGCATGCAGCTGGCCAGCGACACCATGGCGGGCGAGCGCGAGCGCGGTTCGCTGGAGCCCTTGTTGCTCAACCCGGCTCCTCGCGGCGCGGTGGTGGCGGGCAAGTGGCTGGCCACCTGCGCCATGGCGGGCACGGGCGTGCTCTTGTGTCTGGTGGGTTACTTCCTGGTGGTGAAGCGCGTGCCGCTGGAGGACCTGGGCGTGCGCGCCCGCTTCGACGCGCCGGCCGCGCTGGGCATGCTGGCCGCGGTGCTGCCGCTGGTGCTGGCCGCGTCCGCCGTGCAGATGTGGGTGTCCACCTATGCACGGTCGTTCAAGGAGGCTCAGACGTACCTGTCGCTCCTGATGGTGCTGCCCACGCTGCCCGGGATGCTGCTGGCTCTGTCCCCCATCCAGACGCAGACGTGGATGTTCGCGGTGCCGGTGCTGGGGCAGGAGATGCTCGCGGGCGAGGTGATGCGTGGCGAGACGCTGGGGCCGGTGCCCTTCCTGCTCGCGTTCCTGTCCTGTGTGGCGGTGTCACTGGTGGCGTTGCGTTTCACCACGCGTCTGTTGACGCAGGAGCGCATCATCTTCGGCAGGAGCTAGCGAGCAGGCTCGCCGGCCCCGAGTGTCTTCGGGGCGCCGCTTGGACGCTGTGTTCACGTGACAGGGGCGGCGAAGTGCCGTCCAATGTTTCGCGATGACGCTTGAGCGTGAACGAGAAGCCTTGCTGCCCTTCGCCCCGAATTCGGTGGCCTCCACGGAAGGGGAACCGCGGTTCGGGACGTATCAGGGAGAGCTGCCGGAGGTGGACCTGCCCCGGCTGTTGGGGAAGTGGGCTCCGGGGCGCGCGACGCGGCTGCTCAAGCGCAAGCGCTGGCACTACACCTTCGTCGCCACGCAGGAGGTGGCGGCCCTCTTCGCGGTGGTGGATCTGGGCTACACGGCCAACGCCTTCGCGGTGGCGGTGGACCTCCAGGAGAAGAAGCCACTCTGTGACGTCAGCTTCCTGGGCGTGCCCGGGCCGCTCGCGGAGGTGAGTGACAAGCCGGGCGCGGGGCTCGTGGCGGCCTTCCGCACGCTGGGCGGGCGCATGTCCGTGAAGCGCGGCGAGTCCGACGAGCGCTACCAGGTGGAGGTGGACGTCAGCCGCATGCGCACGCAGTCGCTCCAGTCGTTCCAGTGGAACGGCGAGCTGCTGGTCGCGGGCGGTCCGCCGGCCCTCACCGTCATCGCGCCGGTGCAGGGCGACGGGCTGGTCAACGTCACCCAGAAGCGCAGTGGCCTCCTGGCCTTCGGGAGCCTGGAGGCAGGGGGCCGGCGCTTCCGTTTGGACGGCGGCGTGGGCGGCATGGACTACACGCAAGGCTACCTGGCGCGGCACACCGCCTGGCGCTGGGCCTTCGCGGCCGGGCGGCTGCCGGACGGCACGCCCGTGGGCCTCAACCTGGTGGAGGGCTTCAACGAGGGCGCCACCGAGGCCAACGAGAACGCCGTCTGGCTGGGCGACCGGCTCTACCCGGTGGGCCGCGCGCACTTCGAGTACGACGCGAAGGAGCTCTTGGACCCGTGGCGCCTGACGACGGCGGACGGCGCGGTGGACCTGCGCTTCAAGCCCATCTACGTGCACCGCGAGGAGCGCAACCTGCGGCTCGTGGTGAGCCACTTCGCCCAGCCCGTGGGCTTCTTCGAGGGCACCCTGCGCGTAGGCGGCCAGGAGCTCAAGCTGTCCAACGTCCCCGGCGTCACCGAGGACCAGGACATGCTCTGGTAGCAGCCGGGCATGCGAAGGGTGCGAAGTCCCGAGGGCTCGGTGCGCGTTCATGGAGGATGCGGCGGGGGCGCGGTATAGGCTCCTCGCGCCCGTTTCGCCTGAGGAGGACCTCGCGCCATGTCCTGCCCGCATTGTGGTCAGCCGCTCCCTGAAGGCCAGTCGTCGCGGACGTGTCCCCACTGCGGCGGGGACGTGAACGCGCCCAAGTCGCCGGTGATGGACGAGGTGGCGGACCAGGCGCAGCGCGCGGCGGACTCGGCGGGCCGCGCGGTTCAGGACGTGCTGGACGACCCGAGGCTGCGCGAGCGGCTGCCCGGAGGCTCGCTGCCGCTGCTCGGTTCCGGATTGGTGGCGGCGGCGGTGGTGGCGCCGGTGCTGCCCTTCATTGGTGGCGGGCTGGGGCTGCCCTGGTCGGTGTTGATGCTGGTGGGCGCCGGCATGCTGGGCGCGCGCGAGTGGGTGGCCGCGGGCCGGAAGCTGCCGGACGCGCTGGTGCCGGTGGTGAAGTGGGCCGCGCATCCGGCGTTCCTGCCCATGTTCACCGCGCTCACGGTGACGCAGGCGTTCCTGTCGCTGGGGTTGGGCGTGGCGCCGCTGCTCTGGGTGCTGGCGGCGGTGGTACTGGGCTCCGTGCAGTGGCGGACGTTCAAGGCGTCGTCGCTGGCGGAGCCGTCGCTCACGAATCGGCCGGCGGACGTGCGGCTGAAGCGGTGGGTGTTCGCGGGCGTGGCGGCGTGCGCGGTGGGGCTGCTCCTGCCGTGGAGTTCGGCGTGGTCGCTGGTGCCCACGGCCCACCTGCAGCGCGAGCGCAACATCACCATCGACAACAACTTCGCCTGGGACATCCAGGACAACGACACGTGGAAGTTCAACACGCTGGTGCTCCCGTCGGGGCAGGGCGCGGGGACGGGGCGCGGCCGGCTGGGCGCGACGGGCGTGGTGCTGGGGCTGCTGGCGCTGGGCGTGCTGGGGTCGGTGCGGCGCGCGAGGGAGGCACTGCCCTCGGTGGTGCCGGCGGTGCTCGCGGGGCTCATCACCGTCTGGGCGCTGACGGGCCTGGCGTCGAAGCCGGGGCCGTGGCTGTTCCTGCTGGGCATCCTCGCGGTGGACGTGGCCGTCGCGCGCGAGTGGCTGGGGCCCCGGAGCGCGGTGCCCCCCACGGAGCCGCCCGCGTCAGCGTGACGCGCGGCCCTGCACGATGGCGCGGAAGGAGCGGCTGCGCAGCTCCTCCAGCGAGAGGCCGGTGGCGCGGGCCTCCTCTTCCGTGAGGGCGCCGCAGGCGAGTCCGCGCAGGAAGAAGTTGAGCAGGCCCTGTCCGGTGGCGGCGTCATCGAACACGTCGCCCAGCAGGGTGGCCTGGGCGGCCTTGTCCACGAAGGCCTTGAGGCGCTGGGACGCGGGTTCCAGGCCCTCCTGGAAGAAGGCGTAGACGGCGGCGTAGCGCACGGGGAGCTGGGCGGGGTGCAGGTCCCAGCCCTGGTAGTAGCCGCGCTCCAGCGAGTGGCGCGTGTGCCGGTACGCCAGCTGCCACGCGCGGTGCACGGTGTCGGTGTTCTCGCGCCGCTGCATGGGGAGGAGCGGGGTGTCGCCCTGCTTGCGGTGGGGGCCCACGGGCATGACGTTGGTGGCGCCGTCGGACAGGTGCACGCCGCTGCCCGCGAGGAGCACCTGCACGGTGTCGCGCAGGTAATCGCAAGCAGGGTGGAGCATGTGCTGCATGTGCGCGCTGACATCCAGGGCGGCGGTGTAGTCGTAGACGCCCAGGTGCACGTGGGAGCAGCGGCCCTCGCCGGCCTCCACGAGCGAGCGCAGGTGCGGCCGGCCGCGCGAGTCGAAGAGGGCCTGGGGCGTCTCCACCATCAGCTCCAGGGAGAGCGCGCCGGGGGACAGGCGGTGGGCGGACTCCAGCTCCGACAGCAGCTTCGCCAGGGCGGTCACCTGTTCAGGCACGGTGACCTTGGGCAGGGTGACAACGAAGGACTGAGGCAACCTGCCACCGGATTGCTCCAGCAGCGTGGTGACGAAGAGGTCCAGGGTGCGCGAGGCGCGGGTGTAGAGCTCTTCCGTGAAGGACTTCACGCGGATGCCGATGAACGGAGGGAGCGAGCCCTGCTCCAGGCCCCGGGCCACCTCCGTGGCGGCGGCAACAGCGTGGGCGTCCTCCTCCGAGTCGGGACGGTGGCCATAGCCGTCCTCGAAGTCGATGCGGAAGTCCTCCACGGGTTCACGCTGGAGTTTGTCCACGACGCGGTCATGGACGCGCTGGGCGAAGCCGCCGCGCTGGGGCAGGCCCAGGCCGTGGGCGAGCTGGGAGCCATCGGCGGCGTAGTCGCTCAGCGCCGCGAGCGCCAGGTCCCCCATCTTCCGCGCGGTGCCTGCGCGGAAGAGGTGGGCGCCGCCGTACACGGTGTGCACGGGTTGGCGCCGGGAGGACTCGCCCGGATACGCGTGGGTGAACGCCACGTTGGCGCGGCGCAGGGCTTCACGGGAGGCGGCGGAGGCTTCGGGCGTGAGCGTGGTCTTCATGGGTTTCCGGGGCCGCCATCGGGAGGAAGGCTCGGCTCCAATGGAGGCGCTGACATCATGGCGCGAGTCCCGCCGTCCGGGGCATGGGAGAAACGAGGGGGAGGGCCTCCCGTCTGGAGGCCCGGAGGTGGAGGCGTACCGGGGGCAGCATCCTCGCCCGCATCGTCCGGGGAGGACATCCCGTTCGGAACCTGCTCCGGCTCTCCATCGATGAGGCGTCGCAGGAGCCGGCCGTCGTCGCTGAAGGCGTATCGCGCACCGGAGTGCAGGGCGGGAACCTGCTGCCCGCAGGCGGCAGGTTCCTCTTCGATCCGGATGAAGATGACCCCTGACTCACGGAGGATTCTGTAGCGATGTGACTCGGGCCGGTCCCAGCACGGCGTTGACGGCGTCGGGGGCGGAAGGAAGTCCGCGACCGCGAGGGAGAGCGCGCGCAGAACGGAACCGTCCAACGCATACGTTCTTCCAGGGCTTCCCACGGCCTCCCCAGGGCTGGAGAAGGAGGGAAAGACGAGTGAAGGCTCTGACTCCGCCAGCGAGGGCCGATGGGCCTTCATGCAGCCACCGAGCATCAATCCGGACACGATGAAGAGTGTGCGCTTGCGCATGAGGATGCGGCCCCTACTGCCGTTCTGCCTGCCCCGGGGGCTGGATGCCGCGCACCCGAGCCCCCAGGTCATGCAGAACAGAAGTGACCTCCACATCACCCCTCCCGGCTGGCGCTCACTTCACGGCCGGCGCTTCAGCCACGCGGACACCTCCGGGGGCACGCGCTCGCGCAGGGCCACGTCCTGGGTCAGCCGCTCCAGGGTCTGCGCCGTGGCCTGCTGGGCCTCCGGAATGGGATTCGCCTGGAGCAGGGCCTTCATCTGCTCCAATTGCTCGCGCGTGCGCAGCAGGCCCAGGCCTTCCACCACCCGGCGCAGCAGCATGGGCGCCGCTCCCGTGCGTCCCACCAGGTCCTTCCAGCGCTTCTGCAACTGCGCCCACCACGCGTCGCGCCCGGTGCGGTTGCCCAACAGGCCCGTCGCGAAGCTCGCCACGTCCTGCGTCTTCACCGTCTCCGTGAACAACAGGCCCTGCGCCCGCTCCGCCAGCTTCGCGTCCTCGAAGGACGTGAGCGCCATCAGGTAGCGCCGCTGCGTCGCGGGGTCCGGCTCCTTCGGCATCCGCTGCAACAAATCATCGAACAGCGCCGCGTCGCCCGCGCGCGCCACCATGCCCACCGCCGTGTCCAGCAGGTTCGCGTCCAGCGCGGACTTGTCTCCCTGGAGCATCCGCGCCACCAGCGGACGCGCCTCCGCCAGCACCTGCGGACTGCGCGCCAGGCCGCCCACCGCGCGCACCAGCGCCGCGCGACGCAGCCGCACCCGGTCCGGCTCGCCCTGCGCCGCCTGCCAGCCCAGCTTCTTCAGGCCGCCGCCCAACAGCTGCTCCACCCAGCGGCGGAAGCGCTCCTGGTCCTCGCCCTCCGTCAGCCGGTTCTCGATGTACCCGAGCCGCCCGACGAGCTCGTCCAGCACCGCCTCGTCCTCCTCGTCCCCGAAGCGCGCCGCCAGGTCCAGCAGGTCCGCCACCGGCGCCTGCGCCGAGCGCACCAGCGCCCACGTGTCCGCCAGCAACGAGATGCGCTCCGACGGCGCCAGCGTCCCCAGGTTCGCCGCCAGCGCGTCCATCGCCTGCTTCTCGTACGCCACCCGGTAGAAGCCCGTGGAGCCGCCGTTGGCGCACAGCCACTTCACGTCGCCCGAGCCGCCCTCCAGCGTCACCGTCGTCTCCGCGTCGCGGAAGAGCACCCGCTGCTCCTTCACGCCGCTTGCGTCCTCGAAGCGCAGCACCATGGGCACCGGCCACGTCTCCGAGCTCTTCACCCCCGGCTCCGAATAGAGGCGCTGCTGCGACAGCGTCACCTTCCGCCCCTCCACCTTCACCGACACCAGCGGGAAGCCGCTCTGGCCAATCCACTTCGTCGCCAGCTCGTTCACCGGCTGCTTCGCCGCTTCACCCAGCGCGTTCCACAGGTCTTCCTTCACCGCGTTCGCGCGCGCGTGCTTGCGCATGTACAGCCGGATGCCTTCGCGGAAGGGCCCCTCTCCCAGGAACCCTTCAATCATCCGCAGCACCGCGCCGCCCTTCTCATACGTAATCGCGTCGAAGCTCTCACCGGCCTCGCCCGCGTTGCGCACCTCCCCGTGGATGGGGTGCGTGGACTTGAGCGCGTCCAGCGCCAGCGCGCTCGCCCGGTGCGCGTCGAAGTCCAGCCACATGCGCCAGTCCGGCCGCCACTGGTCGAC
Organism: Corallococcus sp. AB038B; assembly: GCF_003668955.1. Taxonomy (NCBI): domain Bacteria; kingdom Pseudomonadati; phylum Myxococcota; class Myxococcia; order Myxococcales; family Myxococcaceae; genus Corallococcus; species Corallococcus sp. AB038B. The sequence continues at coordinate 67,866 of NZ_RAWO01000014.1, read as the reverse complement.
AATCTTGAAAGCCATCCACGTCGCGAACGCCTCGTTGAGCCAGAGGTCGTCCCACCACACCATCGTCACCCAGTTGCCGAACCACTGGTGCGCCAGCTCGTGCGTCACCACCTCCGCCACGCGCTTCTGCACGGACAGCGGCGCGGTGGCAGGGTCCAACAGCAGCGCCACCTCCCGGTAGGTGATGAGGCCGGCGTTCTCCATCGCGCCCGCCTCGAAGTCCGGGATGCCCACCTGGTCCACCTTGCCAAAGGCATACGGCAGCCCGAAGTAGTCCTGCAGCCGGGGCAGCACTTGCAGCGCCGCGTCCTGCCCGAACTTCGCCAGGTGCGCCTTCTCCGGCAGCGCCCACGTGCGCACCGGGATGCCCTCCGCCTTCTCCTCCGGCGTGCCCACCAGCGGGCCCACCACCAGCGCGATGAGGTACGAGCTGAGCAGCTCCGTCTCCTCGAACGTCACCTTGCGCAGCGCCCCGTCCTTCTCGTCCTTCACCACGCGGCCGTTGCCCAGCACCGCGTGGCCCTCTGGCACGCGCACCGTGAGCGCCCAGCGCGCCTTGAAGGCCGGCTCGTCGAAGCAGGGGAACAGCCGGCGCGCGTCCGCGGCCTCGAACTGCGTCGCGGCCACCTTGCCCGCCGCGTACAGGCCTCGCAGACCGTCGCTGAAGTGCCCCGTCCACAGCACGTCCAGCGTGGCGCTGCCCGCGGGCAGGGGCGCATCGAACGTGAGCACCACCGTCTCGCTCACCGGAGCCACGCGCTTGGACGAGGGCTTGCGCACGTCGTTGCCGGCGCGGAAGGTGACCTCGCCCAGCTCCAGTGCGTTGGCGTGGAGGATGATCTCCGTCGTGGGCTGGGACAGCTCCAGCTCCACGTGCTGCTCACCCGCGAAGGTGCGCCCCTCCAGGTCCAGGGTCACCGTCGCCTGATGGCGGCGCGGGCGGAGGGTGGTGGGCAGGCGGAAGTTCTTGTCGTCGGTGGGATGCGCCATAGGGGCGGCAATCTAGCGCCGGCCGCGCCTTGTGCTCGTGCTCCATTTCCCAGTGTCCGCCGCTTCACGGCGTTCCAACCCCGCTGACGGGGGCACCAACTGCCCGAAGAGGCTCGACTCGCGCTGGAAGAAGCCCTCCGTGTGGAAGGAGGCGCCGAGCTCCAGCCAGAGGAAGTCCAGGTGGTGACAGAGCTCGTGCAGGAAGGTGCGAAGGTACGTGCGGAAGGCCACGACCCGGCCGCGCTTCGCGGTGCGCATCCACACCTGGATGCGGGGACGCTGTCCGGGCGCCCACGTGTAGAGCCCATGCAACTCGCCCTCGTCATTCGAGGGCCGCGTCTCCAGCACCTCCACCTCCACCCCGGCCACCTCCAGCCGCTCCGTCAACGCGCGGGCCAGGGACTGCGTCGCGGCCTGGATCGCCGTCCGGTCCTCCTGGAGCAGCGCCTCGCGCACCGCGTCCACCCGGGACCGCAGCGTCGCGGGCGTCCGCAGGGGCACCTCCGTGGCGGCGTCGCTCTGCCGGTAGATGCGCTGCTCGGCGGGCGACAGGCGCTGGTAGTAGGCGAAACGCACCGGGGTTCAGTCTAACCCGTGAGGTCCTGTCGCGCCGTACATCCACCTCCACCGGGCGACACCTTCGTTGGCCGTCGGGCAGGAAGGTGCCTCGGTGCATGGCATTGGAGCGGGGGACTCGCGCAGACTGCCGGGCCATGGGCTCTCGTCTCGTCCACGTCCTCCTCATCTCCGTGGTCACCGTGCTGGGGCTGCTCCTCCCGTGGGCGCAGGCGGACGACTGGGCCCGCCTGCTGGAGACGGTGCTGGGCTCGGCGGCCATCTGGCGGCTGTCCACGGTGGAGCAGGGCGTGGTGCACCGGCTCGCGGAGCTGGGTGTCTTCGCGGTCGCGGGGGCGATGCTCGGGAACGCGCAGGCGTTCGCGCTGCGCCGGGCGGGGCTCCAGGTGGCTGGCTGGGCGGGGTTGACGGCGATGGCGGTGGCGGTGGGCCTGGTGGGCTCGCGGGCCCTGGCCGTGGCGCTGGGGCTGTCGCCCGGGACGGCGTTCATCGGGATGGGGGTGGCGGTGGGCCTCACGCAGGGCTGGCTCCTGCGTCGCGAGGTGCATGGCGCCGCCGTATGGATGGCGGCGTGCGCGGTGGGCTACGGCATGGCCGGGCCGGCGGCGGACTGGAGGGACAACGCCTGGAGGGCGGCGGTGGACGTGGGCGCGACCTGGCGCCTGTCCTCCATTGTCATCACGGCCCAGGCCATGACGTGGGGGGCGCTCGCGTTGTGCACGGCCATTGGCGGTGCGTTCATCCTGTCGAGCCTGCGCACCCAGGTGCTGCCCGCGGCCGGTTCGCGGATGCCCGGCGCCCTGGGGCAGTTCGCGGTGCTGGGGCTGGCGCTGCCGCTGATGGTCGCGCTGGAGGCCCGGGAGAAGAGCCCGGCGCCGCTGGAGTTTCCGCCCCTTGAGTCCCCGACCCTGATTCAGCCCAGGCCCGCGCGGACCTGGGGAACCGAGCGGCCTGGCACGCCCGGCGAGGTCCTCAGCCCCGGATGCGTGGGCATCGTCTGTAGGAACGTGGGTCTCCCCACGTCGCCGCCTCCTGCCGCAGGGATCGTCACTGAACCCAGGCCCCGTCCGGCGCCCGTCCTCCATGACGAGCACCTGCGCACGTTGTTCCGCGAGGAGCAGAAGCGGATGCCGTCGCCCACGCGCCGGTGGAACAACCCCGCGTCGGGTGACGCGCCGCTGCCCGCGGGCGCGACCGGACGCAGCTCGAACAGCGTCGCGCCCTGAGGGATTCAGGGTGCGCGGTTGCCATGGGTGGGAACTTCCTTGCCCAGTGCATGCCGAAGGGTGAGCGCGCTCCGTCGTGAGGTGGACATGCGCAATGCCACGAAGACCGGGCACGGCGGTTGCTCTGTCGCGTGCGCATGGGACGAGGCGTGTGGGTGGGCGCGTTGGTGAGCGCGCTGGTGTGGGGCGGGGCGGCTCAGGCATCGGACAAGGCCACGGCGGCGAAGAAGGCCCGGCCGGTGGTCGAGTTGTCGGACCGGGCGCTGTGGCGGGCGAAGTCCTGGGTGGGGATGACGACGCTGGTGAAGATGAGCTCGACGGTGAGCGATGACTGCTCGGGCATGACGCGTCTGGCGTTCCAGCAGCGGCGGTTGGATTTGCTGCCAGACGATGTGCTGCCGGAGGAGAACGGCGTCACGGCCATCCACCGCAAGGCGCGCGCGCTGGGGATGCTGAGTGAGACGCCGAAGCCGGGTGCGCTGGTGTTCTTCAAGAACACGTTCGACCGCAACCGCGACGGCCTCATCAACGACGGCCTCACGCACATCGGCATCGTGGAGCGGGTGGGGACGGACGGCACGGTGACGTTCGTGCACAAGTCCGGCGGGCTGGTGAAGCGCTCGCGCTTCAACCTCGCGCAGCCGGAGGCGCGCAAGGACGCGAAGGGGCACGTCATCAACGACTGGCTGCGCCGCCAGGGGAAGAAGACGCGCGGCTACCTGGCGGGAGAGCTGGTCGCGGGCTTCGCGTCGGTGGACGAGCGCTGGCGTTCGCCCGAGCAGCCGCGCCTGGCCTCCGCGAAGCTCACCGTGAAGGGTGACGCCCGGACGGCACGGCGCTAGACACGGCCGGAAGATGTCCACCGTCGAAGGTCCATCCGAGTCCCCGAGCCCCGAACCCGCCGGCCCCATCCCGCCGACACCGCCGGAGGTGCAGCCCGCGCCGCCGCGAAAGAGGCGCTGGGTGCGCTGGATACTCGTGGGCGTGTTGGTGCTGGGCGCGGGGACCGCGGCGCTCACGTTCGCAGGACTGCCGGACGCGAGTCCCCTGGCGAAGGAGAATCCGAAGACGACGGCGCTCATCGAGCAGCGGGCGGGCGAGGCGCGCGAGGCCGGACGCAAGCCGCGCCGGAGGCAGCAGTGGGTGCCGTTGTCGGCGGTGTCCAAGCCCGCGGTGGACGCGGTGCTCATCTCCGAGGACGCGAGCTTCTACCTGCACGACGGCGTGGACACGGTGGAGCTGGCGCGCGCGGTGGGGCAGGCGGTGGAGAAGGGGGAGCTGGGGCGGGGGGCGTCCACGCTCACGCAGCAACTGGCGAAGAACCTCTGGCTGTCCACGGACCGCAGCCTGGTGCGCAAGCTGAAGGAGCTGGTGCTCGCGCACCGATTGGAGGACGCGCTGACGAAGCAGCGCATCCTGACGCTGTACCTCAACGTGGTGGAGTGGGGGAACGGCGTGTATGGAATTGAGGCAGGGGCGCGGGAGCACTTCGGCGTGTCCGCGTCCCAACTCTCCGTGGCGCAGGGAGCGGTGCTGGCCGCGATGCTGCCGTCCCCGCGCAAGCGCTCGCCGGCCAGTGGTTCCCGAGCGCTGTGGAAGCACGCGCACCACGTGGTGGACGCGCTCAAGACCTACAAGCGCATCAGCGCGGCGCAGGCGGAGAGCGCGCACGCGGAGGTGGACCAGTTGCTCGGCCGGGCTCCCGCGGACAGCGGCGGGGACGACGCGGAGGATGACGGTTCCTGAGGAGGGACCGTCGCCGCGGTACTACAGCCGGGCCCCTCCATGGGAGGGCCGCCCCATGGGGGCCCGGCTCCGGCCCTGATTTCCCCGTCAAGGACGTCCTCCTGTAGTGCGTGGGAGCGGCCGGTTTGGATCCATTCCCCGTGCACTTCCACCCGGGGGCGGTGCACTTCCTCACGGCCCGTCCCTCCAGGAGGGACCCTGTCTCCTCGGGCGGCTTTGGCTGGCGGGGGTGCCCCCTGGGACGTAGTTTGAACGCAAACACCATGGCCGACCCCCACCAGGACCCCGCAGGCGACCCGCGCGAGCGGGTGCTGGCGCTGCTCAAGCACCACGGCTGGAACGCGACGTCCTTCCAGGTGCTGCAGCCGGGCTTCCAGTACTGGTTCTCTCCGGAGGGGGACGGGTGCATCGCCTACGTGGACACGGGCGGCGCGTGGGTGGCGGGAGGCGGTCCCATCGCCTCGCATGAGCGCGTGCACGACGTGGTGGAGGCCTTCCACCAGGCGGCCCGGAGCGCGGGCAAGCGCGTGAGCTTCTTCGCCACGGAGTCGCGCTTCTCCCGGCTCGTCCCATTCGAGGAGCTGCCCATCGGCGAGCAGCCGGTGTGGGACCCGACGAAATGGGAGGCGGTGGTGAAGGGCAGCCGCAGCCTGCGCGAACAGCTCCGCCGCGCGCGCTCCCACGGCGTGCGCGTGCGCGAGGTGCCCGCGGAGGTGATGGAGACGGAAGGCCACCCGCTGCGAGCGGCGGTGGAGGTGCTGGCCGAGCACTGGCTCGCGTCGCGCCGCATGGCGACCATGGGCTTCCTGGTGGGGCTGGCCCCCGGAGCCTTCGCCCGGGAGCGCCGCGCCTTCGTGGCGGAGGTGGAGGGCCGCGTGGTGGGCTTCCTGTCGGTGACGCCCGTGTACGCGCGCGACGGCTGGTTCCTCCAGGACCTGCTGCGCGAGCCCACCGCGCCCAACGGCACGGCGGAGACGCTGGTGGACGCCGCGATGCGCGCCGCCGCATTGAACGGGCGTCAGTACGTGACGCTGGGCCTGGCGCCGCTCGCGGGGCCGGTGCGGCCGTGGCTGCGGTTCGCGCGCAGCGCCGGGCGCCCGCTGTTCGACTTCGAGGGCCTGCGTTCCTTCAAGGCGAAGTTCCGCCCCGACGCGTGGGTGACGCTCTATCTGTCCCACCCGAAGGACGAGCCAGCGCCGTGGGCCATCTACGACGCGCTCCGGGCCTTCGCGCGGGGAAGCCTGGTGAAGTTCGGGCTCGTCACGCTGCTGCGCCGGCCACGCTTCTTCGTGCGTGCGCTGACGGCGCTGCTGGTGCCGTGGACGGTGCTGCTCGCGCTGCCCATGAGCGCGCACTGGTTCCCCTCGCAGTGGGTGCAGCACGGCTGGGTGGTGTTCGACGTGGGGCTCATCGCGGGACTGCTGCTGCTCCTGCGCCGCTGGCGTGACGGGCTGGCCACGCTGCTGGGGCGGCTCACCACCGCGGATGCCTGTCTGACATTGGTGCAGGCGTTGGCTTTCAACGCCGCCCGGGCGAGGGGGCCGTGGGACTGGAGCATCATCATCGCGTCGGTGCTCGCCCCTGCCACGGCGTCCGCCATGCTGCTGCGCTCACGCGACCTGCGCGTCCCCGAGCCTTGAGGCGCTCCTGGCCCTGGTGATGGATGCTGTCAGGGATGGACTCTTCCTTGAGGAAGGAAATTGATCCGGAGCATGGGGACTCCTTCACTCTTACCTGGGGTGGACGGCCCGCTCCCGTGAACCCAGGGCTGTCCTGGAGTCTTCCTTCTTCATCGGAGCAACCCATGGGCGTTCTCACCAGGAACAACGTGAAGGTGAAGGGGCAGGGCGCGCAGGCCATGGTGTTCTCCCATGGCTTCGGCTGCGACCAGAACATGTGGCGGTTCGTCGCGCCCGCGTTCGAGCGGAACTCCCGCACCGTGCTCTTCGACCACGTAGGGGCTGGCGGCTCGGATATCGCGGCCTATGACCGCAACCGGTACGCGACGTTGCAGGGATACGCCGATGACGTCCTGGAGATTTGCCACGAACTGCGTCTCGAGCGGGCGGTCTTCGTCGGTCACTCGGTGAGCGCGATGGTGGGCGTGCTGGCGGCCATCAAGGAGCCGGAGCGCTTCGACAAGCTCGTGCTCATCGGTCCCTCGCCCTGCTACATCAACGACGGCGAGTATGTCGGAGGCTTCTCGCGCGAGGACATCCTGCAGTTGTTGGAGTCGCTCGACGACAACTACCTGGGCTGGTCCAGCACGATGGCGCCCGTCATCATGGGCAACCCGGACCGGCCCGAGCTTGGCACGGAGCTCACCAACAGCTTCTGCCGCATGGATCCCGACATCGCGAAGCAGTTCGCGAAGGTGACCTTCCTTTCCGACCACAGGGCGGAGCTTCCGAAGGTCAAGACGCCTTCCCTCGTGCTCCAGTGCTCGAACGACGTCATCGCGGCGGAAGCAGTGGGCGAGTACGTGTGCCGGCAGCTGCCTCGTGGACAGCTGGTCAACCTCAAGGCGACCGGACACTGCCCGAACCTGAGTGCCCCAGAAGAAACGGTCGCTGCGATGAAGCCCTTCCTGGGCTACTGAAAGGGGACGATGCAAGGGAGCGCTGACACGGAGCAGGGGAAGGAGGCTTCCGAGGACTCGGCGGAGGAACTCTACGAGAACGCTCCATGTGGCTACCTCTCCACGAGCCCGGAGGGGCGCATCATCAAGGTCAACCAGACCTTCCTGACCTGGACGGGCTACTCCAGGGAGGCTTTGCTCGGAGGCAAGCGGTTCTGGGAGCTGCTCACGGTCGCGGGCCGCATCTTCCACGAAACCCACTACGCCCCCCTGCTCCAGATGCAGGGCTTCATCCATGAGCTCTCGCTGGACCTCGTCTGCGCAGACGGCCGGCAGCTGCCTGCGTTGATCAACTCCGTGCAGAAGAGAGATGCGTCCGGAAGGCCCCGCTCCGTCCGGACGACGCTCTTCAACATGACGGATCGCAAGCGCTATGAGCGCGAGCTGCTGCTGTCCCGCCGGAAGGCGGAACAGCTGGCCCAGGCCAAGGCGGCGCTGCTCGCGACCCTCAGCCATGAGATCCGCAACCCCCTCAACGCCATCACCGCCGCCACGCGGCTGCTGGGGATGACGCCGCTCTCCGACAAGCAGTCGAAGTACCTGCGCATCCTCGGCTCCGCGTCCGGAAACCTGCTCGCGCTGGTCAACGACATCCTGGACTGGAGCAAGATCGAGGCAGGCAAGCTCTCGCTGGAGCAGCGCGAGTTCTCCCTGCGCGAACTGCTCGGCGACATCCTGAACGGCCAGGCCGCCCGGGCCGAGGAGAAGCGGCTGCTGCTCCAGATGGAGATCGACGAGCGGCTCCCGGCCCGTCTGCTGGGGGACCCCGTCAAGCTCGGGCAGATCCTCACGAACCTGGTGAGCAACGCCCTCAAGTTCACGGAGAAGGGTGGGGTCAAGGTCAGCGTGGCCCTCCGTTCCCGGGACGGCGATGCGTGTGACCTGTCCTTCCAGGTGAGCGATACGGGGATCGGCATTCCACCGGACCGCCTGTCCGTCATCTTCGAGGAATACGCCCAGGCGAACTACGACATCGGGATGAAGTACGGCGGGACGGGGCTGGGCCTCTCCATCAGCCGGAAGCTGGTGGCGTTGCACGGCAGCAAGATGGTCGTGGAGAGCGAGGTGGGAAGGGGAACATGCTTCTCCTTCGACCTGCGCTTGAAGTCCGGGGCGGGGGGGACCGCCGCCGGCGCGGCTCCCAGCAGCGAGTCGTCTCCGCGGGCCCTGCGGGGCCTGAAGGTGCTCGTGGTGGAGGACAACGAGGTCAACACCTACGTGCTTGCCCGTTGGTTCGAGCACTGGGGGATTTCGTTCGACGCCGTCAAGAACGGGCGCGAGGCGGTGGAGCGCCTCCACCAGGGGGGCTACGAGCTCGTCCTCATGGACCTGCACATGCCGGTGCTGGATGGCTACGACGCGTTGAAGGTCATCCGGCAGCTCCCGGACGAACGGCTCCGCCAGATTCCCATCATCGCCATCTCGGCCTCCACGCGAGCCTGGCAGGAGAGCAAGGTCCTGGCCTCGGGGTTCACGGACTTCATCGGCAAGCCATTCGACGAGGGCGTCCTGTTCAGCAAGATGGCGCGGTGCACTTCGCGCGAGGCTCCAGCGGCGCCCGCGCAGCCGCCGGAAGCGGCCCCCCGCGCCCCCGGGGCCGCCGCGGACTCCCTGGTCCTGGCGCCTGACTTCAGCTTCACGAAGCTCCGGCAGTGGGCGGCGGGAGATGCTCAGGCGAGCGCGGCGCTGGCCCGCTCCTCCATCCAGACGCTGGAGCAGGCCCGGCCGGCGCTCACGGCGGCGCTCAAGCAGGGCGCCCGCGACGAGTACGAGCGCGCGTGCGAGGGCATCACGGGGACCCTGCACCTCCTCGAAGCGCACGGGCTCGCGGCAGCCCTCCGCCGTGCCCGGGCATTGCTCACCGGCAACGCCCCGGACTCCACGCGGATGCAGGCCGCGGTGTTCGCCATCGACTGGGAGGTGGAGAACCTCGCCGGAGCACTCGTCGCCATCGCGAGCGAAGCCGGCGCCTGATCCGCCGGAGCAGGAGCGCCCGGCTGGCACATGGAAGCTCCGTGGCTCCGTCTCCCGGCCAACCCTCGCCTGGGAGACGGCATCGCGCGCCATGGACGAGCGGCTACGGTGCGCCGCCGCATCCATGGCCTCTCCGTCCCTCGCCAATCCCTCCCTGACGCTCGGCCTGTCCCTGGTGGCCGGCATCCTTGCGCAGCTGTTGGCCCGGCACCTGAGCGTGCCCGGCATCGTCGTGCTGCTGTCCGCGGGCGTGCTCCTGGGGCCGGAAGGCGTGGGGCTCATCCACCCGGCGTCCCTGGGCCCCGCGCTCCAGGCCGTGGTGGGCTTCTCCGTGTCCGTCATCCTCTTCGAGGGCGCGATGAGCCTGGACGTGCGCAAGCTGCGCCGCGAGGCCCGCTCCATCCAGAGGCTCGTCACGCTCGGCGCTGGCGTCACCGCCGTGGGCGGCACGCTGGCCGCCCGCGCCCTCATGGGCTGGGACTGGAAGGTGTCCGCCCTCTTCGGCACCCTGGTCATGGTGACCGGCCCCACGGTCATCACCCCCCTGCTGCGCCGCGTGCGCGTCACCCACCGCGTCGCCACCGTGCTGGAGGCCGAGGGCATCTTCGTGGACGCCGTGGGCGCCATCATCGCCGTGGTCGCGCTGGACATGGCGCTGCACGCGGAAGAGGGGCCGTGGCTCCTGGTGAGCGCGCTGGGTTCGCGCTGGGGCGTGGGGCTCGCGGTGGGCGGCGTCACGGGCCTCCTCATCACGGTGGGCCTGCGCAAGTCCTCCTGGGTGCCGGAGGACATGACCAACGTCTTCGCACTGGCCCTGGTGCTGGGCGCCTTCCAGGTGAGCAACGCGCTCTCGCCGGAGAGCGGCGTGCTGGCCGCCATCGCCGCGGGCCTCGTCGTGGGCAACGGCAAGGTGCCCGCCCGCCGCGAGGTGCTCGCCTTCAAGGAGCAGCTGACCCTGATGCTCCTGGGCATGCTCTTCATCCTGCTGGCCGCGGACATGCGGCTGTCCCAGGTGACGGCGCTGGGCTGGCGGGGCCTCTGCACCGTGCTCGTGCTGATGCTGGTGGTGCGGCCCGTGGCCGTCGCCGTGTCCACCGCCGGCTCCGGCCTGTCCCGCAACGAGAAGGCCTTCATCGCGTGGCTGGGCCCGCGAGGCATCGTCGCCGCCGCCGTGGCGTCGCTGTTCGCCACGCGCCTGGGCGCCCAGGGCGTGCAGGAGGGCCAGGCCCTGCGCGCGCTGGTGTTCCTGGTCATCGGCGTGACCGTGGTGGTGCAGGGTCTGTCCGGCGGGCTCGTGGCGGGGCTGCTGGGCGTGCGCCGCGTGGTGCCCCGGGGCTACGTCCTCCTGGGCGCCAACGCGCTCGCGCGGCAGGTGGCGCACGCACTCCAGGCGAGGGAGGAGGCCGTGCTGCTCGTGGACTCCAGTGACGCCACGCTGAAGCGCGCGCAGCAGGAGGGCTTCCGTGTCCTCTTCGGCAACGGGCTGGACGAACGCACGCTCCTGCGCTCGGAGCCCGAAGGCCGCCAGGGCTTCGTGGGGCTCACCCACAACGAGGGCGTCAACCTGCTCTTCGCCGAGCGCGTGCGTGCCCTCCTGCGCACCGCTCGCAGCTATACGGCCCTGCACCGGGGCCACGTCGGCGTGTCTACGGACACCGTGAGCGCCACGGGCGGCCACATCCTCTTCGGCGCGGAGCGCGACCTGGATGCCTGGGTGGCCCGCTGTGAACAGAACTCCGTGTCCCGTGAGTCCTGGCGCCTGGAGGCCCCACAGGTGGCGGCCATCCTGCCTCCCGCCACCGGCACCCTGGAGGAGGCGCTTGTCCCGCTCGTGCTGGAGCGTCCCACGGGCACCGTCCTCTTCGACGAGTCCGCCGTCCCCGTCGCCGGTGACCGCGTGGACTTCCTTGTCGCGCACGGACGGAAAGATGAAGCCCACGCGTGGCTTTCCTCCCATGGCTGGCGGCCCGTGACGTCTGACGTTCCAATCCCAGACACTCGCCCTCCCCCTGGACCGAGAGACCGTTGAACAGTTCTCACGGGTTGCGTGAAATGCCCGGACCGGCCTCGGACCCGGGCGGATGTCCCGCCGCGGCTCCAGAGAACGGGTAGGAGGCGTTCATGCGGCTGCCCTCGGGCGTCGTCACGATGCTCGCCGTGGTGCTCAACTCCGGCGTGGGACTGGCAGCACCTCCCCCTTCACAATCCGCGAACGCGACACCGCCGCAGCTGCCGCCGGGCGTCTCCGCGACGCTGTGGCGGCTCGCGGTGCCCAAGGGCTCCGAGCCCACGCCGGAGCGGGTGGCGCTGGGCGAGAAGCTCTTCCGGGAAAAGCGCCTGTCGGTAGACAACACCGTGGCCTGCATGACGTGCCACGAGCCGGAGCTGGGCTTCACCGACGGCAAGCCGCTGTCAGAAGGGGTCAAGCAGCAGAAGGTGGCGCGCAACAGCCCCACCGTCCTCAACGCCCTCTTCAACGCCACCCAGTTCTGGGACGGCCGCGCGGCCACGCTGGAGGACCAGGCGAAGCTGCCCATCCTCAACCCGCGTGAGATGGGCATGCCGGACCCGGACACCGTCATGAAGAAGGTGCGCGGCATCCCCGAGTACGTCACCGACTTCCAGAAGGTGTTCGGCCGCGAGCCCAACTTCGACGACCTGGCTGTCGCCATCGCCGCGTTCGAACGGATGCAGTTCTCCGGCGACGCGCGCTTCGACAAGTTCATCACGGGCGACAGCAAGGCGCTCACCGCGTCGGAGAAGAACGGCTGGGCGCTCTTCAACGGCAAGGCGCGCTGCAACTCCTGCCACGCGGGCAACGCCGTGTCCCCGCTGTTCAGCGACCAGAAGTTCCACAACATCGGCGTCGCGGCGCACAAGCAGGACTTCGTCACCCTGGCGCGCAAGGGCGTGCAGGTGGTCCGCACTGGCGACGAGAAGCAGATCGACGAACTGGCGCTCAACTCGGAGTTCTCCGAGCTGGGCCGCTTCCTCGTCACCAAGCAGGAGAACGACGTGGGCTCGTTCAAGACGCCCATCCTGCGCAACGTGGGCATCACCGGCCCGTACATGCATGACGGGTCGCTCACCACGCTGTGGGACGTGATGGACCACTACAACAAGGGCGGCGTGGCCAATCCCTACCTCGATGGGGGGATGCAGCGGCTGGGGCTCACGGAGCCTGAAATCGACGACCTGGTGGCGTTCCTCTTCACCCTCACGGACACGAAGTTCGACAAGCTCAACAAGGAGCAGCTGGCGAAGCAGCGCGCCCGGAAGAACACCCGGCCGGAGCGGGACAACGCCATCGCCCTGGGCAAGAAGGGCAACCTGGGCGACCTGGCTCCCAACCCGGACCTGAGCGTGAAGAACCCGGCGGACCTGGGCTTCTACGGCGATGTCACCCCGGTGACGAACACCAAGCAGCGGTAACGGAGGCGCGCCATGGCAAACAAGTTCCAGAGCATCGAGACGAAGCACTACGCCGAACGCGACGCCTTCTTCGAGGGCCTGAGGAAGCTGGACCGCCGCGCCTTCATGCGCGTCGCCGGCATCTCCGCCGGCATTGTCGCGGGCATGGGCAAGCTCACGCCCAACAGCTTCCAGTTGGTCAACGTGGCGGAGGCGCAGGGAGAGAAGCCGAAGTTCTCCTTCGCGTACATCTCCGACACGCACCTGTATGAAAACAAGCTCAACGACCGCTTCGTGCGCGCCATCCTCAAGGCCGTGGACGACGTGAACGCGCTGGACCCCCAGCCGGACTTCGTCCTCTTCGGCGGAGACCTGGCGCAGCTGGGCCAGGCGGGTGAGCTCAAGCTGGGCGCCCAAATCCTCAAGTCCGTGAAGGCCCCCATCAAGATGATGGTGGGCGAGCACGACTGGTTCCTGGACATGGGCGAGCTGTGGCGCGACTTGTTCGGCGCGCCCAACTACTCCTTCGACCACAAGGGCGTGCACTTCGTGGTGCTCAACTCCATCCACGAGAAGGACTTCTGGACGGAGCGGAAGCTCTCTCCCATGGAGCGCATGAAGATCGTCGCTGGCCTGGACAATGGCATCCAGTCCCGCTTCGAGGTCGGCGCCGAACAGCGCCAGTGGCTCCAGAACGACCTGTCCAAGGTGGCGAAGACGACGCCTGTCATCGTCTTCAGCCACTCGCCGCTCTACAAGTATTACAAGCCCTGGAACTTCTGGACCGACGACGCGGACGAGGTGCAGGCCATCCTCAAGCCGTACGAGAAGGTCACCGTCATCCACGGCCACACGCACCAGTTGCTCAGCAACCGCATTGGCAACATCTCCTTCCACGGGATGCTGTCCACCGCGTGGCCGTGGCCGTACGCGCCGGAAGGACTGCCCTCGCTCACGGTGCCCATGAACCGCGCGGATCCGTTCAGCCAGTTCGACGGCTGCGGTGACGGCCGCATGGACGTGCTGGAGTCGGGGCTCGTGGACAAGGTCTACAACCTCTGGCAGCGCGACCCCATCACCGTGCGCGCCAGCTACCTGGGCTCCGGTGGCAAGCAGTCCGCGCCCCCCAAGCCCAAGCTGCCCACCTACTAGGACCGGAAGAGGAACTCCCTCCCATGAACCTGCGAATGAAGTTGCTCGTGGTCCCGTGCGCGGCCCTGTCCTTCGCCGGCGGCGTGGCGCTCGCCACGTCCCCGGAGTCGAAGGCCGAACCGCTCCCCAAGCACGTCCTGCCCGCGTCCAAGGATGGCAACCTGGTGCTGGGCCTGTGCGACGGTGAGACGTCCATGGAAGTGCAAGGCGTGAAGGATGGGCAGAAGCTCACCCGCGCCCAGGCCATCACCGCGACCGCGCAGTTGATGGATGACTGGCGCAAGAAGAACCCGGACGCGAACTGGGACGATGTGCCCGGCCCGGTGCTGGCGCAGGCCACGCCCCCGGCCACGAAGAAGTCCCCCACGCCCGCGCCCCAGCCCAACCCCGGCTCGAAGCCCTCGGGCAACGACGTGCGCCAGGGCGGCGTGGGCGCGGAGACGGGCGCGAAGGCGGTGCCCCAGCAGCAGAAGGCCAACCTCCAGACGGGCCACACCTACGGCGCGTATTCCGAGCGCGACGAGCAGGTGTGGGCGGACTCCGTGCAGGCGGCCGTGAAGGAGGGCCACCGCGTGTTCCACGACGCGGACGCGCTGGGCGGAACGGTGGGCGTGTCGTGCGACATGTGCCATCCAGACGCGGCGAACACCCACCCGGAGACCTACCCGAAGTACCAGGTGCAGCTGGGCCGCGTGGCGCTGCTGCGCGACATGATCAACTGGTGCATCGAGAACCCGGTGCGCGGCAAGCCGCTGGCGGACGGCGACCCGAAGATGCGCGCGATGGAGGCGTACATCTATGCGCAGCGCAAGGGCGTGAAGCTGGAGTACGGCAAGCACTGATGCCTGAGCGGGACCTCGGGCCCCGGGCGCTTCGTGCGCTCAGGGGCCCAGGTTCAGGTCCAGGGCGGTGTAGGCCGCGCAGAACGGATACGCGAACAGCAGGCTGTAGGTGATTTGCAGCGGCGTCAGGTGCCGCCGGTCGATGACGCCCTTCGTGGGGCCGCGTTCATCCCGGTGGCTCAGGTATGCCCCCAGCGCGAAGGACACCACCCCCGACACGAGCCATGGGTTCATGGGGGGAAAGCATCAAGCGCGCTCGGGAGGGGACGCAAGCCAGTCCCCGTCACATTCGGCTGAGGAAGAAGCGGACCAGGATGAACAGCGCCATCGCGTAGGCGTACCCCAGCAGGACGCGACCGGCGATGCGCTGCGGCGTCGGTTTGAGCGGCCCGGCCTCTGGAGGCGGCGCACGGCGCTGGTCGCGCATCACGAGGAAGCGCCCCAGGCCGAGCGCGACGATGACGGAGATGATCACGAGGTCGAAGGCGCCCATGGCGCGGGAGCTTCGGACAATGGCCTGACGGGATTCAAGGCAAGTGGCATGCCGCACCCCGCCAGTGGCGTACCGCACGAACCGGTCCAACAGATTTCCCCTGGCCCAATGGGGTTCTCCCCCCGGCCGCGGTTGCCCCGAACTTGTCCGACAGTCGGACAGGTTTCTGCGGGTGGGACTGAGAGGAGGCCCCGGCCAGGCCACGGTGGCCCAAAGCTGTCCGACAGTCGGACAGGTTTCCCTCACTCGGATCGAGCGCAGCCCAGCACTTGTCGGACAGTCGGACAGGTTTCCTCGGCTCGGGTGTCGGAGGTCTCAGTCGCGGTGGCCCAAAGCTGTCCGACAGTCGGACAAGTTTCCGCTGGCCGGATGGATGGAGGTCTCGGCCGCAGTGGTCCGGAGCTGTCCGACAGTCGGACAGGTTTCCTCGGCTCGGATGGAGCGGAGGCCCGCGAACCGAGGTGGTCCGGAGCTGTCCGACAGTCGGACAGGTTTCCTTGGCTCGGATGGAGCGGAGGCCCGCGAACCGAGGTGGTCCAAAGATGTCGGACAGTCGGACAGGTTTCCGCTGGCCGGATGGATGGAGGTCTTGGCCGCGGTTGCCCCGAACTTGTCCGACAGTCGGACAGGATTTCTCGGCTCGGGTGTCGGGGGCCCTGGATGCGGTGGTCCAGAGCTGTCCGACAGTCGGACGGGTTTTGGCCGCGCGCCGCCGCCGGGGGCTCGCAGGGCTCTTACCTTCTCATCGGTGGGGGCAGCCTTCAGGCCTGAAGGCCTGGCGGGACGATGGATCGTGGAGCCCTTACGAGGTCGAAGGCAGTCATGGCTCGGCCGCTTTGGGCCATGGCCTGACGGGATTCAGGGCTTGGGGTCTTGCCTTCCCCCCGCCGGTGCCCGGTTGAATGCGGGCCATGTCCCTCGTCCCTGTCACGGACCCCAGCGGTTTGCTGGAGCGCGCACCGCGTCTGGCGGAGCTGCTGCCGGATGCCGCGCTGTCGGAGGCGCTCACGCGGGGTGATGCGTGGGCGGTGCACGCGGTGCTCTCACGCCGGCTGGAGCACGAGCCGCCTGGTCCCATGCGGGAGCTGCTTGCGGCGCTGGTGGAGGACCGGGGCGCCTTCGTCATCGCGGCACGGTCGCCGGAGACGTCCTCCGTGCTGGGGACGGGTATCCGGTGGAAGGGCTCGCCTCCGCGCGGCGCCGCGCCGGACGCGCCCTTCGTCGCCGAGCGCACGGTGACGGTGCTGGGCATTCCGGTGTGGCCGATGGACGGCTACCTCGTGCGCACGGACGGCAAGGCGCGGGTCCAGGTCATCGGACAGGTGCCGCCCTCGCCGGGCAGGTCGCGCCGCCGCGCGGTGGCCCTGGCTGGGATGGCGCTGGGGCTCTGCGGCCTGGTGGGGCTGGGCGCGGTGTGGCTGGACGCGCGCAGGATGCGCGCCGTGACGGTCGTCAACGGCCTGTCGCGCCCCGTGGACGTGCGCATCGGCGGCGAGCACTGGGTGGTGGCGCCCGGGACGCAGGAGCAGGGGCGCGTGAAGATGGGAGACGGACCGCTCCATGCGGTGACGACCTGGCCCGGCCAGGAGTCCGTCATCGAGGACGTGACACTTCCGGTCCAGGGCGAGCACATCCTCTACAACGTGAAGGGCGCGGCGATGCTGGAGGCGGTCCCTGAGGAAGGGGTCGTCTCCGCGGGCCCCTACGCCAGGTCCCTTCCGGAGATCGCCTCGGTGCTCCAGCCGGGAGAACAGCTCTCCGTGCAGTCCGCGAAGTGGGAGTCCGCCGCGCGCCTCTACGCGGAAGAGGGGCGCTGGCAGGCCGCGGGCCGCGTGGCGTCCGCCGTCGCGGAGGTGGAGCCGGGCAATACCGTCGCGCGGGAGATGGCCGCGCGCGCATGGCTCTTCGTGGACACGCAGGTGCCCGCGAACCTGCCGGCCGACCTGCGATGGCGCAACACGCGCGACTTCGCGGCGATGCTGATGCACACCTGGCAGGAGGACCCGGCCGCGCAAGCGCTGGCGCTGTCGTTGATGCGCCACATCGGCCAGGGGTCCCAGGCCCGCGCACGCTACGCGGAGCACGCGCAGCAGCATCCGGACTCACCGCTGGCGGCCCTCTACCTGCAGCGCGCGAGCCCTCCGGACCCGGGCTCCGCGGACGCCGTTGACGCCTACTCGAAGCTGGCGGAACGCTTCCCGGACTCGCCCGACGTGATCCGCGCGTGGTTGGAGGCGCGGTGGCGCTTCGAACTGGAGCACCCGTCGGACGCGGACCGGGGGGACGGCGTCGGACGCCCGCCGTACGAGGTCGAGACGGCGAGACAGGTGAAGGCACTCGAGGAGAAGCACCCGCCAGAGACACTGGAGGCGCTGGAGCTGGACGTGCGCATCCTCTTGCGCGCACAGCTGCGAGACGCGGCCACCACGCTGGTGCGCCGCTACGCCGAGGACCTGCGCCGCCGGACCTGGGACTTCCTGGTGCTGGCCGGACGCACGGCGGAGGCCGCCGGGCCCGAGCACACGTCCTACGTGATGCGCGACTGGATTCCCGCCGACCTCGCGCGGCAGCCGGAGCGGATGCTGCTGCTGGACCTGCTCACCGGCCAGCGCTCGCCGAAGGACGCGGAGCTCGCCGCGCTGGCGTCCCCTGAGGACCGCTCCATGCTGCGCCTCACCCGGGATGTGCTGGTGGATCCGAAGCGCGCGCTGAAAGAGGCCGACGGCGACCCGCTCGTCGTGCTGCCCCGACTGGATCCGGAGATCCTCACGCTGCTCGCCCTGGAGTTCACGCGCACCGGCGATGCCTTTGGGAAACGGCTCTTCAATGTCTCTCTGCCGCTGATGCTCGCGCGCGAACCGCTGCGAAACCACGTCCTGTCCGTCTCGGGTGTCCCGGGACCGGACTTCCTCCGCCTGCCCCCGGGCCTGCGCGCCGCCGCCACCCTGGTCCACGCCCGGCGCGAGGCGAAGGAGGGCTACCCGGTGTTCACGGAGCGGTTGGACGGTCTTGCCCGCATGGACGCCCTGGGCGGCTTCTCGGTCCGCGCTGCTGGCCCCTGGATGCGGCGCGCGTTCGACGCCTGCATGGACACGAAGGTGGAGCAGTCCCTGCCTCCAGGCATCCTCTTGAGGGGTGACCTTGTGAAAGAGCAGGCCCGCCAGGAGGACGACCGGGAGGGCCGCCGCCCCAACTGCGAGGCGCGCATCGTCCGGCCCACGGGGCTGTCGCTTCCCCGGACCGCCGCCACGACGACGCCGTAGAAACGCGAACGGCGCCGACCCTTGAAACCGGGTCCGGCGCCGTCACGGTACAGCGGGGGAGGGGAACCTCAGCCCGGCTGGCAGACCTGGCGGAGGATGTCCAACGACTCCAGCGCCTTGCCCGCGCCAATCACCACGGCGGACAGCGGGTCCTCCGCGAGGAACACCGGCAGGCCCGTCTCCTCGCGGAGCAGCGTGTCCAGGTTCTTGAGCAGCGCGCCGCCACCGGCCAGCACGATGCCCCTGTCGGCGATGTCACCGGCCAGCTCCGGCGGCGTGCGCTCCAGCGTCAGCTTCACCGCTTCGACGATGCCGTTGACGGGCTCCGCGAGCGCGTCGCGCACCTCGTCGCTGGACACCGTCAGCGTGCGCGGCACGCCGGCCACCAGGTCTCGACCCTTGATCTCCATGGTCATGACCTCGTCGGTCGGGTACGCAGTGCCGATGCCCATCTTGATGAGCTCCGCCGTGCGCTCACCGATGAGCAGGTTGTACTTGCGCTTGACGTACTGGATGATCGCCTCGTCCAGCTTGTCGCCGCCGATGCGCACGGACTTGGCGAACACGATGCCCGCGAGGCTGATGACCGCGACGTCGGACGTGCCACCGCCGATGTCCACAATCATGTTGCCGCTGGGCTCCGTCACCGGCAGGCCCGCGCCAATCGCCGCGGCCATGGGCTGCTCGATGAGGTAGACCTCGCGAGCGCCCGCGTTGGCGGCCGCCTCACGCACCGCGCGGCGCTCCACCTCCGTGATGCCGGACGGGATGCCGATGATGATGCGCGGGTTCACCAGCGTCTTGCGGTTGTGCGCGCTCTGGATGAAGTAGCGCAGCATCGCGGCGGTGATTTCGAAGTCGGCGATGACGCCGTCCTTCATGGGCCGGATGGCCACGATGTTGCCCGGCGTCCTGCCGAGCATCTCCTTGGCCTCCTTGCCCACGGCGAGCACCTTCTTGCCGCCGCGCGAGTCATGCTGCACCGCCACGACGGAGGGCTCGTTGGACACGATGCCCTGGCCGCGGATGTAGATGAGCGTGTTCGCCGTACCCAGGTCGATGGCGAGGTCGCGCGAAAACAGGGTGTGGAGCCAGTCGAACATACGGGGACGGAAACTTTCGGAAGGGTCGGGAAACTCTCCGCCCTTCAGACGGAGTGCGTTGTCGAAACTACTACGCGCCGCAATACGGAGGAAGAAAAGCCGGAGCCCCTCTCAGGGCGCCGCTCGCTGGACAACCAACCGCACCCGCCCGTCTGTTCCCTTGTCCGCATTCGGGGTGCGCTTTTCCTGAAGGACCCCAACCTGCATCCTCCCCAGGACAGCGGCCGGGCGGACGTCCGGACTTCTCAGCGCTTCAGCGAGTACTTCCCGATGGCGTAGAGGGCACGCACGCCGTCCTTCCAGCCAATCTTCTTGCCCTCCTCGTAGGTGCGCCCATGGTAGCTGATGGGCACCTCGAAGACGCGCCAGTTGCCGCGCGCCACCTTGGCGGTGATTTCGGGCTCGAAGCCGAACCGGTCCTCTTCCACGTGCACGGAGCGGATGACTTCCGCGCGGAAGGCCTTGTAGCAGGTCTCCATGTCCGTGAGGTTCAGCCCGCTCGTCATGTTGGAGAGCGTGGTGAGCAGGTTGTTGAGGACGGTGTGCCAGTAGTACAGCACCCGACGTGGCGACCCGATGAAGCGGCTGCCGAAGACGACGTCCGCGTCGCCGTCCAGGATGGGCTGGATGACCCGGGGGATGTCCCGGGGGTCGTATTCCAGGTCCGCGTCCTGCACGAGGACGATGTCCCCCGTGGCCTCGGCGAAGCCCCGGCGCAGCGCGGCCCCCTTGCCCTGGTTGTTCTCCTGGAAGAGCACCCGGATTTCGTTCCGGTTCTTCGGCGAGCCCCCCAGGACCTCCAGGCCCTGTTCAGACAGCTGGCGAAGGAATTCGCGGCTGCCGTCCTTGGAACAGTCGTCCACCAGGACGAGCTCCTTGGGGAAGTCCACGGCGATGCAGCGCCGGAGGATTTCCGCCAGGGTGGGAATCTCGTTGTAGACGGGGATGACGAGCGAGACGAGCATGGCGGCCCCGCCCTATCGCATTTCCCCCGCCAGGGCGACTCCCTTGCACACAAAATTCAGGGCCGGGCCGCCGCGCTCCGGAGCGCGTCCAGCAGGGCTTCCAGGTCCGCGTCCCCGGTGAGCGGGTGGATGAGCGTGGTGCGCAGGTACACGCCCCGGGGCAGCCGCGTCTGCACCAGGTAGAAACTCCCACGGGAGACCAGCGCTTCACGCAGGCGGACCTGGAGCGCGTCCCAGCCCTCCGGCGGCACGTGCGAGGGGGTGTGGCGGAAGCAGACGATGTTGCAGTCGGGCTCCAGGGCCAGCTCGAAGTCCGGGGCGGCGGTGAGCATCCCCGCGAAGCGCCGGGCCTGGTCGTAGGAGGCGGTGACGGCCTCCTCGAAGACGCGCGTGCCCAGCACGGACAGGCACGCGTAGACCTTGAGGGGCATCATCTCCTTGGTGCACTCCAGTGTGCGCAGGCCCACGTCGCTGTAGGGGCGCGCGTCGTCGCCGTCGCCGTGGAAGAGGTAGTGGGCCTCCTGGGAGAAGGCGTCGAAGGAGCGCGCGCCGTCGCGGAAGAGCACGGCCGTCACCAGCGCGGGCATGAGCAGCCCCTTGTGCGCGTCCCACACCACGGAGTCCGCCCGCTCGATGCCCTTCACCTGCGCGCGGTACTTCGGGCTCAGGGACGCCGCGGCCCCGTGCGCGCCGTCCACGTGGAACCACAGGCCGTGCCTTTCCGCGAAGTCCGCCACGGGCTCCAGCGGGTCGAACGCGCCGGTGGCGGTGGAGCCCGCGCTGGCCACCACGGCGATGGCCTTCCTCCCCGCGCGGGTGGCCCGGTCGAGCGCGTCCTCCAGGGCGTCCGGCCGCACGCGGAAGTGGTCGTCCACGTCCACCGGGGTGAGGCCGCCCTCGCCCCAGCCCATGATGCGGACCGCGCGGGCCAGGCAGTAGTGGGCGGAGCGGGGGACCAGCACCGTGAGAGGCGGGCCCGCGTGCGCGCCGCCGTTCCACGCGTCGTAGCCGGCCTTCGCCTGGCGGGCGGCGAGCAGGGCGGTGAGGTTGCCCGCGCTGCCGCCGGAGGTGAGCACACCCCGGGCGCTGGACGGCAGGCCCAGCTTCGCCGCCATCCACGCGAGCACGTGGTGCTCCATCGCGGTGGCGACGGGGCCCATCTCGTACACGGCCATGCCGTTGTTGAGCAGCGACGACACGGCATCGCACAGCGCGGCCAGCGGCACGGGCGCCGTCACCTGATGTCCCACGTAGCGCGGGTGGTGCAGGTGGTGCGAACCCTCCAGCACACGCGCCATCAGTGCCGCGAAGGCCTGCGAGACCTCCGGCGCCGGCTCCTCCGGAAAGGCCGTGGCGAAGCGCTCCTGGTTCACCGCAGGCGGCGCCCAGGGCAGCACCGGCATCTCGCCCCCGGCGAGCGCGGCCTTCAGGTAGTCCGCGAGCTGATCCATCAGGGCGTGGGCGGTGGCCCGGAAGGACTCCGGTTCATAGGCGGCGCGCAGCGGCGGGAAGACGGGGGTCGTCATGGCGGACGCACGCTAACGGGAGCGCATCTTCCGGGTACGGGAAACCGGGGCATGAGGGGCCGGACGGGCTCCAGGCCGGCCGGTGGAACCCTTCCGCTCCCGGAGGGACCGGGCGGGCAGGGGCCCGGCGAAGGGGCGGGCGGCTCGCGGCGACCCCGGGCCGTCACCACCTTTCCGGCGCACAGGAGGAGACGACCGATGGCTTTCGACGACACGCCGTCCGAACGGCGCTCCATCATCAGCGGCATGCGCGTCCGCTCGGCGGACGGGAAGCTCCTGGGGTACGTGGCCCTCATCGGCCAGGAGCATCTCTACATCCGGCGCTCGCCCTTCGTCCGCCATCGCCACTGGAAGGAGGCTCCCCTGTCCGCCGTGGGCCGGGTGCTCCAGGGTTCCGTCATCCTGAAGGAGGGCACGGGCCCGCTGACTCACGCGGACGCCATGTTTCACGGAGAAATCCCGACACAGACCCTGCCCCTGGTGCTGGGGCTCGAGTCGTCGCACGCGTGAGGCCGTCCGGCGGTGGACATTGAGGAGGGCGCGGACACCTGAAGTGTGATTCAACTCGGCGTCATGGCGACATCCCTCGAAGAGCTCTCCCAGCGGGTGTCCGCGGCGTTCGCGGACCGGGCGAAATTGAAGGACGCGGACACGGTGGCGGCGGTGCGCGAGACGCTCGCGCGGCTGGACACCGGGGAGCTGCGCGTCGCGGAGAAGGGCCCGGAAGGCTGGCGGGTCAACGCCTGGGTGAAGGAGGCCATCCTCCTGTTCTTCGCCGTGTCGGAGATGAAGGTGATGGAGGTGGGCCCCTTCGAGTTCTACGACAAGGTGCCCCTGAAGAAGGGCCTGGAGGCGGCGGGTGTGCGCGTGGTGCCGCCGGGCACCGTGCGCTACGGCGCCTTCGTGGAGCGGGGCGCGGTGGTGATGCCCGGGTACGTGAACATCGGCGCGCGGGTGGGCGCGGGCACCATGGTGGACACCTGGGCCACCGTGGGCTCCTGCGCGCAGGTGGGCCGCAACGTCCACCTGTCGGGCGGCGTGGGCCTGGGCGGCGTGCTCGAGCCGCCCACCGCGTCTCCGGTCATCATCGAGGACGGCGCCTTCCTGGGCAGCCGCTCCATCGTGGTGGAGGGCGTGGTGGTGGAGGAGGAGGCGGTGCTCGGCGCCAACGTGGTGCTGACCGCGTCCACGCAGATCATCGACGTCACCGGGACCCAGGAGGTCATCCACAAGGGCCGCGTGCCGGCGCGCAGCGTGGTGATTCCGGGCATGCGGGAGAAGCAGTTCCCCGCCGGGAAGTTCATGGTCCCGTGCGCGCTCATCATCGGGCAGCGCAAGGCGTCCACCGACCAGAAGACCAGCCTCAACTCCGCCCTGCGGGACTTCGCCGTCGCGGTGTGAGCCTGCGACAAATCCGGCGCGGGCGGGGTCGCGTATAGGAGTTGTTACGCGACTTGTTACGGCCGCGTCGTTTTCAGGAGAGCATGGAACACCTCGATGACATCCTCCCCGAGTGGTTGCTAGGGACACTGGAGCCGGCCCGGCGCGACGCCGCGTCACGGCACCTGGACGGCTGTGCGCACTGCCGGGCGGAGTTGGCCCGGCTGACGCCCGCCGTGGATGCGTTGGGGGCGCTCGTGGAGCCGGTGGCGCCCCCCGTCGAGTCGCTCCAGCGCCTGATGGGCCAGATGGAGGGGCCCGGCCGCTTCGCCCGCTGGGCCGGGAAGCTCGCCGCGTTCCTGGACCTGACGGAGGCGCGGGCCCGCGAGCTGCTGGAGTCCATGTCGGAGCCGTCCAACTGGATGCCCGGCCCGGTGGAGGGCGTGGAGCTGATGCCGGTGGAGACGGGGCCGACGCGTGAGGGGATGATGGCCGCCATCGTGCGCCTCCAGCCCGGCGCCCGCTACCCGCGTCACACGCACCTGGGCCGCGAGTGGAACCTGGTGCTGGAGGGCGGCTTCCGCGAGGACTCCGGCCACGAGGTGTGGCCCGGGGACGAGCTGGACAAGGCGGACGGCTCGCTGCACGACTTCACCGCGCTGCAGGGCCCCGCGTGCATCTGCGTCTCGGTGTTGGATGGCGTGACGTCCTTCGAGGACCTGGCGGACGGCGCCTGACGGGACGATGTTCCGGGCCCGGGCGGGGAGTATGGTGCTTCGCGCATGTCCTCCACCGACCTCGCCACCCGACTCGCCCAGACGACGCTCGAGCTGTGTCGCATTGAAAGCCCCATTGGCTACGAGGGTCCCATCGCGGACCACGTGGAAGGCTGGGCGCTGAAGCACTTCCGCCGCGAGGAGGTCTTCCGCGTCGGGCACACGCTGCTGTTGGGCTCGCTGGAGGACCCCCGGCCCACGGTGGCGCTCATCGGTCACCTGGACACGGTGCCCATGCACCCCGGGGATGTGGGCCGTGTGCCGCGCATCGAAGGGGAGCGCGTGCACGGGTTGGGCGCGTCCGACATGAAGGGCGGC
The DNA here is from genome assembly GCF_003668955.1 of Corallococcus sp. AB038B. Taxonomy (NCBI): domain Bacteria; kingdom Pseudomonadati; phylum Myxococcota; class Myxococcia; order Myxococcales; family Myxococcaceae; genus Corallococcus; species Corallococcus sp. AB038B. The sequence goes on along the minus strand of NZ_RAWO01000014.1, from coordinate 43,487 downwards.
GTCGCGGTGATGATGGCGCTGGCGGAGGACCTCAAGCGCGACGCGCTGCCCGTCAACGTGGCCTTCCTCCTGTACGAGCGCGAGGAGGGTGCCTACGCGGAGAGCGGCCTCATCCCGCTGTACGCGAAGCGGCCGGACCTCTCCCACGTGAAGTTCGGCATCGCCATGGAGCCCACGGACGGCGTGGTGCAGGTGGGCTGCGTCGGCAGCATGCAGGTGACCGTCCGGTTCACGGGGCGCAGCGCGCACTCCGCCCGGCCGTGGCAGGGGGAGAACGCCATCCACAAGGCGGGGCCGCTGCTCACGGAGCTCTTGGGCCGCGAGCGCGTGGAGGTCAACGTCGCGGGCTTCCCCTTCTATGAAGTCATGAGCGCCACGCTGGCCAAGGGCGGCCGTGCGCGCAACGTGGTGCCGGAGGCGTTCGAGCTGAACCTCAACTACCGCTTCGCGCCGGGCAAGAGCGTGGCGCAAGCGAAGGAGGACGTGCTGGCGCTGGTGGCGGGCCGCGCGGAGGTGGAGTTCACGGACGCGTCCCCCAGTGGGCCGGTGGCCGCGGGCAACCCGCTGTTCCAGCGGCTGATGTCGCTCACGGGGCTGCCCGCCGCGTCGAAGCAGGCGTGGACGGACGTGGCCCGCTTCGGTGAGTGGGGCGTGGACGCAGTGAACTTCGGACCCGGTGAGACGGCTCAGGCGCACCAGCTTCACGAGAGCGCGCCCATCCCTCCGCTGGCCGTGGCGTACGAGAAGCTGGCTGCGTTCCTGAAGGGCGCGGCGTAGCGGTCCGCGTGGCGTCGTGCGCTCTGGGGCCGGATTCTCGGCCTCGCGCGTGAGCGCATTCGTCAGGTGGCGTGCATCTGCGCAGGGGGGGATGGATGCAACTCCGGCGGTTGCGCTTACCCTTGCAGGGTCGTCATCCCTGGAGGTTGTTGATGCACGCCGAGTCGAACATGCAGGACCCGAACGAGACCCCGTCGTCCAACACGATCCTGCCGGTCGGTGAGGCGACGCCCGCCACTCCGTCGCGCCGCCGCTCCTCCGGCGCGCGCAAGGGCGCCCGCAAGGCGTCGTCCCGCCGCACGGGGGCCGCGAAGAAGGCGACCACCAAGCGCACCACCGCGAAGAAGGCCGCGGGCAAGCGCACCGCGAAGAAGGCCACCGCGAAGCGCGGCACGGCGAAGCGCGGTACGGCGAAGAAGGCCACCGCGAAGCGCGGCGCCCGCAAGGCCCCGGCCCGTCGCGCCGCCGCCGGCCGCACCGCACGCAAGACGTCCGCCCGTGGCAAGTCCGCGCGCAAGACGACGGCTCGCAAGAGCCCGTCGCGCCGCTCCACGCGCCGTTAGCACTCCCTGTCGCTGGCGGAAATACCCCTCACCACCGGGTTCCCGCCAGTGACCCAGGGCGGGTCATCTTCCATCCCCACGCCCCCTTATTCGCCGGATTAATCGAGTTTTCCGGCTGGGCCTGATAGGCGTGGAGTTGGACACTGAACGACAGTACTAGTCGTCCGGGGTCCAACGAGGGGTGGAGATGTCCAAGGGGAAGCAGAAGCAGCCATTCCAGTTGCCGGAGTTCTACGTGCCGTGGCCGGCGCGGCTGAACCCGAACCTGGAAGCGGCCCGCGTGCACACCAAGGCGTGGTCGTACCAGATGGGCATCCTGGGACCGCCGCGAGATGGCACGGACCGCGAGGTCTGGTCCGAGCGCCGCTTCGACGGCATGGACTACGCGCTGCTCTGTGCGTACACGCACCCGGAGGCGCCGGGCCCGGAGCTGGACCTCATCACGGACTGGTACGTCTGGGTCTTCTACTTCGACGACCACTTCCTGGAGGTCTTCAAGTACTCGCGCGACGTGGCGGGTGGGCAGGCCTACCTGGACCGTCTGCCGCTGTTCATGCCGCTGGACATGTCCCCGCCGCCGGAGCCCACCAACGCGGTGGAGCGCGGCCTCTGGGACCTGTGGCAGCGCACCGTGCCCTCCATGTCCATGGAGTGGCGCCGCCGCTTCTTCGAGAACACCAAGCACCTGCTCGATGAGTCGATGTGGGAGATCGAGAACATCAGCGAGGCGCGCGTCTCCAACCCCATCGAGTACATCGAGATGCGCCGCAAGGTGGGTGGCGCGCCCTGGTCGTCCGACCTGGTGGAGCACGCCGTCGCCGCGGAGATTCCGGACCGCGTCGTGAAGAGCCGGCCGATGCGCGTCTTCAAGGACACGTTCTCGGACGCGGTGCACCTGCGCAACGACCTGTTCTCCTACGAGCGCGAGCTGGAGGAGGGCGAGCTCTCCAACGGCGTGCTGGTGGTGGAGAAGTTCCTCGATTGTGACACGCAGCGCGCGGCGGACCTGGTCAACGACCTGCTGACGTCGCGGCTCCAGCAGTTCGAGACCACGTTCGCCACGGAACTGCCGTGGCTGTTCGCGGAGTACGGGCTCAACCCGGTGGAGCAGGCGCAGGTGCTCACGTACCTGCGCGGACTCCAGGACTGGCAGTCCGGCGGCCACGAGTGGCACATGCGCTCCAACCGCTACATGAACCAGCACTCGGAGGAGCGGCCGGCGCTGTCCATCCCCGTGCCCTCCGGCCTGGGCACCTCCGCGCTGCGGATTCCGCTGACGCCGGGCGGGCTGGGACTGGGGCCTCGCTCCCGCTCCCTGAGCCACGTGCCCCGCCAGCACGTGGGCCCCACGAAGCTGCCGAAGTTCTACATGCCGTACAGCACGTACTTGAGCCCGCACCTGGACCGCGCGCGCAAGCACTCCAAGGAGTGGGCGCGGCGGGTGGGCATGCTGGAGGTGGTTCCCGTCGTGGGGTTCTACGTCTGGGACGACCACAAGTTCGACGCGGCGGACGTGGCCCTCTGCGGCGCGTACATCCACCCGGACGCGACGCCGGAGCAGCTGGACCTGACGGCGTGCTGGCTCGTCTGGGGCACGTACGCGGACGACTACTTCCCCATGCTCTACGCGAACACGCGGGACATGGCGGGCGCGAAGATGTTCACCGCGCGGTTGGGCCAGTTCATGCCGGATGACGTGGAGGCCGCCAACGCCGCGGTGCCCACCAACCCGGTGGAGCTGGGCCTGGTGGACCTGTGGAAGCGCACCGCCGGCCCGCTGTCGGCGCGCGGCCGCACGCTGTTCCGCAAGGCCATCCAGGACATGACGGACAGCTGGGTGTGGGAGCTGAACAACCAGATCGTCAACCGCGTGCCGGACCCCGTGGACTACGTGGAGATGCGCCGCAAGACGTTCGGCTCGGACCTCACCATGAGCCTGTCGCGCCTCTCCAAGGGCGACGCGGTGCCGGAGGACGTCTTCAACACCCGCACGCTGCGCGGGCTGGAGAACTCCGCCGCGGACTACGCCTGCTTCGTCAACGACCTCTTCTCCTATCAGAAGGAGATTGAGTTCGAGGGCGAGCTCAACAACTGCGTGCTCGTGGTCCAGAAGTTTCTGGGCGTGGACAAGGACACGGCTGTCCTCACGGTCAACGAGCTGATGACCGCGCGCATGAAGCAGTTCGAGCACCTGGTGGCCAAGGAGCTGCCGGTGGTCATCCGCACCTTCAACCTGGATGCGAAGGCGCAGGAGAAGCTGAACAAGTACGTGGAGCAGCTCCAGCAGTGGATGGCGGGCATCCCCCGGTGGCACGCGGAGGTGACCCGCTACACGGAGACCGAGCTGACCCACGACGCAGCGCCCAAGTTCAAGACCGGGAACGTCTCCGGTCTGGGCAAGTCCGCGATGCGCATCGCCGAGCTGTTCCGCACCGGCAAGCCTTGAGCTCAACCGCAGTCCGAAGCCTTTTGATTCTTCAACCTGGAAAAGGGTGATCCATGTCCAACGACATCAAGAAGTTCGACGACAACAACCAGAGCCTCGGTACGCAGGCGGCGCGTCAGCTGGCGACGACGACCAAGTCCGAGCCGCAGATGCAGGGCATCTCCTCGCGGACGCTGCTCAAGCTGCTGCCGTGGGTGCAGGTGTCCGGCGGTACGTTCCGCGTCAACCGCCGCATGACCTACGCGGTGGGTGACGGCCGCGTCACCTTCACCAGCACCGGCGCCAAGGTGCAGGTGATTCCGCAGGAGCTGGGCGAGCTGCCCCTGCTGCGCGGCTACGAGGACGTGGACGCGCTCACCGCGCTGGCCAACCGCTTCGAGCAGAAGGAGTACAAGGCCGGTGAGGTCATCACCGAGGCCGGCAAGGAAGCGGACTCCATCGTCCTCATCGCCCACGGCAAGGTGAACCGCATTGGCACCGGCAAGTACGGCGAGCCGCTGGTGCTGGAGACGCTGGCGGACGGCGACCACTACAGCTACCAGGCGCTGCTGGAGTCGCAGGACTACTGGCAGTTCACGGCGAAGGCCGTGACGCCGGTCATCGCGCTCATCCTGCAGCAGTCCGCCTTCGAGGCGGTCGTGGCGCAGGTTCCGTCGCTGCAGAAGCACATCGACAACTTCAAGGCCCGCTCCAAGAAGAAGCAGGACACGTCCGGCCAGAAGGCCATCGAGCTGGCCGCCGGCCACCACGGCGAGCCCGTGCTCCCCGGCACCTTCGTGGACTACGAGACGCACCCGCGCGAGTACGAGCTGGCCATCGCGCAGACCGTGCTGCAGATCCACACGCGCGTCGCGGACCTCTTCAACGACCCCATGAACCAGACCCAGCAGCAGCTGCGTCTGACGGTGGAGGCGCTGAAGGAGCGCAAGGAGCACGAGCTCATCAACAACCGCGAGTTCGGCCTGCTGCACAACGCGGACCTGAAGCAGCGCATCCACACCCGCTCCGGCGCGCCGACCCCGGACGACATGGACGAGCTGCTGGCCACGGTGTGGAAGGAGCCGTCGTTCTTCCTGGCCCACCCGCGCGCCATCGCCGCGTTCGGGCAGGAGTGCAACAAGCGTGGCATCTACCCCACCAGCACCGACATGAACGGGACCATGGTGCCCGCGTGGCGCGGCATCCCCATCGTGTCCTGCAACAAGCTGCCCATCAGCGAGTCGCGCACCACGTCCATCATGCTGATGCGCGCGGGTGAGAAGAACCAGGGCGTCGTCGGTCTGCACCAGGCGGGCATCCCGGATGAGATCGAGCCCAGCCTGAACGTCCGGTTCATGGGCATCAACGAGAAGGCCATCATGAACTACCTGGTGACGGCGTACTTCTCCGCGGCGGTGCTGACGCCGGACGCGCTGGGCATCCTGGAGAGCGTGGAGCTGGGCCGCTCGTAGTTCCTCGTCCGTCCATAACGGGAAGGCTCTTCCATGACGACTTCACAGAAGGACGTAGCGGCGCACGAGGGCACCAGCCTCAGCACGGCGGGTGCGCGCCAGCTCGCGACGACGACCAAGACGCAGCCGGTGATGCAGGGCATTTCGCCCCGCTACCTGCTGAACATCCTGCCCTGGGTGCAGGTGTCCGGCGGCACGTACCGCGTGAACCGGCGGCTGACGTACACCGTGGGCGATGACCGGCTGAACTTCAGCAACATCGGCGCCAAGGTGGAGATCATCCCGCAGGAGCTGCTCAAGCTGCCGCTGATGCGGGGCTTCCAGGACGTGGATGACCTGCTCATCCGCACCCTGGCCGGCCGCTTCACCCAGAAGCATTACAAGGCCGGGGAGAACATCGTGGAGGCGGGCAAGTCCGCCGAGCACGTGATGCTCATCGCCCACGGCAAGGCGCAGAAGCTGAAGGCCGGCAAGTACGGCGACCCCGTCGTGCTGGACACGCTGGCGGACGGCGACCACTTCGGTGACCAGGCGGTGGTGGAGTCGAACGACGTGTGGCCCTTCACCGTCAAGGCCCTCACGGCCTGCACGGTGATGGCGCTGCCGCAGGACGTGTTCGAGTCCCTCATCAACCAGTCCCCGGCGCTGAAGGCGCACGTGGCGCGCTACCAGGCCAACCTCAAGAAGCCCCAGGACAAGGCGGGCCAGTCCGCCATCGCGCTGGCCGCCGGCCACCACGGCGAGCCCGTGCTGCCCGGCACCTTCGTGGACTACGAGCTGAAGCCGCGCGAGTACGAGCTGAGCGTGGCGCAGACCATCCTGCGCGTGCACACCCGCGTGTCGGACATCTTCAACGACCCGATGAACCAGACCGCGGAGCAGCTGCGGTTGACCATCGAGGCGCTGAAGGAGCGCAAGGAGTGGGAGCTCATCAACAACCCGGAGTTCGGCCTGCTGCACAACGCCGACCTCAAGCAGCGCATCAACACGCGCACGGGTCCGCCGACGCCGGACGATATGGATGAGCTGGTGTCGCGCCGCCGTAAGACGCGCTACTTCCTGGCCCACCCGCGCGCCATCGCGGCGTTCGGCCGGGAGTGCAACAAGCGCGGCCTGTACCCGACGGTGGTGGACGTGGGCGGAGCGAAGTTCCAGGCGTGGCGCGGGGTGCCCATCCTCCCGTGCGACAAGCTGCCCATCAGCCGGGAGAACACCACCTCCATCCTCGCCATGCGCATCGGTCAGGACGACCAGGGCGTGGTGGGCCTGCACAACGCGGGCATCCCCGACGAAGTGGAGCCGAGCCTCACCGTGAAGCGCATGGCCGTGAACGACCAGGCCATGACGAACTACCTGGTGAGCACCTACTACTCCGCCGCCGTGCTCGTCCCGGACGCGCTGGGCGTGCTGGAGAACGTGGCGCTCGGCGGCTGAGCTGTTCCCCGCTGTGAAACATGAACGGGCCCGGTGCGTCAGCGCGCCGGGCCCGTTGTTTTTAGCGGCACCGGGCGAAGTACCAGCGCAGTTGGAGCTGGCCCCGGAGCACGGTTTCGTCCGTGTCCGTGCCGGGTGCCGTGGTGAGCGAGGCGAGGGCGCTGGTGCAGCCGGGCAGCTTCACGTCGATGGCTGCGCCCGGGTGGAAGCGATTGTCGGTGCCGTCGAAGGTCAGCTCCGCGCGGAAGTTGGCCACGGAGGTCTTCCGCTGCACGCCCAGTCCGGTGCGCAGCGCCCTTCCGTCGCGGAAGATGTCCAGCGCCTGCATCGTCGCGAGCGCGTCGAAGCGCCGGCCGAGCGAGGCCTGTCCGGTCAGCCAGAACGTGTGCCTTGTGTCCCGGAGCCCGTCGCCCGTGAGCACGCCGCCTTCCGTGCGGGCGGAGACGCCCCAGCCCGCGGAGATCTGGATGTCTCCGCTCCGGGAACGCATCTGTCTTTCGGCCTGGTCGAAGATGGCGGACAGGTCCACGCCCCGTTCGGACACGTCCTCGTCCGAGTCCGCGGGCCGTGGCACGCCGTGGCGCTCCAGTTCCTCCGCGACCTGTTCGGGCAGGGTGGAGTTGAGCACGGGGTCGTGCGGATCATGGACCGTCGTCCGGAGCCCGAGTCCCACGCGCCATGCACCCGTGCCGTCCAGGTCTGGAATCATGGCCGCGGACACCGTCGTCTTCGTCAGCACCCGCATCAACCGGCCCGCCACCGAGTTCGAGCGGTAGCCCGACAGACTCCGGACTCCGCCGCCGAAGAGGAAGTAGGGCGCGACGTCCAGGCTGATCCCCGGACGGAACGCTTCCGGCGATGCTGACGCCAGGACCGTGGCCATCACCGGCTTGGGCGCCGCGCCGAGCAGCACGCGCAGGGGCGCCTCCTCCATCGCGACGAGGGCCGGAGACTCCGGCACGTCCACGTCGAGCACGTAGCGGTAGAGGTTGATGTTGTCGCTGTCTCGCGCGCTCGCCGCGCCCGGGGCGAGCAGGGCGCCCACCACCGACAGGCTGGCGAACCTATTCACTCGAGTTCCAGCCCGCGGAGATAGTCATTGGCGAAGGCCGCGCGCAGCTCTGGCGTGGGAAGCAGGGCCCGGCGCGTTTCGAGCCAGGCGTTGACGCGAGCCTCGCCGTACAGGCCGCGCACCGCCGGGCCATCCAGTTCGTGGAACTTGCCCCAGTGGTACGTGTGGGGGATGGAGGATTCGGCGAGCTGCTGCCAGACGCGACGGTTGTAGGACTTCGTGCGGGTGGACGACGCCCCGTCGATGTCCAGGATGCACGTCATGGGCGCGTGCTGGGTGAACGCCATCGTGGCTTTGGAGGGCAGGGCGTAGCGCACCCCGAACAGCCCGGGGAACGCGTGGGTGCGATTGATGGCGAGGGCCATCTCCACCGTCTCGCGCACCCGGCCGAGCGGGACTCCTACAGCGCTGCCCCAGGCCTTCCCCCGGGTGGTCGTGTCGGTGAACAGCTCGCCGTGCGTCCCGCAGACGTTTTCGTATTCCGTGTAGAAGCGATCCATCAGCCGCGACAGCAGGGGGATGGTCAGCTCCGAGACCATGTCCGTCAGCACGCCGACGATTTCGAGCGCGCTGTCCCCCTGTGTCAGCTTGCTGCCGGGGCTGGGCGGGTTCGAGCCTTCCGGACACCGCGCGTGCTTGTACATCACCGTGACGAAGACGCCCCGGTCCATGTCATTGGGATTGATGACCGCTGTAAAATGATAGGGTTTGAGCCCCTGCGGCCCCGGCAGCGTGATGCCGGAGAAGTCCAGTTGGTCGAACGCGCGCCAGAGGCCCTCGGTGAGCGGCATCCGCTGGCGGTACGCCTGGAGGTAGTAGAGGTCCACCACCTCCATCAGGACGCCGTGCACGAGTCCGAAGCCGCCCAGGCCCACCAGGGCGGCGTTGAAGAGGGCGTCGTCCCGGATGAGCTCCGCGCCAATCTTCTGCGGAATCTCATCGTGGATGACCGGCGCGCTGGCTCGCTCCAGCCAGACGTGCCGGTCCGGTGAGACGACGATGTGCAGGCCCACCACGAAGTCCTGCATGGCGCCGGTCTCCAGGCTGGAGCCATGCGTGCCCGTCCCGATGGCTCCGGCGATGGTCTGCCCATTGCTGGCGCCCGAGGTGGTCAGGGACTTGCCGGCCTTCTTCAGGAAGTGGTTCAGCTCCGCGACGGAGACACCGCTCTGCGCGAAGAGGAGGTCCTCCCTCCGGCCCGGATAGTCAGGATGGGTGCGGGGCGCGGGGAAGAGGTAGTTCAGCGGCCGGGTGTTGACGAGGATGCCGCTGGTGGCGGGCGCCTTGGAGAAGGACCAGCCGCCGCCCAGGCCGCGGATCTCCAGGCGCTCGGTGAGCGCGCGCTGGATGAGGCCCTGCAGGCCCACGGTGGTGTCGATGTATCCCGGCACCGTGGACTGGGAGGCATCCGCGTTCCAGACATCCACCAACAGCTCCAGCTTCTGGGTGTAGCTCTGGTGCCAGTTCTGCCAGCGCTTCTGGCTGCTCTCGTGGATGACGGGAGGCATGGCTACCGCACCCCGAGGTCGCCGGGCGCCGGCTGGGCCTTGGCGCAGCGCCACTCCACCCGCTGCGGCATCGCGAGGCCGAGCGTCAGCACTCCGATGAGCGCGAAGCCCACGTTGGTGCTCTGGGTGACCTCCGCGAGCGCCTGGCCCTGGCAGTTGTCCACCCGGGGCCGCTCCTGGACGAGCCCCCAGCCCAGGGACCAGAGGACCTCGCCTTGCGGTTCGGTGGCGCTGGCCCCCGCGGCGCCGGGCGCCTGGACACGGTAGTGCGCGCAGGCCGAGCTCAACCCCAGACACAGCAACGCCGCCGCATGCTTGGACATGCTCGAGCATGGGCCCGCCGGAGGAGTGGGACCATGCGGTCAGTGGTCGCGGAATTCTGTCTGACACTTCACGCACACGCGCCACCGTCATGCGTGTAGGGTGCCCCACGTGCTCCTCGCATCCCGCACCGTGCTGGCCGTGACCCTCGGGATTGCCATGGGTGTGGCGGTCGGTCTCGGCGGCTTCACCTTCGCGTACGCGAAGGGCTCGTCCTACCTGCGGGACGACCCTGCCGCCTGTGCCAACTGCCACATCATGAACGAGCAGTACGACGGCTGGCGCAAGAGCAGCCATCACGCGGTGGCCACCTGCAACGACTGCCACACGCCCGCGGGCTTTCTGCCCAAGTACTACACGAAGGCGAGCAACGGCTTCTGGCACTCCTTCTACTTCACCACTGGCACCTTCCCGGACCCCATCCGCCTGCGTCCGGGCAACCGCGTGGTGACGGAGAACGCGTGCCGCAAGTGCCATGCTCCCATCGTGGAGGCCATCGAAACGCCCCCCACGGGCCACGGGCAGGTGGCCCCCGGTGAGCAGCTCCAGTGCCTCACCTGCCACAACTCCGTGGGTCATCCCGAAGGGTCGGGGAACCCCGAGCTCATCCGTAAGGAGAATGCACGATGACCGAGCCCGAGAAGGCTCCGGAGAAGCGCCAGCGGTTCAGCGGCACAAAGCTCGTGGTGGCGGTGGCGGTGGCGGCGGCGCTGGCCTCGGCGGGCGTCACCGCCCTGCTGGTCAACATCATGGAGCGCAAGCAGGAGGCGAGGAACCCCTTCTACCGGGTGGTGGAACTCGACGACACCATCACGGACCCCGCTGTGTGGGGGAAGAACTTCCCGCTGCAGTACGACGGCTACAAGCGCACGGTGGACCAGAAGCGCACCCGCTACGGCGGCAGCGAGGCGGTGGCGCGCACGCCCACCCAGGCGGACCCTCGCTCGGTGGTGGCGCAGAGCCGGCTGGAGGAGGACCCCCGCCTGGTCACCATGTGGAGCGGCTACGCCTTCGCCACCGACTTCCGCGAGGAGCGCGGCCACGCGCACATGCTGGAGGACCAGGTCTTCACCCAGCGGCAGCAGGTGACGCAGCAGCCGGGCACCTGCATCCACTGCCACGGCAGCGTGTACGTGCCCTACAAGAAGCTGGGGGACGGGGACCTCATCAAGGGCTTTGAAAAGATGAACCAGATGCCCTTCGCCGAGGCGCGCAAGCTCGTGGAGCACCCGGTGTCCTGCATCGACTGCCACGACCCCTCCACCATGCAGTTGCGCGTCACGCGCCCCGGCTTCATCGAGGGCATCGCCGCGCTCAAGGCCAGCCAGGGCGTGCCCGGCTTCAAGGTGAACGAGGACGCCACCCGCCAGGAGATGCGCACGTACGTGTGCGGGCAGTGCCACGTCGAGTACTACTTCAAGGGCAAGGAGAAGCGCCTCACGTACCCCTGGGCCAAGGGCATCAACGTCGATCAGATCATGGCCTACTACGACGAGGACGGGCACACCGACTGGACCCACGCGCTCACCGGCGCGAAGGTCCTCAAGGCGCAGCACCCTGAGTTCGAGATGTACAACCAGGGCATCCACGCGAAGAGCGGCGTGGCGTGCGCGGACTGCCACATGCCCTACCAGCGCGAGGGGGCCATGAAGATCAGCGACCACCACGTGCGCAGCCCGCTGCTCAACATCAACCGCGCCTGTCAGACGTGCCACAAGTGGAGCGAGGCGGAGCTGCTCAACCGGGCGGAGACCATCCAGACGCGCACCTTCCAGACGCGCAACATCGCCATGGACGCGCTGGTGGACCTCATCCACGACCTTGAGAGCGCACGGAAGGCGGGAGTGCCCGACGAGTCACTGGCCAAGGCACGCGACCTGCAGAAGCGCGCCCAGTTCTACCTGGACTTCGTGGAGGCGGAGAACTCCATGGGCTTCCACGCGGACCAGGAGGCGGTGCGCATCCTGAGCAACTCCATCAACTTCTCACGCCTGGGCCAGAACGCGCTGCGGCCCGGCGGAGGGGCCTCCACCGCCCCGGATCAGCGGCCCGCGGGAGCACCCCCAGCCACGGGAACTGGGAGCGCTCCGCAGGGCTCGCGGTAGGCGGTCAGTACTTCACGCGCACCAGGAAGACGTCGCCGCGCGTGGGCTTGAACTTGTCCACGCCGAAGTCGGTGACGCGGTCTGTGTAGCCGAACAGCACCGCGTCGCCGTCCGGCATCAACGTCACCGCTGGCACCGCCTCCACGCCGTACAGCTCGCCGCGCGCTTCTGGCGCCGTGCCCAGGAAGAGGCGCGAGGCCAGCGGTTGCCCCGTGGGGTCGAAGCGCTGGGTGAAGAGCTGCGCGGACCCCAGGCCGTCCGGGCCCGTGGCGCCGTTCTCCAGCCACGAGTACGTGTAGCCCACCACCAGCACCTCGCCGGTGGAGTGGATGGCCACGCCCTGCACGGATGCGTCCACGCCCAGGTCGCGCGCCCAGCGCTCGGTGCCGTCGACGCCCGTCACCACCACGAAGGGGCTGGGGCTGGCCGCGCCCTTCAGCGCCGCGCCCGCCCAGGAGAAGCTGCCCTGGAAGTCGCCGCCCGCCACCACGTCACCGGCGGCGTCGCGGCTCACGTCGCGGACGCTTCCCTTCACGCCAGGCCGCGGCTTCGCCCAGCCGAGCGCCCCGTCCTGCCCGTACAGCGCCACGAACGGGCTGCCTGAACCGGAGCCCTGCGTGACGTTGGTGCCGAAGCGCACGGTGCCCGTGTATCGCCCCGCCACCGCCACGCTGCCGTCCGCGCCGGGGGCCAGGGACAGGGGCTCGGCGCCCGCGCCCGCGGACTCCGCGCTGCCCACGGCGAAGGCGCGCTCCGCCGTGCCGTCCGCCGTGAACACCGCCACGCCGGCCGAGGCTCCCTTCACCTCGTTGCCCAGGTCCACCGTGCCCGGCGCCGTATAGGCCACGTACAGCCGGCCCTGCGCGTCCGCCGCCACGTCCTTCACCGTCAGCTCACCGGGCACCCGGTGCGCCCAGAGCGTCGCGCCATCCGCGGACAGCCTCGCGACGATGGCGCCGTCGCTGAGCTTGCCCGTGCCCAGGTCCACCGTGCCCTGGATGTTGCCGGCCAGGAGCATGCCGCCCGCGCCGTCCGACGCCACGCGGGCCCGAACATCCGCGCGCAGCGTTTCGGGCGTGGAGTCCACGCGCACGTCGTACGCGTGCGTCCACAGCGTCTGCCCCGCGCCGGAGCGCCGCGTGAGGACCAGCTCCACGGCGTCATCCGTGGGCGTGCGCGCGTCCAGGTCGTCGTAGCCGTGCACGGCGGCGGTGAAGAAGTCGCCCGTGGCGTCCACCGCCAGGTCCAGCGCCAGGTCGTCCTGCGCGGCGCCCTCCTTCGCGAACCACATCGTGGCCCCGGATGCGGGCGGCACGGTCCCCGGCCCCTGGACCGGAGGCGGTGGTGTCTGTGGGTTCTGATTGCCCGGCGGCGTCTGCGTGCCGCTCCCTGGGGGTGGAACCTCGCCCGGTATCGAAGGCTGCTCCGAGGGTGGGCACCCCAACTTCGAATCCTGGCAGTTGTCCGGATCGGGCTTTTCAGCCCCGCCTCCGCACCCCCACCCTCCGCCAAACGCGAAACCCAGCACCGTCGCTCCAACGACAGTCCGGCGCCACCCCCGCCCCAGATACATGGAATCCCCTCCGTGTAGGGCAGGGTTCGCATGCCATCCCACACCGGCAAATACGGCGCGGAAGGTTGCTCGGCCGCCCGCTGTCGGACGGCGCATGTATCGCGTGGGTGGGGTTCGCGACGCCGCGGATGGGCGACGCGAGCACCCACGAAGGTCCTCGCGTTACCCACGCAGGCACAAAGCCAGACACTACCGCCAGAAGCCGATGGAGACGCCCCAGTTGGAGTAGCGGCTCGCCAGGTCGAACGACGCGGTGATGGACCAGTCCTCCCAGTAGCGCAGCACGAACAGCTCGAAGCCACCGGTGAGGTGCGGCCGGGGGTTCCGGTCCCGGAAGGGGGACGGCTCCAGCCACGTGCCCGCGCGCAGACGCAACAGGCCCGGGAAGGTGTCCCATTCAGCGCCCAGGCGCGGCTGGAAGGTCGGGGTTTCGCCCACGGGCTGTGGCTCCGTGGTGATGGCGAGCGAGCGCGACGCCACCGCGTTGCTCACGCTGGAGATGAGGTCCACCTGCGCGGTGATGAGCCACCGGCCGGCCAGCGCGTCGCGAGGCTCCTCCTCCGGCACCGGCAGCGCGTCCCCGTCCACCTGGAGCTGACGCCGGGCGGCGGGGGACAGCCGGTTGTAGCGGTGCGCGCCCTCGCCCAGCCGCCAGCTGGCGCCCAGGGACAGCACCGCGGGCGACACCACGGCCGCGTAGACCTGGCGGCCCGCGATGAAGGGACTCTGGCCGTCATCGCGGCGCCAGCCCGCCACCACCTCCGGACGCACCGCCACGCCAATGCGGTAGGGGCGCCCGTGCGGACGGAAGAGCATGTCCACCGCCACGCCGGTGTCGCCGTAGCGCCAGGACTGGTCGCCCATCTCGCTGAAGCTGGCCTGCGCGGAGAAGATGCCCAGGGACAGGATGAAGTCGTCCTGGCCGAAGGCGATGGAGCCCGCGAGCGTGGACTGGGTGAGGGAGACGCGCAGCTTCTCGCCCTCGCCCCGGCAGCCCAGGGTGAGGCAGTAGCCCGTGCGGCTGTTGCGCCAGAGGAAGCCGATGCCGAAGCGCTTGTATTGCAGCATCAGCGCGCCCAGCAGCTGGCGGCTGTCCACGGTTTCGTCGGCCAGGCCGTCGTTGTCCACGTCCCGGCGCTTGGTGCCGGTGAAGGGCAGGTCCAGCCAGGACAGGGTGACGCCCAGGTCCCAGTCGCGCTCCAGCGACGCGCTGCGCTGGGCCAGCGCGGCCAGGTTGCTGGAAACGCCTGCGGCGCCCTCGGCGATGCCCACGTAGGCGCCACCCAGGCCCACCACGCGCGCGGACCCCAGCAGCGCGCCGGAGTTGAAATACAGACGTTCCGGACGGGGCTCCGTGGGAGCGTCGTCCTGGGCCAGGGCCGGGAGCGCGGCGAGTGACACCGCGCACGCCAGGGCCGCCAGGGTGCTACGCACGCCGTGAATCACCGGACAGCGGCCCCTTCGCTGAAGAGGCGGTCCGCCTCCGCCGCCAGGGCGGAGTCGCGGGACGTGAGGCCGCCCGCGTCGTGCGTCACCAGCGCCAGCGTCACGTTGCGCCACCGGATGTCGATGTCCGGGTGGTGGTCCGCGGCCTCCGCGGCCTTCGCCACGCGCTCCACGAAGGCGATGCCCTCCAGGAACGAGGGCGCTTCGTAGGTGCGGCGGAGCATCCCGCCCTCGTGTTTCCAGGCGGGGTGCTGGGCGAGGAAGGTCTGGAGCGCATCCGGGGTGAGCAACGTGCGGTCGTAGGCCATGGCGGCCGTTCTACCCGCTCCCCCGCCCGATGGAAGCCCCGGCGCGTTCAATGCGCCGGGCTCCTTTGTCTCATTTCACGCGCGCGAAACCGCCTGCTTCCACTTTTCCAGGTGGCGCGCGCGCACCTCCGGCTTCATCTTCGGCTTGAAGGTCCGGTCCGCCTTCCACGCGCGGCGGATGGCGTCCGGGCTGGTCCACACGCCCGCGCCCAGGCCGCCCAGGAAGGCCGCGCCCAGGGCCGTGGTCTCCAGGTTGCGCGGGCGGACCACCGGCACGCCCAACAGGTCCGCCTGGTACTGCATGAGCAGGTTGTTGGCCGCGGCGCCGCCGTCCGCCTTGAAGACGGGGATGTCCCGTCCGCTGTCGCGGCGCATGGCCTCCGCCAGGTCGTGGATTTGAAGGGCCACGCCCTCCAGCGTCGCGCGCGCCAGGTGCGCCACGGTGGTGGAGCGGTCGATGCCAGCGAACAGGCCGCGCGCCTCCGGGCGCCAGTGCGGCGCGCCCAGGCCCGCGAGCGCCGGGACGAAGACGACGTCGCCAGAGTCCTTCACGCTGGCGGCCAGCGCCTCCACGTCCGGGGCCTTCTTGATGACCTTGAGGCCGTCGCGCAGCCACTGCACGGCGGCGCCCGCGATGAAGGAGCTGCCCTCCAGCGCGTAGTTCGTGGTGTTGCCTATCTTCCACGCCACGGTGGTGAGCAGCCCCGCGGTGGAGCGCACCGGCTGGGTGCCGGTGTTCATGAGCAGGAAGGCGCCGGTGCCGTAGGTGCACTTGGATTCGCCGGGGTCGAAGCACGCCTGCCCGAAGAGGGCCGCCTGCTGGTCTCCCGCCATGCCCGCGACGAGCACGCCGTCCGGCAGGCTGCGCATGCCGCGCGTGGTGCCGTACACCTCCGCGTTGCCTCGGATCTCCGGCAGGCACGCGCGAGGCACGCCCAGGAGCGAGCACAGCTCGTCATCCCAGTTGAGCGTGCGCAGGTCCATGAGCAGCGTGCGGCTGGCGTTGGACACGTCCGTGACGTGGGCGACGCCGCCGGTGAGCTTGTGGACGAGCCACGAGTCGATGGTGCCGAAGCACACGTCGCCGCGCTCGGCGCGCTTCTTGGCGCCCTTGAGGTGCTGGAAGAGCCAGGTGAGCTTGGTGCCGGAGAAGTAGGGGTCCAGCACCAGGCCGGTGACTTCCCGCACGCGGGGCTCGACACCCTGGGCCTTGAGCCGCTGACAGATGTCCGCGGTGCGGCGGTCCTGCCAGACGATGGCGCGGGCCAGGGGCTCGGAGGTCTCGCGGTCCCACAGGCCCGTGGTCTCGCGCTGGTTGGTGATGCCCACCACGGCGATGTCGCGGCCGGTGAGGCCGGCGTCCTTGAGTGCGCGGGCGATGCACCACTCGCTGGTGTTCCAGATGTCGATCAGGTCGTGCTCCACCCACGACGGCTTGGGGAAGTGCTGGGGCAGTTCCTTGTAGGAGCGGCCCACCACCTGCAACCGGGTATCGAGGATGGAGACGTGGGTCCCCGTGGTGCCCTGGTCCAGCGCCAGGACGTATTTCGCCTTCGCCATGCGTGCGGAGCCTCTTTCGTCGGCCAGTGGCCGGACACGGAAGGGGACCCTACTCCAAGAGAAGGCGCCGCACCGACGGAGCGTGCGGGATGTCAGGCACCGGGAGATGTCCGCGGAACGCTCCCGTGCCTGCGTGGGGGGCCATGGCGGCGCGCCTTGCCGGGGGAAGTCCACGGTACTTCCCGGCGCTGCCGTGCACGGCGGCCCGCTTTCAGTAACCCGTGGCCCTCGAGCGGCTGTTGAAGTAGCGGCGCAGGCCGTAGGCGCCCAGGCCCGCGAGAATCATCCGGCCCAATGAGCCGCCCGCGCCGGAGGACCTGCGTCCCCGGTATCCGTAGCCGATGGGACGGCGGCCATAGGCGCTGCGTCCGCGGTTCCAGCCACTGCCCCTGAAGACACTCCGTTGTGACGCGCTCAGCGCGCCCAGCAGGTTGGATAGCAATGCCATGGTGTCACTCCGTGGTGAGGGGTACGGGCCCCGAGCGACCTCGACGGGGGTCGGACCCGTGAAGGACGTGCGTGCGTTGAAAGGTGGGTCTCACACCGTGTGACGACACCCCGTGTCGAACGGGATCCGCGAAAGCCCGTGTCCCGGGCCGGAGGGCAGGCGGGCGGGTTGGGGGACGGCGGGTACGGGAGCGCGGTGGATCCGGATGCATGTCATTGGGCGAAGGGGGCACTGCCTGCCTGGCCCACGAACGGAAGCCTCGGCCGGGTGAGGCGTGGCCCACCCGGTTCCCTGCCCTGGGGCGCGTCTCCAGATTGCGGTCCAAGAGGGCGCACCTCCGGCGCCCCCGCCTCAATCACAGTCAACGCGCTGGATGTGCAGGACACGCGAGGTGCTCGGACCGAGGAAGACCCTCGGGATGACGGAGCCGGCGAAGGAGTAGTCCGGCGGTAGGCAGTCACCCACTGCGTGGGGGTCCGTCATCCCTGTGGGACGGACCCCCATGTTCTTTCAGGCGCGAGGGATGAGGCCCTGGTCGCGCAGGAAGGTCACGGTGTGGGCCACGCCGTCCGCGAGCGGGGTGGGGCGGAAGGCCAGCTCCCGCTGGGCCTTGGCCGCGTTGACGCGAGCCTCCCAGCGCATGAAGGACAGCTGTCCGGGCGCGACGAGCGGCGTGAAGGGGAACACGCGCGCGAGCGGCGCGGACACGCGGGCCAGGGCCTCCATCAGGAAGACGGGCGCGACGGCGGGAGGCTTGCCGGCCCCGGCGGCCTGGTGGATGGCGAGCGCGAGGTCCGCGTTGCTCGCGTACTGGTCGGCGACGAGGTAGCGCTCACCGTTGACGCCGCGCTCGGCGGCGGCGAGGTGCACGTCGGTGCAGCCGTCCACGTGGACCACGGACATGCCGCCCGGCGGGAGCAGCGGAGCCTTCTTGTTGAGCAACTGGATGAAGAAGGAGTTGAGCCCCACGTGCACGGGGCTGGGCCCGTAGACGGCGGCCGGGTTGACGAAGACGACGTCCAGCCCCTGCTGGCGGATGGCCTCCACGGCGCGCTCGGCGTCCTGCTTGGAGCGCTCGTAGACGGTGGGCTTGGGGTGCGGGTCGATATGCGCTTCGGTCAGCTCGCCGCCTCGGGGCGCGGCGAAGACATCCATGGTGGACGTGTAGACCACGCGTCGCACCTTCGCGGCGTGAGCGGCGGACAGGACGTTCACGCTGCCCTGACGGTTCACGCGGTCGAAGATGGAGTCGTCCCGATGCCACTGCTCCGGCATGCCCGCGGCGTGGAAGACGAGCTCCACGTCATGCAGGGCGGCGGGCAGGGTGCCCGGGGACGTGACGTCACCCTGGACGAGGTGCACGGAAGAGGGGAGCAGCTTCGCGGCACGGGCCACGTCCCGCACGAGCGCGCGGACCGAGGCGCCCTGCTTCACGAGCCGATGGGCGATGGCGTTGCCGATGAGGCCGGTGGCCCCGGTGACGAGGACGTTCATAGATAGATGAGCAGAAATAGCAGGCCGCCGATGGGCAAGGACGAAGTGGCAGCTAAACGCAATGAGCTATGGCGAGAGGGCAGACTCTCTGACGGCATTCAAATCGTGGTGAATAGGTTCGTGGCGAGTTGTACGAAGGATTCTCTCAAGTTTGTTGTTGCCAAATAGCCTTGAGGCCATTTCCTTGTCGAAGCCAAGCTGTGTCAGTTGTCTTAATGTCCCGTCTTCAGCAATCTCGAATGCTTCTTTCCGGGTCTCGACAAGTGCTAGTATTTGAGGAAGCATAATCTTCGGGTTTAGTTTGATGCTCTTGATGAGGGTTTTTGAGAAGCGAGCCCAGTTGGGGCTTGGTAGCCCGGTTGTTGATTGTGCGCGGATTCGGTCTAGTCCCCAAGCGGCCCATTTTAGCGCGTAAGGACGTGCCCATTGAAGTGCGCGAATAAGATCTTCTGGTTTGTTGGTAAACTTGTCGACTAGCTGTTCCCTGAATCGCTCGCTGATATTTTTAGCGTCCTGTGGCGGGACAGCTTGTTGGCCGGCGTCGGATGACGTGAAGAGATGGATGACCCAGAATGCAATCTCTATGTTTAATTTTAGCGTTCTGTCGATCTGGGTGTTGAGAAGCGCGAGCAGTTCGCTTTGAGGTGGTTTTTTGTTTATCATCATCAGCCAGATCGACATGATGCCTGGGGTTGCTGGCTGATTCTTGTCCGGGTGCACCTCGTTTCGGATGTGAAAGTCTATTATGTGTGTGAGTAGTTGGAGGATTTGCTCTGGGGTGACAAGGTTTGTGAGAAACGCCTTGAGAGAGGGCGGTTCTGTCTCTATAGACAGGGTTTGGACAATCTGAAGATCGCCTGTCTTGATCCACCGCTCGATGAGTTGAAGTGCCAGTTGATCGCTTTTCTCGCGAGACGGTGGTTGTTGAAAAACGTAGCTCTCCCAGTACGGAGTATGCGTGGAACCGAGTGCTTGGGGGCGGCTTCGGAGTGTATTGTTGCTGGGAACCCCTTCTTCCCATCCGGGGAAGAGCTCGGTTAATAAAAACCGAAGTGCTGTCGAACGCTCTATGCTTTCGGCATTTAGTAGTTCGGTGGCTTCGGTAAAAAATTGCGACTTTTCTTTTTTTGAGAATTGGCCTGTGCCGTGTCGAAGTGTATCAATATGCCTGGAAATGGAGCTATGTAGTAAGGGGAAGGTGGACTTTATCGTGGCGGCAATGATTAGGTCTACGAGGTCTATTTCCCCATGCAATGTCTCCCAGGCGTCGGCAACCCATCTGAGTGTTTGCTTGAGTTGTCGCGGTGTTGATAATAATGTGGCTATTGAGTTTGGGATGTCCGGCGATTGAGTCGATGTTGAGAGGACGGGTAGTTCCTCCGTTGAAGAGTTTGGGTTGATTCTGGATATTCCGTTGCGTGGAGGGGCTGTGATGTCGAGCGGAAATTTAGCCGATAGGGTTTTGTGGAGTTGTTCTATTGTTTTCCTTGTAAAATGTTCGTTTAGTGGGGGTATGTCGATGGTGAATCTGGCTAGTTTCTCAAGATCGAATCGAAACTCGGCGGCAGAGGATGCGAGGATGATTTGAATTGAGCTTAGATTTGAAAGCTCATTCAGTAGAGCGCGCAATGGAGCCAAACGAGCGTGCTCTGGTTCTGTGGCAGACCGATTTAGGCCAGCAAAGCGCTCAAAGTCTTCGATCCAAAGGATGATTTTTATGCGTGTTGCTAGTGCGACATGGTCAATTTTCTTTAGGACGACAGAAGGCTGTTCTGGTCTTGCCAGTCGTATGGCTTTTATCCAAGGCAGCCCCGTCCCTTCAATGGCGTCGACATAATCTGCTGGGAGGCCTTTGAGTGGGAATATTGCAACGTGTTCGGCGAGCAGTTCGGAAACGGCGCTCAGGATTCCCGATATGGCTGCTTGAGTTGAGTCGAACGGCCAGAGACTGACTTGGCAGATGTATACGCCTTTTGTGTTGGTTGAGGATGCGATTTTTTCGGAGATGAGGTTGAGGATTGAGGATTTCCCTGCGCCTGTTTCTCCGACTAGTGCGATGGTAGGCTCTGTGTCTGACAGTATTAGGCTTGAGAGTCTATTTGCGATTCGAGAGTGGTTGAATCGATCGTTGAGGTGAGTGCTGATGGGGGCGTCATCTGCAAGCCAAGTTAGTATTGGATGTGGCTCGTTCGAAGGAGGAACGACAGTTCGGCTTGAGGGTAAGCGGCGAAATAGAGATTTGGCGTGCGCTAGTAGCTTGACTGTTGTGAACGCTGCGATTGGAAGGGCTGGGAGGAGAAGGAGGTAGTGGATGGTTTCCGATAGGGGGGCATCTGGAATGCATGCTGGGGAGAGAAGTTGTTGTGGCTGGAGGAGACCATGCGTGATTGTGAGGAGTGCACCGATCGTCGCAGGTATCCAGATCGGGGGGTATGATTTGAGATGCTTGATTCCTAGCAGTGGTGTTGGACGAACGTCGAGTCCGCGCCACAGTGCGACTGTTGTGAAAAGTGCGAGAGTGACGGTTCTTGTTATTCCGAAGGAGATTATTTTTTGGCAGTCCAGCGTTTTGAGTAGCGTTGCGCTGAGTCCGTAGCCGGCCAGTGTTAGTGCTGTGATGTCTATCCATTTGCTTGGATGTTTTTCTTTGGTGCTCATTGTTTGAGGGCTGGCGCGAGGGCGGCTGGGGGACTATTGCTGGGAATTGGTTGGTGGTGGGGGCGATGCTGGATTCGCTGGGCTCGCTGTGGTGGGGGCGATGCTGGATTCGCTGGGCTCGCTAATGCTCAGGCATGAATGCATCCATCGCGCACATGAGGCCCACCGGCGTGCGCGGCGGACAGGGCGTTCACGCTGCCCTAGCGGTTCACGCGGTCGAAGATGGAGTCGTCCCGATGCCACTGCTCCGGCATGCCCGCAGCGTGGAAGACGAACTCCACGTCATGCAAGGCGGCGGGCAGGGTGCCCGGCGACGTGACGTCACCCGGGACGAGCTGCACGGAGGAGGGGAGCAGCTTCGCGGCGCGGGCCGGGTCTCGCACGAGCGCACGGACGGAGGCGCCCTGCTTCACGAGCCGATGGGCAATGGCATTGCCGATGAGGCCGGTGGCCCCGGTGACGAGGACGTTCATGGGCCGGCAATCTAGCCGGAGTCACCGGTGCCGCGCGCCACGGGGCTCGGGGCGGGAGCGCAGCCCGTCGAAGAACATTCCGGTGAGACGGGGGATGCGCTTGGGGTCCGAGGCATCCTCCGAAGCGGCGAGGGAGATGGCCATCGCCATGCAGACCACGTCATCCAGGAGGATGTCGCTTCGCACCTCGCCCGCGCGCTGGGCGGCCTCCAGCAGGCGCTGGCCCTCGGCCGTCGTCGCGTCACAGCCCTGGGTGTGGTTCTTTAGGACGATGCCCAGTGACGCCGCGAGCCCCTTGTACATGCCCGCGGAGTGCACGAGCTCCGCCAGGAAGACGCGCAGCGCTTCGAGCGGGGGCAGGGCCTCTGAACGTTCGCGGCTCTCCTTGGCGAGCGTCAGCAGTTGTTCGTCACACGTCGCGGCGAGCAGCGCCTCCCGCGAATCGAAGTGTCGGTAGAGCGTGCCGATTCCGACCTCCGCCCGCTTCGCCACGTCGCTGAGTGACGCGTCCGCGCCGCGTTCGGAGAACACGGCATGCGCCGCCGAGAGCAGCCGCTCCCGGTTGCGCCGCGCATCCGCGCGCAAGGCTCCGCCCGTCGCGTCCTCCACCGGCGGATTCTTCGAAGGCTTTGCTCTCACTTGCGAAACGGAGGATAGCTCCGTATTTAAGCGGAGCAATCCTCCGCTTATCAAGGGAAAGGCTGGACCAGATGGCGACGAAGAGCGAAGTCGTGTTGGTGCTGGGATCGACGGGGCAGCAGGGCGGCGCGACGGCGCGCGCATTGCGAAAGGACGGCTGGCGGGTCCGTGCGCTCGTGCGGGACCCGGCGAGCGCCAAGGCCCGGGAACTCGAAGCGGCGGGCGTGGAGCTGGTGCGCGGGGACATGGGGGACCGCGCGTCGCTCGACCGTGCGGTCGCGGGGGCGTATGGCGTCTTCAGCATCCAGCCCAGCTCGGCACAGGCGAGCTACGGCGTCACGGACGCCGACGAGGTCCGCTTCGGCACATCCATCGCGGACGCGGCGAAGGCGGCGGGCGTAGAGCACTTCGTCTACACGTCGGTGCTGGGGCTGCGTCCCGGCACGGGTGTGGACCACTTCGAGACCAAGTGGCGCATCGAGGAGCACGTCCGGGCCAGTGGCCTTCGCGCGACCATCGTGCGGCCGGGGACCTTCATGGAGCTGCTGCTGGTGCCGGACTTCGGCCTGACACGGGGGGCGCTCCAGTTCTTCATCCAGCCGGAGCAGCCCATGCAGTTCATCGCGGGGGAGGACATCGGCGTACTGACCGCGCGCGTGTTCGCGGATCCGCGCACGTACGTGGGGACCACGCTGGATCTGGCGGGAGACTCGCTCACCGGCAATGAACTCGTGGAGAAGATCGGCCGGGCCACCGGGACGTCCATTTCCTACTCACGGTTTCCGCCAGAGATGCTTGCGGCGAGCCCGATGCTGCGCAAGCTCGTGAAGCTCTTCGATGATGGCTTCGTGTTCGAGAGCGCGGACATTCCGGCACTGCGGCGGCTGGCGCCAGGCCTGCTCACGTTCGATGCGTGGCTGGAGCGCGGGGGCGCCGCGGCGATCCGGGAGCGCTTCGCGGTCTAGAACGCGACGCAGGGCAGGGAGTCGATGCGCAGCACCGACTCCTGGTCGTACTGGCTCTTGTATTCCTCGCGGATGGTATCGACGTCCGCCGAGCGCGCCGCGCTGCCGTCGTGCAGCAGCACGAGGACCTTGGTCTGCTCGTGAATCAGTTCACCGGATTCCAGCCGGTACTGCCCGTTGGCGTCGTACACGGTCAGCCCGTCCTGGAAGCGGGGCGTGACGACCGTGTCCACGAAGGCCTGGAACTCGGCCTCGCTGACGGGCTCGTTGCCCACCCGGTTCCGGCCGAAGTACAGGTCCGTCTGGTACTGGGGATCTCCCACCCTGCATTTCAGGTCGTCATCGTCGTGCCCGCCACACGCAGTGGCACCCATCGCGAACACGAGGGTCAGCCCCAACAACAGCCGTGAGGAAACGGCGGTCATCCCTGGAAAATGCATCGCGGGTCACTCCGGGAAAATGGGAGGGGAGCATGACCGGCTGTTTCCATGCGTGGTAGAGCGACTCCGGTACGACTCGGAGGCGTGCGCCATGACAGGAGCCATCAGCCTGGAAGCACTGGCGGAGTACATCCAGGACGCGTTCAAGGACGTGCACATGGACACCTCCACGCCCGACCTCTTCTTCTTCGCGGGGGACGAGCGGAAGCACCCCTTCGCGACCATCGTCACGCGGGACACCGAGTTCGATCATCACTCGGAGCTGGACCGCGACGACGTGTTCCGGCTGAACCTGGGCTTGAGCAAGGAGAGCTTCCAGAAGCTGTTCCCGGTGCTCGACCCGCGCGTGGACTACACGGACCTGGACGTACTCCTGCCACACCCGGCTTACTCGCGGATGTTCTGGCTGAGCGTGCTCAACCCCAGCCACGAAACGCTCCGGCTGCTGCGCCCGTACCTGAAGGAAGCCCACGCCATCCAGGTGAATCGGGCCGCCCGGGGCTGAGTCACGGCGTGCGGCTGCGCACGGTCTCGTCGCTCCGAGGCACGTCCGCGTACCGAATCCAGTTCATAGTTGCTCCTGTGAAGTGGAAAGGCGCGTGACTGCGACGACTACGGGATGGAGTAACAGCGCCTAGCGAAAATGCGGACTGGGGTGATCAGTAGCAAGTGCCATCACCAGTTTGAGGTTCATGGTCCGCGAACTCGTTGCCGACGCCTTCTGGCCGCGCGTGGCACCGCTGCTGCCTCCGCCACGGCCCAAGAAGAAGCTGGGCCGACCTCGGGCGGATGACCGGGCGGTGCTGGAGGCCATCGCCTTCGTGCTTCGCAGCGGCATCCCATGGGAGATGCTGCCTTGCAAACAGCTTGGCCTGCCGGGCATGACGGCCTGGCGCAAGCTGGAGGACTGGACGCGGGCCGGCGTGGGGGAAAAGCTCCAGGAACGGCTACTGGAGGAGCTGGAGCTGCGCGGCAAAGTGGACTTCTCCCGCGCCTCCATCGACTCCTCGTCCGTGCGGGCGTCAAAAAGGGGGCCCTCACGGGCCCAAGCCCAACGGATAGAACGAAGGCGGGTAGCAAGCAGCATTTTCTCGTAAAGGCGCACGGTCTGCCCCTCACCGAGTCAGTGACGGCAGCCAACGTGCACGACACGCACGAGCTCTTCCCCCTCGTCGACTCCGTGCCTGCGGTGCGGATGCCGTCGGGGCAACGCAGATTCCGGCCCGCGAAGCTCCATGGCGACAAGGCGTATGCCTCCCGGAAGAATCGACGAGGGCTGCGCTTACGCGGAATCGCCGCCCGCATCGCACGCCTGGGCGTCGAGTCCAAAGAGCGGCTGGGACGCTACCGCTGGGTCGAGGAGCGCCTATTGGCTTAGAAGAACCAACTGTGCCGCCTTCGCGTCCGTGACGAGCGCAGGGACGATGTTCACTTCGGCTTCCTCGTCCTCGGCTGCTGCCGCATGCTCCTACGCCACCTCTCCTGGCATTTGTTCGGAGCTGTAAGCCTGTGTCGAGACCTCAAGCCAATGAAGTCCATATTCTATAGGCGATCGACACCCTGCGTATAGTCTCCGTGTAGGTTTCGGCAGGAGGCGCTGCGGGAAGGAGGTTGTTTAAATTTCGATGCAGCTCATGGATGGATATGCGTGACTCTTCCTTTGTCAGAAATTGCAGTGCACGCTGCTCTGGGGTTCGGAATCCATCTCTGAGGCATGCTGCCGCCGAATCCAGCGCTGAGTCGAGCTCAGGAGTTTCTTGTTCTTGGATTTGTATCCGTCGAACCCTGGCAGTTATTGCCAAGCCGTAAGAGAGGGTTGGAACCACTCGTAGAACGAGTTCGCGCGCATTGGTGCAGTAACTAAGCTTGTTGATAGGCGTGCCTAGTTGAAGCTCAATCTTGTTCAGCGGTTCGCCACTCATCCAAAGTTCTAGGGCATTCTTGAGGAGGCATATTGGAGGAAGAGAGTTGGGGTTCTCGATTCCCTTCGTCAGTTTGGGAAGAATCCGAAGTGAGGTGTCAGTTCCGAGAAGAGCTTCAGTTCTGCCGGAGTCAACTTGTAGCCAGTGAATCCACCAAGTCGTCCAATCAATTGGCGTGCTTGGCCAGTTGCCTTGAAGGTTCGAGATGTCGGCGGCGAGTTGGTTGATTAAATCAAAAGATAGCCCGGTTGCATATGATAGGTCGAATTGCCAATTCGCTGGGCCTTGCGGCACCCGGCTTGTTCGGATGGCAATTAGGGATGCTACTTTATCGGCATACTGCTTTGACGTGCCGTTACTGCGAGCCTTGAATGCAGAAAGTGAATTGTTGATGTGGCTAGCTGCCGAATCAGGGGCTGCGGGCAGGCGATTCAGGAAATAGTCGGCATCAGCAGTGAGCTTGGTGTCGACTGTGTATTGTTGCATTATGTCCAGCCATTGTTCGATTGGGTCCGTTATGGTGAGGCATTGATCGCTCTTTGAGAATATGTTCTTCTGCATTTCCAGCCAGTGCTGTGTAATTTCGTTCTTGGCCTTGTCAGTGTAGACAACCGTGCCGGGGACAACCAGGGCTATCCCATGGGAGCCGGTGGTTGCTCGACCTGCACGGCCCGCAGCATTGAGAAGTTCATGGGCCGTTAACGGGCGCATGGTGCTCTGATCTGCTTCGTACCTGTCATCGCCCGCTATGATGACAGCTTCGGCAGGCAGATTGATTCCCATCGAGAGAGTTGGCGAAACAACCAGTACGGTTGCTCCACTGGGACGCGAAAAATAACGTTCGCTCAGCTTGCGCTCGACTGGAAGCAATAGCCCGTGATGTATGGCTACGTCGGCAGATATCAATCCATCGACATGTGCTTGGTCGCCCAGTTCCAATGCTGCCGTGTCGAGCAGTTTTTGCTCGTCCTCATGTAGGGAAGGCTTGCTAGCTCCAAGGATGCCAGTGGCAAATTCGCCGAGTGACTTCGTGTGGTCTGGTATTTGAACCAAAACCATTGTCTTTATGTTCGTCTTCGAGAAACCTGTTGCTATCTTCGCTGCCACTTGGTTTCGATTGGCTGTTAGGTGCCATTGCCGAGGATTGCTTGGAAGGCCGGACGCCTTGAGTGGTACGTTGGAGTCTAGCAAGGGTTTTAGGGCATAGTCGTCTGATTCGGCTGTCCAAGAGTGGCGCAGGCAGAATAGTCCATACGGTCGTGCCAACAGTTCTCGTTGCAATGCCGCTGGCGGACCTTTGGTTGTTGATCTGCGCCTGTATTCGCCAATCGTTGCGTGGAGGGTAGATATGTCGCTCTTGCTATAGACGACGCATCCACGAGCTTGCCGCGTCGGGCGCCATGCAAGGTCGAGTGCTATGGCTGGCCGGCCCGTACGTTCTTGAATCCATGCAGCGAGTTCGGACGCGTTTTCCATCATGGCGGAAATCAGGACGTAGTCTGACTTATTTGCCAATTTGAATAGATTGAGCAGGCTCAGCATCGCATCTAGACTTCGGCGGTCGTTGACTCCTTGTGTGGGGTGGAGGATATGGCACTCGTCTAGTATTATGAGGCCGACATGATCGAGTTTTGATGACCCTGTGCTGATTTGGGCTAGGCACGACTCCGGAGTGCAGATCGTAATCTGGGATATGCGCTCAGTCTCGTCCGTGCTGACTTGGTCCGCTCTGAGTGAATTGCTCAGTACTTCTCCGAAGGCTGCTGCCAAATCAGTTCGGAATTGCTCGATAAGCGAATGGGTTGGAGCTAGTAGCAAAACGTCTCGTTGAGACAAGAGCGTTGCTGCTATCTTGAGCTGCACCAGGGTTGATTTGCCAGCTCCAGTGGGGAAACTGATTGCCGACGACGTTCCGTTGGCAAGGAATCCCCTCTTAATGGCGTCGACGTGATTCAGCCACAGGAATGGGCGGCTTGTGGCAGCTTCAGATAAATACCTACTCCAACTGGTTGGATCTGTCCCGCTCGGTGTGGGTGTGTTTGTTATTGCGAGTAGTCGTAGATTCTTGCTTGAGTGAATTAGCAGTGTTGCGAGGTGATGGGGTCCACTTAGAGTGGCATAGATATTCGGTTGTGGATCGACAGGGTCGAAAGTGGCTTGCGTTGAGGGCGCGTTGAATCCAGGGGGGAACATTTGCTCTGACGAGAGTTGCTGCACTTTGAGAAATGTGCCTTCCGATTGGGGAGGGGCATTGATTCGGAGTATTTCGTCTGAAAATTGTCTAACCCCTAAAAAGAGCTGCTCCCAGAGCGCATTCGTCGCATCTTGTAAGGATGGCTCGGCGGAGATGGAAATTGCCGGAAGTGGCAAGGCTAATGCTTCGCCTGGGCGCCCCTCAGCGAGCAGGATGATGGACTGTATGAGGGCATCGGCAATTGTGTCTCCTGGTACATACTTTTTTCTAATTGTCCTGGCGACTTCATGGGCATCGGGAACTGCTGCTGCAATGTGGAACAGCAAGAGCGCCGCCAGCGCCGATGAGATGGCGTTTGTCTGAAGGTGGCTATCTGCTGCTTGTGGCGAATTTTTCGCGGCAGGGTTCGTGATTCCAGATGCTTGGTGGACTAGGTGGTGGGCTGTTGCTGAAATGAAAGCGCAGGATTTTTGTTCTGATGAGCCCGTTTCAAGAAAGCATGAGATGGATTCGTATGTGTTTGCAAGATGGCGCAGCCAATTTATATTGTTCTTGAGGTCTTTGTCATCTTGATCCAGAGGCTGATTTGCAATGCGTAGCCGGAGTTCGGTGATTGCGGTGAAGGCTGCTGTTAACTGCTTGGGGAGATTGGATAGATCGAGACCTTCGAGTGGCCGTGCTGATTGGATTAATTTCTCGGTAATGGAATCGTACATTTCTTATTTTTCCATCGCATGTAGATCTGAAATGACCAGACTTGCCAAGTCATCCATCCAGTCACGCAAGTTGTCGAGGGTTAGTGTTTCTCCGTGGCGACGCTCATTGCTGCCTTGGGCGTGTGCATCAAATCCTGCGAAGAGTGTGCTGTGTTCTGAGGGGTCAGCGCTCTTGGTTGTCACGGCTACTGAGTAGGATCTTTGATCCTGCCAGAGCGCTTTTTCCGCCAGTGACTGTGCCGAATGTGGATTGATACGTTGAAGTATTGTAGTTAGTTCAGCTACAATTTCGTGGTCTCGGTCGCCTTGCTCGTGCTTATCGATTTCCGGCCATACCTGCTGGGAGATTTTGTTGCGCGGATTGTCTGTTGCTTTTTGTTCGCAAATCCGTACGCCTGCTGGCGACAGTGCTGTGGTCTTGGTGTGGATTATAATTCCGTCGAGTCCATGGTCGGCTTTTCTGATTTGCGGGGCCCGCAGAATGTCAGTGGGCGATGCTTTGGCTAGTGCTGCGAGCCATGCGATTAATTGAAACAGCCATCCATCTCGATGGAATTTTTGCTGCTGGTTCTGAGGTGGGGCTAGGGCTTTGATTGCGGCGGCGATAGCGTTGGTGTGTGGTGTGGTGCTTTCGAGTTTGTCGAGCTTCCTGAGTATGTTTTCGATGTGTAGATGGTATCCGGCTGCTATGTAGGCGATGTGCTTTGCTAGCGTCTTCTTGTTTGTTATTTCCCAGGCAAACGAGTGCCATGGCTGTGTGTGTGTGATGCTGCTTATGCTTATGGGCCAGGCGTTGAGGGCTGTCGGATCTGCAGTCGTCGAGAGTTGGTTCGGCTGCGCCGGCGGGGCTGACTGATTGGCTGGTAGGGTGGGGCTTGGTGAGGCTGATTCGGCCGCCGCATTTGCGGAGTGGGCTTTGGGGGCTCCAGTCATGAGGCCTGGAGGCTAAATTGTCTTGAAGACTACTTTGAAGTGAATGCGTGTTCAGGAGGTCTTGTCTGACTCTCTTGGTGGTTTGGTGGGACTTGCGGGAGTGTTTGATGTTCGGTTGAAATGTGTCGTGTTGCTGCCTTGGCTGGGCCGCTTCAGTCTTGATTTTGAGTCTGATGAGACGGCCTCGCCGCATGCTTCGGCACTAGCTGCGGAGTGCAGACTTGCGTCTAACGTCTGCTGCCGTTGTCACGGCGTGCGGCTGCGCACGGTCTCGTCGCTCCGGGGCACGTCCGCGTAGCCCGTCATCTCCAGGTAGCCGCGCCCCTGCACGGGCTGGCCCTCGCGCGTGCCGTCCACGGTCATCGCGCCCTCCCAGTAGCGCACCAGCACCGGCAGTTCCTGGTCCGGCAGCTTCGGCGTCACGGTCAGCTCCAGCGACACCTTGGGGACCTGGACGCGCCAGCCCGCCGGGTACTCGCCACCGCGCGGGCTCTTCCAGGTGCCCCGTGGCTCAAGCTTCATGTCCTCCGCGGTCAGGTGCACGGCCTCACCTGTCGTGGGGACATACGCGCCCGCGCTGAAGGCGTCCTTCGAACCGTCCTTCTTGCGCAGCTGGTAGAGCATCAGCTCGCTGCCGTCGGAGAGCTGGAGCGCGAACCAGTCCCAACCCACCTGGTCACCGCTCAACGCGTTGGTGCTCCACTCGCGGTCCATCCAGCTCTCGCCCTTCACCTGCACCGTCTGGCCGTCCACCGACACCGTGCCCAGAGAAGGCATGCGCGGCATCGAGTAGTAGTAGGACGCGTTGCCCCGCTCCGCCCCCTTCTGGCTCAAACCCTTGTCGCCCTGGAGCACCGGCGGCTTGCCCTCGTCCAGCGTCAGCTCCAGCGTCACCCCGTCGCCCTGCGCGCGCAGGTGCATGGGCCACGTGCCGCCCGTGCCTTCGCTGCGCACGTCCCAGTCCTGAAGCCAGACATGGAAGGGCGCCCCGTCCGCGCCCGCCAGTCCCTGCGCCGCGCGGCTGAATCGCTCGGTGACGTGGAACTTCCCGGCGCTCACGTCCGTCAACGTGAAGTGCCCCATGAACACCTGCCGCGTGCCCCAGTTGGACTCACGCCGCGGCTGCTCTGGCGACAGCGCGCTGCGGAACAGCGTGAACTGGTAGCCGAAGGCGCGCCCGTCCTGCGTCTCTAGATTTCCTGTCCAGTACCACCACTCGGTGCGGAAGTCGGGGTGGGGGCCGTGGTCCTCCGGGAAGTGGAAGGGCCGGGGCTCCATCGCGCGCGCGTAGCCCTCCGTGCCGCCGTCTCCTCCCATCGCGGACGCGACCGTCATGCCGCCTGTGTTCGCGGGCCCGGTGTCCTCCGTGTCCCGCAGCACCACGCCCACCGCCACGCCCAGCGCGGCGAGCACCAACACCACCCCGATGACGAGTCCCCGCCCCATGCCTCACTCCTCCCGCAGCGCCATGGCCGGGTTCGCGCGCGCCATGCGCCACGCCGGGTACAGCCCCGCGAGCGCCGCCGCCACCAGGGCCAGCACCAGCGCCTGTCCCACCACGCCCGGCGCCACCACCAGCTGCAACGTCCACCCGAACGAGCGTTGGTTGATGACGTGCACCAGCACATAGGCCAATGCCAACCCCAACGGCACGGAGAACAGCCCCGCGAGCAAGCCCAGCAGGCCCGTCTGCAACGACACCATGCCCCACAGTTGTCCCGGCGTGAGCCCCGTCGCGCGCAGCACCGCGAACTCGCGCGCCCGCTCCAACTGCAACGACATCAGCGCGCTCAGCACGCCCACGAACGCGACGCCAATGGCCAGCAAGCGCAGCACCTGCGTGATGGTGAAGGTCCGGTCGAACACCTCCATCGACGCCTGCCGCAGCGCCCGGTTCGCGCGCACGTTCAAGGCCTGCTCACCGCCCGCGCGGTCGCGCACGCGGGCCACCAGTTCGTCCACGTCCTGTCCGGGCGCGGCGAAGAGGGACAGGCCGGACACGCCCCGGTCCTCGTACCAGTGCTCATACGTGGCACGCGGCATCAGCACCGTCCCCACGTCCGAGCCATAGTCGAAGTACACGCCCGCCACGCGGAAGTCGTGCGGCCCCTTGTCGGTGGCGACTCGCAGCGTGTCGCCCGCGTGAACGCCCCGGTGGAACGCGAAGGGCTCCGACACGATGAGCGCGTCCGGTGACGCGTCCAACTGCCTCCACACGTCCTCCGCGCGTCCTTCCTTGAAGCGGTACGTCCGCTCGTGGCCCTTCGCGAAGTCCACCGCCAGCAGGTCCGTGTCCACGTCGTTGATGCGCACGTGGATGACGCGGATGGATCCGCTCGCTTCGACACCCGGCGTGGACCGCAGCTTCTCCGCGAGCCCTGGCACCAGCGACGAATCCCCGCGCCGCGCCACCAGTGACGGCGGCGACACGAACACGTCCGCCTGCAACGCGGACTCCAGCCACGCCGCCACCGTGCCTCGGAAGCTGGACACCATCAGGCCCACGCCCACCGTCGTCGCCACCGCGACCATCAACGCCGCCAGCGCCACCGCCGTGCGCGACAGGCTCGCCGTCACTCCGCGCGCCGCCATGCGTCCCAGTGGACCGAACATCGCGCCCAGCGGCCGCGCCGCCGCCACCGTCAGCTTCTCCGTCACCCAGGGCACCAGCAGCGCACTGCCCAGCAGCACGCCGAAGAGCCCCGCATACGCCGGCATCAGCGCCTGCGTGGGCCACGCGAGCACCGCCGCCGAGAGGGCCAGGATGATCAACCCCAGCACCGCCAGCCGGGGCGCCCGGTTGCGCGACACGTCCTCCACCGTCGAGCGCCGCAGCGCTGTCACCGGTGCCGCTCGCGCCGCTTCCCACGCGGGCACCAGCGCCGCCAGCACTGTCGCGCCCAGGCCCAGGCTCAGGCCCTTGATGAGCGTGAACGGCTCCAAGGACAGACGCCGCACGTTCACCACGAAGTACAGGTCGTTGATGGTGCGGGTGATGAGGCCCACCAGGCCGCTGGCCATCAGGATGCCCAGGAGCAGCCCCGCCGCGGTGCCCACCATGCCCAGGAGCAGGGCTTCGCCCAGCACCACCGCGAACAGCTCGCCTCGCGTCACGCCCACCGCGCGCAGCCGGCCCAGCATCCCGCGCCGCTGCACCACGGAGAACGTCATCGTGTTGTAGATGAGGAACATCCCCACCACGAGCGCCAGCAGCGACAGCGCGGTGAGGTTGGTGCGGAACGCCCGCGTCATCTGCTCCACCGTGCCCGCGCGCCCGGACGTCTGGACCAGCTCCGCGCCCGGCGGCAGCGTGGCCTTGAGCGCCGCGGCCTGCGCCTCTCCGCCCTTCAATCGCAGGTCCACGCGCGTCAGTCGGCCCTCCTGGCCCAGCACCTCCTGCGCGGTGGAGATGTCCGCGATGAGCAGTGATTCCAGCGCGCGCTCCGTCGTCTCCTGCGAAGGCGTCAGCAGGGCCGATACGCGCAGCTCCCGGCGAAGCCCTGTCACCATCACCGGCAGCGTGTCCCCGGCCTTCACGCCCAGGCTCCGCGCCGTCTTCGCGCCCATCACCACCGTGCCGGGCCGCGTGAGCAGCGTGCCGACGTCCCCCACCGCACCCCCGCTGGAGAAGTCCCGGAAGGGGGCCTCCGCGAACGGATCCAATCCCAGCAGCGTGAGCGTGCGGTGGTTGCCACCCTCCACCTGCACGAAGCCCTGCACCACGGGCGCCGCCTCCGGTGCGTCCGGCCGCAGCTTCAGCGCCGTGTAGACGCCCTCCGGCAGACCGGAGGTGCCTCCTGCGATTTGATGCGTTGCGCGACCCGCGACGACGTCGGTGGATTGCTCGAAGGCTCGCAGCGCGCTGCCGCTCGCCAGGTCGATGGACACCACCACCGCCACGCCCATCGCGATGCCCAGGAGAGACAGTGCAGTGAGCCACGGGTGCCCGCCCAGGTGCCGCAGGCTGGAGCGTGCGAGCAGCGCTCTCATGGCATTCCCCGGCCGCGCGCACCGCCGGGGCGCTCCACCAGGCGTCCGTTCTCCATCGTCAGCACGCGGTCCGCACGCTCCGCCATCGCGGGTTCGTGCGTGACGATGAGCGCGCACGCGTTGCCTTGCCGTGTGAGTCCTTCCAGCAGGTCCAACACCTGACCGCCCGTCTCCTCGTCCAGGTTGCCCGTGGGCTCGTCCGCCAGCAGCAGCGGCGGGGCATGGGCCAGGGCTCGCGCCACCGCCACGCGCTGCTGTTCTCCGCCGGAGAGCCGGTCCGGGAAGCTGTTCGCGCGCGTTCCCAATCCCACCCGTTCCAGCAGCTCCCTCGCCCGCGCGCTGGCCTCGGCGCTCGAGCGGCCGAGCAGCTCCAGCGGCAGCCGCACGTTCTCCTCCACCGTCAGCGTGGGCAACAGGTTGAACGCCTGGAAGATGAAGCCGACGCGCTCGCGGCGCAGCAGCGTGCGGTCCCGCTCCGGCATGCGCCCCAGGTCGCGGCCCTCCACCAGGATTTCGCCGTGCGTCGCCTGGTCGATGCCGCTGATGAGGTTGAGCAGCGTGGACTTGCCGGAGCCGCTGCGGCCCAGCAGCACCACGAACTCGCCCCGGTGCAGGGCGAGCGATGTGCCGGAGAGCACCTCGCGCACGGAATCGCCTTCCGCGTAGGACTTGGTGACGCCGCGCAGTTCGACGAGGGGCCGCGAATCGGGAGGAGAGGAAGGCATGCCGGGCATCCGACATAGCCGATGCCCAGCATCCGGGAGCGTTTCCCCGTCCAACCGGGAGGGATGCCCGCTACTGGACGCCAGCAGCGCCAGGGAGCGCTCAACCCATGACACCCGGCAGGTTGTCCGGGTTGCTTTTCGTGCGTGCCGAGACGTCTCGGTGTTTGATGGCCACCTCTCCTCGCCGGAAGCCTTGCCTTCCGCGGGGTAGGGGGGGCCACACATGAATGAAGCCCAGGCCGGGTGGGTCGCGGCGTCCGGCAGTGTGCCCCCGCCGCTGCATGAGCTGCTTCAACAGCTCCCTGCCTTCTTCGGCCTCTACCGCGGCCCCGGCCACCACATCGAGTTCAGCACCTCCACGCGACTGCCGCTGCTCGACACGCGAGGCCAGGTGGGCATCCCCCTGCGCGAGGCCTGCCCGCAACTGGATGGCCCCGGCTGGCACGAGGCCTGGGACCGCGTCTTCGCCACCGGAGAAGCCCTGCACCTGCGCGAGGCGTCCGCCCGCGCGTGCCCCGCGGACGAGGAGCTCTTCTTCAACCTGTCCCTGCTGCCGCGCCGCGACGCGCAGGGGAAGGTGGAGGGCGTGCTCGCCTTCGCGGTGGACGTGACGGAGCTCGTGAGCACCCGCCGCGCCGCGTGGACCACCGCGGCCTGGCGCACCGAACGCCTCCAGGCGATGACCGCCGCGCTCTCCGAAGCGCTCACGCCCGCGCAGGTGGTGGAGGTGGCCGCGCGCGAAGGCGCCCTCGCCATGGGGGCCCTCACCGGCCTGGTGGTGGTGCCAGAAGGGACGACCCTGGACGTCTTCGAGCGCGCCGCCGCGCATGGCTTCTCTCCCGGTGAGCTGGAGGGCTGGCAGCGCTTCGAGGTCTCCGCGACCTGTCCCCTCACGGACGTGACGCGCACCCGCGAGCCCTGCGCGCTGAGCTCATGGACGGAGTGCATGGCGCGCTACCCCAGGCTCGCGCAGCTGTCCCGTGAGCGGACCCTGTTGGCCTGGGCATCCGTGCCGCTGGTGAGCGGTGGGCGCGTGTTCGGCGCGCTGGGCCTGGGCTTCGGCGACGCGCGCGACTTCGACGCGCCGGAGCGTGCCTTCCTGCTGACGGTGGGCCGTTTGTGCGCGCAGGCGCTGGATCGCGCGCGCCTGTACGACGAGGAGCGCGCGGCCCGGAGCGTCGCGGAGGCCGCCAGCCGCGCCAAGGACGCGTTCCTCGCCACGGTGTCCCATGAGCTGCGCACGCCGCTCACGTCCATCCTCGGCTGGTCGCAGATGCTGCGGCAGGGCCTGCTGGGTGAAGACAAACGACAGCGCGCGGTGGAGGCCATCGAGCGCAACGCCCGCGCGCAAAGACAGCTCATCGAGGACCTGCTCGACATCAGCCGCATCGCCAACGGCCGTCTGCGCCTGGAGCCGGTGCCGCTGGAATTGGGCCACGTGGTGGAGGCGGCGCTGGATGCCGTCAGGCCCACGGCGCTCGCGCGTGAGCTGACGCTCGATGTCTCCGTGGACGAGGATGGCGTGCCGCTGTTCGGCGACCCGGACCGCTTGCAGCAAGTGGTGTGGAACCTGCTCTCCAACGCCATCAAGTTCACCCCGCACGGCGGCCACGTGACGGTGTCCGCGCGCACGTGCGACGAGGGCGCGGAGTTGGTGGTGCGCGACGACGGCGAGGGCATCCCCGCTGACTTCCTGCCCTTCCTCTTCCAGCGCTTCCAGCAGGCGGACACCAGCGTGAGCCGCCAGCACGGAGGCCTGGGCCTGGGCTTGTCCATCGTGCGGCACCTGGTGGAGCTGCACGGCGGCACCGTGACGGCCGTCAGCGATGGGCTGGGGAAGGGCGCCACGTTCACCGTCGTGCTGCCCAACTCGCGCGTGGGCACGGCCCCGGGCTCCTTGCGCGTGCCGCGTCCCGTGGAGGGCCTGACGCTGCCGCGCTTCCCGGAGCTGGAGGGCCAGCGCGTGCTGGTGGTGGATGGCCAGCCGGACGCGCGCGAGTGGATGTCCGTGCTGCTCACCCGCGTGGGCGCGCACGTGCTCACCGCCACCAACGTTACTGACGCCATGGATGAAGTGCGCCGCTCTCCGCCCACGGTGCTGGTGACGGACGTGACGCTGGCCGGCGAGGACGGCTATTCGCTCCTGTACCGGCTGCGCGCGCTGCCCTGGGAGTCCGGAGGCGGTGTGCCCGCGCTCGCCGTCACCGCCGCCGCGCGCCGCGAGGACCGCGACCGCGCCCTTCGCGCGGGCTTCAGCGCCTTCGTCACCAAGCCGCTCGACGCGGTGGAGCTGCTCACGGCGGTGGCGCGTCTTGCTCCGGCCAATCCGGTCGGCTCCTGAAGTCCTCCTCCGCACGCCACGGCTGGAGGAAGTCCCCCACCTCCCGGGAGAGCCGCGCACCGCTCACGTCGCGCGGGATGATGTGGAAGCCCTCCGGATAGGCCACGTGCCGCACCTGGGGACAGGCCTTCATCCGCCGCGCGAGCCAGCGTCCGCCCTCCGGATCCACCACGTGGTCCTGCTCAGCGGTGGCCACCAGTACCGGGCAGCGCACCCGGGGCGCGTCCGCCAGCGCCAGGTCCTGCAGCCTGCACAGGTCGCGCAGCCGGGCGACCGGGAACGCGGGCAGCACCGGCGCCTTCGCCAGCACCTCCGGGTCGGAGATGTCCGTGCCGCCCTTGTCCACCCACGGCGTGGTCCATTCGAGCAGCGGCGTGCGGCACAGCTGTCTCACCAGCGCCATGCGCGCGCCCCGGAAGCGCACCGCGGGCGCCACCAGCGCGAGCGCGTGCACGGCTTCCGGTTGATGCGCGGCCAACCGCAGCGCCAGGAGCGCACCCATGGACAGTCCGGCGACGAACACGCGGCGGTGTCCGGAGAGCGACGCCAGCGCTTCGTCCGCGCAGGCCTGCCAGTCGCGGAAGTCCACGCCCAGCATCGCCTCTGGCGTGGTGCCGTGCCCCGGAAGCCTGGGCGCCACCACGCGCATCCCCCGCGCCGCCAGGGCCTCACCCAGGGGACGCACCTCCCAGGGACTGCCGGTGAAACCATGCAAGAGCAGGCAGGCGTCCGGCCCCCGCCCCAGCGTGAAGGGCGCGGTGGACTCTCCGTCGATGTCCCGCCAGCGCGTGCTCACGGGGAGGACACTGGCCACGACGGGCCCCAGGCGCTATGCCGCCTGACTCATGGCCGACACTCCGACGAAGCCCCCTGAAGTGCAGCTCCAGGTGCAGATGACCGAAGAGGTGTCCAATGGCCAGTACAGCAACCTGGTCCTGACGAATCACACGGACTCGGAGTTCGTGTTGGACTTCCTCTATGTCCAACCTCAGCAGCCCCTGGCCCGTGTCCGCTCGCGCATCATCACCAGCCCGCGCCACGCCAAGCGGCTCTTGAAGGCACTCCAGGAAAACGTGCAGCGCTACGAAGCGCGCTTCGGCGCCATCACCCTGGGCGAGGACGACGGCCCCAAGCACTGAAGGGCAGGCGCCGCCGGGACTTTCCCTCGCGGCCTTTCCCGGCGCACACTGAGCGGCATCGTGTTCCGAGCCCTCGTGTTCGCCGCTGCCCTGTTGTCCGCCGCCAACGCCTCCGCCCAGTGCACCGGCGACGGAGTGCAGCTGTATCCCGCGCCGGGCGGCATCGTCCCCACCAACATGCGCATCCTGCTGGAGGGCGTGGGCACCGCGAAGTCGCCGGTGCTGGGACTGGTGGGCAAGCCGCTGAAGCTCGTCTCCACCGACCACGAGGTGAAGCTCAAGGTCACCAAGGGTTGGGAGAGCTCCCTGGGCCGCGCCACCGTCATCCTCAAGCTGGCGGAGCCAATGCAGGCGGACAAGCGCTACTTCCTGAACCTGCAGGAGGTGCTCCCCAACATCGCCCTCCTCAACGGCCAGGTGGGCGCGCAGCCGTCGTGGCTGAGCGGCAAGGGGCCGGACGCCAAGGCGCCTAAATGGGTGAAGCGCCCCGCGGTCTCGGAAGGCTTCGTGCGCCGCTCGCCCCAGGGCATCGCGCGCTTCGTGAAGCTCAACCTGGCGCTGCGCGAGGAGAGCCCCGCTTTCCTGGTGGTGAAGCTGTCGCCGCGCCGGCTGGGCATCTCTCCCCAGCAGTACCTGCTGCCCGTGCAAGGCAATACGGCTTATCTGGGGCATGAGGCCTGCGGTGGTGCGTTCTCCCTGGAGGACGGGCGCAGCTATCGCGCGCGCATCGAGGCCTTCGATGCAGCGGGCAACCTGGCGCCATCCACGCCTCCCGTGGACTTCGAGGCCCCGTCCGCCCAGGGCCCTTAGTAGTGTGTCTGCCCGTTCAACCCGCGACAGGGAGACAACGGGCATGACGGCGACGGTGGATGTGGAGGGTTTGAAGGGGCGCATGGCCGCCTTCATCCAGAAGCTCCAGGACGACATCTGCGGAGCGCTGGAGGAACTGGACGGCCAGGGCCGCTTCCGCGAGGACGCGTGGAGCCGCCCCGGCGGCGGTGGCGGCCGCAGCCGCGTGTTGGAGGATGGCGCCGTCCTGGAGAAGGCGGGCGTCAACATCTCCATCGTCCACGGCGAATTGGAGGAGGCCTTCGCCAGGAAGCTCCAGGGCGAGGGGCGCACCTTCTGGGCCGGTGGCCTGTCGCTGGTGCTGCACCCGAAGAGCCCGCATGTGCCCACGGTGCACGCCAACTACCGCTTCATCCACCAGGGCGGGCGCGCGTGGTTCGGCGGCGGCGCGGACCTGACGCCGTACTACCTGGATGAAGCGGACGCGGCGCACTTCCACCGCGCGCACAAGGCCGCGTGCGACGCGCACGACCCCACGTACTACCCGCGCTTCAAGGCCGCGTGCGACTCGTACTTCCACCTGCGCCACCGGGGCGAGGCGCGCGGCCTGGGCGGCATCTTCTTCGAGAACATGGGCGGTGACCTGGAGCGCGAGTTCGCGTTCGTGCAGGCGTGCGGCAACAGCTTCATCCCCGCGTACCTGCCCATCGCGCGGAAGCACAAGGACACGCCGGTGACGGAGGAGCAGCGCTACTGGCAGGAGGTGCGCCGGGGCCGCTACGTGGAG
Source organism: Corallococcus sp. AB038B (assembly GCF_003668955.1). Classification (NCBI taxonomy): domain Bacteria; kingdom Pseudomonadati; phylum Myxococcota; class Myxococcia; order Myxococcales; family Myxococcaceae; genus Corallococcus; species Corallococcus sp. AB038B. Next base: position 4,270 of record NZ_RAWO01000014.1, on the reverse strand, counting down.
TTCAACCTCGTCTACGACCGGGGCACCCTCTTCGGCCTGGAGACGCAGGGGCGCACGGAGTCCATCCTGATGTCGCTGCCGCCGCGCGTGCGTTGGCGCTACGACTACCACCCGGAGCCCGGCACGCCCGAAGGCCGGCTGGTGGAGGTGCTGCGCAATCCCCGGGAGTGGGCCTGATGTCCTCGGCTCCAGAGCCCGGCCCCGCGCGCCCGCGCAACCTCGCGGTGCGCGTGGGCGTCGCGGTCACGGTGTTCCTCGCCGTGGCCATGAGCTGCCTGTACATCGCCTACCTGCCCATCATGGGGGCGTCGGGCCGGAGCCGCGCGTCGCCGGAGCGGGTGGCCAATGAGGCCCGCGTCCAGGTGCTGGCCCTGTGCGACGCAGTGCAGGGCTTCCGCGACGAGCACGGCGACTACGTGTCCATCGCGCCCTATCCCGCCCCCGTGCCCCAGCGGGGCGAGGCCGTGCCGTTCCCGAACGACCACGAGGACTTCCGACGCATTGGCTTCGATCCCGGCCCCGCCGTTCACCTCCAGTACGAGGTGCGGGTGGAGGAGAGCCCCGTGGGTGAACCCGAGGTGTCCTGCCTCGCCCGCGTGGACGAAGATGGCGACGGCCTCAACGCCGTGTACCGCGTCCGTCTGGATGCCAACGGAATGACCAGCCCCGTGGAGGTGGAGCGCGAGGGGGAGTAGCCCCCCATGCAACTCGGGGTTCTCGTTGTGAGAGAATCCTTCGTGATGGGAAACGTCGGCGACATCCGCGGCCCCCGCGCAGGAGGTCCTCCCGGCTCTGGTGGGCCCCGCTCCGGCGGTGGGCCCTCCGCGCCGACGGGCCCGTCGCCGGCGTCTCCGTTCCGCGATGACGGGATGGAGACCTCCACCCCCACCACCACGTCCGGCGACCGCACCCGCATTGGCTCCCCGCCCGTGGGACTTCCGCCGGAAGCCGATGGTGGCGCGCCGTTGGAGTCTGGAGCGGAGCCCGGCGAGCCCGGCCTCCCCGGTGGCGAAGGGACGGAGGCCGGCGCCTCTCCGGAGGGTGGCGACGTGGGCCCCCGTTCGGTCCGCGTCGGCATTCCCAACCGGGGGCCTCGCTCTGACGGGACGGGTCGGGCCCCTCGCGCGGACGTCGGCACGGGCTTCGAGTCCCCCGGCGCGGCCACGCAGACCCCCCGGCGCAAGGGCGGCGACGGCTTCCGGACGCCCGGCTCCCTCCCCACCACCGCCAGCCCCTACCTGGGCGCGGGCGAGGCGCGGGGGCCGGTGCTGGACGTGGAGTCGCTCATCCCCTCCGACTTGAACGACCTGGAGAGCCACCTCGCGGTGGGCAAGCGCTTCGCGTCGGACGGGGCGCTCCTGTCCGCGCAGGTGCGGCCCTCGTCGCTGCCCTCGTCGGACCGGGTGGCCCGCCTGTGGGTCTTCTTCGCCGCCTACGCGGAGGCCGCCGCTCAGCACCCGCCCGCCGCGGAGGGCAAGGCCGCCTTCGAGCAGGCCCTCAAGGACCAGGGCTTCGCCCACCTCCAGGACGCCCACACCGGGCAGAACGGCGTGGAGGCCGGGATGTGGGTGATGGACGCGCCCACCCCCGAGGAGGCCCGCGAGCGCGCGGACGCCGTCCGGCTGGAGCCCCCTCCCGACGTGCGGCACTCCGAGCAGGCCGCCCCGCTCACCCCTGGCCTCTACCAGCCGCTGCCCGGCCCCTTCGTGCGCCGGGACGCCCAGGGACAGCCCCTCCAGAACGACGACCCCCGCGACCGCCATGGCACCGACCGCCGGCTGGGCGGCCGCATGTTCTGGAACGTGCTCCACACCTTCCGGGCCGGCGAGGACACGGAGGACTCCGCCGTCACCCAGGCCCAGTGGGACCGCATGATTTTCGGAGCGGTGCTGGCCATGGTGGGCCTGGCCCTGGCGGCCATCGCGCTCGTCAGCTCCCTCTAGGAGCGACGGGGCGCGTCGAAAGCCTTGGGGTTGGCGCGGCTTGTGCTACGGTGCCGCGCACTTGGCCACCGACGACCTCACACTCGTCAAGCGCGTCCGCAGCGGGGACCAGCGCGCCTTCAAGCTCCTCGTCGAGCGTTACCAGCGCAAGGTGTATGCCGTCGCGCTCGGAATGCTGAAGGACAAGGAGGAGGCGATGGACGTCTCTCAGGAGGCGTTCGTCAAGGTCTACAAGTACCTGGACCACTTCAAGGGCGACGCGTCCTTCTACACGTGGCTCTACCGCATCACGTCCAACATCTGCATCGACGTGCTGCGCAAGCGCCGCGGCGGCGGCGAGGCCGTGGAGTTCGACGAGACGCAGGAAGTGGACCTCTCCGAAGCCCGCATCGGCGCGCTCGGCAGCCGCCTGGGGACCAATCCCCAGAAGAGCGCCCTGCGCAAGGAGCTGGCGGAGAAGATCCAGGAAGCCCTGGCCACGGTGCCGGAGAAGCACCGCGCCATCCTCCTGCTGCGCGAAATCGAGGGAATGTCCTACGAGGACCTGGCCCGCACGCTGGACATCCCCAAGGGCACGGTGATGAGCCGGCTCTTCCACGCGCGCGCCAAGGTGCAGAAAATCCTGGGGGATTATCTGGAGCTGGACGAAGCCAAGAGCGGAGTGGGCAACGAATGAGGATGCCAGAAAGGCCTCCTCGAATATCCGTGGGGCCCGTCGCGTCCTCACCGACGAATTCCCACCAGCCCGCAGGGTGAAGAGTATGGCCGGAAATCCCGCGTGTGAGCGTTTCGTACCGCTCCTGTCTCCCTACATCGACGGTGAAATCGCTCCCGGGGAGCGCGTCAACGTGGAGCGGCACCTGGCCGCCTGCCGGGATTGCACAGGCCGCGCGGCGGACCTGCGCGCCGAGTCCGGGTTGCTCCGGGTCGGCCTGGACATGGCGGTGGACGACGTCGACTTCAAGGACTTCGCCCAGAAGGTCATGGCCCGGGTGACGCCGGAGAAGCCGCCCCTCATCGAGCGGATGCGGCTGGCCCTGTCGGAGATGTTCCTCTACCAGCGCACGGCGATGATTTCGTCGCTGGCCACCGCCGCGGTGGTGATGCTGGTGGCCCTGCCGCTGGTGCTGCGCGACAGCGCGCCGGAGGGCTACGCCGCCGAGCGCATGACGGTGAAGTCCATCCAGTCCTACCAGGGCGCCCGCGTGGCCCCGGTGGTGATGGAGACAGAGGGCGGCGGCTCCATCATCTGGATGGTGGACGAGCAGGAGCAGGCCCCGGAGCCCGTGAAGGAGAAGAAGCCGGGCGCGGTGGAGTCCCAGGATTCGAGCGTGGAGCAGGATGGCCAGGGAGGACAGCCGACGCCGGCTCCGTCCGTCCCGCCCCGGCCCACCGGAGGAGCGCTATGACGAAGCCGACGTGGGCGGTGCTGGCTCTGCTGTTCGCCGTGGGTCTGGTGATGGGGCCGGCGGTCGCCTCCGCCCAGGAGCAGAAGGTGAAGGTGCAGGTGGAGGTGGTGCTGGCCTCCAACAAGGGCACCGCGGTGGAGCCGCCCGAGCTCAACAAGATGAAGGAGGCGTTCCAGAAGCAGAATTTCAGCTTCACCTCCTTCAAGCGCATGTCGCTGGACACCGTGGAGGTGGGCGCCCAGAAGCCCACGGAAGTGAAGCTCCCCAACGGGACGAACGCGTCGCTCCAGTTGCTGGGCATGAAGGACGGCAGCGCCACGCTGCGTGTCATCATCCCGAACCAGTCCTCCGTGGAGGTGGAGCTGGGCCGTCAGGGCGCCGTGTACCAGAAGGCCGGCAAGCACGTGGGTGGCGAACTCATCCTCGTCCTGGTGCCGCCGTCGAAGTAGCCGTGTGAGTCGTGACGGATGCGCGCCGCCCCCGAGGCAGGCGCCGTCCGCGGAATCCCCACCCTGACGCCTGGATGGCCCCCAACTCCCCGGGCGGCCCCGCGTCAGGGCCCACCGTCCCTGAAGCTTCCCAGGTCCTCGCACATCCACCCCTGCGTGGACGGTGTGCTGTCCCAGCGTCGGACAGCTCCGTCCCCCGCCTGACGTGCGCCGGGGTGCGCATGGCACCGGAGGGCAGGAAAGAGGGCGGATCTACCTGGAGCCGGGCTGAAAGAAAGTCAGTCCTGCCCTGCGAGGCAGGGGTGCTCCGGGCTTTGTTCCCTCGGAAAACGCTGGGTTGAGCGACGGCACGGCAGTTGCTCTTGGGTATGAGGGCAGGACGGGCGGGACGGTGGGCGGGCAGGGCGGCGGGGCGGGACGGGGCAGCACGGGGCGGGACGGGGCAGGGCGGGTCGGGGCAGCAAGGCAG
>NZ_RAWO01000139.1:0-433 GCF_003668955.1 Corallococcus sp. AB038B | reverse complement strand
CCAACTCTTTCGTCGTCTTCGAACTCGCCAACAACGCATCTCACCTGTGCAAGAAGCTTTGTCACAGATCAATACACGTGTGACGAGCAATGATCAAAAAAAGAAATCAGGATTGACATTGCCTTGGTGGTGTTTGTTTCTTGTTTATGGTCTCTGTTTGATATTAGTGATTCTTTTGATGTTCTTCATCATCGTTCCCGGAATTGAATTTGGTGATTTGAAAACTCAACAATGGTTAGCATCGATTCTCACTGGATTTTTCTCTTCGATTCTCATCAGTCAACCAATGAAAATCATCTCGTCGGCGATATTCTTCGCCTTTTTTTCTCGGAATGATAACAGTGATGAAGAAGCGAATGAATATCTCGATGAAAATCAACTGCACTTTGAGATTGATGGAGATCCAAACGAGGTTTGTTTGTTAGGAGAGTTG
>NZ_RAWO01000138.1:0-434 GCF_003668955.1 Corallococcus sp. AB038B | reverse complement strand
AATGACATAACTTTTTAGTTCGGTTTTCCGCGCTTGAGATTGGAATTTTTGTTCAATTAATTCATTATCTTCTTTGCTATAAGCCGTCCATTGAGGTTCAGTCGAAGAGAATGGATCCGGATTGGCATTGAATTGCCATTGAGCTTGTCCTTCCGTCACCTTGAAGCAGAATTAGTTGATTTTGTTTTCGTCCCGGAACAAAAAGAACAGAAGAAGGAAATTGAAAATGACTCATTCTGAAGAAGTGTTTTTTTGCTTTTAGAAGGCGATAGTGGCGGCCCGTTGATGATTCTTAATCAAACAGACCATCGTTGGTATTTATTCGGCATCACATCTCATGGTACAAATGCCGAGAGGATTAAACCTGGTGTCTACTCTTCGATATTGACGAAATTAGATTTTATTCGAAAACATCTTTGAACCCAATCCGCGAT
>NZ_RAWO01000137.1:0-434 GCF_003668955.1 Corallococcus sp. AB038B | reverse complement strand
CCATCCGAAAGAAGCACACCAGGACTATCAAATTCTAAAACCTCGCCATTGCCAAAGACCTGTCCAAATGTATTACAAATCGATTGAGCTGAAACAATTCACCTACTAGTATTCGATCACTATCGATCACTGTTCGTAAACGATGTGCTATTGTTAATACTGTACAATCCTTGAATTTCTCTCGAATGGCTCGTTGAATTAATTCATCCGTTCTTCAACACATCAAACTATTGCAGACTTTCAAACATCTTTCTACTTACACATTATCGACATTCGCTGTAGCTTCATCGATCACTAAAATTTTACTCTTCTTGAGAATAGCTCGTGCGAGACAGACCAATTGTTTTTGACCAACACTTAAATTAGAACCACTCTCACTAACTAATGACTGAAGTCCATTTGGCATAATCTCAGTCACAAATTTCTTCAAGCGA
>NZ_RAWO01000136.1:0-434 GCF_003668955.1 Corallococcus sp. AB038B | reverse complement strand
GCAATGACAGCAGTTGAAGTGAGAAGACGTCCGAAGACTAGGCGAGAGAAAGAGAAAATGACGATAACGAAGCATTTTCACTGATAAACCGTCGAATGCTCGACGTCATCCGCCACTTGGGCGGTCGTCAGGAGTGACACCATGACTTGCTCGAGTGTTTTTTTCTTTTTAGCCCCGTCATTAGTGCCTGTCACACCAGGAAATGACATAGCAAAAAAAGGAGGAGAATGTCGTTGAAATGGGAAGCATTCCTTTGTCGCTTACACTTGAACGCATCTCTATGGAGAGAACGACTAGAGACGTCATTTGGAGGGTGCGTAGAATAAATAAAAACTGCTCCGCTCTTTTCTTTTTCTCTTTATTTTTTTCCCATTAATTCAGTGGGTGAGACATGATGAAACTTGTTTGAATAGCTTGATAATGTGACTATCCAG
>NZ_RAWO01000135.1:0-435 GCF_003668955.1 Corallococcus sp. AB038B | reverse complement strand
CCTCATGAGCCTCGAGGCCGGGGCCCGCCGTGCCCTCGGGGAGTCCCAGGAGGCGCGAGCGCTGCTGCTCAAGGTCATCGAGGCCAATCCATACTTCACGGGGGCCTACAAGGACCTGGGATACATCTGCGTCTCGGACTGGGACATGGGCGCGGCCTGGCTGTGCTGGGACGCGGCGAGGAACATCGCGCCAGGCCACCACCTGCTGAAGGACGTAAGCGCGTTGGAGGAGATGCTGGCCACCGAGCATCCCGAGTACTTCTGACGGTGGAACGATGACGCGCGGCCCTGCCGTCACGAGGAGCCGGCGGGCATCACCTCGGCGACCCGCTTTCTGCCTCTCCGTCTGGACTGGCGAGGACGACGACATAGCCATCCGGGTCCTGGAGCCACATCTCCCGGTGCTGCGGCGCTGGGTTGACGTGCGGCTCTTCG
>NZ_RAWO01000134.1:0-435 GCF_003668955.1 Corallococcus sp. AB038B | reverse complement strand
GAAGAAATTCAATTGTTTACCGAACGAATAAATCGACAAAGCCCAATTTCCAACTTCATGCGGAAATAATCGAACTCGATCATTTTTATTGATTGATTCGTTCGCCGAGGAGACTTTCACACGTTTTGGACTGTTTTCTTCCTCATCCGATAAACTGTACAAAACGAGACTCATTTTTTCGAAATATAATCATCTCATCAGTCCTCCTGAATTCTCATTCGCTGAAATTTTGAACAATCAACTTGTCGATCTCTTTCCTCTACTGAACCTGCACAACCAGCTGATTATTCTGTTCTTATTATTTTTCATTCATTTAAGTGACAGAAGAATGCCACAGACAAATCGACATGTGAAATTAGATGAAGTTTGGGCGATATTATTAGATGGAATCAATCATGTTTACCAATTTCAAGCCATGAAAAAGTCCGCTTATAT
>NZ_RAWO01000133.1:0-435 GCF_003668955.1 Corallococcus sp. AB038B | reverse complement strand
TCTTGCCCCACTGTGAGCGGATGACGGATATCAGGTGACGCCATGGCAAAGACGCCCGGTCTCGATTTGGACAACATGCTCCTCGCGCTGAACCCCTTCATCGACGGCCAGTCGGAGGGCTCGAAGGAACGAGCGGCGCTCGAACTTGCCCAGGCCGCGCTGCTCTACATCCGCGACCGTGGGCAGGAGGCCGACTTCGCCACGTACTACGCGCGATTCTCCGACACAGCCTTCACAGTCGAAGTCTCCCACGAGTTCGCGACGCGAGAAGCAGCGGACCAGTGGCTCGCCAGTGGCACGGCCCGGGACTCCGAGCGTGTGAAGATTGCTGGCAAGGGCTTCATGGTCGTTGAAGCGCAAGGACGGCGACTGTTCATGGTCGCGCCTCTTCCTGAAGAGTTGAAGGCCGACCCCGAGTAGGTGTCCCGCTACCTC
>NZ_RAWO01000132.1:0-435 GCF_003668955.1 Corallococcus sp. AB038B | reverse complement strand
AATAAGAGATGAGATTTTCATTTCCATTGGCTGCTGCACAATGAATCGGTGTGGAATTGTGATAATCCACATCGTTGATATTTGCATTCAGCTTTTCGACCAGCCATTGAACAATCTTCAAATGAGAATGTTGACAAGCTAGAGAGTAACAATAATCAACAGAAAAGAAAATATCGATATTTACCAATGTGGAGACAATTGAAACCATTCTGATCTCTCAATCTGAAGTTCGCACCATGGAATATTAATGTCTCAATCGTTTCTAATGAACCAGCTTTACAAGCGAGATGAAGAGGTGTGAATAATTGATTTGTTTGTTCGTTCACTGTATCTGCCGATTTCGATACTAAGATTCGAACACATTCATTATGACCACGTTCAGATGCATAATGAATTGGTTGATAACCATTGTAAGATTGATGATGAGGATCAGCA
>NZ_RAWO01000131.1:0-436 GCF_003668955.1 Corallococcus sp. AB038B | reverse complement strand
GTACGTGCCGCTGGAGTAGTACGTGGTGGCCGTCACCGTGCTGGGGTACGGCGCGACGGCGGTGTAGGCGAGTGCGGCGGTGGGGAGGGCTACCAGGGCCGTCAGCGCCGCGAGGCGCGACTTGGGGCTACGCATCGTTGTTCCTTTCGGGCCGCCCATGCGGCCCCCAGAAGGACTGCTGCTCATCGAGCCTGCGCCAACCGCTGCTTCTCCCTCAGGATCAGGCTCCACTCCTGAAGACCCGTACTCAATGCTCGAATCCACGCGTCGACCTCCGGCACGAGGCGCGGGTCGACGTTGCGCAAGCCCCGCAGCTCCGGCACCGCGCTGGCGAAGCCCAGCCGGGCGAGGCTCTGGAGGATGGACGTGCGCACGCCCACGTCCGACTCGTCGCGGTACAGCGCCACCAACGTCTGGCGCGCGCGGGACATCTCCG
>NZ_RAWO01000013.1:0-302912 GCF_003668955.1 Corallococcus sp. AB038B | reverse complement strand
CGCCTCAAAGGCCTCCGCGATGCGCGCCCACTCCGGCTTCTCCACCTGCTTCGGCATACCCAGAAGCGTCCGCTGCGCGCCGCGCCCCCGGCAATCCCTCACGGCACGTCGTTGGCCGGACGGTTACCGTAGCCCTTGTCGGCGCCCACGGAGGAGCGCTCGTTCCGGGACTTCAGCCCTTCGAGCATCATCACGGCTGCGTCGCGCTCGGCGAAGCCATCCGCTGGCATCACCGCGAGGTCCACGAGCAGCCCGTTGCGATTCTCCATGACGCCATTGAGGCTGTAGGCCAGCCGCGCCTCCTTGCCGTCGCCCTTGCGCGCCAGCCGCGCCTCCGGGTCCGTCGTCGAGGCGTGCGTCGTGTTGCCTCGCTTCTGCCCGTGAAAGTTCACCGTCGGGTTGCCCTTGTCGTCGGGCGGCTCCCTCTTGTCGTCCTTCTCGTCCTTCGGGCGGAAGGACTTCAGGGACGCCCAGGCTTCAATCAGGCTGCCATCCACGCTGAAGTGCTCATTGCTGGTGAGCCCCGCGCTTTGCGCCTGGTTCATCACCGCCAGGAAGAATCTCCGGGCGACGTCATGCTCCAGCAGTCGGTCCCGGTTCTGCGAGAAGGTGCTGTGGTCGAAGGACGCGTCCTCCATCCCCATGTCGAGGAACCATCGGAACAAGAGGTTGTAGTCGAGCTGCTCGCAGAAGAGCCGCTCGCTTCGCACCGAGTAGAACGCCATGAGGAGGCAGGACTTCAGCAACTGCTCCGGCGGGATGCTCGGCCGGCCGGTGCCGCTGTACATCTCATCGAACGTCGGGGAGAGCGCCGCCAGCGCGACGTCCGCCATGTCCTTCACCCTGCGCAGCGGATGTCCCGCGGGCACCCGGTCTCCTGGTGTCCTCAAGCTGAACAGCGTCGTCTGCTGCTTGGACCGCCCGCGCATCACTCCCTCCGAGGCGCGGAGGACACCACGCCACGGCGCGGGGTGTCGATCCCTCGGAGGGGTTTCTCAACAGCCTGCTAGGGCAATTCACCTAGGCAGTCGCAAGTTGAATGGCGGCTGGCCGTGGTCCGGCTCATGGTCGGCCATTTCCGCGACAGGTCCGCAAGCAATTGTCAGGTTCACGCTCTTCCACGTGATCCTGCGGGCTCGATGGTGGGCGTGATGGCGGATCACCCGTCATGATTGCGCTCATGCTTCTCCCGTCTGCGGTTGCAGTGGGCGGAGCGATCACCATGCTGCCGGCACTCATTGGTCGGTTCCTCGTGGGCAGGATCCTGCTCTGGCCTGTGCTGGTCATCCTGGCCCGCTCCTAGCTGGGGCACGGTGCTGCTCGGCCTCTCTATCCCTGGTTGTGGGCTGATGCAGGCAGGGCTTCATCCGGCCCGCTCTTTCATCGTGACTGGATGGTCCTGTCTGCGGAGGCTTCCCACGTCCTCCGGCCGGGCGCGACACGGCGCACTGCATCAACAGATTGACCGCACGGAGCGTGTTCTCGGCTGCTTGCAAATGGGTAAAGGGGGCTGGTATTTCTTCGTCAATCGAACGAACTCGCATGTTCGCGGTGGGCGGGGACGCGGGGCGGCTCCAGTTGGCAGGGGCCCCGGCGGCGGGAGACGGCGGTTTCTCCTCTGGCGTGTGGCTGCATGGGTGACGCGGCGCGGCATGTGGGCGACGGATTCCAGCAGGTTTTGATTTCTTCGCCGTAAGAACGAAGTCATCCCAGCAAGACAACCCGGAGGGGATTCATGCTTCGCAACAAGCGTTTCGCGTGGACGTTGACGGCTGTCGGAGTTTTCGCGCTCGCGGGGCTCGTGGGGGCCTGTGATCCCGAGGACGACCCCACGCCTGGCACCCAGAACGACGCCGGTACCAAGACTGACGCGGGCACCAACACGGACGCCGGGACGAACACCGACGCGGGCACCACCACCGACGCGGGCACCAACACGGACGCCGGGACGAACACCGACGCGGGCACCACCACCGACGCGGGCACGGAGACGGACGCCGGCACCACCACCGACGCCGGCACCCAGACGACGCTGCCCCTGGCGGTGGACGGCACCTGGCAGTCCAGCGGCTACATGGGTGACGGCTCGGAAAACGGCCTGGTGGACGAGCCCATCTGCGCCACGCCCCGCCCGGGCTCGGGCCTGGGGACGTGCCACAAGTTCACCTACACGAAGAAGAGCAAGAACTGGGCAGGCGTCTTCTGGCAGTACCCGCAGGACAACTGGGGCAAGTCCAACACGCCGGGCTTCCTGGTGCCGGACGGCGCGAAGGCCGTGACGTTCTACGCCTGGAGCGACAAGGGCGGGGAGACCGTCGACTTCTTCGTGGGCTACGGCCCTGACTCCCAGGATGGCTTCGAGAAGAAGCTCAGCCCGGCCGCCGTGCTGGCCACGACGCCCACCAAGTACACGCTCGACATCAGCAAGATCCGCTACGCCGACGTAGCGGCGGGCTTCGGATGGTCCGCGGGAGGCCACGACGAGCCGTTCGTGTTCTACATCGACGACATCCAGTGGCAGTGACCCCCATCTGAGCGCCCGGTGCGCCCAACCAGGAACGTGAGCGGACGATGAAAGCGGGAACGGCGGTGTTGACGGTCGATGCGGCGGGCATGCGCGCGCAGAACAGCGGCCTGCTGCTCAACATGATTTGGCGCGAGCGTCAGATCTCCCGGGCGGAGATCGCCCGGCGCACGGAGCTCAGCCCGTCGACCGTCTCCGCCATCGTCGCGGACCTGGAGCACGCGGGCCTGGTGCGCAGCATTGGCGCCGGGGTCTCCCGCGGGGGCCGCCGTCCCACCCTCATCGGCTTCTGCGACGAAGCCTTCAGCCTGGTGGGCGTCGAACTGGGCGCCTCCCACGTCACCGTCGTCCTCACGGACCTCCGTGGCCGCGTGCGCACGCAAAGCAAGGCGAGCCACGCGGTGCGCGGTGATCCGGAAGGGTCGCTGCAGAAGGCGAAGGAGCTCGTCCTCGAGTGCCTGGACGCCGAGCGCGTCCCGCGCCGGTCCGTCGTCGGCATGGGGGTGGCCGTGCCCAGCCCCGTGCACCCGGCGGCCCCCGGCAAGATGTCCCCCCTCATCCTCCCCGCGTGGAAGCACGTGGATGTGAAGGAGTGGTTCGAGACCACCTTCGACATGCCGGTGTTCGTGGACAACGACGCGAACCTTGGCGCGCTGTCGGAGTGCTTCTGGGGCGCGGGCTCCGGCGGCGAGGACCTCACGTACATCAAGCTGGCCACCGGTATCGGCGCCGGACACATCATCCACGGCGACGTGTACCGGGGCGCTGGCGGAACGGCCGGTGAAATCGGCCACATCCCGGTGGACTCCAACGGGCCGCTCTGCGTCTGCGGCCTGAGGGGCTGCCTCGTCACCCTCATTGGCTCCACGGCGCTCACCGAACGCGCGCGCGAGCTCATGGGCACCCGAGGCCGCAAGGGCCCCACCGTGCGCGACCTGGTGGAGGGCGCCCGCACGGGTGACGCCGCCGCGAAGCAGATCATCGACGGCATGGGCGCCTACCTGGGCATCGCCGTGGGCGGCCTGCTCAACCTGTTGAACCCCGCCATCGTCGTGCTGGGCGGGGAGATCTCCTCCGTGGGCGAGATGCTGCTCGACCCCTTGCGCGCGTCCGTGCGGCAGCGCGCCCTGTCTGTCTCCATGGCGGAGACGCGCATCGTCACGTCGGTGCTGGGAGAGCGGGCCATCGCCGTGGGCGCGGCCACCCTGGTGCTCCAGGCGGCGCTGCGCGACCGCTCCCTCTTTCCCACGCAGAACGTCGGGAGAAGTGCATGACTTCGCGCCGTCTTGTCCTCGCCCTGGCCCTTTCGGGCCTGGGAATGGCTTCGTGTGATCCGGCAGCAGGTCTGGATAACAAGCAAAACGAGCAACCCAAGCCCGTCACGGAGCAGCCGGGCACGGGGTGGGAAGTCGTCTGGCAGGACGAGTTCGACGGTCCGGCGGGCTCGCTGCCCTCGAAGGAGCGCTGGGTCCCGGACGTGGGCGGGGACGGGTGGGGCAACGGCCAGTACGAGTACAACACCAATCGGGCGGAGAACGCGCAGCTGGATGGCGAGGGCCACCTGGCCATCATCGCGCGCAAGGAGCGCTACGGAAACAACGACTACACGTCCGCGCGCCTGACGACGAAGAACCGCTACAGCAAGGCCTACGGTCGCATCGAGGCGCGCATCAAGCTGCCCACGGGCCGGGGCATCTGGCCGGCGTTCTGGCTGCTGGGCGCGGACGTGGACTCCGTCGGTTGGCCGGCCTGCGGCGAGATCGACATCATGGAGCACAAGGGGCAGATCCCCTCCGTTGTCAGCAGCGCGATCCACGGGCCGGGCTACTCCGGTGGCTCGAACCTCGGCCGCCAGCACGCCGTCTCCGGGCCGCCGCTCGCCGAGGACTTCCACATCTACGCGGTGGAGTGGGAGCCGGAGCTCTTGCGCTTCATCGTGGACGACACCGTCTTCTTCGAGGTGACGCCGAAGAACCTGCCGTCCGGCCGGAAGTGGGTCTACGACCATCCGCACTTCATCATCCTGAACATCGCGGTGGGCGGCTCGTTCGTGGGCCCGCCGGACTCCAAGACGGTGTTCCCGCAGACGATGAAGGTGGACTACGTGCGCGTCTACGAAAGGGTCGCGCAGTGAGGTTCGCCCGCGCGCTCCTGCCGTTGGCGCTGCTGGTGGCGTGCTCGTCCGAGCCGCGCCCCCGGCCGCCGGGCGTGCTCTTCGTCTCCGTGGAGCAGCAGAGCGCGTGGGTACGCAACTTCAACCCGCTGTTCGCGGGCGCCGGTGCGCGCTGGCCCACCCGGGCGGGCGTGTACGAGTGCATGGAGATCTTCAGCTCCGCGCAGGGCAAGTGGGTGCCGTGGCTGGCCACCGGCCACGCGTGGTCTGAGGACCAGCTCACGCTGCGCTTCAACGTGCGCGACGGCGTCCTCTGGTCCGACGGCAAGCCCTTCTCCGCGGACGACGTCGTCTACACCTTCGGCCTGCTCAAGCAGCACCCGGCGCTGGACGCGGGCGGCGTGTGGCGCTTCCTCACGGACGTGAAGGCGGAAGGGAAGGGCACCGTCGCCTTCACCTTCTCGCGCGTGTACCTGCCGGGCTTCAGCGACCTGGCGCATCAGATCATCGTGCCCCAGCACGTCTGGAAGGACGTCGCGGACCCGGTGACGTTCACCAACCCGGAGCCGGTGGCCACCGGGCCGTTCACCCAGGTGACGCTGTTCCGCAACCAGGTCTACGAGCTGGGCAGGAACCCGCACTACTGGCAGCCCGGCAAGCCCGCGGTGTCCGCGCTGCGCTTCCTCGCGTTCCCCACCAACGACCAGGCCAACATGGCGCTCGTGGAGGGGGAGGTGGACTGGGCGGGCAACTTCGTGCCGGCCGTGGACCGCACCTTCGTGTCGAGAGACCCCGCGCACCACGCGCGCTGGTTCCCGCTCTACGGCAGCACCGTCTTCCTCTATCCCAACACCACGCGCCCGCCCCTGGACGACGTGCGCGTGCGCAAGGCGCTGAGCATGGCGCTGGACCGCGACCGGTTGGTGGAGGTGGCCATGTATGGCTACACCCGCCCCGCGGACGCCACCGCCCTCAACGACGCGTACACCGGCTGGAAGGACGCGGAGGTCGCCAAGGACGCGTGGACGCACTACGACCTGGCCGCGGCGAACAAGCTCCTGGACGAGGCGGGCCTCACGCGCGGCGCGGACGGCATGCGGCGCCTGAAGGACGGGCAGCCCTTCGCGTTGGATCTGGAGGTCGTGAGCGGGTGGTCGGACTGGGTGCGGGCCGGGCAGGTGGTAGGCCGCGACCTGCGCAAGCTGGGCATCGGCGTGACGCTCAAGACGTACGAGTTCGGCACCTGGTTCACGCGCCTGCAGAAGGGCGAGTTCCAGCTGGCCATCTCCTGGTCGCTGGACGGCCCCACGCCGTACAACTTCTACAAGTGGCTGTTGTCGCCGCGAACGGTGCGGCCGGTGGGCGAGGTGGCCGCGGCCAACTGGCACCGCATGGGCGACGCGCAGGCGGATGAGCTGCTCGTGCGCTTCGAGCGCGCCGGCACACCGGAGGAGCAGCACGCGCTGATGTCCCAGGTGCAGCAGCGCTTCTCCGCCACCGCGCCCGCCATCCCGCTGTTCCCCAACCCGTCCTGGGGCGAGTCCAACTCCTCGCGCTTCACGGGCTTCCCCACCGAGCAGAACCCCTACGCGCGGCTCGCGCCGCACGCGGAGCCCGACAGCCTGCTGGTGCTGACGCAGCTGTCCCCGAGGGAGCGCTGACCATGGGCCACTACATCCTCCGGCGAATGGGCTTCTACCTCATCGCCGCGTGGGCCTCGCTCACGCTCAACTTCGTGATTCCGCGCCTGGCCCCCGGCGACCCGGCCGCGGCGATGTTCGCGCGCTTCGAGGGCAAGGTCGCGCCGGAGGCCATGGGCGCGCTGAAGGCAGCCTTCGGCTTCACGGACGCGCCGCTCTACGCCCAGTACTTCACCTACCTGAAGCACCTGGTGCAGGGCGACCTGGGCATGTCGTACGCGTACTTTCCCGCGCGGGTGACGGAGGTCATCGGCACGGGCCTGATGTGGACGGTGGCCCTGGCTGGCGTGGCCGTCATCATCAGCTTCGTGTTGGGGTCCTTCCTGGGCGTGCTCGCCGCGTGGAACCGGGGCGGGTGGCTGGACTCGGGGCTGGCTCCGGCGCTCGCGTTCCTGGGGGCCTTCCCGTACTTCTGGCTGGCCATGCTTGCGCTGTACCTCTTCGGCTTCGTGCTGGGGTGGTTCCCGCTGCGCCACGCGTACGGGCACGACATGGAGCCGGGGCTGTCGTTCGCGTTCGCCGCGGACGTGGCCCGCCACGCGGTGCTGCCCGCGTCCTCCATCGTGGTGGCCACGCTGGGCGGGTGGATGCTGGGCATGCGCAACACGATGGTGGCCACGCTGGGCACGGACTCCATCCGCCTGGCGCACGCGCGGGGCCTTCCGCCCCGGCAGGTGATGCTGCGCTACGCGGCTCGCAACGCGCTTTTGCCCAACGTCACCAGCTTCGGCATGGCGGTGGGCTTCGTGCTGTCCGGTTCGCTGCTGACGGAGATCGTCTTCTCGTATCCGGGCACGGGCTACCTGCTCATCCTCGCCGTGCGCAACCAGGACTACCCGCTGATGCAGGGGCTCTTCCTGGTCATCACGCTGGCGGTGCTCGCGGCGAACTTCGCCGTGGACCTCATCTGCCTCTGGTTGGATCCGAGGACCCGCGCCCATGCGTGACTTCCTGCGAAGGCTCTCCCGCCACCGGAAGGCGGCGGTGGGCGGCGGCCTGCTCTTGTTCTTCCTGCTGCTCGCGGTGGTGGGGCCCTTCTTCGTGATGGACCCCACGGACCTCGTGGGCCGGCCGCACCAGCCGCCCAACGCGGCGCACTGGTTCGGCACCACCGGCCAGGGACAGGACGTGCTCGCGCAGACCGTGGTGGGCGCGCGCCAGACGTTGGCGGTGGGCTTCGCGGTGGGCGCGCTCGTGACGCTGGTGGGCGCGCTGGTGGGCATCACCGCCGGCTACCTGGGCCGCCGCGTGGACGACGTGCTGTCGCTCACCACCAATGTGTTCCTGGTGATCCCCGGCATGCCGCTGGCCATCGTGCTGGGCGCGTACCTGCCGTCCGGCCCGCTGCGCATGGTGGCGGTGCTGACCGTGGCGGGCTGGGCCTGGAACGCGCGTGTGTTCCGCGCGGAGTCGCTGGCGCTACGCGGGCGCGACTTCGTGTCCGCGGCGGTGGTGACGGGGGAGAGCCACTCGCGCATCGTGTCGCGGGAGCTGTTGCCCAACATGGCGTCGCTGGTGGGCTCGTCGTTCATCGGGAACACGCTCTATGCCGTGGGCGCGCAGGTGGGCCTGGAGTTCCTGGGCCTGGGCGACGTGAGCGTGGTGACGTGGGGCACCAACCTCTACTGGGCTGGCAACGACGCAGCGCTGCTCACGCGCTCCTGGTGGATCTTCGTCCCCACGGGCCTGTGCATCGCGCTCGTGGGCTTTTCGCTCACGCTGCTGAGCTCCGCCATCGACGAGCTGACCAACCCCTCGCTGCGCGTGCACAAGCCGGCGGCGCTGCCCGCGAGCACCGCTCCGCGCGCGCACCTGGAGAAGCCGGTGCCGGGCGTGCTCCTGCGCGTGCAGGACGTGTGCATCGACTACGCGACGGAGAAGGGTGCCTCCCGCGTGGTGGACTCGGTGTCGTTCGACGTGGCGCCGGGCGAGGTGTTCGGCCTGGCGGGCGAGTCCGGCAGCGGCAAGTCCACCATCGGCTCCGCGCTGCTGGGCCTCTTGCCTGCATCCGCGCGCGTCGCGCAGGGGCGCATCCTCTTCAACGGCATGGACGTCACCGCGCTGGAGGGCCCGGCCCTGCGCGCGTTCCGCTGGCGTCAGGTGTCCATGGTGTTCCAGAGCGCCATGAGCGCGCTCAACCCGGTGCTCACGCTGGGCGAACAGTTCCACGACACGCTCGCGGCGCATGGCCGAGTGTCGCGCGCCACGTCCTACGCCCGCGCGCGGGAGCTGCTGGGCATGGTGGGCCTGTCGCCGGACCTGGTGACGGCGTGGCCGCACCAGCTCTCCGGTGGCATGCGGCAGCGCGTGGGCATCGCGCTGGCGCTGGCCCTGGAGCCCCGGCTGATCATCATGGACGAGCCCACCACGGCGCTGGACGTCGTGGTGCAGAAGGAGCTGCTCCAGCGCATGGTGGAGCTCAAGCAGCGGCTGGGCTTCGCCATGCTCTTCATCACGCATGACCTGCCGCTGCTGCTCGCGCTGTCGGACCGCGTGGGCGTGCTCCAGGGCGGCAAGCTGGTGGAGGTGGACACGTCCGCCAACCTGCGCGCCGGGGCCCGCCACCCGTACACGCAGCTGTTGCTGTCCTCGTTCCCGCACCTGTCCGCGAAGGACGCCGCGCCGCAGCCGGTACAGCAGGCGCCGGAGCTGTCCGTGTCCCGGCCGTCCACGCGCGTCGCCGCCATCACCGGAGGTCACCGATGAGCGCGCCCCTCCTGGAGGCGGAAGGGCTCACCCGCAGCTTCCTGGCGGGCGGCTTCTTCTCCCGCGAGCGCAAGCCCATCCTCAAGGGCGTGTCCTTCTCCCTCCAGCCGGGGGAGATCGTCGCGCTGGTGGGCGAGTCCGGCAGCGGCAAGTCCACGCTGGCGCGCCTACTGGCCCGGCTGGACATGCCGGACGCGGGACAGCTGCGGCTCGCCGGGCGCGACGTGCTGGCGGACGGCAGCGCGCAGGCGTCGCTGGACTACCGCGGCCGGGTGCAGATGGTGTTCCAGGATCCGTTCGCATCCCTCAACCCCGTGCACACGGTGGCGTATCACCTGGAGCGGCCGCTCGTGCGCCACGGCCGGGTGCCGAAATCCGGCCTGCGCACGCGGGTGTTGTCGCTGCTGGAGTCCGTGGGCCTGACGCCCGCGGAGGCCTTCGCGAAGCGCTACCCGCATGAGCTGTCCGGCGGCCAGCGTCAGCGCGTGGCGGTGGCTCGCGCGCTGGCGGTGGAGCCGCAGGTCATCATCGCGGACGAGCCCACGTCCATGCTGGACGTGTCCACGCGCAAGGGCGTGCTGCAGCTGCTTCGCGGCCTCACGCAGGAGCGCGGCATCGGCATCCTGTTCATCACCCACGACCTGGCGAGCGCGCGCCACCTGGCCGACCGCATCCTCGTGCTCTACGCGGGCACCGTGGTGGAAGCGGGCAGGGCGGATGAAGTGCTGCGCCAGCCGCGCCACCCGTACACGAAGCTGCTGCTGTCCGCGGTGCCTGATGGAGACGACTTCCTCCAGGCCGCGCTGCCGGTGCGCCCCGCCACGGGGTCGCCGCCGCTCGTGGGCTGTCCCTTCGCTCCGCGTTGCCCGGTGTCCGAGCCTCGCTGCTCCACCCTCACGCCTCCCGACGTCCTGCCGGCCGCGAATCACCTCGTCCGCTGCCACCTTGAAGTTCCGAAAGGAGTTACCGCCGATGCGTCAGTTTCCTCCTGACTTCCTCTGGGGAGTGGCCACCTCCGCGTATCAGATTGAGGGCGCCACCCGAGTGGACGGCCGGGGCGAGTCCATCTGGGACCGCTTCGCCGCCACCCCGGGGAAGATCCAAGACAAGTCCGACGGCTCGGTGGCCTGTGAGCACTACCGCCGCTGGCCGGAGGACATCGAACTGATGCGCTGGATGGGGCTGAAGTCCTACCGCTTCTCCATCGCGTGGCCGCGCATCCTCCCGGAGGGCCGCGGCCGGGTGAACGCGGCGGGCGTGGACTTCTACTCGCGCCTCGTCGACTCGCTGCTGGGCGCGGGCATCGAGCCCTTCGTCACGCTCTACCACTGGGACCTGCCGCAGGTGCTGGAGGACCAGGGCGGCTGGCCCGCGCGCGCCACCGGTGACGCCTTCGTGGAGTACGCGGACGTCATCAGCCGCGCCCTGGGCGACCGCGTGAATCGCTGGATCACCCACAACGAGCCCTGGTGCATCAGCTACCTGGGCTACGCCAACGGCGAGCACGCACCGGGTCACAAGGACTGGTCCAAGATGCTGGCCGCGGCGCACACGCTGCTCGTGTCGCACGGCAACGCGGTGAAGGTGCTGCGCGCCAACGTGAAGAACGCGGAGGTGGGCATCACCCTCAACCTCACGCCGGGCGAGCCCGCGTCGCCCAGCCCGGAGGACGCGGACGCGACCCGCGACTTCGACGGCGGCTTCAACCGCTGGTTCCTGGAGCCGCTCTACGGCCGGGGCTATCCGCAGGATGTGATTGAAGACCACGTGAAGGCGGGCCGCATCGCGTCCCCGAACCTGGACTTCATCCAGCCCGGCGACCTGGAGACCATCGCCGCGCCCACCGACTTCCTGGGCGTGAACTTCTATTCGCGCGCCGTCCTGCGCAGCAACCGCATCCCGGAAGAGCAGAACGCGCCCCGCACCGTGTTCGTGCGCCCGGACAAGACGGACATGGACTGGGAGGTGTGCCCGGCTTCCCTCACGCGCCTGCTGGTGCACCTGGAAAAGGAATACAAGCCGGGCCCCATCTACATCACGGAGAACGGCTGCGCGTACTCCACCACCCCCAGCGCGGACGGCCGAGTGCACGACGTGCAGCGCGTGGAGTACCTGCGCGGGCACCTGGCGGCGTGCAGTGACGCCATCGCTCAGGGCGTGAAGCTGGCGGGTTACTTCGCGTGGTCGCTGCTGGACAACTTCGAGTGGGCCTACGGGTACACCAAGCGCTTCGGCCTGGTGTGGGTGGACTACGCCACCCAGCAGCGCATCCCGAAGGACAGCGCCCATCTCTATCGCGACGTCGTGGCCCAGAACGGCCTGGACGTGGAGCAGGCCGCTTGAAAAGGCTCTTCCTGACGACGTGTCTGGCGTTGTGCGGTGGCACCCAGGCCTGGGCCCAGGTGTCCGGTGCGGGCTCGCCCCTTCAGTCGCCGCCCGCCGCGCAGCCGCCCTCCGCCGGCCCCGTGGATGCCGCCGCGCCCGTGCCTGGGCAGGCGACGCCCGAGCCGCAGGCGCCCGCGCCCGCGGATGCCCCCATCGCTGCTCCGGCGGCTCCGGCCCCGCCGGCCGTCGTGTCTTCGGACGCGAAGCGCACGACGGTGACGCGAGTCATCCAAGACGAGCGCGGCTTCAAGCTCCAGGTGGACGGGAAGGACTTCCCCGTCCATGGCGTGAACTGGGGCTACACGCCCATCGGTGAGAACTACCGGTACTCGCTCTGGATGCAGCCGGAGGACTTCATCAAGCAGGTGCTGGCGAAAGAGATGGGGATGCTCCGCGACGCGGGCTTCAACGCCATTCGCCAGTTCGACGACATCCCGCCTGTCTGGGTTGAGTACATCTACCGGAACTACGGCATCTACACGCTGCTCAACCCGCTGATGGGACGCTATGGCCACCCGGTGAACGGGGTCATGGTCGTCAACATCGACTACTCGAACCCGGACCACCGCAAGGCCATCCTCGGCGCGTTGGCGGAGAAGGTGGAACTCTACCGCGACGTGCCCGGCGTGCTGATGTGGCTGTTGGGCAACGAGAACAACTACGGCCTGCACTGGACGTCGTTCGAGATCGAAGCCCTGCCGGGCCACGAGGACGCCGCCCGCGCGGAGTCGCTCTATTCGCTCTATGGCGAGGCGGCCCGCACGGTGAAGAAGCGCGACACGAGCCACCCCGTGTCCATCGCCAACGGCGACCTCCAGTACATCGACCTCATCGCCAAGCACTGCCAGGACCTGGATGTGCTGGGCACGAACGTCTACCGAGGCCCCACCGCGCGCGACCTGTTCGCGGAGGTGAAGGCCAAGCTCAACAAGCCGGTGTTCTTCAGCGAGTTCGGCGCGGACGCCTATGACGCTCGCGCGGGCCGCGAGGACCACGTGGCGCAGGCGGAGTACCTGCGCACGCAGTGGGAGCAGATCTACCTGGAGGGCTACGGCCAGGGCCAGTCAGGCACGGCCATTGGCGGCTTCGTGTTCCAGTGGGTGGACGGCTGGTGGAAGCACGGCCAGGAATCCAACCTGTCCATCCACGACACCACCGCGACGTGGCCCAACGGCGGCTACCAGGCGGACTTCGTTCCCGGCCAGAACAACATGAACGAGGAGTGGTTCGGCATCGCGGCCCTGGGCCCGCCGGACTCCAACGGCATCAGCGGCATCCAGCCGCGCACCGCCTACTACGTCCTCCAGGCCGTGTTCCGCCTGGACCCGTACGCATCCACGACCAACCCGGACTCCATCCGCGACTACTTCGCGGGCATCCGTCCGTCCGCGCTCACCAGCGGCTACACCTCATCGGTGGCCCTTGCGCGCACGGAAGAACTCAGCGCGGTGCGGGTGTCCAACCTGCGGCTGCTCCTGGACAGCTCGCTGTCGCGCGGAAGCATCGCGACGGTGCGGCCCAACCAGAGCTCCGCGGACCACACCGAATCCATCTTCTTCGACCTGGCATTGCAGCCGGCCAGCGGCGTCTACGGCCGCGCGTCGTTCAACGTCGTGGGCAACGTGGCGCAGAACCGGCTCAACAACCTGTTCTACGAGAACCGCGGCACGCCCTCCACGCCGACCTCTGGAGACATCCCGGTGGGTCCCGGCGCCCCGGCGCGCGAGCAGTCCGCGTTGGATCGCTTCGCCCTGTATCAGGCGGAGTTCAAGTTCGACCGCTCGGACTTCGCGCTGGAAGGCTACTACCGCACCGGCCACTACCACTGGGGCGAGGAGGGTGACTTCTTCAACCTCTACCGCGAGGCCAACTACGGGCCGAACCTGGACATCTACCACGGCAACGCGCCCTTCGGCGTGGTGTTCAGCGGCAAGAAGGCCATGGATGGGTTGAAGGTCGCCGTTGGGCCGGAGCTGTACTGGGGCGCCAACCCCTCCGTGGTGGCGAAGTACCGCAACAACGTGGGCCCGGTGAACGTGACGCTGGTGCACCAGGAAGACCTGGCGCAGGGCTCGTCGTCGTCCACGGCCTCCGTGGTGCGCGAGCGCATCGCGCGCAGGACGGCGCTCAACTTCCAGTACGCCACCGGCAAGCTGGTGCTGGACGTGGGCGGTCTGCTCTCCGCGCCCCAGCGCATTGGCGAGACGTTCACCTATACGCGCGCCGCCCCGGAAGGCGGCCCCAGCTACCTCAACAGCGGCTACGACGTGCTCCAGGACAAGGTGCAGTTCCTGGACACGCTGGGTGCCAAGGCGCGGCTCACCTACGACATGGGTCCGGTGCGCTGGCTGGTGCAGTCCTCCTTCCGCGGCCTCGTCGCGGACAGCGGGCCGGAGCAGGGCAACATCATCACCGGCTGGAGCCTGCGCGAGAGCGGCCGCGGCAACCACTACGCGGGCCAGCTGGGCGCGGCGTTGCAGTTCGGCTCCATCCAGGTGTCACCCAACGTCCTGTACCAGAGGCCCCTCATCGGGCCGAACCCCACCATCTCGGACGCGTACGACCCTGGCACCGGCATGTACTACGCGGGCGTGCGTCCGCGCAGCGTGCTGGTGGACTCGTTCAGCGTGCTGGACAACCGCGAGACGCTGGGCGGCGAGCTGCTCATCACCTTCGACCCGACGCCGGGCACCTGGTTCTGGTCGTGGGACCGCGACATGCGCGAGGACGCGCCGTTCGCCGCGGGCCTGGACATCGTCTACCGGCACCAGCCCACGTCGCGCGACGCGGGCATCGCCATCCTCGCGGACGGCAGCACCATCGCCTTCGGCAGCGCGCCGGTGGCCCGCGATGAGTGGGAGACGTCCCTGCGCCTGGTGGGCAACCCCACGCAGCGCCTGCGCCTGTACGGCACGGCGTACGTGGGCAGCCAGCAGTCCTCCGGCGAGGACAACCGGCAGATCCACCGCTTCGGCCTGGACGGCTCCGCGCTCTTCGACACGCTGCTGCTCGCGGCCCAGCTGCGCTTCAACGACTGGGGTCCGTACGACTACCACCGCGTCTTCAACCTCACCTACCCGGTGCAGCTGGGCGGGGACCTGTCCTACGGCTTGAAGAAGCCGGTGCTGGGCGCGGTGTCCACGCGCTTCGGTCTGCGTGGGCTGGTGCGCATGCTGGATGAGTACTCGGAGGGCCTCAACGATCGGGGCATCACCGAGGGCCTGAAGGGTCGCGAATACGAGGTGGGCGCGTATGCCATCCTTTCTCTCTGAGGGGACACGCAACATGAGGACTGGTTTCCTGCTGGCCGCCGCCGTGGCCGCGCTGTCCGGCTGCTACGAAGACCCGACCATCATCTACGGCAAGTCGCTGGACGACATGACCTTCACGGTCACCGACCCGGCGATGGGCATCTACCCGAACACCTCCGTGCTGGATGACCCGAACAACCCCTTCGCGCTGTCCGGGGTGGGCACGGAGACGAAGTGGCAGATCCAGTCCGGAGCGGACCCCGTGGCGGCCTACTACTCGTGGGCCACGGTGCTCGCGAACGGGCCGTACGGTGAAGCGCAGTACTACGTGGCCCTCAACCTGGCCGCCATCTACCAGCGGGGCCTGGCGGACCAGGGCAGCCTGGCGCAGACGCGCGAGATGGCGGTGAAGGCTTACCAGTCCGTGCTCGACAACTTCCCGGACGCGGTGACGTACGACGCGTCCGGCACGGTGGCCTACGACCTGGTGACGCCCGCGTACAAGGGCGTCGTCGAGCTGGGCGGCACCGTTTCTGGTGGCTGGGTGATGGTGAAGACCTCCAGTGGTGCGGACCGGGCGGTGAAGCCATGAAGAAGCCAGTGTGGGGCCTGTTGCTGCTGCTCGCCGCCTGCCGCCCGGATCCGGGCCCGGCGGACTACTCAGGCCAGGAGCTGCCGGACGACCAGAACCCCGACGGCGGGACGCAGCCCTCGGACATGCTGCCGGGGCCGTTCCCCTTCGAGGCCGGCAAGGCCCGTCTGATGGTGGGCATCTTCTACGAGACGGGCCGCTCGCAGGAGATCATCCTCGACAACATCGACTCCAACTTCTACCTCTACGACAACACCGTCTATGTGGAGTCGGACCCCGACCACATCGAGGGCAAGTCCGCCGACCGCATCGTCCAGAACGGCAAGCCGTGGATGGGCTTCGGTGTGCACTGGAAGCAGACGCACAACTTCGATGCGTGGAAGACGCTCCACGTCAGCATGAAGTCGTCCGACGCCGCCTTCGCCAACGTGAAGATCGGCATGACCAGTGGTACGGGCACGGCTGAGAAGGGCAACCCGCTCACCGTCACCAAATACGGCTGGGCGAACGACGGCGAGTGGCACCACCTGGCCATCCCCGTGGCGGACTTCGTCGCGGCGGGCCTGAAGCTCAACGATGTGTCGTCACCGTTCACCTTCGCGGCCGAAGGTGGAACGACCGGTCAGTCACTCCTGCTCGACAACCTGTACTTCACCGCGGACTAGGCAGGAACGCAGTGCCAGGAAGGGCGGGCCGGCTGTCGCCGTGTGACAGCCGGAACGCCCGAGCCTTGTCTTGACGCCGCCGCCACGCCCCCGCGTGCGGTGTCGCCAGGGCAGGGACGCAGTTGCTGTTCCTACCCAAGGAGTCATCCCCCAATGTCTGAATCCTTGCCGCAATTGTCAAGCAGGGGCGCAAGCCCATGTCTTCGTGATGCACCGCGTGTCTGGTTATTACAGGCCTTCGCCGCGGTGCTCATGGTGGTGTCCCTCCTGGGCGCGTCCGACGCCCACGCGCAGACGAACGTCGCGCTGAACAAGACCACCTATACCTCCTCCGCGGAGGCTCCATTCCTGGGCCAGTACGCGGTGGATGGCGACGGTGGCACCCGCTGGGCCAGCGGCTTCACGGCGAACGAATGGATCACCGTGGACCTGGGCCAGACGCGCACCATCTCGCGCGTGGTGCTCACCTGGGAGCCGGCCTACGCCACGGTCTACAAGATCCAGGTCTCCACCAACAACACCACCTTCACCGACGCGCTGACGGTGAATACCGGCGATGGCGCGACGGACGACCTGTCCCTGCCGGCCGGCACCACGGGCCGCTACGTCCGCATGCAAGGCGTCACGCGCGCGCTGCCCGCGTATGGCTATTCGCTGTGGGAGTTCGCCGTCTATGAGACGGGCGGCACGCCGCCTCCCACCAACTCGGACCTGGCGCGCAACCGTCCGGCCACCGCGTCCAGCGTGGAGGCGGACGCCGCGGGGCTCCAGCCGGGCTTCGCGTTCGACAATGACATCAACACCCGCTGGGCCTCCGCGCAGGGCGTGGATCCGCAATGGATCCGCGTGGACCTGGGGTCGTCCCAGGTGGTGGGCAAGGTGGTGCTGGACTGGGAGGGTGCGTACGGGAAGACGTACACGATTGACGGCTCCAACAACGACACCAGCTGGACGACGCTCAACACGGTGACCAACGGCGCCATTGGCCGCCGGGAGATCCCCGTGTCGGGCACGTACCGTTACATCCGCATGCGCGGCACGGAGCGCGGCACGGGTTATGGCTATTCGCTGTGGTCCTTCGAGGTCTACCAGAACGGGGGCACCACGCCGCCGCCCACGCAGACCACCAACCAGACCATCAAGCTGAACTTCCCGGAGCTGGCGTACGCGAAGATCAACGTGTCGCCCGCGCCGCTGTCGGTGACGCCGGTGCCGGAGGAGGGCAACACCACGCCGTCCGTTCGCAACCCGCCCGGGCCCTTCACCTACCAGCTCACGTTCCCGCCCAACACGACGGTGACGCTGTCGAAGAACCAGTTCTCTCCCACGCAGCCCAACACGGACATCCGCCTGGCGGTGGTGGACTACAACGGCGTGCAGCAGCGCGCGCAGTCCGTCACGGCGTTGGCGGTGCAGGGCGCGGACTGGAACGTGGAGATCTTCTCCACGGGCAATGGCCCCACGGATCCTCGCGACCCCACCATCATCCCAGACCCGTACGTGGCGCCCGCGCCGCTGCCTGTCGCCGGTGCGTTCCGGCTGTCCGCGCCGGCCAACAACGCGATGATCACCGCGTCCCGCCGTCCCACGCTGTCCTGGGCCACGGTGACGGGTGCGACGAACTACAAGGTCTACGTCAACCTCACGCGCAACGACTACGACTGGATGGCGGCGGGCAACCTGTTGGATCGCTACACGCAGGTGGCGTCGCAGACGGGCACGTCCTTCACCTTCACGGAGGACCTTCCGGACCGGTGGACGTACAAGTGGTACGTGGTGGCGACGCTGTCGGGTGGAAGCACGTCGCGCTCGGACATCGGCAACTTCAGCGTGTACCTGCCGGTGGTGGAGACGCAGGCGGACGGCGTCAACCTCATCAACGGCATTCGCGACCTGAACAAGAACGGGACGATTGAGCCGTACGAGGACTGGCACAACCCCATCTCCGTGCGCGTGAACGACCTGCTGGGCCGCATGACGCTGCGCGAGAAGGCGCTGCAGATGTTCTACGACGCCAAGACGTACCCGGAGGCCGGCTTCCAGATGGGGCCCCTGTCGCCCACGGACATCCCCATGTTCCAGAAGGCGTCCGCGGCCACGCGCCTGGGCATCCCGCACATCGACGCGGGTGACACCATCCACGGCTACAAGACGAGCTGGCCCACGCAGCCGGCGCTGGCGGCCACGCGCGACCTGGACACCATCTACGAGATGGGTGACATCCAGCGCCGCGAGCAGCTGGCCATTGGCAGCCGCGGCACGCTGTCGCCGCTGGCGGAGGTGAACACCAAGGTCCTGTATCCGCGCACGCAGGAAGGCAACGGCGAGGACGCGGACCTGGCGGCGGGCATCACCCGCGCGCTCATCGCGGGCCTCCAGGGCGGTCCGGAAGTCAATCCGAGCTCCATCTGGGTGACGACGAAGCACTGGCCGGGGCAGGGCGCTGGTGGTGAAGCGGGCATCACCTACGACGGCACCACCATCCACTACCACATGCGTCCGTGGCACGCGGCCATCGAGGCGGGCACCAGCGGCATCATGCCGGGCTACGCGGGCAGCTGGCTGCTGGGGCCGGAGGGCTACGGGGCGGGTGACAACCCGGGCATCCTCAACTACCTGCGCAACCAGCTGAAGTACGACGGCGTCATCTGCTCGGACTGGCTGCCGTCGGGTTCGTGGGTGCGCTCCGCCACGGCGGGCTCGGACGTGATGGGCGGCGCGACGCCGCAGGCCATGGCCAACTTCGAGAACGAAGTCCCCGTCGCGCGCATCAACGACTCCGTGCGCCGCATCCTGGACCTGAAGTTCCGCCTGGGCATCTTCGAGGACCCGTACAAGCAGGGCCCGGCCGGCACGTCCCAGTGGCACACCGCGGACAGCAAGGCGGCGGTGCGCCGGGCGTCGCAGGAGGCCATGACGCTGCTCAAGAACGATGGCGCACTGCCCATCCGTCTGCCGACGGGCGGCAAGCTGGTCATCGCGGGCCCGCGCGCGGACGACATGTCCTGCATGGTGACCTGGCGTTCGGACTTCCACGGCAACGAGTTCGGCGACCCGACCATCTACGCGGCGGTGAAGGCGCGCGCGGAGGCCGCGGGGCTCACGGTCTACAAGGACAACGCCCCCGCGGGCGTGACGCCGGACGCGGCCATCGTGGTGGTGGGCGAGAGCTACTTCACCCACGGCACGGAGTGGGACAAGGAGAAGCCGTACCTGCCGGGCGACCCGATTGGCCCTGCCCACGACGCGAAGTGGGGCGACCAGTACGGCATCATCAACAGCTTCAAGTCGCGGGGCATCCCCACGACGGTGGTGTTGATCAGCCCGCGTCCGTACGTGCTGACGAACGTGGTGCCCCTCTCCAACGCGCTGATGTTGGCGTACCGCCCCGGCGACATGGGCGGCTACGCGGTGGCGGACGTGCTGTTCGGTGACGTGCTGCCTCGGGGCAAGACGCCCTGGCAGCTGCCGCGCGGCATGAACCAGATCGGCACGGACGTGGAGAACAACCAGTTGGAGAAGTGGGACCTGCCGTTCGACCTGGGCGCGACGGACGCGGAGCGCACGGCCATCCGCCAGAAGATCGCGGCGGGCCAGCCGGTGCCGCCCACGTACGGCAACCCGCTGTACCAGTACGGCGCGGGCATCCAGGGCTTCGGCCTGACGGACGCGACGCCTCCGGTGGCGTTCAACCTGCTGACGCCGTCAAACAACCTGGTCATCACCGGCACGCGTCCGGCGTTCACCTGGGCGGCCAGCAGCGACCCGCAGACGGGCATCCAGCGTTACGAGGTGTACCTGGACGGCGGCGCGATGCCGGTGGCCATCACCAAGACGCCGTCGGCGGCGCTGGACGGACTGAAGCTGGCGAACGGGGTGCACACCTGGTTCGTGAAGGCGTTCAACTGGGCGAACGGCGTCACGCAGTCCGCGACGTTCACCTTCACGCTGAACGACACGACGCCGCCCGCGGCCTTCGCGGCGCTGTCGCCGTCGGCCGGGCAGTCGGTGCCGGGCACGTCCACGCGCTTCATCTGGGAGCAGACGACGGACGTGGGCGCGGGCGTGGCGGAGTACGTCCTCATCGTGGACGGCACGGACCGCAGCCCCTCCATCCTGCGCAGCACGCCGGTGCCGGCGGGCACGAACCTGGCGCGGGGGAAGAACGCCTACGCCACGTCCGTGGAGTTCGGCAGCGCGAACGACGCGGTGGACGGAAGCCTGGCGACGCGCTGGTCCAGCGTGGGAACGGCAACCACGGGTGACACGGAGTCCATCACCGTCGACCTGGGGGCCATCTACTCGCTCAAGCGCATCGTGCTGAACTGGGAGGCCGCCTACGGCCGCCGCTACGTGCTGGAGTCGTCGCTGGACGGATCCACCAACTGGACGGCGCTGCGGACGGTGGACACCGGCGACGGCGGCATCGACGACTGGACGGTGGCCGGCGTGGGCCGCTACGTGCGCATGCGCGGCGTGCAGCGCGCGACGGCGTACGGCTACTCGCTGTGGGAGTTCGAGGTGTACGGCGTGGGCACGGAGCAGACGACGCTGAACGGTCTGTCCACGGGCTCGCACACGTGGCGCGTGCGCGCGGTGGACGGCGCGAACAACACCACGCTGTCCTCGGGGCCCATCAACTTCACGAAGTAGGGTGAGGACTTGAGATAGGGGAGGGGCGGCCGGAGTGATGGCCGCCCCTCTTTCATTTTCATTACGACCGAACGGGGCGCCCGGGGCCGTATCCGTGTCGTGCTCCTGAGCTGGATCCGATGCTTCACGCTGTCGTGCTTCGTCCTGGGCGTGACGGGTTGCGAGTCCGACGATCCGCCCCTGGGGCCACCGGACGCGGGCGGGGTGGTGCTGGCGTCCACGGTGGAGCGCTACGACTTCGCATTCGACCTCACCACGGGGGAGGCGTCGTCCCGGCTGTGGTTGGACGTGGAGGCTGGCGCGCGGGGCTGCGTGTCCCTTCCAGCTCGCGCGGAGGTGACGGACGTGCGGTGGGGCGGTGCGCCTCCCGAGAGCTTCCGTCTCGCGGGCGGTCGGATGGAGGTTTGCGGCGTTGCGCCGCTGGAGGGGCCGTTGTGGCTCGACAGCCGGTTGCGTGTGCCGGAGTCCACCGTGCCGTACACGCAGGTGGGGTTCTCACGGCGGATGGATGCGCAGGGCCGTGCCTTCACATATCTGCTGGGCTGGTTGGAGTCCTGCGACCTCTTCGGGCCGTGTGACACGGCGCCCGGGAGGCTGGCGCACTTCACCTTCGACATCACGCACGCGCCCGGTGACGGGGTGCTGTGTCCGGGGAACCTGTCTCGGCGGGATGAAACACATACGCGCTGCGAGCTCCTGGGGACGCGAGCCCCCACGTACTCCGCCTTCATGGTCGCTTCGCATCCGGCGTGGGAGCGCACGCGGCTGGTGGACATGGACGTGGGGCGCGTGGAGCTGTATGAGCCGCCAGGGGGACTGCTCGGGCCGGCGATTGACGCGGGCGCGGTGGCGGAGTTCCTGGCGTGGATGACGGACCGCTTCGGTCCGCTGCCCTATGGCCCCGAACTGCGCGTGGCCAGCGGGCGCACGGACTGGTTGGGCATGGAGCACCCGGCCAACATCGTGCTGCGCGACGACCTGCCATGGATGGGCGGGCCCTACGCCAACGTGACGTTGCACACGTTGATGCATGAAATCGTGCACCAGTGGGCCGGTGACCGGACGACGCTGGCGAGCGCGGAGGACTACCCGTGGAAGGAAGCGGTGGCGGAGTACCTCACGTATGTCTTCGAGGACGAGCACCGAGGCGAAGACGCCGCGGTCACGCTGGCGTACTGGGACCGGCTGGCGCGGACGGCCTCCTACCATCTGCGTCCACGAGACACGCCCGCGCCGCCCTTCCTCTCCTTCGTGAATGACATCTACGGTACGGGCCCGCTGATCCTCCTGGTGCAACTGGAATCCCTGCTGGGTCGCGAGCAGGTGCTGACGGGGCTCCAGGCGTTCCTGGCTGAGCCGGGCATCCAGAGCATCGAGGATTTGCGCCAGTCGCTCGAAGGCGCTTCGGGGCGGATCCTGCGGCGCTACTTCGACACCTGGGTGGATGGGGAAGGGGAGCCGGACTGGCCGTACTTCCAGGTGGAGTGGCTCCAGGGGGAGTCGTTGATGTTGACGGTGACGCAGCGGACGGAGACCGGGAAGGTGTATCCCTGCGAGGTGGAGCTGGAGCTCCAGGGCTCGGCGCCGGAGGAGCGGCGGCGGGTCACGGTCTCCTACGGTCTGGAGCCGGAGTCCGCGACGGCGGGACTCACGGTGGAGGGGTTGCCGTGGAAGGTCCAGCAGGTCGCGGTGGATCCGCGCAATCGCCTGGTCAATCGCAGGAGCCTGGGGCTGGCTCGGGAGCCCGTTCCCCAGCGCTGGCGGTTGTGATCGATCCGCCGTGAACAAGAAGGCCCCTCGGGCCTGGGAGGCGCG
Source organism: Corallococcus sp. AB038B (assembly GCF_003668955.1). Lineage (NCBI taxonomy): Bacteria > Pseudomonadati > Myxococcota > Myxococcia > Myxococcales > Myxococcaceae > Corallococcus > Corallococcus sp. AB038B. The sequence continues at coordinate 280,508 of NZ_RAWO01000013.1, read as the reverse complement.
AGGGGCCGTTGGCCACGAGGTGGTGGCCGTGGACTACGGAGTGGGCGTGGCGACGGCGGGCGTGCCTGCCGCGGGCGCGGCAGCGGCGGCAGCAGCAGCGGCTGCGGCTGCGGCAGCGGCCTCCTCGGCGGCCTTGGCCTCGGCGACCTTGCGGGCGGCTTCGGCCTCCGCGCGCTTCGTGGCCTCGGCCTGGGTGGCGGTCTTCATGCTGGCGAGGCCTTTCTCGAAGTCCTTGCCGATCATCTGGTCCATGTCCATGACGAGGCACATCGCCTTGCTCATGAAGTTGTGGTTGCCGGCCATGGTCCAGGTGACGGTGGTGCCGTCGTCGGCGGGCTTGAACGTGAAGGTGGTGATGCTGCTGTCTTCGAAGGGCTTGATGAACTCCAGCTTGATGCGGACGGCCGCGTTGGCGGTGGCCTCCAGGATGGTCATGCGGCCCTCACCCACGTCGTTGTTGCCCACCCACCCATAGGTGGCGCCAACGCCCGACTCCGCGCCGCCAAAGGTCTTCTTCATGCTCGGGTCGAGGTTGTCCCAGGGGGACCACTGGTTCCACTGGTGGAAGTCATTGACCAGACCGAACGCGATGTCGGGCGTACCCGCCACCGTGGTTGTGCGCGTGACGGTGTAGGAATCGGGGCGGGTGGCGATGAAGCCTGCGAGCAGCACGAGCGCGGCAACGACGCCAATGGCAATCTTCTTGAGCATGGTGTTCCTTGAAAAGGGTCCCCTGGACGGGGAGGCCGCGTCTTAGGCCGCCGGATCGCTCCGACTCAAGCCCCCCAGCGCGCGGCCTGGCTTGACGCAGCGTGAGGCGCGAGTCGTTGGGGGCCCACCATTGTACCGGCGGTCTAGAGTGGGCCCATGCGCCTGGCGGTCATCGCGGTACTCGTGGCTCTGTTCTGCAGTGGCTGTGCCGGGGTGGAGGCTGCCTCCGGAAGAGGAAGCACGCAGTTCCTCCGGCCGGATGCGTTCGAGGAGGTGCTGATTCACGCCGGGCTGGAGGATGTGGACGAGCTGCCCACTCGCCGCAATCCCTTTACACCCGAGGACGCAGTGGGAGTGCTCGAACGGCTGACGGAGACACCCGTGACGTTGGGCTCCTTCCCTCCGCGGATGGCCGCGGGCTTCCTGATGCGCGAGGTGCTGGCGGACGGCGACGTGTCGCGTGAGGAGCTGGCGCGGCGGGTGGAACGCTTCGCCCGCGAGCAGGTGGCGGTGCTTCGGCCGGACGGATATCTCGCCTGGGCGCTGGATGGCAGGACGCAACAGAAGGTTTCGGAGGTGAAGTGGAGGGACGGAGCCTTCCGCGCAGGGAACTTCGAGTTGGGCCGCTTTTACAGCGGCCGTGGCGGAGTCTTCCGCCATGTCGACGCGCAGCTGCGCGCCGTGGACCCGAGACCCCTGGCCGAGGTGTACGACGACGCGGATGTCATCAGCCGCTCACTGGATGGCGCCGAGGACGCCTTCGTGGAGCTGTACCACGCGTTGGGTCAGCTGTTGTCGCGCCCGACGGACAGCATCGCTGGGCTGCGAAACCTGCCGGCGGGGATCGTGGCCCTCATCACGAACTCTCCCGCCTATTGGGAACGATTCCAGCACATGACGCGCGGCGAGCAGATCCGCGAGACCGCACGGCTGACGACGAATGTCGTCGCACTGTGGGGAACGGCCTCTGCAACGACGCGCTCGCTGAAGGGGCTGGCCGTGGGCGCGGAGGTCTCCGCGCCGATGCTCTCACTGTCCGCGGAGGGCGCGCTGATGCTGGACCTCGTCTCGGTCCCAGTAGGACGCGCGACGACGGTCTTGAGTGGAGCTCCTGGGGCGGCCGTCATCCTGTTGAAGTCGAATGCCCCAGGCGGTGGGGCTTCCTCTTCCGGTGGACCGGGGAAGTGGCGGCCCGCGACCGAGCACATGGAGGATGCGGCCCGGAAGTACCAGTCCCAGATCACCAACGCCGCGGAGGGACTGGTCTACGAAGTCGACAGCGTCAAGTTCGACGGGTTCACCAATGGCGTGTTGCTGGAGGCCAAAGGCCCGGGCTATGAGAAGTTCCTCGAGATGGCCGTGGAGCAGGGCGGATGGTTCGAGGGATTCACGGACATGGTCCGACAGGCGAAGCGACAGCAGCGCGTTGCCCGTGGAGTTCCCCTGGAATGGCACTTCGCGGAGCGCAAGGTCGCGGACTACGTACGAGCGCTTTTCAAGAGAAACGGTCTGGGGCGGATTCCCGTCCACTTCACTTCTCCGCGCTGAACGTCTTCACGGCTGATGACTGAAACCTACTACGCAGGGGTGTACTGGCCCGGAAGGCCCGAGCCGCTGGAGACCCATGCTCGGCGGGCCGAAGCCCTGTTCCAGCGGTTGGCTTCCACAGACCCGATCCTCGCGAATTGGTACGAGCAGGCCCGCTCCCGGGAGCCGGCGCTCAACAGCCGGATCAGTCCAGATGCCCTTTCGCTTCAGCAACTGCTCAAGAAGACGAAGTACCAGATAGGCGAAGGCGAAATCTCCTTCGCCGCCTGGAACGGGAGTGCTGACGACAGCAGCGTCGTCAACTTCTCCTGCGGGGCTCCGGTGCCGGGTGCCGTGGACCTTTGCGTTTGGACCCCCTCTGCGCCAAGGCACCTCTCCCAGCAGAGAGCGTCCCTGGTGCTGAAGGCGATGGTGCTGGCCTGGGAGCCTGAATGGGGCATCGTCACTTCCGACGCGCACCGGGACTCGGTGTCTGAGTCAGGCGACGCAGGCACGTTCATCGGATGGATGACGTACTTCTCCCGGGACCGAGGTCCGGTGCCGCATCTTCCTGGCCCCGTGCGAGTCGAACCCGTTGAGGACCGAGGCACCCTCGTCATCCTGACCCCGGAACGATTCACGCTGACCAGGCCGGATCATGTCGCGCTCGCGGAAGAGGTGCGGGACCAGTTGCAACGGGTCGGGTTGCTGGAACCGCTTGGAGCGTCTTGATGCTGACCCCTGACACCGCGAAACACTTGTCCCTGCTGCGGACGCTGGGGGAGCCGGAGCTGTCGCCGTACACACGGTGGCAGTGGCTGGGGTGGGATGCGTCGTCGCGTTACCTGCTGTCCGTCCAGAAGCAGGGCGGGACACCGTTGCGCTGGTGGGACCTGCACTCGGAAGAGACGACTCCGCTCTTCGCGCACTCCGTTTCCCGCTGCGTGGCCGCGTGGTTCCTCCCTGGCTCCCAGCGCCTCCTGTCCGTGACGGTTCGCGGCACCCTCCGGACCTGGTCCGTCACCGACGGCACGCTGCTGTCCTCGGTGGAGACCGGTGGTTCCGTCTCCAGCGCGTGTCTGTCCTCGGACGGAACCCGCCTGCTGCTCACCGCCGGCCAGGGGCGTGTCATGCTCTGGGACCTGGAGCGCAACTGGCTCGTGTGGCGGCTGGAGGATCCTGCCTACCTCTATGGCTGCGCGCTGTCGCCGGATGGCCGGTTCGCGGCCGCGGGCGCCGCCGAGGAGCAGGAGGGCGCCGCGACGCGCGGTTCCGTTCGCCTCTGGGATGCGAGAACCGGCAAGCCCGTGGGGACCCGTGCGCTCGATGCCCAGTGGATCTGGAACGTGGCGTTCACGCCGTCTGGAGAGTCGCTGGTCGCCTCGAATACCGGTGGCCAGTTGTTCTTCCTGGGCCTCCCCGGACTGGCAACGCTTCGGACCCTCGAGGCTCCAGGCTCCGGTGCGCTGCAGATGGAGTTCAACTCCGATGGCTCTCTACTGGCTGCGAGCGCGGACACGAGCGCGTTCGTGGTCATCGATGTCCGCGAGGGCCGGGACGTCTTCGGCTATTCGGACCTGGATGACATGCAGGGCAGCAACGTGAACTTCTCCCCCGACGGCCGCTTCGTGTGCTGGGGCATGGATGACGGCAAGGTGGGCATCTGGGGTGTGAAGCCCAGACCCTGAGGAAGGGATGGTAGCGTGTCTGCCATGCGTTCAGTCCATTCCTTGGTGCTTCTTGCGTGCCTTGCGGCCTTCACCGCCCAGGCCCAGGTCTATATTCCTACCCCCAATGGCGCCTATGGCGTCGAAGTCGCGAAGTTCATCGAGACACAGGAGATTGAGAATGCATCCGGACTGGTCTGGGCTCCGGACGGTTCCAACCGCCTGTTTGTGGTGATCAAGGGAGGGAAGGTCCGGATCATCCAGAACGGCGCGCTCCAGCCTACGCCATTCATCGATGAGCTGGTGGCAACGGATGGAGAGCAGGGCCTGCAAAGCCTTGCCTTCGATCCGGACTTCGCGACCAACCGCTACGTCTACGTCTTCGCCAGTCAGCCGAACATCGACGTAGGGGGTGTCACCCGCTACATGGCGCAGATTCTGCGGTTCACGGAGGCTGGCGGTGTGGGTGTCAACCGGACCGTCATCGTGGACAACATCCCGCAAAACAAGAGCCACAATGGCGGAGGTCTGGCCTTCGGTCCGGATGGGCTCCTGTATTTTGGAGTGGGGGATGGAGACATCTACGCAGGGACCAATGATGACCTGTCCCTGATGTCGTCGAAGATCCTCCGCGTCCACAAGGACGGAAGCATTCCCACGGACAACCCCTTCTACGATGACTGGGGGCCGAACAACGATCTCATCTGGGCCCGAGGCTTCCGCAATCCCTTCCGGATCCGCTTCCAGCCTGGAACCGGGAAGCTTTGGGCCAACGTTGCCGGGAACATCGCCGAGCAGATCTTCAGCGTGGGGCGGGGTGACCATGCGGGCTGGTGGCAGTATGAGAACAACCAGCCCCAGGGATTCCTGTCGCCACTCGTCGCCTATACGCCAGGGCTGTGGGACGTGTACTCCTTCACGTCGACAGGAGCCGTGCGCAAGGGCGGGGTCGCGACCTTCACCGTGGAGGGCACCTATCCGGTCTCCTCTCTGCGCAAGGGCAAGAAGGTCCATCTGCGGGATGTGGCAGACCCCAGCTTCAATGGAGTCGGCTACATCACCGGCTTTCCGACGCCCCTGTCGTTCACGGTGGATCAGCCCGGTCCGGATGCGGTGAGCGGTGGCGGTGGCCTGCAGACAGACCAGATGGGCGATGCCGTGGTCGGTGGCGTGTTCTACGCAGGCTCACGATTTTCCTCCGAGTACCAGGGCGATTACTTCTTCGCCGACTTCGGTGGGTACCTCCACCGGGTGGACCTGGGAGCGGATGGCTCCGTGAAAAAGGTGGAGCTCGTGGTGAACTACGTCCACGAGTCGAACTTCACCGACGTCGCGGTGGGACCGGATGGCGCGCTGTATGTCTCATCCTTCTACAGCACGATCTTCCGGATCACGCCGCTGCCCGCGGGCCAGGGCGTGATCGTCTCCACTCAAGACCTGGTCGTCCCCGAAGGAGGGTCGAAGACCCTCATGGTCTCCCTGGCCATGCCTCCCACGACCCCGACGTATGTGGCCCTCGTGAGGCGTGAAGAGGACTCGGACATCCGGGTGAGCGCCGGGCAGCCGATGCTCTTCGACGCGACCAACTGGAGCGTCCCGCAGTTCGTCACCCTCAGCGCGGCCCAGGACGCGGATTATGAAATCGACCACGCCACGTTCTTCGTCACCATGGACCAGGGCTTTCCGGAGGGCGTGCCCGGCGTGGAGATCCACGCGCGCACCGAGGAGGATGAAGTCCAGGCGCTCCAGCTCTCCACCACGTCGTTCGACCTGGATGAGGGAATGGGCGGCACCTTCACCGTCGGCCTGACCTACGTGCCCACGTCTCCCGTGACGGTCACCGTGGCCCGGACTTCGGGGAGCGCGGACGTGACCGTCACCGGCGGCGCCTCCCTGACCTTCACGCCCGAGGACGGAACCGCGGCGAAGACCGTCACGGTGGCGACCGCGCGCGACACGGACAGCGAGGACGACGTGGCCTTGTTGACGGTGTTGTCTCCGGGACTCACCTCGCGGGTGGTCAATGTCATCGCCAGGGACGTGGCTGGAGTGCCTACCATCACCTCCGCGCCCGTGACGCAGGCGACTGTGGGGAAGCCCTATGCGTACACGGTCACGGCGTTCGGGAAGCCCGAGCCGCTGCTGACGCTGGTGCAGGGGCCGCAAGGCATGACGCTGGACCCTGTCAGCGGACGTCTGTCCTGGACGCCCGCGACCGAAGCGACCGTGACCGTCTCCGTGCGAGCCAGCAATGGACAGCTTCCGGATGCAGTCCAGACGTTCCAGCTCCAGGTCCGAGCGTCAGGAGTCCCCGACGCCGGCACCGATGCGGGCAGCGTCGTGGATGCTGGCGCCCAGACGGATGCCGGAGCCAATACGGATGCGGGGACCGGAACGGACGGTGGCTCCGTCGCGGACGCGGGCACCCAGCGGGATGGCGGCACGGTGACCGGCCCCAAGGAGGATGACTCCGGTGGGTGCAGTGCTGGCGCCACCGCGCTTCCGGGCGTCCTGGCCTGGTGGCTGCTCGCGGGACTCGTGTGGAGGCCCCGCCGCGACCGGCGGAGCTGAAAAGACTGTCGGACAGACGGGAAGGCACGCTAGCTTTCGCTGTATGCGATCCATTGTTCCCTGGCTTGCCCTGGCATTGCTGACTGCCTTCCCCGTCTATTCCCAGCCTGTCGAGACGGCTCTTGATCTCGAAATCATGGACTGGGTGACGTTCCCACATTACGACGCCACCCGGATGGGATGGGTTCCGGACGGCTCTGGCCGCCTGTTCGTGACGACGATGTCTGGAAAGGTCATCGTCGTGGAAAACGGGGTGTTGCAGCCGACCCCCTTCATCTCCGAGTCATTCGAGCAGGGGCACGAGCAGCAAGGCCTCCTGGGTATGGCCTTCGATCCGGACTTCGCGAACAACCACTACGTCTATTTCTTCGCGGCGATGCCGGGCTTCACGTTGCAGATCTTCCGATACACCGACGTCGGCGGCGTCGGCGTGAATCGCACCGTCATCGTGGACGGCCTCAAGGCGGGAGTGCTCGACTACGACGGCGGCGGGATGACCTTCGGCCCGGATGGCATGCTGTACTTCGGGGTGGGGTCTCTCCATGGCTATCGCGACCCAGATGTTCTGACGAACGCGGCGGGCAAGATCCACCGGGTGCGTCCGGATGGCACCGTGCCCACCGACAATCCCTTCTACGACGGGGCGGGCCCCAACGTGGACAGCATCTGGGCGCGGGGCTTCTGCAATCTCTATGGACTGGTCTTTCAACCGGGGACCGGGCGCTTGTGGGCCAATGCCTCGGGCCCGGGTGCTGTTCAGATCTTCAGCGTCAGCCCGGGTGAACATGGTGGTTGGCCCGACTACGAGAACAACCAACCCGCTGGCTACCTCTCGCCGGTTTATTCATACATGCCAGGGACCAATGATCAGTATCCGTTCACCCCGACGGGCGCGGTGCGGCAGAACGGCGTCGCGACCTTCACGATGATGGGCGACGACCTGGAGTCCTCTTGGTACCGCAAAGGGGCGCGGCTCCTGATCAGGGACGTCGAGGACCCCAGCTTCAACGGCGATTTCTATGTCACGGGGCATCCCTCCTCGCGGTCGTTCACCGTGGACCAGCCGGAGCCGGACGCTGTGAGCGGCGGCGGCCGGCTCAGGCGATGGCCGGAGGGCGATTTCTCCATGGGCGGCATGTTCTATGAGGGGACACGCTTCCCCGCGAGCTACTCCAGCAACTACTTGTACACGGACTTCCGCGGGATGCTTCATCGGATCCGATTCGCGGTGGATGGCTCCGTGGCCACGGATGACATCATCATCAATCGTGAGGGAGGCGGCGGCTTCGTCGACGTGAGCAAAGGGCCTGACGGGGCGCTGTATGTGTTGAGCTATTATGGGGTGATCTTGCGGGTCACTCCGACGCCGGAAGGTCAGGCCTTGATCGTGTCGCCATCGGATCTTGTCATTCCGGAGGGCGAAACCCAGACGGTCATGGTGTCCCTGGCGATGCCGCCCCTGGTGGATGTCTGGGTCAAGGTGGCGGTGCAGGGTGGGGAGGGCGACCTGTCCGTGGTCGAGGGTGGCTCGCTTCGCTTCACACTCGAGAACTGGAGCGTTCCTCAATTCGTGACGCTGGGCGCGGCGCAGGACGCGGATGCGGACGTCGAACACGCGTCCTTCACGTTCACGCCGACGCAGGACTTCCCTGTGGTCACCGTCCATGCCCGCACGGAGGAGGACGAAGTGCCGGAGGAGCCTGCCAATGACGGCGGCGTCGACGGCGGCGCGGAAGTGGACGCGGGGACCGTCGAGGATGCCGGGACTTTCGAAGACGCGGGAACCCTCGAGGATGCCGGGACTATCGAAGACGCAGGGACCGTGGAGGATGCGGGAACCCTGGTGGACGCCGGCGCGGTCGTGGACGCGGGCTCAACGAAGGACGGCGGCACGGTGCCCGTGCACATGGAGGATGAATCCGGCGGGTGCAGTGCCGGCGCCAGCGCGCTCCCGGGTGTCCTGGCCTGGTGGCTGCTCTCCGGGCTCGTGTGGAGGCCCCGCCGCGCCCGGCGGTAACCCTCCGCGCGCGGCACCTGGGCGATCGGCGACAGGATGATTAGCGTTTCGCCACGGGGAGGTGGACGTGGCGAAGCCGCGCCAGGCGGTCCGGAAGCAGACGCGCACGCCGCATGAGCGGCGGCATGACACCGCGCTGCTCATCATCGACGTCATCAACGACCTGGAGTTCCCCGGCGGGGAGAACGTCCTGCCCTGGGCGCTGCGCATGGTGGAGCGCCTGGGCCCCTTCGCCGAAAGGATGCGCAAGGCGGGCGTCCCGGTCATCTACGTCAACGACAACTTCGACCTGTGGCGCAGCAGCTTCACGGACGTCTACAAACACTGCACCCGGAAGGACAGCCGGGGCCAGCGGGTCGCCCGCGCGCTCAAGCCCCGGCCGGACGACTACTTCATCCTCAAGCCCAAGCACTCGGCCTTCTTCGCCACGTCGCTGGTGCCCCTGCTGGAGCACCTGGGCACGAAGAAGCTGCTGCTCGCGGGCATCGCCACCAACCTGTGCGTCTTCTTCAGCGCCCACGACGCGCACATGCACGAGTTCAAGATCACCGTGCTCAGCGACTGCTGCTGCGCGGAGAGCGACAAGGACCACGACCTGGCCCTGGATCAGCTCCAGCGCTTCCTGCGGGTGCGCGTCTGCCGCGGGGACGAATTGCACCTGCAACCCCGCTCGCGCCGCCGCGCCACGCGAAAGCCCCCGCCAGAATGGAAGTGACGGGGGCTGCCTGACACGGTGGAGGACGGCTCAGACGTCCTTGTCGTCGTCATCATCGTCGTCGTCGAGGATGTGGCACTTGCCGGCATCCTCGTCGAGCGCCTTGCCGATGAACTCCTTCACCAGGTCGTCGCCGTTGAAGACCAGGGACAAGGAGTTCTGCTCACCGCCCACGTCCTCCTTCTTGTCCAGGACGAGCTTGCCGCCCAGCGCCGTCGCGCTCCCGTCGACGTGCGCGCCCGCGGGCACCCGCACCTCTCCGCCGATGGACACCACGTCGCCCTTCACCTTCGCGCCGGGCTCCAGGATGACGCGGCCCCGGATGGCGGCCACGTCGTTGTCCACCACCGCGCCCTTCTTCACGATGACGTCGCCATCCACGGCGACCGCGTCCTTGATCTTCTCCCCGGGCTCGATGACCAGGTTCGTCCCCTGGACCGCCTTGCTCCCGTCCTTGACGTTGACGCAGATGGTCTTGGCGGGAGCCTTGGCCGGCTTCTTCGCCGGTTCCGCCGCCAGGGCAGGCACGGCCAGTGAGCAGGCAAGCAACAGGGTGGGAAGGAACGGGCGGCGCATGGCGGAGACCTCCGGAACGCGGAAGGGGAGCGGCATGCCCTTGCTACGGACGGCCGCGTCCCCCATTGCATCCGGTGCCCTGCCTCAGCCGAGCACGCCCTTCGCCGCGTCGATGGCCTCGTGCGTCCCCGCGAGCGCGAGGATGTCACCCGCGCGCAGCACCTCCTGCGCGGTGGGCACCAGTACGCCTGCTTCGCCCCGCCGGATGGCCAGCACCGTGGCCCCCGTCATGCCGCGCAGGTTGAGCTCCGCCAGGGTCCGGCCCACCGCCGCGCTGGACTCGCCAAGCGCCACCGACTCCGGTTCGCCAATGCCGGGCAGCATCTGACGCACGCCGTGCAGCACGTCCTGTGACGGCTCGTCCTCGTCGCCCTTGGCGTGGGACTGGGACGCGAGCGCCTCCACGATGACCTGCGCGCCCGCGCGCATGTGTCCCTGCAGGTTCGTGGCGCTCTTCCAGAAGGCGAAGCCCATCACGCCCAGGGACACCAGCAGCACCACCGCGCCCGGCACGCCGGGAATGAACGGCTGGGTGATGGCCAGCACGGGCACGCCCACCATGAAGACGCTGGCCAATTGGAGCGCCACCACCAGCACCCGCCGGGGCGCCGCCGCCAGGTCCACCCTGCCGTTGGCCGCTGCCGGCAGCGCGCCCTCCGCCAGCACCACGCCCAGCCGCCGCCCCATCCGCACGATGCCCACGCAGAAGGGCAGGGCCAGCGCCGTGGACAGGCCGATGACGATCCACGGCGTCATCGTCTTGCCCCAGCCCATGCGCTCGTCGATGAACTCCGTCACCTGGGGCAGCAGCACGGACGTGCCAATGACGATGATGGTGATGAACGCCGCGTCCAGCAGCATCAGCAGTGCCATGCGCCGCACGCGCGCGCCCACCGTCTTCTGGCGCGGCGACGTGCGCAGGTTCTCCACCCAGCTTCCGTACAGCGACGCGAATGTCTGCAGTGGCGCCGGCAGCTTGCGGTCCACCCAGTTGGCGATGGGACCGGACGCGCGGATGAGCCACGGCGTGGTCAGCGTGGTGATGGCGGACACGGCCACCGCCACCGGGTAGAGGAACGTGCCCGTGGCCTTCAGGGACAGGCCCAGGCCCGCGATGATGAAGGAGAACTCGCCAATCTGGGACAGGCTCAGGCCCGCCTGCACGGACGTGCGCGTACCGTTGCCCGTGAAGAACGCGCCCAGCGACACGCTGAGGATCTTCCCCACGACGACCACACCGGTGAGCACCGCGATGGCCGCCCAGTGCTCGCGGATGAGCGCCGGGTCGATGAGCATGCCCACCGACACGAAGAACACCGCGCCGAACAGGTCTCGCACCGGCTGCACCAGGTGTTCAATCTCCTTGCCCTCGCCGGACTCCGCCACCAGCGAGCCCGCCAGGAACGCGCCCAGCGCCACCGAGTAGCCGAACGTCTGCGCCAGCAGCGCGCCCGCGAAGCAGATGCCCACGCTGCTGACGAGCGTCGTCTCCGGCCGCTGGAGCTTCGTGATGTAGCGCATCAACCGGGGCACGACGAACAGGCCAATGCCGACCAGCCCCACGAGGAACGCGGCCAGCTTGCCCACCGTCAGCGCCAGGTCCCAGGCGGACAGGCCCGAGCCGGTGGACACCGCGGTGAGCATGGCCATCAGCAGGATGCCGATGAGGTCCTCCACGATGAGGATGCCCACCACGATGCCGCGCAGCGCGCCCCGGATGTTCTGCTCGTCGAACGCCTTGGCGATGATGGTGGTGCTGGAGATGGCGATGCAGCAGCCAGTGAACAGGCTCTCCAGCATCGTCCAGCCGAAGGCGCGGCCAACGATGAAGCCCAGCCACACCATCACGCTGCACTGGATGACGGCGGTGAGCCCCGCGGTAGGCCCCACCTGGAACAGCCGCCGCAGGCTGAACTCCAGCCCCAGCGAGAACATCAGCAGGATGACGCCCAGCTCCGACAGCGTCTGCACGATGCCCGGGTCCGCCACCAGGGGGATGGGGACGTGCGGCCCTATGATGAAGCCCGCGAGGATGTAGCCCAGCACCACCGGCTGGCGTAGGCGCTGGAAGAGGACCGTGGTGACCGCCGCGACACAAAGGACGGTGGCGAGGGCTTGGAGGAACGCGTGGGCGTCGTGCATGGGGGCGCCTCTGGAGGTGATGGGCTCGCGATGACCGGCCCCGCCCGTGCTGCGCGGGGCCGAATTCACAGGAAGTTAGGGCGGAATCAGCTGCATCGCTCGAGGGCAATGGCCCCAGCGATGATGAGCACGCATAGCAGTCCGCTCCACAACAGGCGCGCGCCCTGCCACTGATCGTGGGTGGAGCCGCCCTGCTGGGTCTGCTGCGACGGGGAAGAGGTGGGCTCGGGGGAAGGGGATGAAGACATGGAGGAAGGTCTCGCGCGGCCGCGAAGGTCGCACCGCGTGCTGAAAGGGTTGTGTCGTGGGAGGGGCCTGCCCGACTGGTCCCCAGGGGTCACACCGGGGTGGAGACGGGCGCGGGCCTGCGAACGACAAAGAAGAGGGACGAAAAGAACCGCTCAGCCCCAGGCGGGTGGGCCCTGCGCCGGGCAGTTCACCGTCCGGGGACGGTCCGCCAGCGGCGTGAGCCGGGAGGGCAGGGCCCGGGCAAGCAGGCCCTCGGCCAGTGCCAGCATCCGAGCGTCATGGCGCGCGAGGAGCGCGCGCAGCGTGTCCAGCCGGGGCGCGAAGGGCGTTGGAGGGCGGAGGCCGGCACCACCGCCATCCACCTGATCGCGCGAGCCCGCCCGCGGCGCGGCCACGTGCGAGCCATGCAGCAGCCCCGCTCCCTCCCACCCCAGCTTCGGAGTGGACGGCGCGCGCACCGCATGCGTCCGGGACGCCGCGGCCTCCTGGCGGGCTCCGCGGGCGGGCCCGGACGGAAGCCCCACCATCCCCAGAAGCCCCGCCAGCACCGCCGCGCACACGACCGCCGCCAGGGCGAACCTGGTCTCGCGAGGGGCTTCACACCCGGTGTGGGGAAGGGCCGGCGTCATGGATGCGGGGGTTAAGCGTGTCGCACCGGATGCGACAGTTGGGTGACGACAAAAAGATGGTCAGCGGAAGGCCTTTATACGCAGCAGGGTTGTCACGCACCTCGGAAAATCGCGCCCTTGGCGACGAAACAGTCACGTGATGACGCGCCGGGATGATTTCAGCACCACTCCAGATTGACGTTCCCACCCGCCAGGGGGTATCCCCTTTCGGCAACCGAAAATGCGAACCATTCTCAACTTCGACGACGGATTGGGTGCCTCTCCGACGCTCCCGCAAGCTGCGACCGCCCGTGCGGATGCGATGCGGAGCCCGGTGGGGCTCTTCCAGTCCGCGACCGCGCCGGCGGAGACGGGATGGGGTCGCTGGAGCGGGGCCCTGGTGACCGCGACCGCGGCGCACGTGCTGGCGGTGGTGGTGGGCGTGATGGCGGCGAACCAGCCGCCTGCGGAGGTCAAGAAGCCGGAGCCGGAGTTGGTGCTGATGGCCTACGCGCCGCCTCCTCCGCCCCTGGGCGGTGGCGCGGTGAAGCAGGCGACTCCAGAGCCCGTGAAGTCGGTGGTGCCGAAGCCGCGCCCCAAGCACCGGGAGCTGGTGGTGCCCGCGAAGGTTCCGGAGCCGGTGAAGGAGACGCCGGTGGAGCAGGTGGAGACCCCGGCCGCGACGGAGGTGTCCGCGGTCGCGTCGCAGGCGCCCGCGGGTCCGGGCGTACCGGACGGCGCGGTGGGTGGCGTCGTCGGGGGCGTGGTGGGCGGAATCGTGGGCGGCAAGGTCGGTGGGCAGGGCACCGCGCCGCCCATCTATACGCCGCGCGAGGTGATGAAGCTGCCGGTGCTGCTGTCCGGCAAGCCGGAGTATCCGCGCCGCGCCCGGGAGGACGGCATCACCGGCGTGGTGATGGTGATGGTTGTCATTGGCACGGACGGCGCGGTGGAGCCGGGCTCGCCGCGCATCCATCGCTCGGTGCCGGGCCTGGACGAGGCCGCGCTCGATTCCGTGGCGGGCTGGCGCTTCTCGCCGGCCCTGGGACACGACGGCGCGCCCGTGCGCGTGAAGGTCGTGATCCCGGTGAAGTTCGCCCTGAGGTAGTTCCTTCGCAGTCCGGTAGAAGCCTTCATGAATCCCAAGCTCCGCTCGATTCTCTTCTGGATCCACCTGATCTGCGGCCTCATCGTGGGGCTCGTCGTCGGGGTGATGTCTTTCACGGGCGCGGCGATCGCGTTCGAGTCGCAGATCATCGACTGGGCGGACCGTGACGCCCGCCACGTGACGCCTCCCGCGGAGGGGGCTCCCAAGCTGACGCTGGAGGAGCTGCTCGCGAAGGTGAAGGAGGCGAAGCCCGCCGTGGCGCCCTCCGGCGTGACGATGTACCCGGGTGCGGACACCGTGGTGTCGGTGGCCCTGGGCCGCGGCGCCGCAGTCTACGTCAATCCCTACACCGGTGAAGTGCGCGAGCCGGGGGCGCAGGGCTGGCGGTCGTTCTTCAACACGATGGAGGATCTGCACCGCTGGCTCGCGGCGTCTGGCGACAACCGCGCCGTGGGCAAGGCCATCACCGGCGTGGCCAACCTGGCGTTCCTGTTCCTGGGCCTCACGGGCCTGTTCCTGTGGTGGCCGCGCAAGTGGAACCTGCGCGCCATGCGGCCCATCCTGTGGTTCCGCCGCGGGCTCAAGGGCAAGGCGCGCGACTTCAACTGGCACAACGTCATCGGCTTCTGGTCGCTGCCTGTGCTGGTGGTGCTGACCACGTCTGGCGCGGTCATCTCCTATAAGTGGGCGTCGAACCTGGTCTTCACGCTCACCGGCAACGAGCCGCCCGCCGCGCAGGGACCCATGGCCGCGGCGCCCGTCGTCGTTCCCACGCCCGCGCCGGGGACGCAGCCCCAGCCGCTGGATGCGCAGTTCGCGGCGGTGATGAAGCAGTCCAACGCCTGGGAGACCATCACCCTGCGCCTGGCCACGCCTCCCCCGGCTGGCGCTCCCGGCGGTCGTCCCGAAGGCGCCCCGCGAGGCGAGGGTGGCCAGCGTGGCGAAGGTGCCCAGCGCGGCGAGGGTGGTCCTCGCGGCGATGGTGGCCCTCGCGGCGAACGTGCGGCGCGCGCCGAGGGTGCTCCGCAGGGCGAGGGCGGTCCCCGGGCCGAGGGTGGCGCGCGGGGCGAGGGCGGTCCCCGAGCCGAAGGTGGTGCGCGCGGTGAGGGTGGCCCTCGCGGCGAAGGCCGTGCGGAAGGTCGCGGTGGTCCGAAGGGCCCGCAGGCCAGCGCCTTCACCGTCCGCGAGCAGGAGCGCTGGCCGCTCTTCGCCTCCAACACGGTGTCGCTGGATCCGTACACGGCCCAGTCGCTGAAGACGGAGACGTACGCGGACTTCAACAGCGGCCGGAAGGTGCGCACGTGGTTGCGCTTCCTGCACACCGGTGAGGCGCTCGGGTGGATGGGCCAGCTCATCGCGGCGCTCGCGTCCTTCGGCGCCGTGTTCCTCGTCTACACCGGCTATGCGCTGTCCTGGCGCCGCTTCGTCCCGCGCCGGAAGACGCAGGCCGTGGCGCCCCCGGCCCCGGTGGCACCGCCCGCGGAAACGAATACAAACGCCGCCTGATGTGACAATTCAGTAAACCCAGACATTCCCGAGGCCCGGACCGCGAGAGTGGATCCGGGCCTCATTGTTTTCACTCGGCGGCGTGTGGCATTCGTCTGGCTGATACAATGCAGTGCCGCAACGTTCGCCTGTCTTTGCGCCTCGGAGTGTTGACGGGAAGAAATTTCTTGTAACGCGAATCAGGGTCCTGCATATGAGAATCATTCTCATTTAGGCAGTGCTTCCCATCCCGAGGGGATTCGTGTCCACAGCTAAGCCCGGTCGTACTGGTGTCCGCTCTTCCAATGGCAACCCTGGAGGCGTGCGCGGCACGCTCTGGCCCTGGGGCCCCGCTGCCGTGGGTCTCGCCTCCGCGCTGGCCGCGGGTGGCGCGGTGGCGCAGGAGACGCCGGTGACGGGCGAGACGTCCGCGCCGGTGCAGGAGTCCCGGCCGGCGGAGAACGCCCCCGTGGGCCACGATGCCCCGTCCCCCGAGCGCACCCCGGAGTCCGCGCCCACTGGCGCGCCCGAGGCGCAGGCCGGTCAGGACGACGCGTACGTCCTGCCGGAAGTGTCCGTGGAAGGTGAGACGGAGAAGTACAACGTCACCGAGCCCAGCCTGGCCCGCCTGCCGCGGCCGCTGGTGGACACGCCGCAGACCATCACGGTGGTGCCCGAGCGCGTGATGGAGGAGCAGCAGGCGACGACGCTGCGCGATGCCCTGCGCAACGTGTCCGGCATCACGGTGACGGCGGGCGAGGGTGGCCGCCAGGGTGACTCCTTCTCGCTGCGCGGCTTCTCCGCCCAGACGGACACGCTGCGCGACGGCGTGCGTGACCTGGGCTGGTTCACCCGCGACACGTTCAACCTGGAGGGCGTGGAGGTCTACTTCGGCCCGTCGTCGGTGCTGTTCGGCCGCGGCTCCACGGGCGGCGCCATCAACCTGGTGACGAAGAAGGCGCGCAAGGGCTCCTTCACGGACCTGCGCCTGTCGGGCGGCACGGCGCCGACCGGCCGCATCGAGGCGGACGTCAACCAGGAGCTCTCCGACAGCGTGCAGTTCCGCGTGAGCGCCGTGGGGCAGCTGGCGGGTGTCGCCGGCCGTGACATCGTGAAGGAGAACCGGGCGGGCATCGCGCCGTCCGCGCGCTTCCAGCTGGCGGACAAGCTCGCCCTGGAAGTGGACTACTTCTACCAGCATGAGAACAGCGTGCCGGACTACGGCCAGCCGTACTTCAACGGCTACCCCGTGGGCGTCACGCTGGACGTGCCCCGTGAGAACTTCTACGGCGTGAAGGACAGCGACACGGAGATCGTCAACGTCCACATCGGCTCGGCGCGCCTGCTGGCGGACCTGGGCGACACCTTCCGCCTGACGAACACGCTGCGCTACGGCGGCGTGAACCGCTTCGCCCGGCCCACCGCGCCGCGTGGCCTGACGCCGGCCCTTCCCGCGAACCCCACCACCATCGGCCGCCAGCGCTTCGAGACGACCGCGGACAACATCTACTTCGCGGACCAGCTGGACGTGCGCGGCGTGTTCAACACGGGCTTCCTCAAGCACACCGCCAACTTCGGCCTGGACATCTCCCGCGAGCAGCGTGAGCAGGGCCGCGCCAACCTCACCACGGCGACTGGCAACCTGCCCGCGGACCTGTTCGATCCGGACAACAGCCCGGACCTGTCCGGGGTGACCCGCGTCCCGGCCGCCACCAACTACAGCCGCCAGTGGAACCTGGGCGCGTACGCGTCGGATCAAATCCAGATCGGCAAGTACGTGGAGGTCCTGGGCACCCTGCGCCTGGACAACCTGCACAGCGACTACGAGACCATCGCCGCGAACGGCACCGTGGCCGCCTTCGAGCAGGAGAACAGCCTGTTCAACTGGCGCCTGGGCCTGGTGCTCCACCCGGCGGAGAACACCAGCGTCTACGGCATGTACGGCACGTCCCAGAATCCGAGCGCGGAGCTGGCGACGCTGTCCAACGACACCGTCACGCTGGATCCGGAGAAGAACGAGACCTTCGAGATCGGCGCCAAGTCGGACCTCATCAAGGAGCGCCTGAGCGTCAACGCCGCGCTCTTCCGCACCAACAAGCTGAATGCGCGCGTGCCGAACTCGGATCCGGACGGCCCGCCCACGGTGCTGGAAGGCAAGCAGCGGGTGCAGGGCTACGCGCTCGGCATCGCGGGTTCGCCGGTGCGCCGCTGGAACGTGTTCGCCAACTACACGTTCCTGGACGCGAGCATCCGCGAGCACAGCAATGAGTTCCTGGTGGGCCAGCGCCTGGTGAACACGCCCAAGCGCAGCTTCTCGCTGTGGACCACGTACGCCATCCTGGACAACCTGTCCGTGGGCGGCGGCGCCACCTACCAGGACGTGGCCCCGGTGAACAACCCGGCCAACGCGACGGTGCTGCTCACCAAGGTCCCCAACTTCTGGCGCTTCGACGCGTTCGCGTCGTACAGCATCAAGAAGGTGGACCTGCAGCTCAACGTCTACAACCTGACCGACAAGCTCTACTACGACTCGTACTACGGCGGTCAGGCCGTGCCAGCGGACGGCGTTTCCGCCCTGCTGTCCGCGCACGTGCGGTTCTAGTCGCGCGCAATTCCTGCCGGGCGTAGGAGGACGTTCATCATGATGGTGCACATCCCGCAGGTCCTCACGCCCGAGCAGGTGGCCCACTGCCGCGCCGTCTTCGACAAGGCGGCGTGGGAGGATGGCCGGACCACCGCCGGCAAGCAGTCCATGCAGGTGAAGAAGAACCTCCAGCTGCCGGAAGGCAGCCCCGCTGCCCGGGAGCTGGGGGACCTGGTGCTGGCCGGCCTGGAGAAGAGCCCGCTGTTCATCTCCGCCGTGCTGCCCCAGCGCGTCTTCCCTCCGTTGTTCAACCGCTACGAGCACGGGATGGACTTCGGCTCGCACGTGGACAACGCCATCCGGCCCATCCTGGGCACCAACCAGCGCATCCGCACGGACGTGTCCGCCACGCTCTTCTTGAGCGACCCGGACAGCTACGACGGCGGTGAGCTGGTGGTGGAGGACACCTACGGCAACCACGCGGCGAAGCTGCCCGCGGGGGACCTCATCGTCTACCCGTCCACCAGCCTGCACCACGTCACGCCGGTGACGCGCGGCGTGCGGCTGGCGTCGTTCTTCTGGATCCAGAGCATGATCCGCGACGCGGGGCAGCGCTCGCTGCTCTTCGACATGGACACGTCCATCATGCAGCTCACCCGCGAGGTGCCCAAGAGCCCCGCGCTGGTGATGCTCACCGGCGTGTACCACAACCTCCTGCGCCAGTGGGCCGAGCCCTAGCCGTTACTCCGGGCTGACGTGCAGGGTGAGCACCGGGCACGCGGCGCGGCCCACCACCTTCTGCGCCACGCTGCCCAGCAGCATGCGGGTGAGCCCCTTGCGCTGGTGCGTGCCCATCACGATGAGGTCGTACTTCCCGCGCTCGGCCTCCTCCAGCACCACGTTGCCCGCCTCGCCAATCACCACGCGGTGGGACAGGGCGACGGGCGCGGTGCCGTCCACCTTGCGCAGCAGCGCCTCCAGTTCCTTGCCCGCGGTGTCGCGCGCCATCGCCTCCAGCGAGTTGGCGTCCCAGCCGGGTGAGGCCACCAGCAGATCCGGCGCCACGTACTGCGGCGGCTCCCAGGCATGGATGACGTCCACCGTCGCGCCGAAGGGGCGGGCGAGTTGCAGCGCGTAGTCCACGACGGAACGGGACCCATCCTTCAGGTCCACCGGTACGAGGATGCGTGAAGGGCCAGCCATGGGTGTCCTCCTCCAGCGGGAACACTGAACGGTTAATGCCCGCCCGCCGCCAGGGCAAGGGGGCGTGCAGGAGAAGCCGAGCGGCGGGGCGGGCACGCAGGGTGACCCGCGCATGGACACCTTCCTGTCCGAGGTCCTGCCCCCCTATGCGCCCTCCCATCGACAACGGTACCGTGCTCATCATCGGCGCAGCTGGCGGCATCGGCCGCGAGCTTGCCCGGCTGCTCTCTCCACGGGTCAGAACCCTGGTGCTCGTCGCGCGCGACGTGGACGACCTGGGGAGCCTGAGGGAGGAGTTGCTCGTCCGGAATCCCACCTTGGGGGTGATGATCCGCGCGTGCCGGATGGATGATCCGCGCGCGGTGGACGCCCTGTTCGACCACCTGGAGCGCCACTACGTCCGCGTGGACGTGCTCATCAACAACGCGGACTACGCCTCCAGCGGGCTGTACGCGGAGGAGCGCTGGAAGCGCATCGAGGAGCTGGTGCACGCGAATGTGCTCGCCCCGGCCATGATCACCCACCGCCTGCTGGGCCCCATGCTGGAGCGCGGGCGGGGCGGCATCCTCACGGTGGGCTCGGGCGCGGCGCGCTTGTTCCTCCCGGGTGCGGTGGCGTTCTCCGCCACGCAGCGTTTCCTGGACGGCTTCAGTGAATCCCTGCGCCTGGAGCTGAAGGACGCGGGCATCCCCGTCACGTTCGTGGCCCCCGGTCCGCTGGCGCTGGGGCCGCACCTGGATGGAGAGGTGACGCCGTTCTTCGAACTGTCCCTGCGCCAGTGCGCCCGCGAGGCCCTGGAGGGCTTCGAGCGGGGCGAGGCGCTGGTGTACCCTGGCCTGGGACACCGCTGGGTGATGCGGCTGCTGCGCTTCCTGCCGCGCTCCTTCAAGCGGGGCCTGGGGCGACTGGCGCTGGGCGGCCTCAAGCGGACCCTGCTCCTGAAGCCGACCGGGCCCACCGGAACGGATGCGCCCCCCCAGCGCGTGCTGCTGGCCGGAGGGGAGCCTTCGTCCGTGACGTAGACGTCTGGCGATTTCCTTGGCGACTACAGGCCGATTTCGGCCAGACGCGCCTTCACACGCGTGGCCTTCACGCCGGTGTTGGCCGTGCCGCGGCCCTGCGAGTTGCCGCCGATGCCGATGTGGTGCAGCGCCACCACCTGGTTGGTGGACGTGGAGATGACGGGCGAGCCGGACGAGCCGCCCAGCGTGTCCGCGTCGTAGGAGATGTCCGTGGTGCTGTAGTTGCCGTTGAGCACCTTGCCCGGCGAGGACTTCTTCGTCGGCACGCAGGACGACGTCGTGTAGTAGTCGCAGTTCTGGTTCACGACGTACACGGTGGCGTTCGTCGCCGCGTTGGCGGTGGCGACGGTGAGGAAGCCGTACACCTGGCCGGGCAGCTGGCCATTGACGGCCGAGCAGCGCAGCGCCGTCATGTCGTCACCGCTCCACGTCTTGATGAACGTGGCGCACGGGTACCAGACGCGCGAAGCGGACGCGACACCGTCCTCGTAGTTGAACGACACGCGCGCGCCCACCGCGTCCGCGCTGCTGCCGACACAGTGGTTGTTGGTGATGATGACGTCGTTGGACACCAGCCACGCCGTGCAGCGGCTGCCCACCGCGGGGATGGAGAGGTAGCCCACCGCCAGGGACCTGGTGCGCTGCGTGCCCGTGAGGGACGTGGCGCTCACCCAGTTCAGCGAGCCCACGATGACGTTGGACTCCTGCGACGCGAGCGGCTCCGCGTCCGGCACGTCCATGGGCTCCACGGAACCACACGCCGTCAGGCCCATCACCAGCATCGCACCCACGAGCTTCTTCGCGGCCATCACTGAATCTCCCCCCGCGCGGCATTGCGCGGCGCGGGGGGCCTACGCACGCTCCGTGCCAGTGCGCCCGTCAGAGGGAGCCCGGCGTCACGTACCCGTGACAGTGGTGCGTGGATGCTCCGTGCAATCCGGTTGCGTTTGTAAAGAAACGTCACAATCCGCGGCGAATCCCCAGCCATCCCGGGAGCTTGCGCGATTTTCCGGGAGTGCCGCTTTTGCGGACATGCGGGTGCTCCCCTGTCCCAGGCGGAGACAGGGGCGGGGAGGGCGGAATTCTTCAGCCGATGATCATGTCCTCGCGCTCGAGGGTGCCTTCCTCGAAGCGGCGGAGGTTGAAGCGGGTGAAGAGCTCGTCGGAGTCACCGGAGGTCATCCACTGGGCCATCCGCTCCGCGACGGCGGGGGCCATCATGAAGCCGTGGCCCACGAAGCCGGACAGCTGCAGCAGGTTGTCCAGGCCGGGGGTGCGCCCGAGGATGGGGTTGTTGTCCGGGGTGACGTCGTAGAGGCCGCCCCACTGGCGCAGCACCTTCACCTGTCCCACGTGCGGCAGCTGCTCGGTGAGGGCCTGGGCGAAGCGGGCCACGAAGCGCAGGGTGCTGCCCATGTTGGGGCCGGCGGGCTCCTTCGGGTCGCCCATGCCGCCCACGATTTCACCGCGCATGGACTGGCTGAAGTACAGGCCCGTGTCGAGCACCGACACCAGCGGCGACAGGAAGGGCTTGAGCGGTTCGGTGCTGAGGATTTCGTGGCGGTGCGGTTCGTTGGGCAGCGTCACGTCCGCTAGCTTCGCCACCTGCGGGCTCCACGCGCCGGAGGCGAGCACCACGGTGTCGCAGGCGATGTCGCCCCGGTCCGTCTTCACCTTGCGCACCTGGCCGTTGCTCGTCTCGAAGCCGGTGACGTTGGTGTACGTCTCCACCTTCACGCCGCGCTTCACGCAGCCCTGCGCGTAGCCCCACAGGAAGGCCCAGGGGAAGATGACGCCGTCCTCCGGGTTGTAGGCCGCCGTCACGCAGTCCTTCATCGTGAGGTCCGGGACGATGTTCCGCGCCTCGTCCGCGGTGATGATGCGCGTGGGCACGCCGTACTTGTTGTGCAGGGCGGCGTTGCGATCCAGGCGGTACGCGGTGTCCTTGCGCTTGGCCAGGAACAGGTAGCCACCCTGGCGCAGCCACACGTTGACGCCCAGGTCGCGCGCGAAGCCCTTCATCAAGTCGATGGAGCGCTTGGCCAGCTCAATCAGCGCCGGGGTGCCCCACTGCATGCGCACGCCGCCGCCGTTGCGGCCGGACGCGCCCGCGCACAGGTAGCCGCGCTCCAGCACGACGACGTCCGTCTCACCGCGCAGGGCCAGGTTGTACGCCAGCGACAGGCCCATGATGCCGCCGCCGATGATGACCACCTTCGCCTTCTGCGGCACCGGCCCTTCCGGGCGCAGCGCGGACGGGAAGTGCTCCAGCTCCTGGGGCACGCCGCCCACGGGCGGGACGGACTCGTCCACGGGAGCGCTGGCGAGCACGCGCAGCTCCGTGGGGTACAGCGGCGGGCGCGGCGTGAAGGGCACCACGCCCTCCGACTTGAGCGCCGGGGCCTTCTGCTTGAGCAGCGCGGCCACCGCGGAGTGGCAGCTCTTGCCCTGGCAGATGCCGGTGCCGAAGCCCGTGTAGCGCTTCACCGACTCCACGTCGTGGTAGCCGCGCTCGATGGCGTGCTCCACGTCCGTGACGGTGACGTCCTCGCAGGTGCAGACGAGCGCCTTGCTCATGACAGCCCTCCCATCAGCGCCTGCGCCGCGCGTGCGCCCATGGCCGCCGCGTCCTTCGCCGTACCTACTTTCGCCACGTCGCCCGCGACGAACACGTCCGCCGCCTGCGTGCGCCCGTCCGCGTCCGCATCGACCCGGAAGTGGCCCGCGTCCGCGTCGAACTCCACCTTCGCGCCGCCCTGGCGCGCCAGCTCGAAGCCCGGCGTCACCGGCACGGACACCACCACCGCGTCGCACGACACCTTCTGCTTGCGGCCACCCTGGGGCGTGAAGCTCAGCGCCGTCACGCCGCGCAGGCCGTGGGCCTTGAGCCCATCACCGACGACGGCCTTCGGGTGCGCGTTCGCGGGCAGCGGGCCCTTCAGGTCCACCACCGCCACCACCTCCACGCCGCGCTGGGTGAACAGGTGCGCCAGCGCGTGCAGCTCCGGGCCGTGGCCCACCAGCGTCGCCACCTGGGGCGCCACGTCGTGCTTGCGCAGGAGCAGGCTCGCCGCGCGGCCCGCGATGACGCCGGGCAGGTCGTTGTTCTCGAAGGGGAGGGTGGGGGGATGACCGCCCACCGTGAGCAGGAAGCGCTTCGCGTAGACCTTGAGCAGCCGCAGGTTCGCAGCTTCTTGCGACGCGACCGCCAGGTAGCGGCCGTGCTCGTCGTCATACAGTCCGATGACGGTGGCGTTGCGCACCACGCTGCCCTGCGGGAACGCGGTGGCCTCCGGCACGAAGGGCGCGTTGTCCTCCGGGGCGCCGTGGGCCAGACGTCCGCCCAGGTTCGCGTCGCGCTCGAAGAGCAGGAAGGGCACTCCCTGTCCGGCGAGCACCCGCGCCGCCTCCAGGCCCGCCGCGCCGCCGCCCACCACCGCGACGGAGGTGTGGAAGGTGCGAGGGGGCAGGGGCTCCGGTCCCGCCTGCTTGGGCAACAGACCCAGGCCGGCCAGCTGCCGGGCCACGCGCGCCATCACGTCCTCCGCCACCGGCACGCCCGCGAACATCTCGTGATGGTCCAGGCGCTTGGGGAAGAACCAGTCGATGGTCTCGAAGATGTCCACCTTCGCGGACGGGTACGCGTTCTGCCGCTCCAGCCGCATGCCCTCCTTCGCGGGGGTGCGGCAGGTGTAGACGTTGGGCAGCCCGTCCACGCGCATGAGGCAGTGCGAGCAGGCCGCGGCGAAGCAGTACGGCCCGCGCGGGCGGTGGTACTTCACGGAGCGGGAGAGGACGTTCTCGCCCGCGGCGATGAGGGAGCACGCCACCGGCTCGCCTTCGATGGCGGGGATGCTCTCGCCCTCGAGGTCCACGGTGATGGCCCTGCCGCGCGGGGTTGCGTCTGGGAGGCGTCGCATGGGTGCCGCGCAAAATGGCGCACCCGACGGAGCCGGTCAAAGCCTGTCAGCGGCCGCCCGCCCACCGTCAACACCCCGTGACGACAGCGCAGGTGATGGCGCGCGAGCCCGGCACTTGTTGGAGAAGGAAAAGCCCCACTCCCGGTGCGCTTGGGAGCGGGGCTTCATGATGCGGTGTGGCAATCCGGGGGGCCGTGAGGCCGGGTGCGTCAAACCGGGTGCTCGCTCCGGGGGAAGATGGGCTCCGGCATGCCCCGGCCGCGGTAGCCGAACCGGGTGCGGATGACCGCGCCGAAGGCCAGCGGGTTGAGGATGAGGTTGAGCAGCACGCCCACCACCGGGATGTGGCTGATGAGCAGGATGAGGCCCAGGCCCAGGGCGAGCACCACCGCCTGCGTCTTGCGGCCGCGCATCACCGGCAACCGCGTGCCCACCTCGCTGGCGATGGCCGCGTAGCCCAACGCCGTGCCCAGCATGGAGGCGACCAGGAGGGCGAACGCCACCGGGATGCCGATGAGCGTGATGCACAGGACGATGGTCAGCGGGATGAGGGCCGCCGCGCCGACCAGGCCCACCCAGAAGTTGCGGGCGGGGTTGGCGCGGATCTCATCGCCCAGTTCCTTCATGCGCGCCGGGAAGAACATCTGCCCCAGGAAGCCCAGGCCGAAGAGGAGCGCGAACTGGAGGATGAAGGACGCCAGGCCGCCGCCGCGGCCGTCGTGGTCGTCATCATCGTCGTGGTCCACCGACGCGTCGTGGTTCTGCCCGTCCTGCATGCCGCGCTTGATCTCCCCGGCCACCATGCGGCCCAGGCCCGCGCCGCCGAAGGACTCCAGGCTGCCCTCCACGATGGCGCCGTCCGCCTTCTGCACCTGCCCGCCGAAGGCGGACACGTCGCCCTCCACCTGCGCGTTGGGCCCCAGGATGACGTTGCCGCCGAAGGCGTGCGCGTCTCCCTCCACGTGGCCCTGGATCTCCAGGTTGCCGCCGAAGGCGACCGCGTCGTCCTCCACGGTGCCCTTCACGATGAGGTTGCCGCCGTACACGACGGCGCTCTCCACGGACTCGCCCTCCTTCACCTCCAGGTTCTGTCCGCGCGCCACCACGTCCCGGGCGCCGCGCTTGCCCTTCTTGTGCTTGAAGCTGTCGCGGAAGCTGCGGATCTCCTCGCGGATGCGCTGCTTGGCGGCCTCGGCCTCTTCCTTCGCGGCCTGCTTGGCCTCATCGCGAGCGCGCCTCGCCTCTTCGCGGGCCTCCTCGCGCGCCTCGCGGGCCTCCTCCGGCGTCGCGTCCTCGTCCAGGGTGGGCGGAGCGGGAGGCGCCGGCGGTGCGGGCGGGCTGGCGGCGATGACGGGCGGAGCGACGGGCTGAGTGGGGGCGTTGGCCGTGGGGCTCACGCCGGACTCCTTCTCCTTCGCGGTCAGCGGGCGCAGCGTGAAGATGGAGCCGTCCTGCTCCAGGTGGAGCGAGTAGGCGCGGGCCACGGTGCGCAGGGCCTGCTCGGCGCTGATGCCGCGCAGCCGCACTTCGGCGGGGGTGTCCAGGTCGCCGGTGACGACCAGGTTCAGGCCGCCCTTCTCCGCGATGGTCTTGAGCGCGTCCCGCAGCGAACCGCGGAAGCTCACGTCGATGGTGCGGGCCGGCGCGGTGGCGGCAGCGGCGGGGGCCGGGGCGCCTTCCGCGAGCGCCACGGGGGCGCCGAGGAGGAGGGTCGGAAGCAACAGGCGGGGGAGGATCTTCATGGTCACGCTCAGGCTTCGGAGAGGGACGGAGGAGGGGAGCCGGCCAGGCGCTTCAGGCCGAACAGCGACGTGAACACGACGAAGGCGACGATGCAGGCCACCGCCAGCCCCGCGGTGCTCCACAGGGCGTGCGCACCGCTGAACAGGCCTTCCACGAACGCGCGGCTGTCACGCACGCTGGACGCGAACGCGGTGCCCATGCGGCCGAGCGCCCTGTCGTTGGTGAACAGGAAGCCCAGACCCACGCCCAGGGACGTGAGCAGGATGGCCAGGCCCGTCCACACCTCGCGGCGCTGGGGCACGGGGCTCTCCGCGACGCGGGCCATCACGTTCACGACCAGCGACGGGGGCGGCAGCGGATCCGCCAGCCGGAACAAGTCGTTCTCCAGCAGGCGGTGATCCTCCATCAGGGCCGCGCACGCCTCGCACTCCGCGGCGTGATCCAGGGCGGGGCCCTCGCCGGCCTCCAGCTCCGCGAAGAGGACCTCCAGATCAGGGCAGGGGGTGGGGCTCATCGCGTCTCCTCCTCGGCGGGCGCCATCTTCTTGCGCAGCTTCTCACGGGCGCGGAACAGGCGGGCCATGATGGTCCCGGGCGCGCAGCCCATGATCTGCGCGATCTCCTTCGTGGTGCGCTTCTGGACGTAATAGAGGGCCAGCACTTCACGGTCGTCCACGGAGAGCGTCTCCATGGCGGCCTCCAGTGACTGCCGCTCCTCACGCGCGATGGCCCCGTCCTCCTGGGACACGTCGTTGCTGGGGAGCACCTCCTTCATGGGCTCCAGCTCCTCGGTGCGCACCTTGGTGCGGCGGCGGAGCAGGTCCAGGCAGAGGTTGCGGGTGATGGCGAGCACCCAGAGGTCGAACGGGCGCGAGTCGTCGTACCGGTGGAGGTTCTGGTACGCGCGGAGAAGGGCCTCCTGCGCGACCTCGGCGGCCTCCGCGTCGCTCTGCAAGAGGCGCAGCGCCAGGCCGTACACCGGGCGCTGCACACTGCGAACGAGCGCTTCGAAAGCGGACGGGTCCCCCTTGCGGGCGGCCTGCACGTCCGCCTTCCAGGGGAGCGGGGCGGCGTCCTCAGCCATCAGCATTCCGATGGCCATGGGGAGCGAGTCGAGGGCAAGAGCGTTCACACCCTGGACTACGGGCGCGGCCAAAGGCCATTGCGCCGCCCTCGATCATCACTTCCGCTTCTGTTTTTTCGCGGACTTGGCGGCAGCCAGGCGCTGCTTTTCGGCCTTTTCCGCCCGGCTTTCGGCCTTCACCTGCTTGCGCTGCTTCTGCTTCGCCCGGAAGCCCAACGGAATCTCCGGCTCGGCAGCAGGCGAGGAGGCGGCCTTGACCTCATCCAGGTCCGGCAGTTCCTCGCGGGGCTTGCGGGCAGGCCGGCCGATGCGGCTGGGCGGACGGGCGTCCTTCGCGGGCGGTGCGGCCCGGTCGTCGCGACGGGAGGTGCCCGGACGGGCGGGGCGCTCGGACGTGGCCGGACGCTCGGACGTGGCCGGACGCGTGGTGCGGGGGGCGGCCCGGTCCGCCAGGGTGCGGTGGCGGGAAGGTCCTTCCGAGGCACGCGCGACACTCCGGGCCTCTTCCACCCGGACCTCGTCGCGCTCGGTGGTGACGAGACGCGGGCGCTGCGAGGTGCGGATGTCCTCCTTCGAGTCCTCCGTGTACTCGAAGTGGAACAGGCGCTTGATCACCAGCGTGGCGTACGCGCCCGGGGGCAGCGTGAAGGCCACGTTGACCTTGATGTCGCCGCGGTTCACGTCGTCGTTCTGCGTGCGGCCCACGACGAGCTTGTGCGGGAACATCACCAGCGGGCGCTGCTCGCCCTTGAAGTAGAGCATCCGCTCCGCGCCCTTGATGCGCAGGTCGGGGAGCTTGAGCTTCTCCTTGCCCAGCACCCACGCCATGGCCTCCGCCACCTTCGGATCCTCGAAGGTGGAGTCCGGCCCCACGAGCGGGAAGGTCATCTCACGCAGCGTGTGCAGCACGTCCGGGGTCGCGTCCCGGAAGTGCAGCAGCGTGCCGGCCTGGTAGCGCATGGGGAACATGGCTTCGCGCGGCAGCATCAGCTGGAGGTAGCGCCGGACGCCTTCGTTCCAGAGGAAGCTCTGGTACTCGAAGAGGATCATCGCCCGGTAGTCCGAGTCGATCTGCAGGAACGCACGGAGCCAGTCGCCCGGGTGTTCACGCAGGGAGCGCAGGATGCGGTGGTACTTCTTCGCGCCCTCGAAGGGCACGCGCGCGTCCCACTTGCCCCAGTTGTCGCGCCAGAAGCCCTTCACCTTGGCGTCCTCGGTGCGGTCCAGGTCCGAGGGGCGGGCGAAGTAGTTGTGCAGCGCGGCCTCGAAGTCGCCCCGGATGAGGTCCTTGGCGATGAAGCCCTGGCCGTGCTTGAGCGCGCCGAAGCGCTGGCTGTCGAAGTAGTTCACCACGCCCAGCCGGTTCACCTCCGCGGCGGCCAGGTTGAGCGGCGCCAGCGAGTCGCGCGTGAGGGCACGCACGGTGACGGAGAAGCGGTTGGAGGTGATGTTCCTCGCGGACAGCGGCTTGTCCGTCCGGCCCAGGAACTTCAGGCGCAGATCGGGCTCCTGCATGTCCACGTCCGCGCTGTCCACGGCGATGATCTGCTCGGTGCGGCCCTGCTTGTCCTTCAGGCCGCAATAGCTGATGGCGCCGGGCTTCAGCCCGAATGCGTCACGGATTCGGTTGACTGCGTCAAAGGTGGACAGCTTCTGCTTGTCCATCAGGTAGACGCGATGCTTTCCGCTGGCGACTTCGTCGAAGCGGTAGGACTCCTTCACGGAGAAGTCCTCGGGTTTTTGCTTGATTCGCACGATGCCCCCTTACCACGTGACCGCCCGGATTGAAGCGTTCGCGCTGGAAATGGGCTTAACCTGCAACCCCATGAGAAACCTTCCCGTTCTGCTCCTGCTGGGGCTCGCTGGGCTCTCCGCCGGGTGCGCGACCCCGTTGTCCACCATGCAGACGGCCAAGACGCTCTCTCCGGGCCAGGTCCAGGTGACGGGCAGCATGGGCGTGTTCGTCCCGGTGGGGACGCTGGCGTCGGTGGTGGACGTGGGCATCGACCAGGGGCTCGAGGCGAAGCGGGCCATCGAGGAGGACCGGCCCTACAACCTCACGGAGGAGGACCAGCAGCGCCTGCTGACGGCGGGCCTGGCCCTGGCGGTGGCCCCGCCGGGGGTGAACCCGGAGCTGATGGTGCGGGTGGGGCTGCTGGACGGCTTCGACGTGGGCGGGCGTTACAACGGCAACGCGCTGCGCTTCGACGGCAAGGTGCGCCTGGCCCACGGCGGCCCGGGGCCGCGCCGTTCCTATGACATGGCGCTGGGGCTGGGGGTGTCCAAGTACCTGTTCTCCGGGGCGGTGATGGACGTCCTGGAGGTCGTCCAGTTGGGGGACTTCAGCCGGACCGACGTGGAGGTGCCGCTGTACCTGAGCGCCGAGTACGGCGACGTGTTCAAGCTCTACGGCGCCCCCAAGTACGTCTTCAGCCACACCCGGTTGGACGCCCAACTGGTGGACTTCTCCCAGCAGGGCAAGCCGGTGACGGGCTTCGACGCGAGCCTGCCGTCCGTGGTGAACAGCCACTTCGTGGGCTCCACGGTGGGCTTCGCGGTCGGCTACAAGTACGTGCACTTCTACGCGGAGCTCACCGGGGGCTACGTCTTCTGCAACCCCCACGTCTTCGGGCAGAAGCGGGACCTGGGCGGGATGACCTTCCTGCCGTCCGTGGGCCTGGGCTTCAGGGCCCCCGAGCGCCGCCCAGCCGCGTCCGTGAACCCCGCCGCCCCGGGGACGGTGGCCCCGCCGTCCATATGAGCCACCCGACGGAGGAGGGGACTGACCGGCCGTGCAGGGCGTTGGTGGCCTGGAACCGGGGGGGCTTCGCGAGCGTTCCTTTGGGGCGGAAGGCTCTGGTAGTGTCCGGGCCGGTGAGGATTCGCGCGTGAACCAGGCACCCGCCCCATTCCCGCCCAGGTCCGGGTCGCACCCGCGCGGGCCGCACCTGACGGGGCGGTTCGCGGACGGGTCGCTGGGGGAGTTTCCCCTGGGCCCCACCACGTCGCTCGGCCGCCATCCTTCCAACACGCTGCGGCTGGTGGACCGGGAGGTCTCCAAGGAGCACGCCACCATCGAGAAGGTGGGGCGCGACTTCGTGCTGCGCGACCTGAACTCGTCCAACGGCACCTTCGTCAACGGGCGCCGGGTGACGGGGGAGATGCGCCTGAAGGACGGGGATGAGATCGCCCTGGGCTCCTCCCGGCTCGTCTTCCACAGCGGCGAGGCCCTGCCCGGCGGAAGCAACCCGCCCACGCTGCCGGGCGTGACGGTGGTGGCCAACGCCGTCTCCATGCCGGCCTTCCTGGCGCAGATGGACCAGGTGCCGCAGAACTTCCGTCCGGCCGACCAGGTGACGGACAACGCCGCGCTGCGCCGGGACTACGAGAAGCTGCGCATCGTCCACGAGTTCCACCGGCAGGTGAGCCTCAAGGGCACCCAGGACGACCTGTTCGAACAGATTCTGAAGGTGGCCTTCGAGCTGCTCGCGGCCGACCACGGCGTCATCCTGAAGGTGGGCCCGCAGGGGGAGTTCATCCCGGCCGCGGTGCACCACCGGCAGGGCAAGCAGGTGAACGTCATGCTGTCGGACACCGTGCTCAAGCGCGTGGTGGAGACGGGCAAGGCGGTGCTCACCGCGGACGCCATCATCGACGAGCGCTTCTCCGCCGCGGAGAGCATCGTGGCGCAGGGCATCCGGTCCGCCATGGCGGTGCCGCTGCTCGTCAACGGCGACATCATGGCGGTGCTGTTCCTGGACAGCCGCCAGCAGATCAACGCCTTCTCGGAGAAGGACCTGACCATCCTCTCCGGCATCGCCGCGCAGGCCGGTATCGCGCTGGAGAACGCGGCCCTGGCGGAGCAGATCCGCAACGAGGCGGTGACGCGCGCGGAGCTGTCGCGCTTCCTGTCCAAGGCGGTGGCGGACGCGGTGATCAACGGCGGCACGGAGGACCTGCGCCAGAGCCGGCTCGCGGAGGTGAGCTGCCTGTTCGCGGACATCCGTGGCTTCACCACCCTGGCGGAGAGCGACTCGCCGCAGGAGGTGGTGTCGATGCTCAACAGCTTCTTCACCGCCATGGCGGACGTGGTGTTCCGCTACGAAGGCAACCTGGACAAGTTCATCGGGGACTGCGTGATGGCGGTGTGGGGTCCGCCGTCGTCGCACCCGGATGATCCGGCCCGCGCCTTGCGCGCCGCGCTGGAGATGCAGGACGCCGTCACGGAGCTCAACCGGCAGCGCGTGCTGGACGGCAAGAAGCCCATCGAAGTGGGCATTGGCGTGAACACCGGCCAGGCCGTCGTGGGCTACATGGGCAGCGCGGAGCGGCACGAGTTCACCGCCATCGGCGACACCGTGAACACCGCGTCGCGGCTGTGCGGCATCGCGAAGAGCGGCGAGGTGCTGGCGTCGGAGGCCACGGTGCGCAAGTCCGGGCCGGGCTTCGACGTGGAGGAGCTGCCGGTGCTGCAGCAGGTGAAGGGCAAGGAGAAGGGCGTGCAGACCTTCCGCGTCCACGGCGCGGAGCTGACCACTTCCACCTCCCGCAAGGTGCGCTGACGGTGCGCTCCTCGTCCATGACGACGACCCAGTCGTGCCCCAACTGCGGCACGGTGCACGACACCCGGGTGTACGTGAGCGGCCAGAAGGTGACGTGCCGCTGCGGCATCCGGTTCGAGGTGCGGCGCGCGGACGTGTCCGGCATCCACCGCCCGGCCGAGCCGTCGGGCATCCGGCCGGCCGACAAGGCCCATGACGAAGCAGGCAACGCGGTGACGTTCACGCCGCGCACGGCGGATGAACCGCCAGAATCGATTTCACCTTCCGCCGCTCCGGGTGTTGGAGCGGGCCGGGAGGACTCGGTGGGACAGGAGATCAGGGCCGGCTCCGTCCCAGGGGGCAACGAGATGAACATCCCGCGACCAGATGGCGTGGGGAAGGCGGACGAGGGCGAGGTTTCCGCGGGGGTGGTTCCAGCCACCGTGGCGGGCCGCGACGCCCCTACGTCTGGAGTGGCATTGCCCGCGTCGGGCCCGGTGGCCGCGGAGGCGGTCGGGGCCACGCTGGTGCGCCCGGAGTCGCTGGGGGTGAAGGCCCCGCGCGCGCCGGTGAACACGGGCATCCGCGACATCGAGAACGCGGAGACGATGCTGACGGGCGCGAAGCCCGAGCTGCCCGGCCTGGAGCTCCTGGAGGTGCTGGGGCGCGGCGGCATGGGCGAGGTGTGGCTCGCGCGCCAGCGGTCCCTGGGCCGCACGGTGGCGGTGAAGATGCTGCCGCCCCGGCTGGCGAAGGACGAAGAGTTCGTGTCGCGCTTCGACAAGGAGGCGACCGCGCTCGCGGCCCTGAGCCACCCGAACATCGTGCAGATCATCGACCGGGGCGTGCAGGGCGAGCACTACTACTTCGTCATGGAGTACGTGGAGGGCCAGTCGCTGCGCCACGCGCTGAGCGGCAGGGATCCGATTTCGCCCGCGCAGTCGCTGAAGGTGCTGCTCCAGGTGGCGCGCGCCGTGGAGTGCGCGCACGCGAAGAACATCATCCACCGCGACCTGAAGCCGGAGAACATCCTGCTGGATGGGCGGCTGCACGCGAAGGTGGCGGACTTCGGCCTGGCGGGCATCCGCGAGCCGGATTCGGAGAAGCAGCTCACCGCGACCGCGGTGGCCATGGGCACGCTCAACTACATGGCCCCGGAGCAGCGCCGGGACGCGAAGAACGTGGATGGGAGAGCGGACCTCTTCTCCCTGGGCGTGATGATGTACGAGGCGCTCACGGGCGAGCTGCCCGTGGGCCGCTTCAAGCTGCCGTCCGAGCGCGTGGGAGGCCTGGATCCGCGCCTGGATCCGGTGGTGGAGCGCCTGCTGGAGACGGACCGCGAGGCCCGCTACGCCACCGCCACGGAGGTGTGCGAGGCGCTGGAAGGGCTGGTGACGGCCTCGTCGTCGCCGCACGTGGTGGCGCCCGCGTCGGCGCTGGCGCGCGCGAGGCCCTCGCACGTGCCTCCGATGAAGTCTCCGACGGCCGCCGAGTCCGCCGTGCTGGACACGATCCACGCGGGCTGGGGCCGGGTGCGCACCGGCCTGTCCGTGGTGGGCGGCCTGGCCGTGCTGGGCCTGGCGGTGCGCGCCTTCGTGGGGCCGGTGAGCCTGCGCCTGGGCGACGAGGAGTACGGCCTTGGCCGCCCGAAGCCGCCCCCGCTCACGGAGCTGCACTTCCCGGCCAACACGGAAGGAGAGGTGTTCTCCGGCCTGAGGCTCACGCCGCCCGAGGCCGGCTCGGCCAGCTCCACCCTGGAGCTGGGCTTCGGGCAGGGCGAGGAGGAGATCAACGTCCATAGCGGCACGTGGACGATGGACCAGGGGGAGCTGCGCGTCGTGCAGGCCGGCCGGGAAGCGGACGGCAAGCTGGTGCCGCGCGCGTATCTGGCGCACCGCTACTTCACGAGCGATGACTTCACGGCCGAAGTGCTGATGGACGTGAACCCGCTGGGGAAGCAGTGGTCGGTGGAGGAGGACGGGCAGCACTTCGGCGAGCTGGCGTTCCGCATCCGCGACGTGCAGGTGTCCGTCTTCGCCATCCCCGACGCGGGCATGCGCCTGTCGTGGCGCTACTTCTCCCCGGAAGACGGGCATGAAGTGGTGGGCAACAGCGCCGAGGACACCAAGAACCTGGTCCAGGACGAGATGCCGGTGCCGAAGCAGGGCCCCTTCCTGGTGAAGCTCCAGCTCAAGCGGCTGAAGAGCGGCGTGCGGGTGGACGCCTTCCTCAACAAGAAGCTCTTCGCCTCCAAGGTGTTGCCGGGCTTCGAGGGCCGCGTGGGCAAGCTGGCGCTGGGCTGCCGCAACCTCGAGTGCATCTTCGATGACCTGAAGGTCGTGGGGCCGCTGCAGGAGCGCCCCGTGCGCCGCGTCCCCGGCGAGTAGTCCGCCGCGGCCTTCCGGCAAGGGGATGGGGCTTGCCGCCCCGTCCGCCCGTTCCCACCTTGCTCCCGCCGGGCTCCGTCGTCTCGGGGCCGTCCGGCACGCGGGCGGGGGTGGGCATGGCCGTGGACCTGGGGCGCGTGCTCCTGCTGCCGCTCTGTGGCGTGGGCCTGGCCCTGCTGCTCTGGGCGACCTTCACCCTGGGGCGGACGCCCACGGGCTCGCGGTCGCGCTGGATGCTCGCGGGCTTCGGGGCGCTGGCCCTGGGGCTGGTGCTCTTCGTCCCGTGGATGCGCGGGACGCCGCTGGTGCCCGTGTCGCCGGACGTGCTGGTGAAGGCGCTGGGTGCCGTGCTGCTGGTGCTGGCCGCAGGGGTGTCCGCCCGGGGGGCCCGGGTGCGCCTGCGGGCGGATGCGCTGCGCGGCGCCGCGCCCATGTCACTCGATGAGGCGGTGGAGGCCCTGCGCGCGGGGCGGCCCCCGGGCTTCGGCGTGTACCGGGGCCAGCTGGATTCGGTGGAGACGCTGACGTCACCGGGCGGCGTGCCCTGCGCCTTCTACGACGCGGCGGTGCACGCGGTGGGGACGCACGGCCGGAAGGGGCCGCTCCTGTCTCGTGAGCGCGCGTACTCGCCGGTGCTGATCCTGAAGGGCGAGCGCACGCGGGCCGCAGTGGGCTTCGCGCCGTCCGCGCTGCTGGCGCCGGTGGAGGTGCGCCGCTGCCTGGCGCCGCCCGCGCTCACCCGGGCGGAGTTGCTGGGAGCGCCCGCGCAGGCGCTGACCTGGGAGCGCGTGGGCGTCCCCGGAGAGGCGTGCCTGGTGGTGGGGGAGCTTCAGCGTGGGTCCCGCGACGGCACCTATCAACTGCGCGGGCGCGGCGGGCGTCCGGCGCTGATGGTGCTGGGGGAGGGCGCCACGGGCACCGGCGGGGTGTTGTCCCGCCGGGCCTGGAGGCACTTCGCGGCGGCCGGGGCGCTGTCCCTGGCCGCCGTGTTCATGCTCGCCCGGACCTTGTGAGGCCCGGGCGGGGGGCTCCGGCGCTGAAGGGCGCCGGAGCCGGGGACGGCGGAACGACTACCCCGGATCGATCTGGCAGTTGTTCGGGCAGTTGTCGCGGTCGTTGGTGTTGCCGTCGTCGCACGTCTCACCGTAGTTGTACTGGGTGATGCCGTCGCCGCAGCGGGCGTTCCAGATGCAGGTGAGGCTGCACTTGCCGTAGCCCGGGCCGTTGAGGTTGCCGTTGTCGCACGTCTCGCCCTTGTCCACCTTGCCGTTGCCGCACGTGGACTCGCACGAGGTGCGCTCGGTCTGGAAGTTGGTCAGGGTCAGCTTGTACGACGACGCGCTCTGGTGGCGCTCCGCCTGGAACACGACCACCTCGTAGATCTTGTCCTTCTGGAGCCCCAGCTTGGACACGGTCGTGGCGTTGGCCAGGTTCACGGAGCCGTCGAGCGCGCCGTGGACGCCGCCCAGGTCCAGGGCGAGGGTGCCGTCGATGTACACCCAGACGTCGTCGTCACCGTTGAACTCCAGCAGCTCGTTGCCCTTGAACTGGAACCAGTAGCGCGTCTCGCTCGTGAAGCTGAAGTTGTGGTTGTTGGCGCCACGGTTCTCCAGGCCCGCGCCCACCCAGCCGCTGTTGTCGAGCGGGAAGAAGTTCGGGTTGTTGAACTGGTAGGCGGCGCCGGTCGTGCCCAGGCGGTTCAGCTTCAGCGTGCTGACCTCCGTGAGGTTGATGTCCTTCACGTCGGTGTACCACTGGTTGAAGTTCGTCGAGCCGCTGGTGGTACCGGAGGACACGCCATCCTTGGCGTAGGTCGGCTTCCCCTTGGCGTTCAGCTTGCCCACGAACTCCGCGCCAACGATGCCCTTCTCCGAGCCGTTCTTGTCATCGAAGTCCGGGTGGAGGATGGCCGGGGCCTTGCAGTTGGTGCTGGTGGTGCCCTTGCCGCAGAAGTCGCGGTAGACGACCGGGATCTCCACCACGCTCGGCAGCTCGTCGGTGACGCGGACGCAGGCGAAGCCATCCTCCAGCTTGCACTCGGACGAGCAGCCGTCGTTGCTGCGCGTGTTGCCGTCGTCGCACTGCTCATTGGTGTCACCGGGGAGGATGACGCCGTCGCCGCAGCGCGCCTGGCAGACGCCGCCCTTGCAGCTGGGCTCCAGCACGCACAGCGGCGAGCAGCCGTCGCCCATGTCGTGGTTGCCGTCGTCGCACTGCTCGGTGCCTTCCTTCTTGCCGTCGCCGCAGGTCGTCTTCGCGCACGGCTGGCCAATGGTGTCGCACTTGTAGCCCTGCTCCAGACGGCAGGTGTTGCTGCAGCCGTCGCCATTGGCGGTGTTGCCGTCCTCGCACTCCTCTTCGCCGGCAATGATCTTGTCACCGCACTCGGACGCGCGGCAGCGCTGCCCCTGGAAGGGGCAGGACCAGCCGGTCTCCACGGCGGAGCAGTCCGCCTTGCAGCCGTCGTTGGACTCCTTGTTGCGGTCGTCGCACACCTCGCCTTCCTCGACGATGCCGTTGCCGCACGCCGTCGCGATGACACAGGGCCGGCCCCACTCGGGGCACTCGAAGCCGACCTCGATCTCCTTGCAATCGAAGACGCAGCCGTCGCCGCTCACCGTGTTGGCATCGTCACAGGCCTCGCCCTTCTGGACCTTGCCGTCGCCACAGACCTGGGCGCCCGGATCATAGGAGCCACCGTCGGGCTGCTTGTTGGGGTCACCGCCATCGGGACCCGCGTCGGTCTGACCACCGTCCGTGATGTTCGTGCCGCCGTCATCGTCCGAGCCTTCGTCGCCGGGACACGCTGTCAGTGTGAGGAGGAGGGAAGCGAGCAGGACGCTCGCAAGTCGGGGGAGCGGGGGGGAATGTTTCAGCATGAAGCAGATGCTGAAAGCCTGTGACCCCAGGTGTCAAATGGATCAGGTGTTTTCTCACCCAGCCGGTGCGTAAAAATGAAGAAAGCCCGTACGGGTGTACGGACTCCCGTGTATCGCCCTGTCTCGCGGGGCTACATCTGTTCCAGCTCCTGACCCTTCGTCTCGCGGATGTACTTCGCGGCGAAGAAGATCGAGAAGACGGCGGCCGCGGCATAGAGGCCGTACGCCCAGCCGAGTCCCACGGCCTGCAGCGACGGGAACGTGGCGGACACCAGGAAGTTGGCCAGCCACTGCGCCATGGCCGCGATGGACAGCGCGAGCGCTCGGATGCGGTTGGGGAACATCTCGCCCAACAGCACCCAGACGATGGGCCCCCACGAGAAGCCGAAGAAGACGACGTAGAGGTTGGCGGCGATGAGCGCGGTGGTGCCTGCCGCGCCCTGCAGCACGGGCTTGCCCGCGGCATCCAACGGCGCGGTGCCGAAGAGGTACGCCAGCAGGCCCAGCGTGAGCGCCATGCCCACGGAGCCGATGAGCAGCAGGGGCTTTCTTCCAACCTTGTCCACGAACGCGATGGCCACGAGCGTGGTGAGGATGTTGGTGACGCTGGTGATGACGGTGATGGCCAGCGCGTTGTGCTCGGAGAAGCCCACCGCCTGCCAGAGGACGCTGGAGTAGTAGAAGATGACGTTGATGCCCACGAACTGCTGGAGCATCGCGAGCACGATGCCGATCCACACGATGGGCAGGAACCCGAAGCGGCCGCCCTTCAGGTCCGCCAGGTGCGGTGTGTAGTTCGTGCGCAGCGAGCGGCGGATCTCCACGACCTTGGCGGGCGCGGCGTCCCCCTCGATGTCGCTCAGCACGCTCAGCGCCTCCTGCTCACGGCCCTTGGCCACGAGGAAGCGCGGGGACTCCGAGATGAAGATGGCGCCGATGCCGTAGAAGAGCGCGGGTGGCAGGCCGCTGAAGAACATCCACCGCCACGCGGTGAAGCCCAGCCAGGTGGGGTTGGAGGCGGAGCCCGCGTAGAGCGCGATGGCGAAGTCCCCCAGCAGGGCCACGAAGATGCCGGACACGATGGCCAGCTGTTGCAGGGACGCCAGGCGGCCGCGCAGGTACGCCGGGGCGATCTCCGCGATGTACGTGGGCGCCACGACGCTGGCGAAGCCCACCCCCAGGCCGCCCACCAGCCGCCAGAAGCTCAGGTCCCAGAGGGAGAACGCGAGCCCCGAACCGATGGCGCTGATGATGAACAGCGCCGCCGCGAGCATCATCGCGCGCCGGCGGCCGTAGCGGTCCGCGAAGGGCCCCGCCGCGAAGGCGCCCGCCGCCGAGCCGATGAGCGCGGAGGACACCGCCAGCCCCAGGCCCAGGCTGCTCGCGGCGAACTCGGCCTTCAGTGCGACGACCGTGCCGTTGATGACGGCGGTGTCGAAGCCGAAGAGGAATCCGCCCAGGGCGGCCACCACGGAGATGCCGATGATCCTGCCGGTCCGCACCTCCCGATGCGCCGGGGGCCCGCTTGAATGGGCATCGAGGACATCCGCCATGACGTGCTCCTTCCCCTTGGACGGGCACGTGTCCGGCCCTCGCGGGTGCGCACAACGGCCCTGAGGAGAGGTGCCCCCGGTGTCCGCCGAAAGGCACTCCCGGACGGGCTGCCGCCCCGATGGCCGCCCGCTGAGGGGCGGGGCTCGGGCTTCGAGGGTGATTCGAAGTTCAGCCCTCGTCCGCCAGGCCGTACTCCTTGAGCTTGCGGGCGAGCGTGTTGCGGCCGATCTCCAGCGTGCGCGCGGCCGCGGTGCGGTTGCCCTTCACGGCCTCCAGCACGCGCAGGATGTGGCGGCGCTCCACCTCCGCCAGCGGAAGGAGGAGCGGTGCGTCCGGTGTGGTGGCGGGCACTTGCGGCGCGTCTGGCTCGGTGGGCGAGGGCGCACGGTCCAGGGAGGGCAGGGGCAGGTGCTCCTCCAGGATTTCACCCTCGGACAGCACCACGGCGCTCTCGATGCAGTTCTCCAACTCGCGCACGTTGCCGGGCCAGCGGTAGCGCTTGAGCCTCGCGAGCGCGGTGGCGCCGAGGCGGGGCACGGGCAGGCGGTGGCGCTTCGCGGCGGTGGCGACGAAGTGACGGGCGAGCCGCTCGATGTCCTCCGCGCCGCGCTCGCGCAGCGGAGGCAGGAGCAGCTCCACGAC
Organism: Corallococcus sp. AB038B; assembly: GCF_003668955.1. NCBI lineage: Bacteria > Pseudomonadati > Myxococcota > Myxococcia > Myxococcales > Myxococcaceae > Corallococcus > Corallococcus sp. AB038B. The sequence continues at coordinate 241,574 of NZ_RAWO01000013.1, read as the reverse complement.
CTTGATGCGGTAGTAGAGGTCCTCGCGGAACCGGCCCTCCGCCACCATGCGCGGCAGGTCGCGGTGGGTGGCCGCGACGATGCGCACGTCCACCTTGACGGCCTGCGTGCCGCCCACGCGTTCGAACTCGCGGTCCTGCAGCACACGCAGGAGCTTGCCCTGCACGGCCTGGGGTAATTCGCCCAGTTCGTCGATGAAGACGGTGCCGCCGTCGGCCGCCTCGAACTTGCCGGGCATGCGGTGGTCGGCGCCGGTGAAGGCGCCCTTCTCATGGCCGAAGAGCTCGTTCTCGATGAGGGCGGCGGGCAGGGCCGCGCAGTCCACCTTCACGAAGGGCTTGTCGCGCCGGGGGCCGTTGACGTGGATGGCGCGCGCGAAGAGTTCCTTGCCGCAACCGCTCTCCCCGCGCAGCAGCACCGTTGCGTCCGTGGGCGCGGCCTTCTGCACCAGGCGGTAGAGGGCCTTGAGCGGCGGGGCTTCTCCGATGATGCGGTTGAAGAAGTAGCCCACCGGGGCCTGCGGCTGATCCTTCGCGCGCTGGAGCTCCTGGTAGAGGCTGGTGCTCTGGAGGGCGGTGCTCACCTGCGCCGCGATGTCGGTGAGCTTCCGGGTGTCGTCCTCCGTGAAGGGGCCACCGCCCAGGCGGTTGAGCACCTGGAGCACGCCGTACACGGCGCCCGCCGCGTCGCGCAGCGGCACCGCGGCCAGGCTGATGGTGCGGTAGCCCGTCATCCGGTCGATGTCCGCGAAGAAGCGGCGCTCGCCGCGAGGATCCGGCACGTGCACGGGCTCGCCGGCCTCCGCCACGTAGCCCGCCACGCCCTGGCCCAGCTTCACGCGGATCTGCGCGACCTCCGGCAGGTGCGCCGCGCGGCTGAACAGCTCTCGGCGCACGGGGTCCAACAGCCACAGCGTGCCCCGGTCCGCCTGGAGCGTGATGGCGATGCGGTCCACGAGCGTCTGGAGGAAGGCGTCCAGGTCCACCTCGCGCCCGACGAGGCCGCCAAGGGGGAGCAGGACCTGGGACACATCCGGCGGGGACGAGGGCATGGCGGCGGGCAGCGGCGGAAGAGAGAAGGGCGCTGGAGACAGTCTATCGCACGGCTCCGGGCTCGCGGCGCTCATGCGCCCGCCGCGCGGCCCAGGAGCATGCGCTGGCCCTCACGCGCAGGCTCGGTGAAGGGGAACAGGCCGCGCGCCTCCTGCGCCATGTCCTCCAAGAGCTCGTCCGCGTGGGACGGGTCGTGGTGGAAGAGGAAGAGGCGCCCGGCGTGCAGGTCCTTGGCCACCTTGGCTGCGTCCATCATCGTCGAGTGGCCCCAGCCCTTCTTGGACATGCCCTTCTTGCCCTCGTACTCGTCGGGCGTGTACTGCGCGTCCAGGCACAGCGCGTCCGCGCTCTCGAAGTGCCGGGCCACGTCCGCAGTGAGGCGCTCCGGCAGCTCCACGTCCGTGGCGTACACGAAGGAGTGGCCGTCCGCCTCGACCCGGTACGCCATGCAGCCGTCCGGGTGGGGCACGTCGATGGGCGTCACCTTGAAGGGGCCCACCTCCACGGTGCGGCCGTGCATCGCGGCGCCGAAGGTCATCTTCGAGCGCATGGTGGACAGCGGCACCGGGAACTGCGGCGGGCGCATCTGCTGCGACAGCGTGGACTCCAGCGCCTGCGCGCCATTCGCGCCGGGGCCGTACATCGTCAGCGACGTGGTGGGCAGGTACGCGGGCGTGAAGAAGGGGAAGCCCTGCACGTGATCCCAGTGCAGGTGCGAGAAGAACATCGTCGCCTTCTGCGGAGCGCCCTCTCGCATCATGACTTCGCCCAGCGTCCGGATGCCCGTGCCCGCGTCGAGGATCAGCCGCTCGCCCTGGCTCGTCACCTCCACGCACGCGGTGTTGCCACCGATGCGCGAGCCCGACACCGCGATGCTGCCCCGAACGCCAAAGAAGCGGATTTCCATGGTGACTCTCCTGATGCTCCGACACCCGCTGGGGGCGCCCTGACGTGGAGGGGACAAAGCACGTCCGGTGCCAGCGCCAAGGGGCTGGAATCATTGGAGTCACGGGGGTGGGGCAGGGCGGGCTGCTCCATTCTGGAGCGCTCCGGATGGGGCGGGCGGTCCAATCCGGAGCGGCCCCGCGCCGTGGGGGATTCCTGGTACATCCGGGGCCATGCCAACGATTGCGTTCTGCACCATCAAGGGTGGCGTCGGGAAGACGACCTTGTGTTCGCACGTGGCGGCGGCGCTGGCGGACGCGGGGCGCCGGGTGCTGCTGTTGGACCTGGATCCGCAGGCGCATGCGTCGCTGGTGCTGGGCCTGGAGACGCGTGAAGGCCCGTGCGTGGCGGATGCGTTCGGGCCTCGGCCGAAGCACAAGTTGGACGAGATCGTGGTGGCGTCGCCGAAGCGGCAGGGGTTGTTCATCGCGCCGGGGGCACCGCGCATGGCGGCGCTGGAGCGCGAGTTGTTCGGCTGGGGTCACCGGCTCCAGGCGATTCCGCGCGCGCTGAAGACGCTGTCGTGGACGCCGGACGTCATCATCGTGGACACGCCGCCGAGCATCGGCGCGTTCACGGAAGCGGTGCTGTGCTTCGCGGACGTGGTGGTGGCGCCGGTGCCCACGGGCGCGTTCGCGCTGCAGGGCCTGGGCGAGATTGAGACCGCGTGGCGCGACGTGCGCGAGCAGGGCGGCCAGCTGGTGGCCGCGGTGAATCTGTGGGATCGGCGCACGCCCGCGACCAACGAGGCGATGGAGGAGGCGCTGAAGGACGTGACGGTGCCGGTGCTGAAGGCACGCATCCCGCGCTCGGAGTCCATCAACCAGGCGGGCCTGGGCTACGAGGTCGTGTTCGACGTGAGCCCGAACGCGGCGGGCGCGGAGGAGCTGCGCGCCATGGCCCGCGAGCTGGCGAAGCTCGCGGGGCTGCGCTGACGCATCAATCCAGTTGTCCGACGGTGCCCGTCCGCAGGGGGCCGGCGCGCCGGTAGGTGAGCAGCGCCACTCCGTTGGGCGTGATTCGCGAAGCGGCCAGTTGCAGCATGCGAGGCTGCGTTCCCGCTCCGAAGAGGCGCCGGCCGCTGCCAATTGTCACGGGCATGACGTGCAGATGCAGCACGTCCACCAGGTCATGCGCCAGAAGGGTCTGCAGCAGGCCGCCACTGCCATGCACCTGGAGCTCGCGGCCGGGCGAGGCCTTGAGGCGGCGCACCGCCTCCACCGTGTCTCCCTCCAGCAGCTTTGAGTTCGCCCACTCCACGCGGCGCAGGGTGGTGGACGCCACGTACTTGGGCAGCGTGTTGAGCGGCCGGGCGATGGGGTCGTCCGGCGTCGTCACGCGCGGCCAGTAGCCGGCGAAGATTTCGTACGTCCCTCGCCCGAGCAGGAACGCGTCCGCGCGGGAGAAGATGTCGACGATGTGCGCGCCCATCTCCTCGCTGAAATGGGGTTGCACCCAGCCGCCGTGGGTGAAGCCGCCGCTCGTGTCCTCCTCCGGACCTCCTGGGGCCTGCACCACTCCGTCCAGCGTCACGAACTCCGTCACCGTCAGTTCCATCGTCGCGTCCGTCCCTTCCGGGCAGTCCCATTGCCCGTCCAAATTGGCGACGAATGGGCCCCGTGCGGATCGACATGCCTGTTCGGGCGGGTGTCACCGGTGGGGCAGGCATGCGCTGGCTCAGGGCGCGTGAGCGCTTCTCAGTCCAGATCCTCCAAGGCCAGTTCTATCTGCTCGCGGTAGAGCGGCACTGACTCCACAGCGAGGAGTTCCCCCAGCAGCTGTCGTGCTCCGGCCTTGTCACCCGCTCGCACGAGGTCTCGCGCCTTCATCTCGGTGATGTTCAGCCTGATGGAGCCCTCGCGAATTCGCCCGCGCGCCTCGCGCAGCAGCGCGGTCGCGGTGGCCACGTCCTGGATGGCTGCCTGAGCGTCGGACTCGGGGATGGCCACCTGCTGAGCCGTGCGCAGCAGCAGGTCGCGAACCTGGGGAGTGAGCACCAGCGCTTCTCCCGCCTCCACGCGCGAGGCCAGTTCCCGCACCGGGTCCCAGTCGATGTCCTCGGTCATGCTCAGTGACCACCCTTCCTCTTCCGGCACCTGTCCCGGGGCCAGTCGCCCTGTTGTCCCTCGCAGTACCGGAAGCAGTCGTAGCAGGAGCCTGACCAGTGGTCCTCCTGGCATTGCACGTAGGTCTCCAAGCAGGCGCGTTTCCACTCCGGAAGGTCTCGAGAGAGCTCCTCGGCGGCGCGGGTGAACAGGAGGATGTCCTCGGCCTCCAACTCCGTGGCCCCACAGCGAGCAGGATTGCCTGGGTGAGTCTTCACGCAGCAGCTGACGGTGGAGTCCTGGGGACCGCACTGCGCCTGGGCCAAATACACCGCGGTGGCGCTGGGCTGGGGGGCGCTTACCCGCGCATGGGCGCCGCCACCACAGCCCACACCCAAGAACGCGAGGGCCGCCACGAGCGTCCCCATGAATCGAGTGTTCCGATTTAGCATGTATTGCATGCTAATCTTTACTTGAGCCGACTTCGCGCCAAATGGGTGCGCTTGAATCGAGACGCCGACGTTTTCCATTGCCCAGGGAGACGGGCCTGTACTGGCTCAGGGCGCGGGCAGGCCCGGGGCCAGCGCCGAGCGCACGTTGGCGTCGGTGAAGGTCGTGCCCCAGACCGCGTTGATCTCCTGGGCGATGAAGGCGGCGCCCGGCTGGAGCGTTCCCAGCCAGGGCTCGAACATCAGCACGCGCGGATCGGTGAGCTCCAGCAGGCGGGGCACCACGTCGCTCACGTCGCGGCCCTGCTCCTGGGCGGCGCGCACGCCCTGCAGCCACGTGCGCACGGTGCCCTGTGCGTGGGGGACGTAGAGGGGTTGCTCCGCCGCGCCCAGCATCACGAAGAGGTGCCCCAGGCTCAGCGTGATGACGACGCCGCCGTGCGCGGTGAGCAGCGGGCCGTGGTCCGGCGGCAGGGTGTTCCAGTCCACGGCCGGGAGGTTCTGGAGGTACATGGGCGTGAAGCGCTGCGGGGCCTGGGCGACGAGCGCACGCGTGTGCTCCACGGGGATGAGCGTGTCCCAATCGTCATGGAGGATGAGGAACGGCGTCTGGACGGTGCTGGCCAGGTGGGCGGCGGTCCAGCGCGTGTAGTCGGTGCCGGGGGTGACGGGGTCGCCTCCGGTGGTGGCGTAGATGCGGCGGAAGTAGGGCTCGAAGAACTGCTGGTAGCGCGAGCGCATGGCCGGGTCGCTCACGCGCGCCGGCACCCATCGACTCACGTAGTCCACCTCCGCGGCGAAGTCGGACAGCGGGGACAGGGCGACGCCCACGGCGGGCACCACGGTGGAGGGGGCGTCCGCCGCGGCGTAGAGCGCCTCGTAGCCGCCCCAGGAGCCGCCGAAGATGCCGATGCGGCGGGTGTCCACGTTGGGGGCCTGGGCCAGGAAGCGCATGCCCGCGTTCATGTCGTCGCGGTCGTTCTGCAGGTCTCCGCCCGCGTAGAAGCGGCCGAAGACGGCGAGCACGCCGAAGTCATGGAACAGGTGGATGAAGGCCTCGCCCGCGATGAGCTCCGGCGTGGTGGGCGTGAACGCGATGGGGGACGAGCCCGGTCCGTAGTGCGGCTCGCTGTCGTCCGGGTGGATGCCGGCGCCGCGCGCGGCCCACTTCGCGTCCACGGCCTCACCGGTCCAGGCGATGCCGTCGTAGGGCTTGGTGAGCACCACCGTAGGGGACACGCCCGGCTTCCGGGGCGGAAACCACTGCGCATAGGTGGCGGCGCGGCCGGGCACTTCCAGCTTGAGCAACTGGTAGGGCCACGTCTGACCCGCGGCGTTGAGCTCCCCGGCGCCAAGCTGCGTCACCTGGACCGTGCCCGGATCCGTCGGCGTTTCTTCGGGGATCTGGCAGGCGTTGGTGGACGGGCTGGGGTTGCTGCAGCACGCGGTGGGGAGGGTGCCCAGGAGGGAGAGGGCCAGGAGCGTGGTCGGGAGGAAGCGCATGTCCCAGCAGACACCGCGGCGCGGAAATTCTGAAAGCGTCCCCGTCCTTTCCGGACGAGGATGGCGGCACATGGACTACCAGGCGGTGTTGTCGGAGGTCTGGGACGCGGTGCGGCCGGTGGTGGGTCAGGGCCGCGTGGCGACGTACATCCCGGCGTTGGCGGCGGTGGACCCGGGCCGCTTCGGCATGGCGCTCGCGACGGTGGAGGGGGACGTGTACGGCGTGGGGGATTGGCGCGAGCCGTTCTCCATCCAGAGCATCTCCAAGGTGTTCACGCTGGCGCTCGCGCTGTCGCGGGACGGGGACGCGCTGTGGAAGCGCGTGGGCAAGGAGCCGTCGGGCAATCCGTTCAACTCGCTGGTGCAGCTGGAGTACGAGCAGGGCATCCCGCGCAACCCGTTCATCAACGCGGGGGCGTTGGTCATCACGGACCGGTTGCAGCGGCTGACCGGGGATGCGCGCGGCACGCTGCGGGACTTTCTCCGCGCGGAGAGTGGCAACCCGTCCGTGGACTTCGATCCGATCATCGCGGCGTCGGAGGCGGATCACGGCCACCGCAACCGAGCGCTGGCCCACTTCATGGCGAGCTACGGCAACATGGAGAGCGCCGTCCCGGAGGTGCTGGAGCACTACTTCTGGCAGTGCTCGCTGGCGATGAGCTGCGCGGACCTGGCCCGGGCCTGTGGTTTCCTCGCCCGCCATGGGCAGCGCGCGGACGGGTCGAGGCTCCTCACGCGGAGCCAGGCCAAGCAGGTCAACGCGGTGATGCTCACCTGCGGCACGTACGACGCGGCGGGGGAATTCGCGTACCGCGTGGGGCTGCCGGGCAAGAGCGGCGTGGGCGGGGGCATCATCGCCGTCATCCCGAACCGCTGTGGCCTGTGCGTGTGGAGCCCCGGGTTGGATGCACGGGGCAACTCAGTGGCGGGCGTGGAGGCGCTGGACCGGTTCACGACGCTGACCGGCCTGTCCATCTTCTAAAGACTACGGGTCCTGTTCTTCGAGGGCCTTCAGCCAATATGACCGCCCACCGGACGTCAGGGCACCCGCCAGGAACTCCGCGAACGAGTGGGCGATGACTGGGCAGTAGTAGGGGTCCGGGAATCCCTCGCGATATCCGTCGCGGAGCGGATAGCGCCCATGTGTCTGTTGCCCCACGTCCAGGAGTGCAAAGTTGCTGTCCTGGAGTTGGCACACCGCATACCAGTCCGAGGGACCCGCCGCGTCCGTATCGGCTTGGGACATGACGACCCGTGCGCGCTGCAACTCCGCGAGCGGCAGAATGGAGTAGGGCGCGTTGGAGACGCGGAACAGCCTGGCTCCATCGAAGCGCGTGTAGAAAGCGCGCAGGTCTGGATCCAGGCGCCAGCCCATTCGATGTTCGAACGCATCGACTGCCGCCGCCGTCGCGGGCGGGTGTGGAAAGTGCCGGGCTGCCACGGCGTCGAGGAGTTCGGTCATCGCTGGCATGTGCCTACTCTCCGTAGGGATGGCTGACCCCGACGCTCGTCCAGGGGGGGGGCCTGCGTAGCACTGGTTGTAGACCTGATTCAGGCCGGAATGGAGGTCGGCTGGATAGGGGATGATGTTGTCCCAGTCCGTCGGGTTGCCACCGTGCTTGAGGTCGCGGATGTGGTGGGCCGGGTAGTTGTTCCCACTGGCGTCAGTCGGCCACTGGCCGAACTTCTCCGCCCATCGATCGCGGAATCCATCTCGGATGGACTCCCACCGTCCCCGTGCTGTCGCGTTCTGGCTGACGCTCAGTGCTGGGTAGTTACAGCAACAGTTGGCGATACCGAACCGGCTCCCCGCTCTGAACATGTTGCCGTCGAAGTCCATCTTCACGTCCGCGATCCAGACGCAGCCTTGGAGCGCAAATCCCTCCCCGGTGCATTTGTCGCGGCAGTAGTTCATGAGCTGCGGACTGCACTGCCACGGGCCGTAGAAGATGTTCGTCCTGAACTGCCCGCCGCCTGGGACCATGACCTGCGGCCCCACCCATCTGCGCACACCACCCGCCGAACCCATGGCGCCTTCAGTGCATGCGGACAAGGACAGCGCTCCAGTCAGCAGCGCAGCAACGCGGCGCCGTGAGGCATTGATCGTGTTTGTCATGCTGAGCACGGTATCGGTCGGCACCGACACGCCTGCCCTCCGAGGCCGCGGCTTCAGCGCAGTCCGTCCATCAGCGTGGCCAGCTTCTGGGGCTGGGACGCGAAGGGGGAGTGTGACGTGTCCAGCGTGTCCACGGTGAAGGCGTTGCCGGGTGTGAAGGCGTCTGCCTCGCGGATCATCAGGTCCTGGAGCGCGGGGGCCAGGGCGCGGTCCTGGGCGCAGCGCAGATAGCTGCGTGGGATGCGGCCCCAGCGCTCCTTGGTTGCGCCGACCTTGCCAATCCACAGGGACACCGGGATGTCGGGCGTGAGTGTGAGCGCGAAGGGCAGGAAGGCTGCTTCGTCCACGTCATGGTAGAAGCCCGCGCGCAGGGCTTCCCGGTACGCCGCATCACCGCGCGGATTGATCCGCACCGCGCCCAACTTCGCGGCGTCGCCGATGAAGAGTGACGCGCTGTAGGGTGTGTGGGCCTCGGGCAGGGCGCCGTAGCCGCTGGCGCTCTGGAGGCGCAGCGGGACGTAGGCGCTCAGGTACACCAGCCGGCCAATGAGGTGCGGGGCCTTCTCCGCCGCGCGCGTGATGACGGTGCCACCCGCGCTGTGCCCCACGAGCACGGGCTTGGGTCCGCCCTGGAGCTTCTCCAGCGCGGCGACCACCGCGTCCGCGCAGTCGTCCAACGTGACGTCGGCCAGGGGCGAGCGCTCCTCCTTGAAGCGCGCCGCGTCGCCCGTGAGGTAGGACGTGGGGAAGCGCGCGTTGAGGCCGTGGCCGGGCAGGTCGATGGCCACGACCTGATGCCCCTTCGAGGTGAGCGCCTCCGCGACACGCGTCCAGTGCAGGGCGTTGTGCCATGCGCCGTGGACCAGGAGGAACGTCCGGGGCCTGCGTGGCGCCTTCGCGGGCATGGCCGCGAGCCCGAGGCCTGGCAACAGCCCCGTGCCCACGAGGGCTGTCTTCATCACGTCACGACGGTTCATGGGGGACTCCTTCGTTGGGGGGAAGCAGGGCCATGAGCCGCTCGCGCAGGCGGGCGAGGTCGAAGAGCTGCCGCTCCACCTCCGCCAGCCGCTCCCGGTGGGCGGCGAGCGCGTCCGGGCAGATGGCGTCCGTGACCTGCCGGAGCATGCACGGCGGAAAGGTGGCGATCTCCTCCAGGGAGAAGCCCAGGCGGATCATCCTCGCCACCTGCATGACCTGGGGGACGGCGACCTCGTCGAAGTCGCGGTAGCCGTTGTCGCGGCGGTGGGAAGCGACGAGCCCCGCCTTGTCGTAGTGGCGGATGGACCGCGCACTGCTGCCCGTGCGCCGGGCGAGTTCTCCGATGTTCATCCTGCGCTCCTGAATCCGGATGCCAGGACCCCCAACATCCATGGGGCCCCTCCCGGCCGAGCCGGCTCAAAACCTGTCCTACTGTCGGACAGGTTTCCGCGGTCCGCTCCCGGCGGGCAGACCTGGTCGGGTTCTTTCCTTCTCATTCCTGAAGACTCCATGGCCGAGAGCTTCGGGCCTGACACTGGTGTCAAGGTCAAGACCCCGGCGGGGGAATGTGACCGTGATGTCCCCACGGGATGTCCGACCGCGATCTACGGTGCGCCGCGTGAGCCCGTCTTCGCCTGTGCCCCGTCCGCGTCCCGCGCTTCTCACGCTTGCCTACCTGGCCTTCGTCAGTCTGGGGTTGCCGGACGCGGTGCTGGGGGTTGCGTGGCCGTCACTGCGAAGCACGTTCGGCCTGTCGCAGGCGACGATGGGCGCCATCCTGGGGACGGCCGCGGTCGCGTACTTCATCTCCGGGTTGCTCGCGGGCCGGCTGATGCGCGCGATGAACCTGGGGCTGCTGCTGGCGCTGAGCACCGGCTCGGTGGCGTTGGGGCTCACGGGCTACGCGACCGTGCCCCTGTTCGTGCTGTTCCTGGCCGCCGCCTGCTTCATCGGCTTCGGTTCGGGCGCCATCGACTCCGCGCTCAACAACTACGCGGCCCAGAACTTCGGTCCCAAGCACATGAGCTGGCTGCACGCGGCCTACAGCGTGGGGGCCGCGGTCGGGCCGGTGTTGATGACCGCGCTGCTCGCTCGGGGGGCGGGTTGGAGGACCGGCTATGCGGTCCTCGCCGTGGTGCTGGGGACGCTGGCGCTGACGTTCCTGTTGATGCGCCGGTTGTGGGACGCACAGGTGGCGGCGCCCGGCGAGGAGCCTCGCGTGGAGGTGCCCACCGCGTCCGCCATGGAGGCCGTGCGCCGGCCCCGCGTGTGGCTGCAGATCTTCACGTTCTTCTTCTACACGGGCGTGGAGGTGACGGCGGGCCAGTGGAGCTTCACCGTGCTCACCGAAGGCCGGGGCCTGCACACCGCCGCGGCGGGCACCTGCGTGAGCATCTACTGGGGCTGCCTGCTGGTGGGACGCGTGCTTTCAGGCTTCGTCGTCGAACACATGGGCCCGGTGCGGATGCTGCGCGCGAGCACAGTGCTGGCGGTGGTGGGCGCGGCCCTGTTCGCGATTCCCGCCGTGCCGCCCGCATTGGGGCTCGCGTTGCTGGGTTTGGCGCTGGCGCCCATCTTCCCGGCCCTGATGTCGGTGACGCCGCGCCGCGTGGGCCTGGATGTCTCCGCGCACGCGGTGGGCTTCCAGGTCAGCGCGGCGACGGCGGGCGTGGCGGCGATTCCCAGCCTCGCGGGTGTCCTGGCGGAGCGATGGGGCCTTCAGGTCATCGCTCCGTACATGTTCGGGGTGGCCGTGGTGCTGGCCCTGCTGCACGGCGTGCTGTCAGCCGTGGCGGACCGCCCCCAACTCTCCCGCTGAGCGCGGACCTCAGCTCCCGGCCGGAAGCTCCGCGCTGCGCAGTGTCTTCGGGCCCTGATCCGTCCACTGCGACAGGCGCAGCGTCGCTCCTCGCGTCGAGGCGTGCGGCTCCACCTCCACGAAGGTGAAGCGCTGCTCCAGCTTCGCGTGCTTCTGCTTCGCCGGGTCCAACGACGGATTGACCTGGAGCTCCGCGAGGTATTCGCCCCATTCCTCGTCGGATGCCTCCGGGGCGGGGAGCCGCAGGAGGGAGATCCACGTGCCGGTGTTGGCGTAGAGGGGGCCGTTGCCCTCGTGCCAGCGGGCCGCGTGCGTGTGGCCCATCACCACCGCCTGCGGGTTGTACTTCTTGCCCAGCCGCGCGGTCTCCGCGAGCTCGTCCTTGCCGGGCTCCAGAGCGAAGTAGTCCGTGCCGGTCCTGCCAGCGACCGCGCGGTGCAGGCGTGCGTAGAACGCGAACCCCGCCTTGGCCAGCTTCAGCCGGGCGCGGCCCAGGGCCTCCGGGTTGTCGAAGGCGTTGAGCTTCTCCGGGTCGAGCACCGACAGCAGGGCGTCCACCTCGTCGTCCTTCAGGTCCACTCGCGCCAGGCTGCGCGCCAGGTGCACGTCCGCGTCCGACCCGCCCACCGCGTCCATCGGTTCGAGCGCGAAGGCCGGCGCGAGCCCCCGGTTGTCCAGCAGGCGCCGGATGAGCGTGAGCGTCCCCGCGTTGAACAGGACCCGGAGCGCGTCGGGCTTCACGCCGAGCGCCACCATCACCGCGCCCTCGAAGTCCGGCTTGAGCAGGTCCATGTACCGCATGCGGTGCTGGTGCTTGAGCGGGTTGAGCAGCGTCTTCACCAGCACGGAACCCGGCGGATAGCGGAAGCGGTTCGCCCGCTCTGACGATAGGAGCGCGTCGTAGTCGATGCGGTTCGCCACGTCGGTGTGCTCGCCGTGCGTCACCAGCACGCGCGAGCCGCCGACCTCCAGCTGAAGGGGCGCGGTGCCGTCCCGGAACTCCAGCCGCGAAGCGATGTCCTTGGGCTGGCCCAGCGCGGAGCGGATCACCTCCTGGACGTCCGGCAGCGCCAGCTCCAGGTCGTGGTTGCCCACCACCATCGTCGCCCGGCCCCCCGCGGCCAGCACCCTCCCGAGCGCCTTCAACGCGGGCGCGGTCGCCGCGGATGTCACCAGCGCGCGGGCCTGCTCCAGCGTCCGTTTCGGGTCCACCGCCAACGGATCATCGTTGAGCAGGAAGTCGAAGCTGTCCCCGTTGAGGACGACGTGGGTGGGCTCGCGAGTGAATGAGTCGAAGAGGGCGGGCAGCTCGGCTGCGCCCGCGAAGATGTCGTAGGGGCCACCGTTGCCGAGGTGGAGGTCGCTGAGAATGAGCGTTCGCATGAGTCGATGCTCCTTTCAGGGAAGCGCCTGCAGGTCGTTGTGCCGGATGCTCACGGCGGGATCGCCGAGCACCACGTAGTTGCGAGCGTCGTTGCGTTCGATCCACCGGTGCAGCAGCTCGCGAGGCTGGAGCTTGCCGTTGGACGTGTTGGCATCCAGGTGCGTCAGCAGGATGTTGTTGGCGGCGGAGAACCGGTCGCGGAAGTCGCGCAGCGCGTGGCCCACCGGCATGCCCGCCATGATCTTCCAGAGCGTGTTGCGGAACGGGTGGATGGTCGTCTGGGTCATCTGCAGCGGCTTGATGGAGAAGCCCCACGCCCGCTCCACGTGGCCGATCACCGCCAGCGCGCCGCCGTTGGGATGGGCCAGGAGCCGCCGTGGCAGGGCCGCGACGAAGGGAGCACTCGCGAGCGCGTCACCACTGCGCGAGGCATGGAGCGGGAACTCGTCGTTCGCGGGCGTGCCCATGCCGAAGCAGGCGAAGAAGAACGCCACCAGGCCATGGAGCCGCGCGTCGTCCTGGATGTCCGACGCCGCCACGTAGTGCGCGGGGGCCATCGCGCCAAATCCGGCCCAATCCTGGCTCAGCAGGGCGCCCTGTTTCGTGAGCTGGAGCGGATCGTTCGCCTTGAAGCCCACGCCATGGGACGCGGTGAAGAGCACCGCCGGGCGCACGTCGCGGCCATGGAGCGCGGCCAGCAACCATTCACGGGTTGCGTCATCCTCGATAGCCTCACGGCTGGCGAAGCGGGCCTTCGCGGCGACCGTCTTCGACAGCTGGGGAGGCTGATCCAACGGCGCACCACGGGCGAGCGGAGCGACGAGGTTGTCCGCGCTGAGTTCCGTCGAGCGGTCCCCAGGGTGCTTGGGTCCCCACCAGTTCACCTGCCGGTGATTGGGCACGGAAGCGCCCGTCTCATACGCCACCACGCTGTCCGCATAGCGCCCGTACTCCGCTGGCGTGTCGAAGGAGAGCCGGCCCACGGCGTACGACAAGGAGAGCGAGTGCTGCACGTCGAACGGGATGACGTCAGGCCCGCCTACGAGCAGGAGGTAATAGGGAACGATGCTCGGCTCCACGTCGCCGATGGGCGCTCCGTGCCGCTCCAGGAACTGATGCGCCGTCTCACCGGGCTGGTAGGTGAGGACGTGGCACCGGTCCGCTTCTTCCATGCGCTCGCGCCGATGGGCGATGAGCGGCTCCAGGCTCTTGCGAAGCTCCTCGGAGGCGGACGCCGGGAACACCACGCCCCAGCCGGCCTTCGTGTAGTCCTCCGGAGGCGCGTCGGGTGGCAGGCCGAAGCTGAGACGCATGGGGAGGAACTCAAGCCACTTCCTCCACGCCTCGAAGTACGCGGCCTCGCCCCGAGGCTCCGCCACCTCCGCGGCCGCGGGCAACGCGATGGGCGGCACCAGGTACTGCCCGGTGACGCCATCGATGCCGTTGAAGACCAGCGGATCTTCCGGGCTGGCGATGGGGCGCTCCACGTTCACCTCCTCCTCGCCATCCTAGGCGTCCCTGCTGACCTGGAAAGAGCGGACAGGGGCCCGGCTGTCAGGCCCCCGGCGTTCTGGGCGGCGGATGTCGCGTGGCGGGCTCGCTCTCCGACCCCGAGGCCGACCTGTCACCTGGTCCACGGTCTCCTCGTCCCCCTGGGCAGGGGGACCACCGTTTCGTGGTGGCAATCCCTTATGCGGCGTTCGGATCCCGCTGGACTTGTGGCGTGCGAGCGCAAGTCATTGTGGAGTGTCTGACTTTGACCTGATGCGTCTGGCATTGCGGGGCGTGTCTGTGTTCACGTCCGCTCCGCGTCCGGCGCACATGGCACCCCTCGCCATGACCGTCCGGACGTGAGGGAGAACACTCATGACGAAGAAGCCTGGTTTCCAGGATGTGGTGGAGGGCTGGCTGGCCGGCAATGAGGAGTCCCAAGGCATGACCAACCCGGCGGGACCGCTCTTCGTGGGAGGTGAGCGCACCGAACAGGCGCTCACCGAGTCCAACCTGGTGGCGGACACGGGCTGCAGCAGCTGCACCGCCTCCACCACCGGGTGGTGTTGTTGAGCCACCCCGGACGTCTTCCGTCCGTCTGAAACATCCCTCCGGCGCCGTGCTCGGTGCCGGAGGGTCTTCCCCTCATTCCCCAGCATCGGTCCCCACCCCCAGGGAGCCCCCCTCATGGTCCACGAGGAAGCGTCGATGGCTGCCGAGGTCCCTCCCGAGGGATGGCTCGCGCGCCCCGTGAACGTCCTGCTGACGCCGCACCTGGAGACGCTGTCGCAACGGCTCGCGCGAATCCAGGGCCTCTCCCCAGCCGAGCGCGACGCGGTGGAGACCTCGACCCGGTCGATGCTGGGCTTCCGCGCCCAGTTCAAGCTCAACCGCGTGCTCCTCCTGGAATTGCATGCCGCGTCGATGGAGGGACGGCTCGACGCCGCGGACTCGTCAGCACGGTGGGGCCAGTTCCTCGAGCTTGCCTGCACGTCTGATTTCCATGCGCACCTGCGCGAACGCTATCCGCCGCTCATGGAGCGGCTGGCGACGTTGGGGCGGCTCCAGACCCAAGCGGTGCTGCGACTGGCGGAGCGGTTCGTCGCGGACCGCGAGTCCCTGCAGGAGCTGCCGGGTCGCCCTCGCGGCGCGCTCAAGCGCCTGCGGCTGGGCGAAGGTGATGCCCACCGGGGTGGTCAGACGGTGGCGCTCCTGGAACTGGAAGAGGGCTCGGTGCTCTACAAGCCCCGGTGCATGCGCGTGGACCGCGCGCTGGAGGGGCTGCTGTCGCGGCTGCTCGCGCCGGAGGACGCCACCCGGCGCATCCGGGTGCCGGCCGTGCTGGTTCGCGCGGGCTACGGCTGGGCGGAGTTCGTGGAGCACCGCTACTGCGAGAGCGAAGCCGAGTTCGCGCGCTTCTACCGGAACATGGGCCACTGGCTCGCGGTGATGCGCCTGCTGGGCGGCACGGACCTGCACTCGGAGAACCTCATCGCGCATGGGCCGGTGCCCGTGGTGGTGGACGTGGAGAGCCTCTTCACGCCGGATCCTTTCGTGCCTCCGGCGGAGCGCGGGCTGGCGGTGGACCTGGCCGCGAAGGCCATCCGGGGCACCGTCCTGCGCACGGGCCTGCTTCCCGTGCGCAGCGGAGGTCCGGGGCTGGGCGGCCTGGACATCTCCGCCGCGGGCTCGCTTCCAGGGCAGCAGCCGCGCATCGCGGCGCCGCTCATCGTTGGCGGTGGCACGGACGGCGCGCGCCTGGGCATGGCGCTGATGGAGCGCCCGATGGCGAAGAACCACCCCAGCCCGGAACCCGT
Organism: Corallococcus sp. AB038B; assembly: GCF_003668955.1. Lineage (NCBI taxonomy): Bacteria > Pseudomonadati > Myxococcota > Myxococcia > Myxococcales > Myxococcaceae > Corallococcus > Corallococcus sp. AB038B. Next base: position 225,976 of record NZ_RAWO01000013.1, on the reverse strand, counting down.
GCTCGCGCTGTATTGGGATCGGGTCGTGGAGGGGTTCCACGAACTCACCGCGCGAATGAAAGCGCTGGATGCGGACGGCAATCTGCGCCCGCTGCTGGAGCCGTTCATGGGCGCGGTGGTCCGGCGCATCCTGCGGCCCACCCAGACCTACGCGGAGTTGCTGCGGATGCTCTGGCATCCGGCCTCCCTCTACGACGCGCCCAAGGCCCACGCGCGGGCGCGGGAGGTGATGCGGAAGAACGCGGACGTCTCCCCCGGAGCGCCCTCCGCGGCGCCCGTCATCGACGAGGAGCTCGCGGACCTGTGCGTGGGCGACATCCCCGTCTTCACCCAGCCCGTGACCCGGAGCGTGATCGACACCGCGGTGGAGGCGTGGCGCTCCGTGGATGTGCCCCTGGAGGAGATGACCATCCAGAGCACGCTGATCAGCGCCTACCTCAACGAGAAGACCGTGCCTCCACGCGTCCCCGCGCCGGCCACGCCCGCGCGCCGGGAGCGCCTGGACGCGCGGCGCCGGGCCCAACTGTCCAAGCTGGTCCGCCGCGTGGGCGACGCGGCCGTGAAGGGGCCGGACGGAACGGTGACGTGGATCAGCCCGGTGCTCGCCGAACACGGCTGGGCCGTGCGCCCCCTCTCCGCCGAGCACTACAGCGGGCAGGGTGGCATCACGGTGGTGCTGGCCCAGTACCTGCGCGAGGTCCACCACGGCCGCGCGGACGCGGTGGAGGGGCTGCCCGCGCTGCTGGAAGGCACGCTCGCGGTGCTTCGTGCCACCGAGGACCGCGTACCGGTGAAGTCGCCGGGCGGCTTCTCCGGGCTCGCGTCGCAGGTGTGGATCTGGTCCACGCTGCATGACCTGGGCACCGTCCCCGGCGCGTTGGACCGGGCCCGCGAGCGCGCGGCGGTGCTGACGCCCCAGGTGCTGGATGCCGACGGGCTGCTGGAGGTGCTGGGCGGCGTGGCGGGCGTCATCGTCCCGCTGCTCAACCTGGTGGACCAGACGGGCGACCCGACGTGGTTGGACATCGCGGCGCACGCGGGGCGGCGGCTGGAGGACACGGCGCGGAGCGTGGCGGGGGACGCGCGGTGGTCCACGTCCATGTTCCCGGAGCCCATCGGTGGCTTCGCGCACGGCACGGCGGGCATCGGCTGGGCGCTGGCGCGGCTGGGCCTGAGCGCGGCGGGGACTGCCGCGGACCGGCGGCGGTGGCGCAGCCTGGCCGAGCGCGCCTTCGACTTCGTGGACGGGCTCTACCGTCCGGACGTGGGCAACTGGACGGACCTGCGTCGCCCGGACGCCACGGATCAACTGACGACCTGGTGCCATGGGAGTACGGGCATCGGCATGGCCGCGGCGGACCTCTTCGTGCGCACGGGGATGCCCCGCTACGGGGACCTGTTCCAGCGGGCCCGTGCCGCGGCCGTGCGCGAGGGCTTCGGCTGGACCCACACCCTGTGCCACGGCGACCTGGGATTGTGGGAGTTGATGGAGACGGCGCGCCGGCTGTCCTCGGAGCCGCTCGGGCAGGAGCGGGAGACGCTGGACGCGGAGCTCATCTCCGGCCTGGAGGCGCGTGGCCCGGTGGCGGGGCTTGCGCGTGACGCCTTCTCGCCCGGGCTGATGGCCGGGCTGGGCGGCGTCATCCACCTGCTCTTGCGCATGCACCCGGAGAGCCGGCTCGCGTCGCCGCTGCTGCTGGGGCGCGCGGGGGACATGGACCCGGACGCGGTCTGAGGCGGGCGTCACCGGCCCGCCCGTGATGGGAGGCCGGTGACGCGAGAGGGACGTCAGTCGCGGGTGTCGCGGCGCACGGTGACCTTGCGGCCGCGCAGCGTGGAGCCCTTCAGCGCGGAGATGATGCGCGCGGCTTCCGGCTCCGGCACCTCCACGATGGAGTACATGTCCGCGATGTGGATCGCGCCGATGCGCGAGGAGTCGAGCCCCGCCTCACCCGCGATGGCGCCCACCAGGTCCGCCGGCCGCATGCCCGCGGTGCGGCCCGCGCCGATGAACAGGCGCGTGACGTTCCACTCCGGTGCGCGCGGGGGACGCGCGGGGGCCCGCTCGGCCCGTTCGCCGCGCTCGGCCCGTTCGCCGCGCTCGGCTCGCTCTCCGCGCTCGCCCCGGTCAGCGGTGCGGGGGCCTCGCGACGGGCGCTCGGCGTCTCGGTCCGCGAACTTGCCCGGAGGCCCGGAGCGCTCCGTGCGCGGGAACTTCCGCTCCGCCGGCGCCGACACCTGGGGAATGTCCTGCTCGGCGGAGTCCTTGCCCTCGTCCTCCTTCTCCTGGAGGAGCTTGATGGCGGCGGCGGCCACGTCCATGACGCTGAACTCGCCGGACAGGTCCTCCGCGATGCCGCGGAACGCGTCCAGCTCCCCGCCCACGAGCGCCTCGCGCAGCGACGAGCGGATCATCTCCAGCCGGCGCGCGCGCAGGTCCGACACGGTGGGGACCGCGGTGACCTCGATGCGCTGGCCGGTGAGCCGCTCGATGTTGCGCAAGAGCCGGTGCTCGCGGGGCTCCAGCAGGGTGATGGCCACGCCCTCGCGGCCGGCGCGGCCCGTGCGGCCGATGCGGTGCACGTAGGCCTCCGGCGCGTTGGGCACGTCGAAGTTCACCACGTGCGTCAGCCGGGGGATGTCCAGGCCGCGCGCCGCGACGTCCGTGGCGATGAGCAGGTCCGCCGCCTGCGACTTGAACTGCTTGATGACGCGGTCGCGCTGCTCCTGGCTCATGCCGCCGTGCAGGGCGTGGGCGCGCCAGCCCCGGCCGTTGAGGGACGTGGTGAGCTCATCCACCTCCGTGCGCGTGCGGCAGAACACGATGGCGGCGGTGGGGGACTCCAGGTCCAACACGCGACCCAGCGTGGCGATCTTGAACGCGCGCGGGACGATGTAGGCCGTCTGCCGGACGCGCGGCATCTCCCCGGCCTCCAGCTTCTCCTTCTCGATGCGCACGCGCACCGGCTGGTGCAGGTGGCGCTCCGCGATGCTGGCGATGCGCGGGGGCAGGGTGGCGGAGAACAGCGCCGTCTGCCGCTTCTCGGGCGTCTCGGAGAGGATGGCCTCCAGGTCGTCCGCGAAGCCCATGTCGAGCATCTCGTCCGCTTCGTCCAGGACCACGGTCTTCACCAGGTCCAGCTTCATCGTCTTGCGGCGCAAGTGGTCCAGCGCGCGGCCGGGCGTGGCGACGATGACGTCCACGCCGCGCTTGAGCACGCGCAGCTGCCGGCCAATCTCCTGGCCGCCGTAGAGCGGGAGCACGCTGACGCCCAGCTTCTGGCCGTAGCGGTGGATGGCCTCGGACACCTGCATGGCCAGCTCGCGCGTGGGCACGAGCACCAGCGCGGAGGTGCTGTGCGGTCCGGCGGCGCCGGGCTTCAGGTGCTGGAGGAGCGGAAGCGAGAACGCGGCCGTCTTGCCGGTGCCCGTGGCGGCGATGCCCAGCAGGTCCTTCTGGGCCAGCAGCGGCGGGAGCGCGGCGGCCTGGATGGGGGTGGGCTCTTCGTAGCCGAGAGTCGTCAACGCCTCGACGAGCTCGGGCTTGAGCCCGAGGGCTTCGAAGGTGGGGGTTTCGGGGGCAGCGGGAGGCGGGGGAGCTTTCACACGGCGGCTTGTACCACTTCCGAGCCCGGGCGGAGGACTTGGGACGTCGGGTACGTCCAGGGCTGTACGAAGGACCGGTCCTTCCGGGCTTTCACGTCCCGCCGCGAAGGTGGGGCGCCAGGAGCGCCGCGATGGCCCCTGTCCCCAAGGACAGGTCCGAGGAGGACAGCACCAGCCGCTGCCGCCGGCCGCCGTCCAGCGACGAGCCCTCCAGGAGGGATGTAAGGCCCCGGGGGCCGCGGTCCAGGTCGAGGACCAGCTCCAGCGCGTCCTCCTGGGGGAAGGGCAGGAGGGCGAGCGAGCGAGGCGGGCCGTTCCACTCCGGGCCGGCGTGGAACTCCAGTTCCTGCACGAAGGGCTCGTCGCGACCCAACGGGGACCCAGCCTCGCAGTACGAGTTGCGCCACTGAAAGCCCAGCTGTTGCACGGCCTCAATCACGGTCTGGAGGGACGGGTGGGGCAGGACGTGGACGCGGTCGCTGTCCTCGGGGTTGAGGGCGTTGTCGATGTCGAGCGCCGTCTTGATCCACACGGGCGTGCCGCGTTCGGTGATGGGAGCGTGGGCGGGGATGCGCAGGGAGAAGGGGATCTCGCGCTCCTCGCGGGGCTGGAGGGTGAAGGGGTTGGCGACGCGCCAGGTGCGCACGACGGCGTTGAGCGCGCTGAGGCGGTCGTTGTCGCGCTGGAGGTATTGCGCCATCAGGTGCAGGTCGATGCGGTCGATGCGCTGGGGCGTGTGGCCGCCCTGGACATGGACGAGTCCCCGCAGGTCGCCGCCCGCGCGCACGGTGTCGTGTTCCAGGCGGGTGTCCACCCGCGCGCTGCCAATCCCGAGGCGGGCGAGCATCTTCATGAAGGGCATGGGGAACGGCATAGGCCGGATGGACGCGGCGCGAAAGCCTGTCCGTCCGTCCGCCTGCCCATCATGCGGCCCCTGCACCGGAGGGACGGGCGCGGCTTGCGGGGTGGCCTGGCGCGTCACCAGCGTAAGGCTTCACCACGGGAGAGGTGCATCATGGCGCAGGGGACATCCAGGCGGGTGCGGTACGCGGTGGTGGGAGCGGGCAACCTCGCGCAGGTGGCCATCCTCCCGGCGTTCCAGCACGCGGAGGAGAACTCCGAGCTGGTGGCCATCATCTCCTCCGACAAGGCGAAGCGGGTCACGCTCCAGGAGAAGTACGGCGTGGAGCACGTGGGGGGCTACGAGAACTTCGAACAGGTGTTGCGCGACTCGAAGGCGGACGCGGTCTACCTCGTGTTGCCCAACACCCTGCACCGGGCCTTCACGGAGCGTGCGGCACGCATTGGCGTGCACGTCCTCTGCGAGAAGCCGATGGCGACGTCGGTGGAGGACTGCGAGGCGATGATCCGCGCCACGAACGAGAACGACGTGAAGCTGATGGTCGCGTACCGGCTGCACTTCGAGGAGGCGAACCTCCGCGCCATCGAGCTGATGCGCTCAGGGCGGCTGGGGAATCCGCTGGTGTTCACGGGGATGCTGACGCAGCAGGTGCGCGAAGGGGACATCCGCACGCGCGTGGACGTGGGAGGCGGAGCGCTGCTGGACGAAGGGCCATACCCCATCAACGCCGCGCGCTACCTCTTCCGCGACGAGCCGCGCGAGGTGTTCGCGTTCACGGGAGGCGGCAGGGATGGGCGCTTCCACGGCGTGGATGCGTCCGCGTTCGCGCTGATGCGATTCCCGAACGGACGGGTGGCCCAGTTCGCCATCAGCCACGAGGCCTCGGCGGTGTCGAGCTACCGGCTGGTGGGGACGGAAGGGGACCTGCTGGTGAAGCACGGCTTCGGCTACGGCACGGACATCCAGCACGAGCTCACGGTGGGCGGGGAGACGGAGACGCGGACGTTCAAGAACAGCGACCAGTTCGCGCCGGAGCTCGTCTACTTCTCCCAGTGCGTCCTGGAGGATCGCGATCCGGAGCCCAACGGCATTGAAGGCCTGGCGGACGTGCGCATCATCGTCGCGTTGCAGGAGTCCGCGCGCACGGGGAAGCCGGTGAAGCTGGCCCCGTTCGAGAAGCCCAAGCGGCCGACACTGGAACAGCTCATCGTCAGGCCACCGGTGGAGCCGCCGGAACCGGTGAATGCGCCGGCTCCGGCGGAGGGATAGAGAGGCGCCTCTACAGGCAGAGAAAGGCCCCGCAGACTCCTTCCCCAGGACCGCACCCGGTATCGGGCAGATTGCAATCCTTGCAGCTCAAGGAGCAGACCCTCGGCAGGGGGGCCGCGCCTGCTTCCGTGCCCTCCGCGGTGGAGGGGGGACCATCGCCAGGGCCGTGCCCGCGGCGAGTCCCATCAACAACGCGATGCCAGGAATTGCCCGCTTCAGTCGCGACGGCTTCACGCGTCCTCCCGTGTCTGGTTTGTAAGGCAAGGACAGTCCTATTCCCGGCGAGCAGGGATTGGCAAGTCGCCGCGTGTCATTGATAGACCGCTGACGGGTGCGCCAGGTTTTTGGCTTGGTGAAGGTCCCCTCGCGGGTCATGCTCCCTTGACTTTCCAACACGAGCGCAGGAGCACGCAGTGGAAGACCTTCAGGAGTTCGCGCGTCAGGTGTTCGCGTCGCAGCCCTTCAGCCAGTTCATCGGCGCGCAGCTCGCCAGCGCCGGGCCTGGGACCGCGGAGCTGCGGCTCCCCATCGTGGACCACCTGAAGCAGCAGCACGGCTTCGTCCACGGGGGCGTGCTCAGCTACCTCGCGGACAACGCCATCACGTTCGCCGGGGGCCTGGCGCTGGGCGGCAACGCGCTGACCTCCGAGTACAAGATCAACTACCTGAAGCCCGCCGTGGGCTCGCTGCTCATCGCGCGGGCCCACGCGAAGGCCGCCGGCAAGCGGCAGGCCGTGTGTCAATGTGAAGTCTTCGCGGTGAAGGATGGCGCGGAGACGCTGTGCGCCCTGGCGCAGGGCACGGTCGTCTCCGCGGCCTGAAGGCGCATCAGAACTTGAACAGGTCCTTGATGCCCTTGCCCAGGTCCTTCGCGCCGTCGGCGACCTTGTCCGTGACGTCCTTGGCCTTGTCGGCGACCTTGTCCGTGACGTTCTTGGCGGTGTCAGCGACCTTGTCGGTGACGTTCTTCGCCGTGTCGCCGACCTTGTCCGTGACGTTCTTGACGGCCTCGCTGGCCTTGCCGTTGGTGAGGTTGTCGACCGTGCCCTTCAGCTTGTTGAAGTCGATGGTGTACGAGGTGCCGACGCCGACGCCCACGCCGAGCGCCGCCTTGGCCTTGCCGCCGATGGTGAGCTTGCCGTCCTCGAAGGCCACCTTCGCGTCAACCGCGGCGCCCACGCCGGCGATGGCGCTGCCCGTCACGGAGCCCTGCACGGGGCCGAACTCGCCGCGAGCCGTGGCGCTCGCCTCGGCGCCCACCAGCGCGCCCGCGCCGACCTCGGCGCCCATGTCGCCGTTCTTGGGGTTCAGGTCGATCTTGGCCTTCGCGTCCGCGTTGGCGCCCACCAGCGCCTCGCCGTGCACGCCGCCGTAGACCTTGCCCTCCACCTTGTCGAGCCCGATGTCCTTCAAGTCCTTGCCGAAGCCCGCGTCACCGCGAAGGCTGGCGATGTTGGCCTCGGCGCCCGCGCGGCCGCCGATCTCCCACGGCATCACGCGATATGACGCATCACCCTGGACCTCGGCGGCGCTCGCCTCGATCTGCGCGCCGGTGCCGTCCTGGGTGAAGCCCGTGCCGGTCTTGAACTCCGCCGCGTCCTTCTGCCACGACACGTACTTGCTGCTCTCGTTGCCCGCCACCTGGCCGGGGCCCGTGTTGCCCTGCGTGACCTGGCGCCCGTCCTTCTTGTCCGCGCTGGCCTGGGCCTTATCGCCCTTGCGCGAGTCCATGAAGATGTCCTGGCCCCACTCCTTGCTGAACTTCGTGTCCGGCTGGTTCTTGTCGATGAAGCCGGGCTTCTTCTCGGTGGCCGCGGACGGGCCAGCAACGGCGGGGGAGTTCGAGGCGGGCGTGGACGCGGGGCGGTTGGAGACGCGCATGGGAGACCTCGGGGGGCGGCGAAGGAGGGGAGAGTCAGGGATTTGGAAGAGGGCCCGGAGTGCTGCGTCCGGTCCGTGTGCTGAATCCCTAGAGCACGGCGCGTGCCAGGCCTCCGGCGGGGCCGGCGAAGGCCGTCTTCCCTCTGAAGCGCGTGATTCGAGAGGTGCCCGGGCGGCTCGAAACTGGTGAGGCGGATCACCAGTGCTGGTGACTCGTGTCACCAGGAGGCCCGCCCCGCGTTTCATGACGCCGCGTCACAGGTGCCGTGACGACCCAGGCGTTTTTCGCGAGGGCCCCGTTCCGCATATTGCCAACCGTTCCGGGGCGCACCGCTCCGGCCTTCACGAGGACGGCAAGACCATGGCGACGAAGATCGGGATCATCGGCAAGGGGAACGTGGGCGGCGCGCTGCAGCGGGGCCTGGCTCGCGCGGGGCACGAGGTGCGGGCGGTGGGCAAGGACCCGGCGGCCGTGCGTCAGACGGCGGCGTGGGCGGACGTGGTGTTCCTGGCGGTGCCCTTCGGCGCGCTGGACGACACGCTCCGCGCGCTGGGCGACGCGGTGAACGGCAAGGTCGTGGTGGACGTGACGAACGCGCTGACCGCCGACATGCAGCTGGCGCTCGGCTTCACCACGAGCGGCGCGGAGGAGCTGCAGAAGAAGGCTCCCCAGGCGCGCGTGGTGAAGGCCTTCAACACGGTCTTCGCGCAGCACATGGACCAGGGACAGGTGAAGGGCGAGAAGCTCAGCCTGCTCGTCGCCTCGGATGACGCTGGCGGCAGGGAGCGCGTGCTGGGCCTGGGGCGCGACCTGGGCTTCGACCCGGTGGACGCGGGACCGCTGCGCAACTCCCGGTGGCTGGAGTCGCTGGGCTACCTCAACATCCTGCTCGGCTACGTGCAGAAGCTGGGGCCGGACATCGGGTTCCGGCTGGTGCGCTGATTCAGCGGCGCTTGCGACCCGTGGCCAGCGGGGCCCTGGAGGCGAAGAGCTCCGCCACGAAGTCCAGGAACACACGCACCTTGGGCACGGCGGACTTGTGCCGCTCGAAGAGGGCGAAGACGGTGCGTGGCTCGGGCTCGAGGTCTTCGAGGATGAGCTCGAGCTCGCCCCGGGAGAGGTGTTCGGCGACGTGGTACTCGTAGGTCTGGATGATGCCGAGCCCGCCCAGCGCGGCGTGCGTGAGCACGTTGCCAGAGCCGGCCATGAGCCTGCCCCGGGCGGCGAAGGTGACCTCGCCCCCTGGGCCCTTCAGCCGCCACGGGAGGGGGCCCGTGTTCGACAGGTACGCGATGCAGGTGTGCTCCCGCAGCGACGCGAGCGTCCGGGGCCTGCCATGCGCGGTGAGATAGGCAGGGGAGGCGACCAGGATGGAGCGCGCGCGGGCGAGCTTCCGTGAGACCAGGTCGGAGTCACGCGTCGGCGCGAGGCGGAGGACCACGTCGACGCCCTCGGCGGTGGGGTCGATGATCCGGTCGCGGACCGTGAGATCGATGGACACCTCCGGGTAGCGCTCCAAGAACCGGGGCAACGCGGGCCCGACGACGTAGTCCGCGAGCGGGATGGGGACATCGACGCGCAGGCGGCCTCGCGGCGTGACGCTCGTCCGCGCCAGCGTGGCGTTGACCGCTTCGAGCTCCGCGAGCATCCGCGTGCAGTGCTCGTGGTACAGGGCCCCTTCGTCCGTGAGGCTGAGGCTGCGGGTGGTCCTGTTCAGGAGCCGGACACCCAGCCGACCTTCGAGCCGCGAGATGATCCGGCTCACGCCCGAAGGAGTCAGCCCCAGGTTCTCGGCCGCACGAGTGAAGCCGCCCAGGTCGACGGCCTTGATGAAGACTTCGATCTCCGAGATGGAGTCCATGTTGCCGTCAGCTCACAGCCATTCATGACCTGACGTCAATGGAGTGCGCCCAGGCAGGCGAGCGCCCTGGCCTCAGGTAGGGCGCGCCCACAGCTCGCGGAGGTCCGTTGGAAGCTCGCCCGCGATGTCGTCGCTCTCGCCCTCGGAGATCTGCGCCTGGATGGCGCTGAAGACCGCGCGGACGATGGGTTCTGCGTTCTCGGCCTCCACGCCCAGGTCCGTGGAGACCATCGCCAGCATCTCCGCCCGGCCGAACTTATGAGGCGGCGGCCCGGCTTCGTGGCGGTCGCACCGCACCAGGAGCTCGCGCAGCTTGTGGGGCAGCTGGGCCTCCATGTCGTTGTCCTCCTCGCCGAAGAGGCGCTGCTCCAGCACGCACAGCACGGAGAAGGCGGCTTGCTGGGCAGCCTGCTCGTCCTGGAACTGGCCTACGTCGCGCAGGTACTTGAGGAAGGCCTTGTAGGTCTGCGACGTGCGGGACTCGTGGCGCATGCGGCGGCGCTCGTCGAGCGGGATGTCCGTGCTGCGGTGCGTGGGGCTCCCTGCCTGCTGCCCGGTGCCGGGGATGTCTTGCGCTGCCATGTCTGATTCCTCGTTCCTCGGAGTGGGGTCCGACCCCAAAGCTGGAGCGCTCGCGAGTCCGGAGGAAGGTACGCGCCGCCCTGCGAGCCGCCCGCTTCCCGTGGACGGGGGCTGACGGGAAGCGCCTGCTCCCACCCACCGTCATCGCCCTTGCACTGGCGCAAGCGCGTCCGAATCTCTCCAGTGAGGTGCCGTCATGCGTGAAAGCCTTCAACCCAGGGGAGAGGCCCTTCGAGGCGCAGCCCGCAGGATCGCGGTGCGGAGGGCAGAGGAGCCGGACACTCCCATGATCCAGATCATCACGGAGGCAGCCCGCCACTACGACCTCTCGCCAAGCGAGGAGCAGATGCTGCTGTCGGATCTGCTGCCCGGGAGTGCGGAGGCGCCCCAGCCCTGACGCCGCACGGCGAATGTCTGTCATTGAATGGAGGTTCGTGAGTCGGACGCGACCACGACTGGCAGCAAGCGATTCAGGCCTGACTCAGGAGGAGAAAGCGAGTCCGGCGAGAATTTTCCTCGCAATCCGTTGCATGCATTTCAAACGCTGGCTGTCTGGACAAGGCTCCCGGGAATCGCTTATCTGATTCTGGGGAAGCGATTCCCCTTCCTTGGGGGCTGTCCATGAAAAGCTTGACGGTGGTGGCTGCGTTCGCGGTGTCGGCGCTGGGCATGGGTTCCGCGCACGCGGCGACGCTGACGTTCACGGTGCAGAACAAGATCACGACCAGCGCGATCACCAACTCCTACTTCAACGGCTGTGCCGCGGTCATCCCGGCCCTGACCTCGGTGGCGGCCAACTCGACTTCGGGCGTGCACCAGACGGACTGTGGGCAGAACTCCGCCGTCGTTTTCGAGTACACGAGTGGCAGCAAGACCTGTCGCTTCAACATGAGCAGCATCTGGACCCCGCCCAACCCGATCCTGGGGACGTCCGGCTACTGGACGCCCGCGGGAAGCGCCACGTCCAAGGGCAGCACCACCGCCACGTGCAAGACGACGCTGGTCGGGCTGGGCTCGAGCGGCAGCTACACCTGGGCCCTGTCGATGCAGTGATGCGCGGGCGTTGACCTGGGAGCCGTCCTACCTGCGCGGTGGGGCGGCTCCTTGTCTTTGCGGGGGGAAGGGCTGGAAAGCGCGTGAGGCCCTGGAGTAGATGGGCGGCCATGAACCTGATTCGACTGTCGGTTGTGGGCGTGGGTGTGGCGTTCCTGGTGGCGGGCTGCGGGGGCCGCCGGAGCAACGCCAAGGTGGACTTCTCCCAGATGGGGCCGTCCATCAATTCCAAGCGCTACGCGAACCTGGAGAAGATCGCCGCCAAGGATCTCAAGTGCGACCAGGAGCTGACGCCGCAGTACCTGGGTGAGAATCAGTACCAGATGATCGGCTGCAACGTTGAGGGTATCTATGAGCTGAAATGCAAGGTGGGTCAGTGCTCCTGGATCCCGGACGTGAGGGCCCGCGCGGAGTTCGACATGGGCTGTTCACGGTTTGATCTCAAGACGTCCAAGCTGGATCCCGTCACTACGGGAGTCGCGGGCTGCGGAAAACGCGCGGCGTACCGGCTGAGCACGTTGGGGCGCGGGTACTCGTGGATCCTGAACTCGCCCGTGGCCCAGGATGAGGTCCCTGCGCAGGCGGCGCCAGCGCCTACTCCGGCACCCGCGGACGAGGTGCCGGTGCCGACCGAGCTTTGACGTGTATTGCCTTTGCCTGGATGGTGGGGCGGAGGCAACCACCAGGTGACGGGGCACTTCCGAAAGCGAAGGCATTCATGACGAACCGGTTGGTGGTATCCGTCCTTGTTCTTTCGCTGCTCGGTGCGTGCGCGAACCGACCTGGGCTCCGCCTTGACCTGGGGCAGGGGCGATCCATTGATTACGTGCCGCGTGCCCCCTCACGGTCGGTGGTGGTAGGGGCGGATGCATTCGAGGAGGCGCTCTCCGCCTGGGTCCTTGAGATCCCGCTCTCGCTTCGCTCAGAGCGGCAACCCTGGTTGGTTCGAGCCGCCTATCCGGGAAGCACGCCTGACGCAAGCTGGCGAAGCCTGATGCGGCTGGAGGCAAGTCGGGAACTGAAGCGGGCAACAGAGACGGCGACCTCCGCCCGAGAGTTGGATCAGGCAGGGCAGCACTTTGCGAATCGTATCGGGCCGGAGGTTGCGCGTGTTTTCGTCCTCGCGGTGACGGTCGTGGTGAGTCAGGGGATGACCGGAGGCGCGGCGTCATTGGCGTCACGGCTCTCGAGAATGCCCGGCTACCCCGAGGCATCGGTGGTGGGCGCAACCCGAGTCGGAATCGAACTGGCTCACGTAGGGCAGGTGAGTGCGGTTGCCATCGCAGGCGACACCATCGTCGTCTCACTTCCTGCGACGGTGGTTGCGATGGTGGCCCGGAATGGAGCAGGAGCGAACAGCAATCCAGGTGGTCTTCGGTACTGGAGGTCGTTCAGCGGCCTCAAACGAGCCCTTGGCCCGGCAGGAGATGGAAAGCAGTGGCACCACATCGTCGAGCAAACACCGGGCAACGTGAATCGGTTTGGGCCCGAGGCCATCCACAACACCGAGAACGTCATTCAGCTGGAACAAGGACTGCATAAGCGGTTGAGCGGTTTCTATTCATCGATTCAACAAGAAATCACCGGCTCGCGGATCCTGACGGTGAGACAGTGGTTGAGCACGCAGTCCCTTGATGCTCAGCGCGATTTCGGCCTGCAGGCCATCGAGAAGATCCAGAAGCGAATTTGGGGAGTCTGGAAGTGACGATGGAAAAGCTCATGGAAGCGTTCGCACGGCATGTGGCGGCCCAGAATGATGCAGTCCGGCAGGGCGATGCGAAGACCGCGAACAAGCACGCCAAGAAGGTGAACGAGACTTTCGACAAATTGTGTGCGCACGGGAACGCGGGTCGGGATGCGCTCGCGACCCTGTTCGTTCATCCGCGCATGGACGTCCGGGTCAAGGCGGCCGCCTTCCTCCTCCGCCATCGAACGGATGAAGCCAAGGCCGTCCTCAACGAGGCTGCTCAAGGTCAGGACCTTGTTTCTTTCGCTGCCTCCGAGGCGCTGAAGCGCTGGGCGGAAGGAACCTGGGCGCTGGATCCCGGGTAGGGACTGCTCAATCCCGCCAGACAAGCCCACTTGAGACATGTCTCGCCCCCCCCTGAGACATGTCTCATTTCCTGAGAAATGTATTATGAGCACAAATGTCGTGTTTCTTACGGTCTCGCCGGAAATAATTCACGAGACCCATGAAACTCTACGGACAGATAGAAACATCGGAGCCTGGCAGCCTGGAAGCATGCACGGTGCTGCTGGGCCAGTCGCCCAACACGCCCCTCTTCACCGCTGAGTTCACGAGCCCGCAGGGTGGGTTCTTCTTCCAGAAGATCACCGCCTCCGCGCTGCCCTTTCCCCTTTCGCTCCATGTCCTCCGCTCGGGGGTTTCCGTCGTGGAGCACACCTTCGCCGACAAGGCCGCGCTGAACGCGGTGCTGGTCGCGGAGAGCAAGCCCGCCGCGGCGGACCGGCGGGTCATCCTCCAGCTGCCGGCGCTCGCTCCCGCGGTGAAGGTGGCCCCGCGCACGTCGGTCACGACGATGGAGGCCGCGACAGCGCCGAAACTGGTGGTGGAGTTCATCTCCGTCCTGGGCGCGGTGGAGAGCTCCGCTGGCTCCGTCTCGGGGTACACCCTGGAGGTCTCCTGTCCGGACACCATCGCTGGAGACAGCGAAGTCACCCCCATCCACCAGGAGTTCCTGCTCGGGCCCACGGGCGCCTTCCAATTGGGGCTTGCCCTCACCGGCCGCATCTCCAGCAGCCCTCTCACCTTCGTGGTGCGCACCCCCAACGGCCTGCCTACCCGGCTCGTCTCTCCGACGCACCTCACCGTGAGCCAGGCCGCGAAGATGGCGGTGGTGAAGGTGCAGGTGGAGCCGTTCTCGCCCAACGTCCTCGTTCCAAGCTCCAGCGCGCCCACCACCCGTGTCCTCAAGGGGCGCCTGGTGGACCCCACGGGCAGGGCGCTGACGCGGCAGCAGATCCTCTTCCAGGCACTGCGAGGAGACGGGACGAGCCCCCCGCTCAAGGTGTCCCTCGCCGCGGTCACCACGCACAGCAGCGGCAACTTCTCCGTGGTGGTCCCCAACGAGCCGTTCCTCGAGGCCTACGCGGTGGTCTCCTCCCGTTCCGACGAGGAGCTCCCCGTCGGGCTCAACGCGGATGGGACCTTCCCCGCGTTCACGCTGCTGGTCGTCGCGACAGGGAGCACGACCGAGGCCGCCAGCGGTGAAGACGACTGCGCCTGCAATGACCCGACCCCGCGCCTGCCGGGCACGGAGGAGCTCGTCGCCAACGAGTCCAGCTACTCGCAGGATATCGGCGGCTCCTGCGTCAACTTCACGGTCCCCAACCGGTCGCTGGAGGAGTTCAGCCACTACGCCATCGTCCGCACCACGGACCCGCGCGGCCAGCTCGTCCCCATCCGCGAAGCCCCCGCCTGGGAGTGGAATGGCGACACCTCCGACCCGGCCGGCTACGCCCGTCATCTCCACCGCACCTTGCGGCAGACGCTGGGGAGCAAGAACCCCCTGCGCTGGGACGACGACGCCAGCGACTATGAGCTGTATCAAGCCGTGTCGCTGGCGCACGGCCACGTGCTCCACTTCAAGCAGACCTTCAAGGCGGACGGCTACTCGATGGGGGACCTGCTCTACTCCCTGCCGCTGGCCCCCGGGCAGAAGAAGCAGCTCGTCATCTACGACTGGAACCGGGAGGACGGGGCCTCGCGCGATGAGGCCACGGTGGCCGAAGAGGGGCTGACCCACAGCCTGTCGAGAGACCGCGACATCGACGAAATCCTCAGTGGGACCGTCCAGGAGTCCATGCGGGGTGGCAGCTCGGCCAAGACGCGCGGCTTCTCCTTCGGCATGGGGGGCGCTGGCAGCGGCAGCAAGAACGGCGTGGCCGTGGGGTTGTCCACCGGCTTCAGCATCTCCGGCGGTTCAGGGACGTCCTCCGCGTGGCAGGACAACACCCGCGACATGACGTCCAGCCTTCACAACCGGCTGCGTGACGCCACCATGCAGGCGACGTCCTCCGTGCGCAGCCAGCGCTCCACCGTCGTCACCAGCGCGAAGCAGGGCGAATCGCTCTCCGTGCAGACCGAAGTGGTGGCCAACCACAACCACTGCCACGCGTTGACCATCCAGTACTTCGAGATCCTCCGGCACTTCGTCATCGAGCAGCAGGTGGTGGACGTCCAGGAGTGCCTCTTCGTCCCCTTGATGATGAGCCTCTTCACGGACGCGAAGATCCTCCGCTGGCGGGAGTGCCTGTCCGAGCACCTGCTCTACTCCCTGGAGACGACCCGGGGGCAGGAGCTGCGCCGGGGCTTCGACGCGCTGGATCGCATTGCGCGGAACTACCAGGGCACGGACTTCCCCCGCCGCGTGGAGTCCTCCGGCGCGGTGACCTTCCTGCCCTACAGTGAGGAGTCCATCGAGGAGTTCTCGGGTGAGCTCCAGCTCCGCCTGACGCTGAGCAGGCCGGCGGATCAAGCGGATGGGTCGATTGACGCCGCCGCCTGGGCCACCCTGAGCCATGTCTTCCTGGGGCTGGACATCCGGGGCATCAGCAACCTGTTCGTCAAGCTCTCCCTCGAGGAGCGGGAGCGCACCTTCCAGACGCAGCACGCCCCCGCGCTCGCCCGCAACTTCGTCGAGCAGCTTCGCTTCGAGGCCATCCTCGCGAACGGGACGACGGTGAAGGACCTGCGGCTGGACTGCACCCTGCTCACCGACTACGCCCCGGGCCGGCTGTTGACCGTCTCCGTGCGCTCCACGCGGACCACGGACATCAAGGCGCTCAAGGCCGGGGTGGCCCAGCAGCCCTTCTCCGGCACCCCCGCGGACCTCAAGCGCAGCCAGATTGTCGGACTGCGGCTGAGCTCGCCCAGCCTGAGTCTGTCGGGCAGCTTCGCCGTCGTCGACCGGGGCACGCTGCGCTACCGCACGCCTCACTTCAGCGGGACGCTGGTGAACAACCAGACCATCCGCAACGACATCGGCTTCGCGGATCAGATCTACCTGCCCACGCCCATGACGCCCGAGGAGCAGCGCAACCCCTGGCAGGAGGACCAGCGGCTGGCCCAGCAGCTCCGGGATCATCTCAACCAGGAGAACCTGGAGTACTACCACCACGCCATCTGGTGCCACGGCATCACGCCGCACCGCCGGTACATGATGCTGGACCGCATCCATCTGGCGCAGGACGAGTTCAACTCCATCTATGCGCAACGCGGGGTGCTGGGCCGCTCCCTGGCCTCGCTGGTGGAGAACCGGCTGCTGGGGGTCGCGGGCAACTCGCTCGTGTTCCCGGTGGCCCGTGGCCTCAACCTGGACCCCACCTACGAGATGGGCACCCCGGACCAGAGCGGCAGTGGGGCCATGGCCCATGCCTCACTGCTGGAGCACTACCAGACGGAGGCCGAGCGCGAAGGGGGGCAGGGCGCGGTCTTCCGCCTGAGCGTGCCTACGCCCGGAGTCTTCGCGGAGGCCGTGCGCGGCGCCTGCAACGCGTGCGAGCGCATCGATGACACGCGCTTCTGGAGATGGGAGCAGTCGCCCTCGGACGAGCCCACCGCCATCAACCCGGTGAGCACGGACAGCCGCTACCAGACGCCGCAAAGCACCACGCCCACCGCGCTCCCGCAGCCCATCGTCAACATCCAGAACGCACCGGCCGCGCCGGATCCCACGGGGGTGGGCTCGCTGCTGAACGCACTCACCCAGGTGAGCCCGTTCGCCAACCTGACGGGCCTGGACCAGAACCAGAAGAACGCCCTGGCGGCGATGACCTCCAACCAGGAGACCGCGCGGGCCTTCGGGGAGATGGCCACGAAGCTCGCGCTGTCAGCCCAGAGCAGCCGCAACTCCGCCGTCCTGAACGAGCAGATCGACAAGGCCTTCCCTGTCGCCAGATCCCCGGCGAAGAACCAGGAGTGGAAGGAGCGGTTGCTGAACGCGCAGCTCGGCGGCGATTCCCAGGCTTCGAGCTCGAAGGCGTCGCCGCTGGATCAGTTGGACCTGGGTCAGACCATCGACGCGGTCCGCGGTTCGCCTGGCATGGAGGTGGACGTGGGGCCGTCCAAGGTCGCGGTTCGCAACCGCTCGGGCACCCGGAGCGCCAGCTCCGCGGTCTCCACGCCGGTGGTCCCGGAAGAGCAGGAGCCGTCGCCCCCGACGGAGTGGCCTTTCATCGAGGGCTACTCGCAGATCACGGCGGCCTACCCGCGACTGACGCAGATCCTCGAAAGCTCCAGCGTCTTCCGTCAGTCCGTCATCGAGCCCTTCGCCAACCGCGGCGCCGCCGACTACGTCCCGTTGATCATCGAGGTCACTCCGAACGCCACGCGCGGCATCGATGGTCAGTGCATCATCGAGGTGCGGGACCCTGCCGACACGACGACGCCGGGCGGATCCTGGATTCCGCTTCACCAGCTCACCCGGGACCTCGCCGGGTTCGACATGTCTCGCGACGTGCGGATCCGCGTCCATATCGCGATGAGGGGACAGGCCACCACGCACCCGGGCGGCATCCTCTTGATCATCTCCCATGAGTGGGCGCTGCATGGGCTTAGCAACCGCGAGACGATTCTCCACGCCCGGAGCGGTAACTGGACGCTCAATGATCTTCGCGACTGCTACATCGCCGATATGGTCAGCCATCAGGACCACCGGCAGATTGCCTCGAGCACCCATGCGACGTACGAGGCGGTGAACGATGATCTGGAGCAGTTGCTTGCCGATATGGACCCGCCGGTCACGGTGAGGATCAAGCCGTCCTATGTTGGCGAGGGGAGCCAACTGCTGCCGCTGCCCGCCCGTGTCGTCGCGCCCCAGAACACCCGGATCCACGCATTGAACCGCCAGCACCACCTGTACACGGCCCACCAGCTGTTCGCGTTCGAGCGCGACATGGAGAAGACCTACAAATACAATCCGGCACATCCCATGAGCTACCTGCGGGCGGCCACGCCATCCGACGCCTTCCCGTGGGACTACCTCGATTCCGACCAGGGTCGGCGGTAGGGGACGCCGGGGCCGCGCCAGCGCGGCCGGGCGGGTGCTCCGGACTCTTCGCATCAGGAGAGGGTCCGGAGCAGCGGATGCTTGCTCAGGCCTGTGACCAGGGTCTTCAGCTCGTCATGGAGGGCAGGGGCCTTGAGCAGTGCGCCGCCGGTTCCCTGGCCTGCACTGAGCAGGGGACTCAACGGCTCCAGGTGGTAGCCCATCGCGCTGGATGATGGGCCGGGCTTCCTGGGCGGCGCTCAGGTGGCCCGCGAGTCGATGCCTCCCTCGACCATGCGTTTCACGGTGAGGTACAGGGCCTCGGGTGAGCCGTCATTCCTCAAGACGGCGTCGAAAGAACTTCGGTCGATCCCCAGGAGCTCCATCTCCGTGGCGTGACGCGACAATGCACCTGGAGCGCCCGCGCCGGGCCGTTCAATCAACCAGATGGTGGCCCCCAGCTCCCGCGCAGCCCGCCATTCCGCCTGGGTCCGCAAGTCCGTGCAGACGACGCGCCCTCCCGCGCGACGGATGGCTTCAACCCGCATCCGGAAGGGCCGCAGCCAGACCTCGGGATCCAGCTCCAGGCAGGCCTGGCCGAATCGCTGGTAGAGCTCCCTGGGCGCGCGGCCGAACCGTGGGTCCACCTCATTGCGGCGCTCACCCCAGAGCTGCGTGGGATCGAGCTGAAGCAAGCCCATCAACGCCGCCTTGATTGGGTCCGCGAGCGCGACCCGCTCGAAGCCATACTGTTTCGCCAGGAAGCCGCCCAGCGTGTCCTTGCCCGCACCGGAGACTCCCGCGAGGCAAACGAGACTGGAGGCCGCATTCATGACTCACCTCCGAACGCGTAGTGGCCGTCGCGATGGATGAAGCGCTCCATGGAGAACTGGACCTGGGACCATGCGGCATCCAGGCCGCAATGGAGGATGGGGGCGCTGTAGCGATGACCTCCCTGGACGTTGTCGAAGAACCGGCCCGCCGGGTCGACCATCGCGTAGCTGCCGCGCATGTCTTCGTTGTCTTCGGGCACCAGGATGATGCCGTCGCGCTCCAGGCAGCGATGGCGTGCGACGAACGCTTCGAAGTCCTCCCGGGGGCAGCACAGGGGTTCCACCTTGCCGGTGTTCTGTCCCTCGACGCTGAGGACGCGCAACAGCTTCCAGCGTTCGGGCCGCAACTCGCGGAGGAACACCGTCTGGTCTTCACCCGCGTTCAGGTTCGTGACGACCGTGTTCACCTTGAGGCGCATGCCCGCCGCGCGGATCCGCTCCGCGAGGGACAGGTAGTGCTCGACCGGCAGCGCCTTGCCCTGGACGGCCCGCCCCAGTGCGGCATGCGTCTGCGGCGATACGCTGTCGATGCTGAGCGTCACCCAATCCATCACGCCGCGAAGGCGTGCGAGGGTGTCCGCATCCAGCCGGCTGCCATTGGTCACCAGCATCGTGGTGGCACCCCGCGCCTTGGCGGCAGCCACGAGGTCCGGCAACCACGGGCAGAGCAGGGGCTCGCCTCCCGCGAAGGTGATCTTCTGGAAGCGGAGCGCCAACAGTTCCACGAGCCTCAGCGCCTCCTGCTTGGGAAGGTGCCCCTTGGGGAGAACGTTCTTGCGGACATCCTGGAAGGTGGCGAAGCAGAACCGACAACGCATGTTGCACGGCTCCCACAGGTGGAAGTTGACCGAGGGCGGCATCACCTGGGCGGTGGCCGGGAACGGCGTGGCGGACAGCGAGTGCATGAAGCCTCCAGAAACGGCCCGTGTCAGGCAGTCTGGTGCTCCACTCCCTTCAGCGAATTAAGTGTGACCGAGAATCGTAAGTCACTGACATTGCTGGAGAAAAATAGTCCGTAATTGATCCCGGGCCCGCTGGGTCCGCTTGCGGACAGCGTCGGGAAGGAGCCCGAGCCGGGCGCCAATCTCGTCGTCGGACAGCTCCTCGAAGTAGCGCATCTGGATGATCTCCTGATGCTTCTCAGGGAGCGCACAGATCGCATCGTGGAGGGTCTGGTGAGACTCGAGCTGAATGTACTGGTCGTCAGGCCTGATCGTGCACTGAGGTTCCAGTGACTCGTCGATTGAGCACGAGCGGATCACACGGCCGAACCGCTTCATGGCTCCGTACTGAACCGAGCGGAGGAAGAACTGCTCGAACTCATCGGGAGGGCGCTTCCTCAGGCAGATATTCAGGAGGATGGAATGAACCAGGTCCTCCGCATCGGAAGTGCCGACCAGTCCCTGAGCGATCCGGCGAGCCTTGGCCATCATCTCCCGTTGCTGAAATTGCCGTTCCAGGCAGGTGCGCGTGTTGAGTGTGACCGTGGAATCAGCGGAGGCCGTGAAGGAAGCTGCTGTGACGCCTTCGTATCCATCCTCTGGCGCTGCGAAGACAGGCGCGGGTCGTGAGGGCTGGGCGGCGAGGAGCGCCTGCCGCGAGCACTCCCAGGACAACGAATCGCAGCGGGCCGGACGCGCGGACGCCACGGTCTGGGCACGGGCGGGGAGTGCCTCGGCGAGAGAGTCCACGCTGGGAATCAGCCCCGTGGCCGCGAGCGCCGCCAGGGTCAAGCCCCCGGCTCCGAAGGGCGAGGCCTGGGCGATGCGCCAGGAGAGACGGATCATCCCTATGCTCATCCGGAATAGCAGCACGCTCACGGTGATGAGGGTCCAGACCGAGAAGGCGATGACGATCGCACCGGACAGCACGGGCAGGGCAAGGCGCTCACCTGCATCGGGGATGGCCCACTTGCACGCCAGGAACAGCAGCAGTCCCACCAGGGCCCAGGGCGAGCGTAGGAGGAGAGGCGGAGGGCCCACTCTGCCAGCCAGACGCCGGTATCCGTTCCATCCGGTGATGGCCACGAAGGCGATCAAGGCCATGCCCAGGAAGATGACCGAGAGTTGAGCCGCACCCTCGAAGATACCTGCCGAGAGCGCCCCCATCCGCTCAAGGAGGACCGCCGCGATCGCGAAGCCCATGAGCCCGGTGGCCCCGATGCCCACGAAGATACCGGGGATGACGACCCGGACGGAGAAGATGGTCAACGCCACCGCGACCAACACCAACTGCCAGCCCGCGGTCCGCCGGGGTGGCGGTCTGGACTCCCCCTGCTGTGCCATGCGGCCTTCCTTCTTAGAGGAGCACTGGCGGCGTAGAGCTTACACCCCAACAGGGAGCGACTGGAAGGCGTCGGGCCAACTCAAAATTGTTTGAGATCTGGGACGCGCATCAATCCGGCTGAAAATAGCAGGTCGCGATGGACCCAGCGCTTGATGAATGAGGAGCCTGCCGGTTGCTTCTATCCAGCAATTGAATTTTCCTCGTTCGCCAGAGTCATTTGGGGACGGCGGTTACCATTGCTCCTAACTGGGACGGCGTGAAGATGAATGATACTCCAGCGTTCGTGATTGATACCGCTGATTGGGAAGGCATTAATCAAGCTGTCACTCATGCTCCGAACTACGAAACCAAGGTGGCATGCGCAATCAAGCGCACAATTCGGGTAATGCATGGAATTGCGCATTTGCACCGAAACACCATGCTCGAAGAAGTTGAGGTCTACATTGGCAGGGCGGGTTACACCAATGTCTTGAATCGATGGCGTGACAGCAGGAGCAAGCGCGGTCATTTCTACGCAGCCGTACTCTTTTCTTGTGAGACGGGACGAGCAATCGAGCTGGAGGGTTTAGCCAATAGGCTGCTTTGTGGGCTCAAGGAGAGAAGAACGCTGTGCGTTGGTAACGCCAACGTCAATCCCCATGGCGGAGGTAGGGTAGCTGATTGCGACCTGTCAGTTGTTTATATGACCTGGGATGTTAAACGAAATCCTGAGTACGGGGAGAAGCCAGATATCAATGTGATTCGAGAGGTGTCAAAAGAGGCGTCTGTGTCGTGTTCTGGTGGTTTTTCGTATAACCAGATCGAGCATGGGCTTCGCCTGACTAAGCGCTTGTCGGAATGGGATCGATTGGTATGGAGCATGTAGCGACTCGATAGTCGGATGGGGCTGAACGCAGAGACTGATGGGTTTGCTTGAGCCTCAATCCTTCCAGAGGATCTTCCACGGATGCTTGCGCAGATCGGTGACCAGGGTCTTCAGTTCGTGGTAGAGGGCAGGGTCCTTGAGTAGTGCACCGCCGGTTCCCTGACCGGAATCGAGCTGTCCCAGGATCCGGTCCGCCTTGGTGGCGATCTGCTCCAACTGCCCCGCCGCCGCCGTGAAGCGCTGGAGGGCCAGCTTCACCTGCTGGCCGTCCTCGGGCGTCAGTGGGCCTGTCACCGCTGCCAGGCCGTCCAGGGTCGTTCCGGCGGACTTCGTCAAGCCGGGGAGGTCCTTTCGCATCAGGGCCGCCACGGCGGAGGCGTCGTCCAGCAGCCGGGCTCCCTTGCCTCCGGGTTGCATGGACTCCTTGGCCAGCTGCGCGAGCTGCCTCAGGTCCTTCGATGCCGCCGACAGCTCCGTGGCCAGGACCTTCACGTCGCCTTTGTTCTCAGTCAGGACCTCGTCCAGCGTCTTCGCCAGCCTGGACACGTTGGCGGCCAGGCCCGTCACGGCCTCCGGGTCCTTCTCCAGCATGTCCGACAAGAGCGTCACGAACTTGGAGAGCTGTTCCGACAGCAGGTCCAGGCGTGGCGCATCCACGCCCCGGAGCGCTTCCTTTTCCGGCAGCGGCGCGTCCGCGTTGCCTGGGTTCAACTCCAGATAGGGTTCACCCAGCAGACCCACCGTTCCCACCGTCACCCTGGCGTCCTTGCGCAGGGCGCCCCTCGCCGCGGGCTCCACGGACAGGTCCATGCGGACGGGGAGGGGGAGGCCCTTCGCGTCCCGTCGGTCCGCCAGGAGGTGGATGGTGTCCACCTTGCCCACCTGGACGCCTCCCAGCTTCACCGGGGCTCCCTGCACCACGTTGCCCGTGTGTGCGAAGTCCACTTCCAGTTTGGCGCCTCGGCCCAGCGTCAGCTCTCCCATCAACCAGAGCAACACCAGCACTCCCACCAGCGCCGCGAGCACCAGCGCTCCGACCTTCAACTCCAGGCGTTGCTCATCCATCCGTCGCGCCCTCCATGAATGGCGCTGTCAGCGTCCGCAGCTCCGGGGCAGGGGACTCCAGGAAGCCCTCCGGACTCCCCAGGTACGCGTTGCGTCCCTTCGCCACCACCAGCACCCGGTCCGCGATGCCTCTCAACTGCCGGTAGTCGTGCGACACCACCAGCGCCCCCAGGCCCTGCTCCTTCAACGACGCCAACACCGCCTCCACCTGCATCGCCGCCCTCCGGTCCAACCCCGTCGTCGGCTCGTCCAACAGCAGGTAGCGCGGCTTGAGCACCAGCGCCCTCGCGATGGCTGCCCGCTTCTTTGCCCCGGGCCCCAGCTCCGGCGGCAGCCGGTCCGCCCATTCCTTCAGGCCCACCTTCTCTAGCGCCGTCTCCACGGCTTCCTCCGGGGCGTTCGGGTCCGCGAGGCGCACGTTCTCTCGCAGCGTCCTCCAGTCCAGCAACGCGGGGCCCTGCACCAGGTACGGGGCCCGGCGGCGGAGTGTCACCAGCGTCCTCTCCGGCTGCGTGTCCACCCGTTCGCCGAACAGCGTCACCTTGCCGGCTTCGGGCTTGAGCAGCCCGACTGCCAGCCGGCACAGCACGCTCTTGCCGGAGCCGCTCGCTCCCGCAATGAACGTCAGCTCCTTCGTGGAGACCTGCGCGCTCAGGCCGTCCAGGACTCGGCGGCCCTGCTCGAAGGCGATCGCCACGTCCTCGAAGAGCAGCGTGTCCGGACCGGTGTCATTCACAGGCGCACGAACTGGAACGCAAGCGACACCGTCAGGTCAATCAACAGACATCCCAGGCTGGCCGCCACGACGCCTTCCGTCGTGGCCTCGCCCACCGCCTCCGCGCCGCCCCGGGCGTTCAACCCCGCCACCGCCGCCGCGAGCGGGATGTACAGGCCGCAGGCCACGACCTTCAGCCCTCCGACGAGCACGTCCCACCCATCCACGTACCTCGCGTCCATGAACGCCCGGCCGTCGATGTTCAACGCCACGCTCGCCACCAGCACCGCTGACGCCGTCGCCGCGATGGTCCCCATCACGCTCAGGAGCGGCACTCCGACCAACCCCGCCACCACTCGGGGCGCCACGAGGTCCGCGTACGGATCCCCCGCGGACATCTCCAGCGCCTCCACCTGTTCATTCACGCTCATCGTGGCCAGCTCCGCGGAGTGGCTCGCACCTGCTCGCGACGCCGTCAGCAGCGCCGACACCGCGGGGCCCAGTTCGCGCACCAGCATCTCGAAGTAGGCCGGGCCCAGCACCGCCACGTTGCCGATCAGCTTCTTCGCCTGCGCGTTGGCGATCATCACCAGCACCGCGCCGAAGAAGGCCATGCCGGACATCACCAGCCACACGCTGCGCCCGCCCAGTTCGTGCACCTGCGCCAGGGTTTCACGCCACGGGATTCCCTCCCGCGCGCCCGCCCGCACCGTGCGCGCCAGCATCACTCCCGGCGCCCCGAAGAAGAGCAGCACGCGCTTCATGCGAGCACCTTCGACAGCAGCGTCGTCAGCAAGAAGTCCAACAGGAAGATGGCCGCGCAGCCCAGCACCACCGCGCTCGCCGCGGCCTCTCCCACGGCGCGGGCTCCTCCCTTGGCCCGGAGCCCCACCGCCGTGGACACCAGCGAGATCGCCAGCCCGAACGCTCCTGTCTTCACCACGCCCCCGAGAATGTCGGACGGGCTCAGCATCTGCGCGAACGTCCCGAAGAACACCCGCACCGGCAGGTCCAACGTGAGCTTCGCCGCCACCGCTTCGCAGAGGATGGACACCAGGAACGTGAACGTGCTCAGCCCCAGCATGCTCAGCTCCATGGCCACCACCCGGGGCGCCACCAGCAGCGCGAACGGATCCAGGCCAATGCCTCGCAGGCCTTCAATCTGTCCGCCCACCTTCAGCGTGGCCAGCTCCGCCGCGTTCCTCGCGCCGATCCGCGCGGACATGATCAGCCCCAGCAGCAGCGGGCCGAACTCCCACAGCACGCCGTAGCCCGCGGCCCATCCCAGGAAGGCCCTCGCTCCGAAGCGCTGGATGTAGAGCGAGGCCTGCACCACCACGATGACGCCCGCCAGCGCCGCCGTCGCCAACGCCAGGGGCAGCGAGCCGTAGCCGAACTGCACCAGCCCTCGCGCCAGCTCGCGCCGCTCCAGCCTGCGCAGGCCCCAGGCCGTGCGGCCCGCGACCAGGGCCAGCGCTCCCACG
Organism: Corallococcus sp. AB038B; assembly: GCF_003668955.1. Lineage (NCBI taxonomy): Bacteria > Pseudomonadati > Myxococcota > Myxococcia > Myxococcales > Myxococcaceae > Corallococcus > Corallococcus sp. AB038B. The sequence continues at coordinate 200,603 of NZ_RAWO01000013.1, read as the reverse complement.
CCGCCCACCGCCTGCATCGCCGAGCGTCCCAGCCAGGCCAGGGCGGTGGTGCTCACGGGTGCTGGGACCGCGGAGTCATGCGAGGGCCTCGTCCGGCGCGCTTTCGAGCTGCGGCGCCGGGGCCCCATCGTGCACCAGTCTGCCGCTTTGCAGGTACAACCAGCGGGGCAGGGGAAGATCCACCGGCGCTTCCGGCGCCGCCACCAACAGCGTTCCCTGACCGGCGACCTCCAGGAGCACCCTCGCGACCTGACGCGCCGTGCCGGGATCCAGGCCCGCGAACGGATCATCCGCCAGCAGCACCGCCGGCCTCGCCGCGATGGCCCTCGCGAGCCCCGCGCGCTTCTTCATGCCGCCGGACAACCGCTCCGGCAGCGTGTCCGCCGCGTCCGCCAGGCCCACCGAGTGCAGCACCGCATCCGTTCGCTCGCGGGCCTCATCTTCCGGCACGCGACGGCGGAGCAATGGCTGCATCACGTTCTGGCGCACCGTCAGCGAGTCGAAGAGCGCGTCCGTCTGGAACACGAAGCCGAACGACGCCTGCTGCGCACGACGCTCCGGCGCAGAGAGTCCGGCGACGTCCTGTCCGTCCCACGTCACCCGACCGGAGGAGGGGCGCAGGAGGCCCGCGAAGGCCTTCAGGAGCGTTGTCTTGCCCGAGCCCGAACGCCCCAGCACCAGCGCCTGCGTGCCGGGCGGGACGTGGCAATCCGTGGGCTCCAGCACGGTCCGGGGGCCATGGCGGATGACGAGGGCTTCGGCGCGCAGGTCCATGGTGGGGCGGCTCGGGTCCTTTTCATTTCCGCCAGTAGGCGACGGTCCCCCGGTCGCCGACGACGCCGATGTTCGTGGGTGACGTCGAGTCCAGGGACCGGAGCGCGTTCGTGCCTTCATGGACGGCGCTCCAGGTGCTTCCATCGTAGAAGTAGACGCCTCCCTGTCCAGCGGCCACATAGACCTTGCCCTGCGCGAGCCCCTGCACGTCCAGGGCGTTGACCCGAATGGTCAGGAAGCTGGGTGGGGGCAAGGTGCTCCACTCCCCGCGGTAGCGCTGGAGCACCAGCCCATCATCTCCCGCCGCGAAGACAAGGCGACTGTTCACGACGTCCACCCCGCGAAGGGAGCCCGCGATGGGGGCGTTGAACGCCTCCGCCTGCCACACGGTTCCATCCGAATTGGAGCGGAAGGCCCGGACCGACGGCTGGCCGCCGACGTCCTCGAAGCCCACGGCCATCAACGTGCCGGGGGTCCTGATGCCATCGATGGCTCGCAGGTTGGCCTGGACCTGGGTCACGACCGTGGGCGCATCCGGCCTCCGCCAGCGCACGATGTTGCCATTGCTCGCCACGGCGTAGAGGACCGGTTCGCTGCCGGCCGGCTCCTCCAGTCCGACAATCCCATTGAGGTGGCTGGTGTTTCCCGCCGCGACGACGACGGTGCAGGCCGTACTCGGCGTGTCCGTGGGCGCGCGGGTCGTGAGCTTTCCATCATCGCCCGCCAGGAACACCTGCCCGGTGCTGCTGGTCCACGCCGCCCTCCAGTTCCCGTCACAATTGAAGGACGTCAGGCCAGAAGGGGTGGCATAGGCGAGCTTGTCCTTCGCCGCGAACCAGGCCCCCTGGGTCCCGTGGAGCGCGATGGACCTCCATTCGACGTTCCCGCCGACGTTCAGGTTCTCAGTCCATACGCGCGAAGCGCAGGTGTTGCCCTCGTCCACGCCACCCGCGCAGTTGTTGTCCAGCCGGTCGCAGACCTCCGGAAGCCCGTTCGCCACGTAGGCGGAGCTCTCGTCACAGTCCGTGGACACCGTGGACTTGCCCGAAGGAACCGTTCCGCACGTCCGGCCCTCGACCGTGCCCGCTTGACCGTCGCCGTCCTCGTCCACGTAGTAGGCGGTGGGCGTGACGGTGCTGTTGCAGACGACGCCTCCATTGCTGCAGACGTTCGCGCCGGGGCACTGGTCGCCGTTGAAGCAGTTCCCGCCCACGTCGAACGTCTCGTCATTCACGCCATCGCAGTTGTCGTCCTTGCCATCGCACCGGAACTCCGCCTGGTCCGGATGGACGCTCAGGTCCCGGTCGTTGCAGTCGCCGGTGCGGGACGCGGTCAGCGCGGGCCCCTCGCATGCCACCACGCGGGGCGGCAGGAGCCAATTGCCGTACCCGTCATTGTCGTCATCCGGGTACCAGGGCGTGGGGCCGCCCACGGTCGCGTCGCGGTCGTTGCAGTCCGTGCCGCCTTCGGTCGAAACGACGAAGCCGTCGCCGTCGCCGTCCGTGGCCGCCAGCAACAGCTCCACCGGCGTGATGCCGTCCTTCTCGAGGCTCGCGGTGGCCTCCGCGGTCGCCACCCGGGCGCCTTCGCAGGACTGCTCGTGTGCCTGGGCCAGGAGCTTCACGTCGTTGCTCCAGCCGGCCTGCCGGAACACCGCCACGGACAGCGTGCCTGGAGGCGCACCGGCGGACACGTTCACGTCCTTCGTGACGTGCCGGGAAACCTCCGTCTGATCCGTGACCGTCAGCGTCACGCACCCCGGCCGAAATCCTTCGTAATGAAGCTGCACCTTCAGAGCGGCGGACTTGAGCTCATCGCCCTTGGAGCACCCCACGAGGGTGCTCGTGAGCACAGCGACCAGGAATAAACGCATGGGACACGCATTCTGGGGCGCGCCCACACCCGGAGTAGGGCGATGTCGCCACCCGTCGGCAATTCAACCCGAGAGTCTTCTTCCCCGACCCTTAGTCCGCTGCGCGAGGCATCGTCCAGACACGCACCGCTCATCACCCCCCAGATGACGGCTTCCGTGTATAGGGGCCGCTGACCTTTCAACATTGGCCCGTTCCACCGCACGCCTTATGCCTACCGTCCGCAGTGCCCTCTTCGCCGCGCCACTGGGTGCCTGCCTCTGCGCGCTGGCCCCGGACGCCTTCGCCCAGACGCCTCCGGCCCCGTCTCCGGCACCCGCCACCGAGGCTCCCGCCAGCGCCTTCCCCAAGCCGCCGATGCCGTCCGGCGATGCCGCGCCGCTGACGCTGGAGCGCGCCGTGGAGCTCGCCTCGCAGAAGAACGAGGCCGTGCTCGCCGCGGGGCAGTCGGCCGAGGCCGCCCAGGCCCGCGTCGCCCGCGCCCGCTCCTTCTTCCTGCCCACCATCACGGCCGCTGGCACCTACACGCGGCGCCTGCGTGAGTCCACGCGCGAGGTCGGCGGACAGACCGTCGTGCTCCAGAAGTACAACGCCCTGGGCGCGGTCTTCTCCGGCCGGATGGCCCTCTTCGACGCGCGCGGCTTCCCGCTCTACAAGGCCGCGAAGCTGGAGAGCGAGGCATTCAAGCTGGACGCAGTGGAGACGCGCCGCCAGGTGTCCTTCAGCGCCGCCAACGCCTTCCTCGTCACCCTGGCCAACCAGCAGGTGTACCAGGCCGCCGAGCAGCGCCTGGCCTACGCGAAGCAGAGCCTGGCGGACGCACAGGCCCGCGCCAGCTCCGGGCTCGCCAGCACCAACGACGTCACCCGCGCGGAGCTGGAGCTGGCCACCGCTCATTCCAACCTCGCCGCCGCCCTGGGCACCGCGGAGACGAGCCGTCTGGAGCTGGGCTACCTGCTCGTGGAGCCCGTGCAGGGCGGGCTCGCGCCGCCGGAGCCGCTGCTCGCGGACGCCATTCAGCCCACGCCGCCCCTGGAGCTGCTCACGGAGGGCGCTGCGGACCGGCGGCCGGACATCCTCTCCGCGCGCCTGCGCGTGCGCTCGCTGCGGGAGAACGCGAAGGAGCCCCTGGCGCGCCTGCTGCCGTCCCTGGGCGCGAGCGCCCAGTACCGCCTCACCAACGAAGCGGGCCTCAACGGCAACGTCGGTGATGGCTTCCTCGCCCTGGATCTCACCTGGACCCTCTTCGACGGCGGCGCCCGCTACGCCGATCGCGACGAGCGCGTGGCCAACGCCAACGTCGCGGAGCTGAACACCCAGGCCGCGACGCGCCGCGTGCCGGTGGACATCGAGCAGGCTCGGGTCAATCTGGAGACGGCGCGGGCCGCGCTCGCGCAGAGCGAGCAGGCGGCGAAGGCGGCGCGCAAGAACGCCGCGGAAACAGGCATCCTCTACCGCCAGGGCCTGTCCACCGCGCTCACCCTGGCGGACGCGTCGCTCAGCCTCTTCGAGGCGGAGGTGGCGCTCGCCCAGAACCGGTATGGGCTGGGCGTGGCGTTGTTGGGCCTGCGAGCCGCTGTCGGACTGAATCCACTGGGGAAGGAACCGTGAAGGCAATGCAACGCACTGGAATGCTGGCCCTGTCGCTGGCCGTGCTGTCCCTGGCCCCTGGCTGCAAGAAGGAAGCGACCGCGCAAGGTGGCAAGGCCGCGGGCCGGGGCCCCCTCCAGTTCCCCGTGGAGGTCGCGCCCGTGGAGTCGCGCGACGTGGAGTATGCGGTCAGCGCCGTGGGCGCGGTGGAGGCCTTCGAAAGCGTGCAGATCACCGCGCGTGTCCCGGGCGCCCTGGAGCGGGTGTCCTTCGCCGAAGGCCAGACGGTGAAGAAGGGCGACACGCTCGCGGAGATCGAACCCGCGCGCTACGCCATCGCCGTGCGCGCCGCGGAGGCCGTGCTGCAGAAGGCCCAGGCCGCGCTGGTGGAGGCCAAGGCCGGCGCCCAGCGCCGCGCGGAGGTCAACGCGCAGAGCCCGGGCCTGCTGCCCGCCGAACAGCTGGAGACGTACCAGGCTCGCGCCGCCACCGCGCAGGCGGACGTGTCGGCCGCGAAGGCGGCGTTGGATCAGGCGCAGCTCAACCAGCGCGACGCGTACGTGCGCGCCCCCATGGACGGCATCCTCCAGACGCGCACCGTGCAGACGGGCCAGTACGTGCAGCCGGGCGTGGTGCTGGCCACGCTCCTGCGCCGCGAACCGCTGCTCCTGCGCTTCAACGTGCCCGCGGCGGACGTGACGCGGATCACCCCGGGGATGCCCGCGCGCTTCACGGTGCGCTCGGACGGCGGGGCGTACGAGGCGAAGATTACGTACGTGTCCGCGAGCGCGGACACGCAGAGCCGCATGGTGGCGGTGACCGCGGAGGTGACGGGCGAGGCCGCGCAGAAGCTGCGCCCGGGCGCCTTCGCCACGGTGAGCGTGCCGGTGGAGTCGCGCGGGGGCAGCCCGGTGATTCCGCAGACGGCCATCCGCCCCAGCGAGCGCGGCTTCCTGGCGTTCGTGGTGACGGACAACAAGGCTCGCGAGCGCATCCTGGAGCTGGGCCTGCGCACGCCGGACGGGCGGGTGGAGGTGAAGGAAGGCCTCAAGCCCGGTGAGACGCTGGTGGTGCGCGGCGCGGAGGCCCTGCGCGACGGCGTGGCCGTGCGCGTGGAGCAGGAGCGTCCGAAGCCGAAGGTGGGAGGCGAGCAGCCCCCGGCCGAGGCCCGCGGCGACACGAACCCGAACGCGGGCGCGGAGGGCCGTCCATGAGCATCACCGACGTCTGCATCAAGAAGCCGGTGTTCGCCTGGATGATCATGGCGGCGACCATCATCTTCGGACTGGTGGCGGCCCAGCGCATCGGCATCAGCCAGTTCCCGGACGTCGACTTCCCCACCATCAACATCTCCGTGTCGTGGGAGGGCGCCAACCCGGAGGCTGTTGAGTCGGACGTCGTCGAGTTCATCGAAGAGGCCGTGACACAGGTGGAGGGCGTCAAGAGCATCACGTCCTCCGCGCGCCAGGGCAGCGCCAACATCACGGTGGAGTTGGATCTGTCGCGCAACGTGGACCTGGCGCTGCAGGACGTGCAGACCAAGGTGAGCCAGGCCCAGCGCCGGCTGCCGCTGGACATCGATCCGCCCGTCGTCTCCAAGTCCAACCCGGAGGACCAGCCCATCATGTGGCTGGGCGTGGCCGGACCGTTCTCCCAGCAGGTGGTGAGCGACTTCGCCCGCTACCGCGTGAAGGAGCGCCTGCAGACGGTGCCCGGCGTGGGCGAGGTCATCCTGGGCGGCCTCCTGGAGCGCAACGTGCGCATCTGGGTGGACGCGCAGAAGCTGGACGCGCACGGGCTCACCGTCACGGACATCACCGCCGCGCTCCAGCGCGAGCACGTGGAGCTGCCTGCGGGCCGCATCGAGACGCAGGGCCGCGAGGTCAACGTGCGCTTCATGGGCGAGGCGCTGGACCTGGAGACGCTTCAGAACGTCGTCGTGCGCGAGGAGGGCGGCCGCCCGGTGTACCTGCACGACGTGGCTATCGTGGAGGACGGCTTCGAGGACGAGCGCCGCCTGGCGCGCGTGAACGGCGAGCCCGCCCAGGCCATGGGCATCAAGAAGCAGCGCGGCGCGAACGCGGTGGCCGTGGCCCAGGCGGTGCGTGAGCAGCTGGCGCAGCTCCAGAAGGAGCTGCCGGAGGGCATGAGCGCGAGCATCAACTTCGACTCGACGCAGTTCATCGAGGAGAGCGTGCACGAGATTGAGTTCGAGCTGTTGCTCGCGTGCATCCTCACCGCGTTCGTGTGCTGGGTGTTCCTGGGGTCGCTCTCCAGCACGCTCAACGTCGTGCTCGCCATCCCCATGTCGCTGTTGGGGACGGTGGCGGTCATCTACTTCCTGGGCTTCACGCTCAACACCTTCACGTTGTTGGGATTGGCGTTGGCCGTAGGCATCGTGGTGGACGACGCCATCATGGTGCTGGAGAACATCTTCCGGCACGCGGAGGAGGGGAAGGACCGGGTGAGCGCCGCGCGTGAAGGCACGGCGGAGATCACCTTCGCGGCCCTGGCGGCGACGCTGGCGGTGGTGGCCATCTTCCTGCCCGTCGTCTTCATGAAGGGCATCATCGGCCGGTTCTTCCTCCAGTTCGGCGTCACGCTGTGCGTAGCGGTGCTCCTGTCCTACGTGGAGGCCATCACCCTGGCGCCCGCGCGCTGCGCGCAGTTGCTCAAGACGTCCCGCGAGCACCGCAGCCGCATTGGCGTGGTGGTGGACAAGGCCTTCTCCAAGCTGGAGGCGCTGTACGCGCGGGCATTGGGCTGGGGGCTGGTGCGCCCCTGGCGCGTGCTGCTGGTGGCGGTGGCGATGCTGTTCCTGAGCGCGTTCGCGTTCAAGGCGCTGCCCGGCGAGTTCGTCCCGTCGCAGGACCAGGGCCGCATGTCCGTGCGTCTGCAGACGGCGGTGGGCAGCAGCCTGGAGGAGACCAACCGCCTCTTCAAGCGCGCGGAGGAGTTCGTCGCCAGCCGTCCGGAGGTGACGCGCGTGTTCGTGGTGGTGGGCGGTGGCGGTAGCGGGTCCGCCGTGAACTCCGGCAACATGAACCTGACGCTGGTGCCGACGGATCAGCGCATGTCGCAGGCGGACTTCGCGCAGGTGCTGCGCAAGGAGCTGAACAGCTACCCGGGCCTGCGCGCGGTGGTGCAGGACCTGTCCCAGGCGGGCTTCACCGCGCAGCGCGGCTTCCCGGTGGAGTTCAGCGTGCGCGGGTCGGACTGGGACAAGCTGGTGGAGGCGAGCCAGTCCCTGCGCGATCAACTCCAGGCGTCCGGCAAGGTGGTGGACCTGGACACGGACTACCAGCTGGGCCAGCCGGAGCTGCGCATCACGCCGGACCGCGCTCGCGCTTCGGACGTAGGCGTGCCCATCCAGGCGGTGGCGTCCACGGTGAACGCGCTGGTGGGCGGCGTGCGTGTGGGCAAGTACAGCAGCGGCGGGCGGCGCATCGACGTGCGCATGCGGCTGCTCGCGAGCCAGCGTTCGCGGCCGGAGGACCTGTCGCTGCTGAAGGTCCGGACGGCGAACAACTCGCTGGTGCCGCTGTCGTCGCTGGTGACGCAGGAGGAGCTGCCCGCGCTGCAGGCCATCACCCGCCGCGACCGTGAGCGCGCCATCAGCATCTTCGCCAACGTGGCGCCGGGGTCGAATCAGGAGGAGGCGCTGGCCACGGTGGAGTCCCTGGGCAAGGACCTGCCCGGCGGCATCCGCGTGGTGGCGGGCGGCGCGAGCGTGGCGTTCCGCGACTCGATGAGCAGCCTCATCTTCGCGCTCTTCATGGGCATCGCCGTCGCGTACATGGTGCTGGGCGCGCAGTTCAATTCGTTCCTGCACCCGGTGACGGTGCTCACGATCCTGCCCCTGTCGGTTGCGGGCGCGTCGTTCGCGCTGCTCATCACGGGGAACACGCTGAACATCTTCAGCATGATCGGCCTGTTGCTGCTGATGGGCATCGTGAAGAAGAACTCCATCATCCTGGTGGACTACGCGCTCCAGCAGCGCGAGCAGGGCGCGGACGCGATGCAGGCCATGCTGCGCGCGGGCCCGGTGCGCCTGCGTCCCATCCTGATGACGTCCACCGCGACGATGATGTCCGCGGTGCCGGCGGCGCTGGCGCTGGGCGCAGGCAGCGAGACGCGCGCCCCCATGTCCATCGCGGTGCTGGGTGGCCTGTCCGTGTCGACCGTGCTCAGTCTGCTCGTGGTGCCCGCGTTCTACGTCGTCGCGGACCGACTCAAGACGCGGCTGGGCAACCGGTTCAGCAAGGGGAAGGGCGATGACGACTCGCACGCCGCCCACGAGGAGCCCCGGCCGGTGCCGCACGGGTAGGGCGCTGGTCAAGTCTCAGCGGCGGCCTGACCGCCCGCGCGCCCCCGGCGCCGGTGGACGATGCAGGCGCCCTGGCACATGCGCAGCGTCTTCGGAACACGGCCCCGCCTTGGGGCCCTGAACCTTCGGAGACGCTGCCATGGCCACGCCTGTTCCTCCCGACACCCACGCCGTGCCCGTCAAGGAGCGCGACGAGTCGCTCGAGCTCCAGCCGTTCCTGGACGAAATCCAGGGGGACGCCGTCATGCACAGCCAGGGCCTGGAAGCCCGGGAGGCGGCGAGCGCGGTGTTCTGCTCGCTCGCCCGGAGGCTGTCGGATGGCGAGGACGTGAAGCTCTACCGCGCGCTGCCCGGCGGCATCGGCGCCATCCTGGGGGCCTGCTCGGTGCACCGGGGCCCCTCACGCGCCAAGCGCATTGGCCGCGATGAGTTCATCACCGACGTGGCGGACCACCTGAACATCAAGCCCGACCAGGCCTTCCGCGTCGTCACCGCGGTGTTCACCGCCGTGCGCGACCGCATCCCCGAGGACGAGATCGCCGCCGTGGCGTCGCAGCTGCCCGCGGACCTGGGCGACCTGTTCCGCAGGCCTGTCTGACAGGTTTCAGGAGCGGAGGCGCGAGGCGAGCAGCTTCCAGTACGACACGGGGAAGACGCGGGCGAGCATCGCCAGCGCCACGGCGTCCTTGCCGACGAGGATGCGCTGCTCGCGCGCTTCGACCCCGCGGACGATGATGTCGCCCGCGGCCTCCGCCGGGAGCCGCAGCATCTTCTGGAACGACTTGCGGCGGCGGGAGACCTCCTCGTCCGTCGCGCCGGTGGGGACCCGGGCGCTCGCGGCGATGGACGTCGCGACACCGCCCGGGTGCACCACGGTGACGCCCACGGTGGTGCCCTCCAGTTCGTGGCGCAGCCCTTCCGAGAAGCCGCGGACGGCGAACTTGCTCGCCGCGTAGGCCACCTGTCCCGGCGGGGCCACCAGGCCGAAGACGCTGGAGAGGTTCACCAGCCGCGCGTCGTCGCTCTGGCGCAGCAGGGGCAGGAAGGCGCGGCTCAGGCGCACCACGCCCCAGAAGTTGATGCCGAACAGCCACTCGAAGTCGTCGCTGCTCACCTGTTCGAAGGAGCCTCCAAGCGCGACGCCCGCGTTGTTGAAGAGCAGGTCGACCCCGGGATGCTCCGCCTTCACCTTCTCCGGGAAGGACTCCACGGCCTCCTTGTCGGACACGTCGAGCCGGTGACGGCTGATGCGCAGCTGCGGCGCACTCGCCAGGTCCGCTGTCTCAGCGAGCCCCGCTTCGTTCACGTCCGCGAGCGCGAGGTGACAGCCCTTGCGCGCCAGGCAGACCGCGATGGCTCGGCCGATGCCGCTCGCCGCGCCCGTGACGACCGCCGTCCTGCCTTGAAGCCGCATGCGCTCAGCCACGGGCCACCTCCGCGTTGGAACGGGTGCTCACCTCCGGAAGCAGCGCCTGACCCGAGGCCGCGCTCCCGGACCGCTTGAACTCCATTGCTTCGTCGTCCACGCGGCCATAGCGCATCATCACCAGGTCGCGGACGTAGTTCTGGTACAGGCGCCACGGAGCGCGCGTGCCCTGGCGAGGCAGGGATTCCAACGCGCGCTGCACGTAGCCGGAGCGGAAGTCGAGCACGGGCTCCGGCGTCATGGCCGGGCCCGTCAGGCGGGGCACGCATTGCGTGTAGCCGTGCTGCTTCATGTGGTTGAGCAGGCGGCAGGTGTACTCGGCCACCAGGTCGCACTTCAGGGTCCACGACGCGTTGGTGTACCCGAAGGCCGCGACGAGGTTGGGCACGTCGCTGAACATCATGCCCTTGTACGCGAGCGTCCGCGCCAACTGGACGGGCTCTCCGTCCACGGACAGCGACAGGCCGCTGAGGATCTTCACGTTCAGCCCCGTGGCGGTGACGATGATGTCCGCGTCCACGTGCGCGCCCGAGCGCAGCTGGAGGCCTTTTTCGGTGAAGGACTCGATGTGGTCCGTCACCATGGAGGCGCGCCCCTCGCGGATGGCGCCGAAGAGATCGCCGTCGGGGGCGACGCACAGCCGCTCGTCCCAGGGGTTGTAGCGGGGCGCGAAGTGCGTATCGACGTCGTAGGCCTTGCCGAGCGCCTTCCGCACGCCCAGGCGCAAGAGCCACTTGAACAGCCCCGGCCGGCTGCGCGCGAGGCCGTAGAGGAGCATGCCGCGCAGCACGTTCTTCCAGCGCGCGACCGCGTAGGCCGCTCGCCGGGGGAGGACGTACCTCAACGCCCGGGCGACGCTGTCCTCGGCCGGTTGATCCGCGATGTACGTGGGCGAGCGCTGCAACATCGTGACGTGCGCGGCGCGGTCGGCCATCGCGGGGACCAGCGTCACCGCCGTCGCGCCACTGCCGATGACGACCACGCGCTTGCCGCCGTAGTCCAGGTCCTCGGGCCAGTGCTGCGGGTGCACGACGCGGCCCTGGAAGCGCTCGGTGCCGGGCCACGTGGGCGTGTAGCCGCTCGCGTAGTCGTAGTAGCCGGTGCAGGCGTAGAGGAAGCCGCATGTCATGCGGACGGGCGCGCGTTCAGGGCCCACCTCCATGTCCACGGTCCAGCGCGCGTGCTCGGAGGACCACTCGGCGCGTGTGACGCGGTGGTGGTAGCGGATCCGCTGGTCGATGCCGTACTCCGCCGCGGTCTCCTCGATGTACGCCTTGATGGAGGGCCCATCCGCGATGGCCTTGCCCCCCAGCCACGGCCGGAACCGGTAGCCCAGCGTGTACATGTCCGAGTCCGAGCGGACGCCCGGGTAGCGGAACAAATCCCACGTGCCGCCCATGGCCCCGCGCCCCTCCAGGATGGCGTAGCTCAGGGTGGGGCAGCGCGTCTGCAGGTGGTACGCGGCGCCGATGCCCGACAGGCCCGCGCCGATGATCAACACATCGACGTGCGAGAGCGGCTCGGCGGAGGACAGCGGCATCACGGGACTCCTCGTGGTACAGGAAGGTACCCAGCCTATGCGTCTGTTGAACAGAGGTAGCAGTGACATCTGGTACCGTCAAGTACCAGCTCCGGGAGCCGCATGACGACCCCGTCCGACCCACCAGGCGAAGCGCCCCGGGAGCGGCTCGTCGCGGGCCTGGCGCAGGCCATCATCGAGGTGGGCTACGCCCGGCTGACCATCGCGGACATCGTGCGGCACGCGCGCGTGTCGAAGCGCACGTTCTACGAGCACTTCGAGGACAAGGACGCATGCCTGCTGGCGCTCTACGCGGCGCAGAGCGCCCGGCTGCTGGCGGAGATCCAGGCGGCCATCCAGCACGCGCCTCCGGGGGAGATGCGGGCCAGCATCGGCGCGGCCGTGTACCTCGCGAGCCTCCAGAGCCGGCCAGGGCTCGTGCGGACGCTCCTGGTGGAGATCCTGCACGTGGGGCCGAAGGGCGTGGCGCTGCGCCGCCAGGTGATGCGCAGCTTCGCGGAGTTGATGCGAAGGGAGTTCGACGCGGCGGGCACCGGGGCCACGCTGTCCCCGGCGATCGCGATGGCGCTCGTGGGCGGTATCAACGAGCTCATCCTGGAGGCCGTGGAGGAGGACCGCGTCGACCGGCTCTCGGAGCTGGCCGGCCCGGTCGCGGCGTTCGTGCGGGGGCTCCTGGAAGCACGGCCTCCGGCGAAGTGAACGGCGCTCAGTCCATGTGCTCCATGGGGATGCCCCGGGGCACGGCCCAGGGGTGGCTCCGCTCTTCGTAGACGGAGAAGACCGGGGCGGGGAAGTTCGGATCCGTGAAGGCACCCACGGCGATGGCCACGAGCTCCGGCTGCTGCGAGCTCACGTAGTAGACCGTCGAGCCGCACTCCGGACAGAAGTGGAAGGTGGTGGGGATGCCGCTCTCGTCGCCCTTGCGGATGAATGTCTGGGAGCGGCCCTCGATGGCGGTGATGTCTTCACGCCGGAAGCGGGCCTGCACGGCGTACACGCTGCCGGAGCGCTGCTGACAGGCGAAGCAGTGGCACATGGAGACCCGGACGGGGTCTCCCTTGCACTCCACGCGAAGCTGACCGCAGACGCATGACGCTCGACGCTGGGACATGGACTGCCTCCTGGAAGGGGAGGGCAGTGTGGCTCAGTTCCCGAGCGCTGTTGCAATCAACGGTTTCAGGTCGTTCTCCAGGTCCACCGAGAACGCCACCACGCCGCCCGTGGTGTCGCTGCCCGCCAGCTGCATGCCCAGGATGGCGTAGTACTTCGCGCCCCGGTCCAACCACGGCGTGAAGCCGAACGCGCCCGGTGAGCTGACGCTGTCGCAGCCCGTGGCGGGCGTCGTGCACTCCAGCCACGCCGTCAGCCCGTAGCGGTACGGATAGCCCAGCTCCTGGTAGGGCGAGTTGCCCACCACCACGGACGGGTAGGGCTCACGCGACTGCAGTGCGAAGAGCGCCAGCGTGCCCTTCTCCAGCCCTGCGTAACGGCCCCGGTGGTACACGAGCGCGAGCAGCTTCGCGTACTCGTTCATCGACGCGCGCAGGCCGCCCGCGACGAGTGGATTGGTGCTGCCCAATTGCTGCGTCGGCGCCGTGTAGTACGTCACCCCGGACGGCAGCCCCAGCGGCGTCGCCAGCGTCTGCGTGAAGAGCGTGTTCCACGTCTTGCCCGTGACGACCTCCGCCATGCGCCCGGCGACCTGGAGATGCGTGCTGCCGTAGTCGAAGCGCGTGCCCGGCGGCGCCTTCATGGGCACGGCGGCGATCTGCGCCACGCACTCCGCCAGCGTGATGCCCGGCCGGGTCGTGCAGGGGTTGGACGGCTCCAGGCCCGACGTGAAGGACAGCAGGTGGCGCAGCGTGATGTTCGCCTTGTCGCCCGTCCACCCCAGGACCTGGCCGGTGGTGGAGTCCAGCGACAGCAGGCCCTGCCGGATGACGTCGAAGAGGACGGTGCCAGACACCATCTTCGACGACGACGCGATCGCCACGCGCGTGTCCGGCGTGAAGTCACCGAGCATCTGTTCGTACACCTTGCGGTCCTGCGCGTCGTAGATGGCGAGTCCCATGCTCGTCACGCCCGACGCCGCCGCGCGGGCCGTCACCATCGCGCCCACCGCGTTCCATGCGGCGCCCGCATCAGGCGCCAGCTCCTGGGAAGTGGCGGCCGGCGTCACCTCCGGCTCTGGAGCCGGACCGCCGACACCACCACAGGCCCACAACAGGAAACACATCCCCGCACCGCTGACCGCCCTGATCACCGTGTTCATGAACAACCTCCGTTCCCTGTTCAACCCGGAGTGTTCGAAACGGTTGCGGGGCGAGACCTTGGTCCCCGCGCCGTCTTGCCCGGCACGGAGTCGCATGCTAGCCGATATGTTTTCAGGCGAAGCAGCTCCCGAGGGCCATGGCACGCTCGACTCCGCATCGCATCCCCTGCGCCGATGGCTTCGAATTGCACGCCTCGCTGCACAGCCCGGAGGGCCCTGTCCGGGGCGTGGTGCTGGTGCATCCCGCGACCGCCATGCCCGCGAGCATGTATTTCGCGTTCGCCGAGCGGCTGACGGACGACGGCTTCGCGGTGGTGACCTACAACTACCGGGGCGTGCACCCGTCGGGCGTGGCGAAGCGGACGCGTGCCGGGTTCCTCACCTGGGCCGACCAGGACGTGGCCGCGGTGACCCGCTGGGCGGCGGAGCGATACCCGGGGCTGCCGGTGCTGGCCGTGGGACACAGCTTCGGCGGCCACGCCATTGGACTGAGCGCGAGCAGCCAGCAGCTCACCGCAGCGGTGATGGTGGCGGCCCAGGCCGGGAGCATGAGGTTCATCCACTCCATTCGGGAGCGGATGCTGGTCGCGATGTACCTCAAGTTCATCGGGCCGCTGTGCGCACGCTTCCTGGGTTACATGCCCTATGCGCGGCTGGGACTCGGCGAGGACGTCCCCGCCCAGGCGTCGCTGGAGTGGAGCCGCTGGGCGTCGCTGCCGCGCTTCTACTTCGACGACCCTCGCGTCGACGCCGCGGCCCGCTTCCGGCGGCTGAGCATGCCGGTGCTGGCCATCGGCCTGGATGACGACCCCTGGGGGCCACCCGAAGCCATCGACCTGGTCTGTGAGCACCTCACCGGCTGCACCGTGGAGCGTCGGCAGTTCTCCCCAGCGGACAGCCTGGGCCAGGGCATCTGCCACCTGGGCTTCTTCCGCGAGCACCATGCCGCCACGCTCTGGCCCACGGTGAGGGAGTGGCTGCGCCGCCACGCCCCGGAGCGCGGCTGAAGGCCCTCATCGCTTGGAGGGCGCCGCGTCCGCGATGGCGCGGGCCTTCGTGTTCGCGTCCTTCGTCTTCGTGGACACGTCGCCGAGGATCGACTCGAAGCCCTTGAGTCCCCTCACGACCAGGTATTCCCCCAGCTTCTTGCCCGGGCCGGACTCTTCCTTGTTCAGGGCGAAGCACGTCACGCGCTGGATGACGGCGAAGGGCTTTCCCTCCTTCATCCGCCATTCCAGCTTGGAACCGAAGCGCAACACCGGGCACTGCCCCTTCGGCCTCAGCTCGATGGTGAAGCGGGAGTCGCTCTTGGAGGAGATTTGCCGCTGGATGTCGTAGGCGCTGTAGAACTCCGTCAGCACGTAGTCGCCACCCGGGCCTTCACACTGGAGGGGGATGTCGCCGCCCTCGGACTCATCCTCCTCGGCCTGACGCGGACACTTCTCCACGTCGGTGTATTCGGAGGAGAGCTCCGGCGGGGCCGTGTGCAGCAGGAACAGCGCGGGCAGGATGAGGGCGGTGTGCATCCGTGGCAGCGTAGCGCTACCGGATCCTCGCGTCGTCGCCCCAGTCATCCTCGTCGTCGGTCATCAGCTCGTCCTCGTCGTTCTGGAAGACGTGGTACGCGATGGGGGCGTGGTCGATCATCGTCCACTTTCTGTAGCCGGGATACGGGGGCACGGTCTCGACGCGGCTGACGGTTTCCGACTTCCACATGTAGTCCAGGACCTGGGTCACGAGCCCCAAGGTCTCCGTGTACTTGCCAAAGGTGGCATCGAGGGAAGGGAAGACGGGCGTCCATTCGAAGAGCCTTTTGATCTCGGCGGCCAGGCTCGTGGAAGTGCCAGGTTGTGCCTCCTTGAGGCGGCTCCAGGCGTAGTTCATGTCGCCGATGAGCACCGCGGGCTGCGATTCGCCGTGGAGCTCGGCGATGTCGCCAAAGATTTCATCGGGAGCCTTGTCGGGGTTGGCGATGATGTGGACCGCCCCCACGGTGAGGTCTTCCAGCCTCACCCGCACCATGGGCCGTTTCTGGCTGACGCCGACGATTTCGATCTCCGGCTTCAGGTCCTCCCGCCACATGACGATGAAGGAGCAGGGGCTGGCATTGTCGTTCCTGTCGCCCACGGCGATGTACCGCGCCGGGTAGCCCGTCTTGTCCGTGAGGTACGCGGCCAGTGCCCCTCCGCCCTGGGACACCTCGGACAGGAAGATGAGCGAAGGCCTCAGCTGGTGGGCGTTGATGGTCCGGATGATCCATTGCACGATCTGCTGACAGCACCACATGCAGCGGGCCTGGGGCTCCAGTTTGCGGGAGGTCAGCCCGCTGGCCCGCTGGGTGTTCCAGTACGCGATGATCACCTGCGCTCCGCCAGGGCCCGGGGCTGGAACGGACGGGCGGCGACACGCGTGCGGGGGAAGCCCGGGCTCGCGGGGTTCAGGGCCTTCTTCGCGGCGCTCAACGTCGAGAGGTCCGACACGTTGTAGGGCCCCTGCAACAGCGTCGGCGACAGCCCGTTGACGATGCTCGAGAGCACCTGGCCGTTCGGCGAGAGCACGCTGACGATGTCCATCAGCTGCCACCTGAGGAACATCTGCGTATAGGTCTGGGTGGCGGTGAGGGTGTCGGAGACGTAGGCGGTGTACTCGGTGCTGAGCGACACCTCCTGGGAGCTGGTGGAGCTGGCGCTCAGGCTGGCGGAGATGCCCACGGACATGGGCCCCCAGCCCGCGCTCGCGCTGGTGCCGAGCGAGGCGGAGACGGTGTCGGTGCTCGACGACGTCTGCTGCATGTTCGAGGTGGACGTGGTGCTGACCGTCTGCGTCTCGCCCGGAGCGATGGTGTAGGACTCGGGCAGCCGCCGCCAGTACTGCTCACGAAGCGTACGGTTGCGGTTCTCCAGCAGGCCCGCCGCCACGAGGACGCGCGGGGAGTCCGGAGGGATGACGACCTCGGCGGTGGGCTGCGGGGGCAGTCCGATGTCATTGGGGGCCACCATGGAGTGGGGGCCAAAGAAGACGCTGGGGGTGCTGGAGGTGATGGAGCACACGCCGATGAACGAGCCCGTGTGGCGGCAGGACCAGCTGATGGAGTCCCCGTTGGCCACCCAGAAGTTGATCGCGTAGCCCGCGGGGACGACGCCCATGGCGCACCGGGAGGCGTCCTCGGCGAGGTAGAAGAGCTGCGCGTCCACGGGCAGGTTGTTCCAGAAGCGAAGGGAGCGCATGCCTCCGGTGGGGGCCGAAGCCAGGGTTCCCGCGAGGGCCTGCTGATATTGGGTATTCATGAACGGCCTCCACCCTGGGAGAGCTCGTCCTCGAAGAGGCGGGCCCACTCCAGGGCAATGGTGTCCCACTGGAGCGTGGGACGGGTGGCGAGCGCGTGGGCGGCCCAGGACCGGGCCTCCAGGTGCGCTCGATCTTCGTACAGCCGGGTCAGCGCCGCCGTGAGCGAGTCCACGGACGGCACGTGGGCGTCGGTGAGGATGCGGGGCTGGCACAAGGTCAACGCGACGTCGAGCAGCTCGGCGCTGCCCGCCCAGAGCTCCCCCGGCGCGGTGTGGCCGGGGACCACCTGCGCGGCGCCCGTGGCGGCGTGCTCGAAGGCGACGAGCCCCCAGCCCTCGCTGCTGGACGTGTTCACGCCCACGTCGCACGCGTTGTAGACGTGGTTGAGCTGGGCGAGCGACAGCCGGGGCGCGAAGCGTTGGTCCGAGCTGATGATGAGGCGGTCGGTGATGCCGAAGCGCGCTCCCAGCCCACGCACGTCCCAGCCCACGTCCTCGGTGCCCATGTGCAGGTAGAGCCGGGCGTCGGGACGTCCCTGCGCGAAGGCGGCGAAGCCCCTCACCGTGAGGTCGATGAGCTTGCGCGGCTGGTTGCGGTTGGCGTTCAGGACGATGAAGGCGTCGTCCAGCTCGTTCGTCCCGAACAGCGCGGCACGGCTGGCGCGGCGGGACGCGACGAGCGACTCGCTCGGGGGCGACAGGGGGCGGAAGACGTCGGTGTCGACGCCGTGGGGGATGACGTCCACCCGGGGCCAGGTGGGCGCGGTGGTGAGCCGGGCGGCGGCGGCGCTCAGCTCGCCCTGACCGAAGTCGGTGTACGCGACCAGGCGGTGGACGCCCTGGAGCCCCGCGAGGAAGCTCGGGCTCAGCGGGCCGGAGTCCACGGGGCAGTAGGCCACCATCCGGTGGCGTCCGGGCACGCGGCCAAGCGCCCGGACATGGTCTCCGAGCACCCAGATGTCATTGACGAGGAAGACGAGATCCGGCTCCAGGCTGGCGCACAGCTCCGGCAGCTTGCTGACGCCGCGGGCGTCGATGGCCGGGTGGAGCGTCCAGGGCAGATCGTGGGCGCCGCCCGCGTATTTGATGCCGAGCTGGTGGACGTCGTAGTCGCGTGAGACGCGCCGGAAGATGCTCTCGGTGACCCGGCTGAAGCCGGTGGGGGCCACGGCATCTCCCACCACGAGGATGCGCGGGCGGCTCCGGCGCGCGGAGCCCGGCCGGGGCGCGTCCGCGGAGGTGGCCCGGCGCTCCTCCGAGCGCCGTCGCACAGCCTCCAGCACGCGATCTCCCAGGACGCGGTGGCGCTCGCTCCGGCGTCGCGTGAGGACCTCGTCCCGCGCCCGGAGGAACGCATCGTCGAAGGAGACGGTGTCGGGCATCGCGAGCCCGGGATAGAGGCTCCGGAGCGAGGCGGGCAGCGCGAGCTCGTCCATCACCAGGTCGTCGAAGTCCACAACCAGGCCGGGAATGGCATCCAGCGCCTCCTGGGCGTCGAGCAGGCCTTCGATGAGGGCCTCATCCGGGTCGTCGCGGCGCACGCCTCGCGCTGGATACGTCCAGCCCCGGTCCCCCATGGCGAGCGCGACGTCCGCGACGGAGCGGTGGATCTTCATCACCCGGAGGGCGCCGGGTTGGGAGAGCGCGGCGGAGACGACGAAGGGTTGGGTGACGTCCTTGTAGGCCCAGCCCGTGGGGCGCACCACGTGCACCAGGTGTTCGCGAGCGGCCTCGAAGGCGGGGCCATCCGACGGGCGCAGGAAGTGCACCGCCGCGGGATGGGGCGCGAAGCCGAAGCGCTCCAGGTTGAGCACTTCACCGTCCGTCACCCAGCCGGGGGCCGAGAGTCCCAACAGCTCGCGCGCCCACTGCCACGTGGTCGACGACAGGGAGCGGGGCAGCGACACCAGGAAGAGCGACGGCGTCTCTTGGGTCGGCGGGGCGCTCATCCTTCCTCGAAGACCGTGTAAAGCATCCCGAAGGTGATGGTGACGTCCGACGAGAAGGTCGCCGTCCCCGAGAGGGCCCGCGGTCCTCCCGAGGAAGAGAGCTGCATGAAGAAGCTGTCACCCGGTCCGCCGGTGAACGTCGCGGTGGCGTCGGTGGTCAAGCTCTTCCAGACCGACACGTTCTGCACTTCGCTGACGTGCCCCTGGGAGACCTTCTTGATATCCGCCTGATAGCCCTGCCCCGGGCAGGGCGTGAAAACGACACGCATGTTGCTCATGGCGTCTGCTCCGTGGTGAAGACGATGGACACGTCCGTCTGGGGTGCGAGCGCCGGGGAGAGCATCGTCGTTGCATAGGCGGAGCAGGCGTAGCTGGCATAGCCAGACACCTGGAAGACGCCGCTCATGCCGGTGACCTGCCCCGAATAGACACGGGCCGGGACGCTGCTGGCGTTCTGATAGCCGTTGATGATGACGGTCACAGGCGCGTTGGCCTGGTTGCGAAAGATGACGCGTACGGGGTCGGACATCCGGTCTCCGGTTGAATCCTGTTCACGTGGCGTGAATCAGAATCCGCCGGCCGGCGTCGCATTGCAATCGCATCCATGCAAAAACAGGGTAGGGATTGGTTGGCACTACCCGCCCTGCCTCTTGGGTTGTCTTTGAGCGTTTGCCCATTCCAGGATGGGCAAACGCTCAATCACCGCGAGGGCGCTTCAGCTAGTAACGGAAGCCCACCTGGAGCGACAGGCCAGGGTACTGATCCACGGCGCCACCGGCGACGTACGGGTCGCCCGGCTCCGGGTTGAACTTGAAGAAGTAGCGGCGCAGGTCCGCCTTCAACCTCACGTCCAGGATGCGGTTGAGCCGGTACGCCAGCGTGGCGCTACCCGTGACGGCGCCCGCGGACATGCGCGGGAACCACGCGTCCGAGGACAGCTCGCCGGAGTCCAGCGGGTGCTGGTAGCCAAGCCGGAAGTTGAAGTCGAACTTCTCCGACAGCGCCGCCCGCACGCCCAACCCCAGGCCCGCGGTCTTGTACTCCACGTTGGGCAGGTCCAACGGCCGCTCGCCGTCCACCGCGTCGATGCGGAACGTGTTCATCCCGTACGTGCCGGTGACTTCGAAGCCGTGTTGCTTCGCCGCGCCGAAGGGGATCACGTAGCGCAGGCCCGCCTGCCACTCGCGCGCCGTGGTGGGGTAGGTGACCTCGCCCGAGGAGCCCGTGGACTTCAGGCCGAAGGACTGATCAATGGAGCCCGTGATGCCCAGCCGCGCCAGCGCTCCCTTCTTGAAGGCCGCGAGCGGATAGACCGTCACGTCACCCGCCACCTGGGGCGCGCCCGGCAGCGCGAAGCCGCCCACGTCCGGCCCCAGCGTGTACGGGCGCAGCACGCCGAACACGTCGTCCTTGTAGCGCAGCGAGCGGCCAAAGAGCTTCAGGCCCAGCGCGCCCTCGACGATGGGCGCGGAGGCCGTCAGCTCTGGCTCCGTGGAGGAGGAGTCCTCCGGCTTCTCCGGGGCCTTCGTCTCCTTGGGAGTCGCGGCCACCGGCTTGCGGTTGGGCTCCGCGGCGGGCGTCTTCGTGGGCGCGGGCGTCTCCGCGATGGGCGTCGCGGGCTTCACCGACGGCTCCGGCTCCACCGGCGTGGGAGGCTGCGGGGGCGCCACCGGGGCGGCCACTGGCGCGCTGGACTTCTGCAGGCCGCGCTCCAGCGCCGTCCACTGACGCTTCACCGCCACGGGCACCAGCTTCGCCGTGGCGGGCTTCGCGGCGGGGGGCGAGGCCAGTGCCTTGCCGTCCTTGCCGTTGCGCACGGTGACGCGCACCTGATGCTTCTTGCCCACGGTGGACGTGTCCGCCACCACCACCGCGCTCAGGCCCAGCTCGCTCGCCACGGCGGCGGCGCCGGCGGGCTGCGTTGGATCCCTGCCCATGCGCGAGGCGGCGGCGCGCACCGCGGACTCGGGGACGATTTCGTAGCGGGCCGGACGGCGGGCCAGCTCCGCCTCCAGCGCGTCGCGCGCGGCGTCCGCGTGCGGACCGGAGGCGAGCACCGCCACGCGGCGCGCCTCCGCGGCCTGGGCCTTCTTTTTCGAGGACTGCGCCGTCTTCGCGGACGCCTTCTTCGGCGCGGCGTCAGCGGCGGGCGCGAGCAGCAGGGCCGCGCCCAGGAGGGCCGCGGCGGAGACATGACGGGTGCGCGTCATCACGGGGAGCTCGGCTTTCCGGCGACCAGCCACTCGGAGAGGCACGCGGTGTCCGCGGCGTTCAGCGACGCGCCCAGCGGCATCCGCGCGCCGCAGCCCGGAGAAGCCGTGAGCTTCATCAGGAAGAAGGACTGGGACGGGTTGGCGCTGTCCGCCAGCGGCTTGGAATTGCACGCCGCGTTGGTGGTGTAGAGCCGCCCGGGGAGGCCGGACGCCTGCAGGTCCAGGCCGCCTCCCGCCGACCCGTTGGCATCCGTGGAGTGACACGACAAGCACTGCGCCTGGATGATGCTCGCGCCGGTGGTGCCGGCGGCGCAGGAGCTGGAGCCCCCGGTGAAGCGCTCGGGGTCATCAAGCCCGCCAGCGCAGCCGGCGGTGGTGGCGAGGAGCGCGGCCGCGAACAGCGTGGCCAGCGGGGCGCGATACGGACGGCGGGCGGCGGTTGGGTTCGCGAACAAGTCGAGCACGGGGGCAAGAGGGGGGAACGACAAGCCCCGCAGATTACCCGGGCAGAGCCTGACTGTGCACCCATCAACGGATCCGTTCGTGCTCGCGTGACACGCGCTCCCCACGCCCGCCTGCCTGTCCCCAGGTGGGCCGTTGTCACACCCGCACCGGGCCGAGCGCCGGTGAGGCTCCCGGCTACCTGCGCTTCTTGAGGAAGCGGGTCACGCTGACCTTCCCGAACCGGCCGCCGAACAGGTACCAGGTGAGCACCGCGCCGAAGAGGGCCGCCGCCAGCGCGATGCCGACGATGCCCAGCACCGGCACGTTCCCGTACATGGGCGGCCGGGGCGCGAAGGCGATGAACGCGCCCACGATGAAGCCGCACGCGCACAGGCCCAGGAAGGCGATGACGGCCACGCTGCGCAGGTTCTCGTTGAGCTTGTCGAACTGCTCCGCGCGCACCGTGACGCTGAACTTGCCCGTCTCCAGGTCCAGCAAAATCTGAGACAGCTGGGTGGGCAGGTCCTGCGCCATGGACTGGAAGCGCAGGAGCGTGCGCATCAGGCCGCCCTGGAGCTGCGAGGGGTCGTAGCGGCCCGCCATCAGCTCCTTCGCGTACGGCAGCGCGACCTCGATGATGTTCAGCTCCGGGTAGAGCCCGCGCAGCATGCCTTCGGTGGAGATGGAGGCGCGCGACAGCAGCGCGTACTCCTTGGGGATGCGGATGCGGTACTTCACGGCCAGGTCCAGCAGGTCGCGCAGGAGCGTGCGCGCGTCCACCTGGCCCAGCGTGGTGGGCAGGTGCTGGCCGAGGATGGCTTCGATGTCGTTGCGGAAGCCCATCAGGTTGGCGCGCGCGTCCGGCACGCCCACGCGGTAGAGGATACGCGCCACGGAGTCGCTGTCCTTGAGCGCCACCGCCAGGCACAGCATCACCAGCGTCTCCTGCATGGGGCGCGTGAGCCGGCCCACCACGCCGAAGTCCAGGAGCGCCAGCCGGTTGCCCTCCATGAGCAGCACGTTGCCGGGGTGCGGGTCGCCGTGGAACAGGCCGTCGTCGAAGAGCTGGCGGAAGCTGGCCTCCAGGATGTGCTGGGCAATCTGCTTGCGGTCCGCCTCCGGCAGGGCGGCGGGGTTGATCTTCTCCCCGCGGATGAACTCCATGGTGAGCACGGTGCGGCTGGAGAGCGCCGCGTGCACGCGCGGAATCTTGAGGTACGGGCGGTCCTTGTGGTTCTCCAGGAACGCGCGGATGTTGGTGGCCTCGTTGATGAAGTCCAGCTCCTCGTGGATGGCCCGGTCGAACTCGTCCACGATGCCGGAGGGCGAGTAGATGCCCGTCTCCTCCACCACGGCTTCCAACAGGCGCGCCAGCGAGCGCAGCACGCCCAAATCCGCGTCGATGCGCTGGGCGATGCCGGGGCGCTGCACCTTGATGACGACCTCCTCGCCCTCCAGCGTCACCGCGCGGTGCACCTGGGCGATGGACGCGGCGGCGAGCGGCTCCGGATCCACCTGGGCGAACAGCTCCTGCACGTCCTTGCCCAGGGCGTCGCGGATCTGCGCGTGGACCTGCTCCAGTGGGATGGCCTCCACGTTGTCCTGGAGCGTGGCCAGCTCCTCCACGAACTCCGCGGGCAGCAGGTCCGCGCGGGTGGAGAGCACCTGACCCAGCTTGATGAACGTGGGGCCCAGCTCCGAGAGGAAGAGGCGGAAGCGGCGCGCGGTGGACTCGCGGCGGGCCTCCTCGGAGACCTCCACCTTCTCCTTGCGGCCGCCGAGCATGCGCCAGACGCCCGCGCGCTCGGTCACCTCGCCGAAGCCGTGGCGGGCGGCGATGAGGGCGATCTGCCGGATGCGGTTGAGGTCCTGGAGGTTCATGGCGAGGGCTGCGCGGGAGCCTGGGCTGGACGGGCCACGTAGCGCAAGAGGACGTAGCCCACGACGGCGGAGAGCAGCGAGCCCGTCAGGATGCCCAGCTTGGCCTCGGCCAGCAGGGCCGGCTGGTTGGCGAAGGCCAGGCCGCCCACGAAGAGGGCCACCGTGAAGCCGATGCCGGCCACTACCGACACCCCGTGCAATTGGGCGAGGCTGCCGCCCGCGGGCAGGGGGGATACGCCCGCCTTCACCGCCGCCCAGGTGAACAGGAAGATGCCCACCTGCTTGCCCACGAAGAGGCCCACGATGATGCCCAGCGGCAGGGGCTTGAGCAGGTCCGAAAGCGACATGCCGGACACGTCCACGCCGGAGTTGGCCAGCGCGAACAGGGGCACGATGCCGTACGCCACGTAGCCGTGCCACAGGTGCACGAAGCGGTTGAGCGGCGGCTCGATGTCCTCCAGCGCCTCCTCGATGTGGAGCAGCTGCGCGCCCCGAGCGGCCTCGTCGTCCGGGCGGGACACCAGCCCCTGGACGTACGCCGCCAGTTCTTCCAGCACCTCGCGGCCCGGCCGGGTGGGCAGCGCGGGGATGCACAGGCCCAGCACCACTCCGGACAGCGTCGCGTGGATGCCGCCGTGGTGCATGGCGTACCAGAGCGCCGCGCCCACGACGGCGTAGGCCAGGCCGTTGCGCACGTAGAAGCGGTTGAGCCCCCAGAGCACCGCGACCAGGCCCGCGGCCACCGCGAGCCACTCCACGTGCAGGCCCGTGCCGTAGAACAGCGCGATGACGAGGATGCCGCCGATGTCGTCGAAGATGGCGAGCGCGGTGAGGAACACCACCAGCCCGTGGCCCACGCGCGCCTTCACCAGCGTGAGGCAGCCGATGGCGAACGCGATGTCCGTGGCCATGGGGATGGCCCAGCCCCCTTGCGCGGGCGTGCCGTGGGTGAAGGCGAGGTAGAGCCCGGCGGGCACCACCATGCCGCCCAGCGCGGCGATGAGCGGCAGCAGCGCGCGGGAGAAGGTGCGCAGCTCGCCCGCGGACAGCTCGCGCTTGATCTCCATCCCCACGAGGAAGAAGAAGAGCGTCATCAGCCCGTCGTTGATGAGCTCGCGGAAGGTGAAGTGGCCGCCGTGGCCCACGATCTCCAGGTGCAGGGGGGCGTCGAAGACGGCGGCGTAGGTGGAGCCCCAGGGCGAGTTGGCCCACGCGAGCGCGGCCACCGCGCAGAGCGCCAGGAGGATTCCACTGCTGGCCTCCAGCCGGAAGAACGCCTGTACGGGGGCCAGGGCCACCTTGAACAGGGCGGGCACGGGAGGGCGGGTCGTCGTCTGGGGTGAGGTCGGCATGTCGCCGGGCAGCCTGCCGGGGGGCGGAGGGCCAGCAAACCGTTTTCGGAAACGGGCCCGCCGAAATGTCGGACGCCGGTGGTAGGCATACGCACCAGGTAGGGGCGTCCGTTCGTTGATCCGGGGGTAAGGTCGTGAGAGAAGGTCGGGGATGGCGTTGACGCAGCAGGCGAAGACAGGCAAGGCGGCGGACGTGGTGCTGCCCGACGTGGACACGACTCCGGAAGTCGGAACGGGAGAGGCCCCCGCGGGTGCGCGGGAGATCGCTTCCCTGACCCCGATGATGCGCCAGTACCTGGAGGTGAAGGCGCTCCATCCGGACACGGTGCTCTTCTTCCGGTTGGGTGACTTCTACGAGATGTTCTTCGAGGACGCGGTGAAGGCCTCGGAGTTGCTCCAGATCACCCTCACGGCCCGGGCCAAGGGCGCGGACAAGATTCCGATGTGCGGGGTGCCGTACCACTCCTCGCGCCGGTACATCGCGAAGCTGGTGGAGCACGGCCTCAAGGTCGCCATCTGCGAGCAGGTGACGGAGCCGGGCGCGGGGCCGGGCATCGTGCAGCGGGAAGTCACGCGGGTCATCACCCCCGGCATGGTGCTGGACGACGAGGTGCTGGAGCCGCAGGCCAGCAACTTCCTCGCGGCCGTGTGCTGGGGGGAAGCGGGCTTCGGCGCGGCGCTGCTGGAGGCGTCCACCGGCGAGTTCTACACCTTCGAGGCGCAGAGCCTGTCGGAGCTGGTGGAGGGCCTGTCGCGCGTGGAGCCGCGCGAGCTGCTGGTTCCGCAGGGCATGCGGGATGCGCCGGAGGTGGTGCAGGTGTGCCAGCGGCTGTCGCGCGTGCCGGCCGTGGCGGAGAGCGAGGGCGCGGCCTTCGAGCACACGCGGGCCTCCGCGTTCCTTCGCACGCACTTCAACGTGCAGTCGCTGTCCGCGTTCGGGCTGGACGGCTCGCCGCTGGCCACCGGGGCGGCCGGAGCCGCGCTGCGCTACCTCAAGGACACGCAGAAGACGCCCGCGGCGCACGTGGACCGGCTGTCGCGCCAGGAGCGCGCGGGCTGCCTGGTGATGGACGAGTCCTCGCGCGGCAACCTGGAGGTCCTCAAGAGCCTGCGCGACGGCGGTCGCAAGGGGTCGCTGCTGGGCGTGCTGGACAGGACGGCCACGGGCCTGGGTGCGCGGAAGCTGGCGCGCTGGCTGTCCGCGCCGCTGTGCTCGCTGCCGGAGATCGAAGCGCGGCTGGACGCGGTGGAGGAGCTGTCTGGCAAGAGCGTGTGGCGCGAGGAGTTGGTGGCCACGCTCAAGGAGGTGGGCGACCTGGAGCGGCTTTGCGGCCGGCTGTCGCTGGGCGCGGGCAACGCTCGTGACTTGCGCGCGTTGGGGCTTTCGCTGACGCAGCTGCCGAGGCTGGGCGCGGCGCTCGCGCGGTGTGACGCGTCGCTCTTGAAGTCGCTGTCCGGGCCGCTGGGGGCGCTGCCGGAGCTGGCGGACCTGCTGATGCGCGCGGTGACGGACGAGCCGCCGGTGGTCATCCGCGACGGCGGCTTCATCCGGCCGGGCTACCACGCGGAGCTGGATGACCTGGTGGCGCTGTCCACCACGGGCAAGGACTACCTGCTCAAGCTGGAGCAGCGGGAGAAGGACCGCACGGGCATCTCCTCGCTGAAGATCCGCTACAACAAGGTCTTCGGCTACTACCTGGAGGTGACGAAGGCGAACCTCCACGCGGTGCCCAAGGACTACATCCGCAAGCAGACCACGGTGGGCGCGGAGCGCTTCGTCACCGAGGAGCTGAAGGAGTACGAGGAGAAGGTCCTCACGGCGGAGGAGCGCCGCGTGGTGCTGGAGCTCCAGCTGTTCGAGGAGCTGCGCACGAAGGTCATCGCCGCGGCGCCACGCATCCGTTCCGCGGCGGAGGCGGTGGCCACGGCGGACGCGCTGGTGTCGTTCGCCCGGTGCGCGGCGGAGTACGGCTACACGCGGCCCCAGGTGGACTCAGGGGAAGGGCTGACGATCACGGGCGGCCGCCACCCGGTGGTGGAGCGGATGCTGGGCGCGGGCGAGTCCTTCGTCCCCAACGACGTGCGGTTGGATCCCGAGGACGCGCAGCTGCTGGTCATCACCGGCCCGAACATGGCGGGCAAGAGCACGGTGATGCGGCAGGTGGCGCTGACGGCGCTGATGGCGCAGGCGGGCTCGTTCGTGCCGGCGAAGGCGGCGCGCATCGGCCTGTGCGACCGAATCTTCACGCGCGTGGGCGCGGCGGACAATCTGGCGCGCGGGCAGTCCACGTTCATGGTGGAGATGACGGAGACCAGCCACATCCTCCATCACGCCACGAGGAAGAGCCTGGTCATCCTGGATGAGATTGGCCGAGGCACGTCCACGTTCGACGGCTTGTCCATCGCGTGGGCGGTGGCGGAGCACATCCACGACAAGGTGGGCGCGCGCTCGCTCTTCGCCACGCACTACCACGAGCTGGTGGACCTGGCGCGCGAGCGGCCCCGGGTGAAGAACCTGTGCATCGCCGTGAAAGAGCAGGGCGGCAAGGTCATCTTCCTGCGCAAGCTGATTCCTGGCGGGGCCAGCCGCTCCTACGGCATCGAGGTCGCGAAGCTCGCGGGCCTGCCGCCGGAGGTGGTGTCTCGCGCCCGCGAGCTGCTCCAGAACCTGGAGTCCGGTGAGCTGGATGACGCGGGCCGTCCCCGCGTGGCGGTGCGCTCCACGAAGCGCGTGGCCCCGGTGAACGCGGGACAGCTGGGCTTGTTCGGTGGAGCGCCGCCAGCCGTTGCCGCGCCACCCGTGCCTCCCGAGCACACGGAGGTGCTGGAGTCACTTCGGACCGCATCCATCGATCGGATGACCCCGCTGGACGCGCTCAACCTCTTGGCGAAGTTGAAGCAGACCTTGGGTTGAGCTGAATACGCTTTCTGTCTGCCCGGTCCGTGAGCTTGAGAGCAATCACTGCTCTTCTCACGGAAAAAGGCAGACATGACGAGTCGCTTCAGATTTCCAGATGTTTCGCTGTTGAATTCATTCTCTGTCACAACCCTGCTGGCGGTGGCCGCGCTGTCGGCCCCGTCGCTGGCGCTGGCCTCCACGACGGTGACGCTCACGCCCGTCGCGGACTCCTACGTCTCGCCCGACGCGCCGGACGCGAACTACGGGAACCACGGGACGTTCGTCGTGAACCGGGGGTACGCCGAGGCCTACCTGCGGTTCGACCTGAGCAGCCTGCCCGCGAACGCGGTCATCACGGCCGCCAGCCTCAGTGCGCTGGCCTACGACGGCTACGCGTACGGGGGCGACGGCAACGTGTACACGTCCTTCGTCGCGAATGACTCGTGGCAAGAGATGGGCATCACCTGGAACAACCGGCCCACTCCCGCCACGAGTCCGGTGGGCGAGTGGTTCCTCTGGTACGACTACACGCCGGAGGACAAGCGGGGCGTCAACTCCAATGCCGCGCTCATCCCCGTCGTGCAGGGCGAACTGGCCGGCGACAAGTTGGTGAGCTTCCGGCTGCACTCGCCGGGCTACAAGACGCGTTACCGCTCGCGTGAGTACAGCAACGCAGCCCAGCGTCCGGCGCTGACGCTCACCTATGAGTTGGGACCCGTCACCACGGTGCTGGAGCCGGAGGCGGATGCCTACGTCAACCACGACTACTGGGGGGAGTCCGACTGGAACTACGGAAGCGCGCAGGAGTTGGTCATCAACTACGGCTTCGACCGGAAGATCTTCCTGCGGTTCAACCTGGCCAGCATCCCCGCGGGGGCGATCATCCAGTCCGTGAAGCTGTCCGCCACGGCGTTCTGGGGCGTTTCGCCCGGTGGTGATGGCAACGTCTACACGTACCTGGTGCCGGACAACAACTGGGGTGAGTACAGCATCACGTACAACAACCAGCCTGCGGCCACCGGTTCCCCCCTGGGTTGGTGGTGGCTCTGGTACCCCACCAACAACCCGTACTTCGACCAGGTGGGCGTCACGGAGGATCCGAACTTCATCCCCGTGCTCCAGGCCGCCTCGGATGCCTCCGACCGGCGCGTCTCCTTCCGGCTCTCCAGCCCGTACTACCTCACGAACTACTACTCGCGTGAGTCCCCGGACGCGTCGAAGCATCCCAAGCTGGAGGTGACATACCTGCCGTGATGCCACGGGCCCTGTCCTGAAGGGCAGGGCGCCCCCATGCAATCGCTTCCGTCCTCGTTCGATACAGGAGCCAGGACGGAAGCGAGGGGGCTGTCTCCACAACGGTGCTTCCGTTTCGAGTGCAGGGTCGTTGTCTGGCGTTTCGCGGGTGAGCACCGAAGCGCTGACGCGGGCGCGGCCCTCACCGGTCGCAAGTGTTGGAGTTGTCCAAGAGGGTCCGCTCGCGTACCTGGGGCGACAGCGTGTCGCCGTCGCTGGCGTACTTCACCCGCGTCTCGTAGACGTTCGGGCCCCCGGTGCAGCCGCCCCCGATGGTGAGGTACGTCACCGTCGGGCCCGCTCCGTCCAGGGTGGGGACGAACCCCTCCTTCCCCGTGAAGTCATCCACGCCGGGGTAGCCGCTGCGCTCGTCCAGGCCGAGCAGCCGCCCGTCGGGTGCTCGCAGCATCACGCGCAAGGCCTGGCGGGTCGACTTGCTCGGATCCTTCGTCTCCGGGGTCTGCAGCAGTACGGCCGTCAGGGTGTTGTCCTTCTTCTTCCACGACTTCGACTGGACGACACTCCACTCGGGGCCGAGCTGCGGGCACGCCAGGGGCTCCGCCCACGTCACGTCGCGCACGTACACTGCCGGCTCGAAAGCCTTGAGCGTCTCCATCACCTTTGGCGCCGCGGTCGGCTCACAAGCTCCGAGCACCACCACCACGAAACCCGGCTTGAGCCCCGGCACGGTGTCGCTCTGGACGATGCGCGGGTAGCCCTCGGCCACCTTGAGCGTCCCGTCCCATTCGTTCTTCTTCGCGCGCTCCTGCCACCGGCCCAGGGATGCCTCGGCTTCGGCGGTGTCCTTGCCGCCACCCCAGATGAGGAGCTGAGCCGGCCGGGGCTCCGCCCTCGCCACGCCCGTCCACGCCAGTACGACCGCAACCACCACCACGAATCCGCTCGCCTTCATGAGTCCCCCTGTGGGTCCGACCGACGGTGCGGAATCCTACGCTGCGAGGGCCACGAGCGCCGCTCATGACGTACTCCAGCACACCGTGCCAGGCGTGAATGGGTACTTGTCATGGGGCATTGGCTTCGTCATGGCCTTGACCCGGCCATGAACTTTTAGAGTTCTTGATTGTGGACTTTAAAAGTCCATGCAATCAAACTCCCTGGAAGGCGTCACCGCGCCTTTCTCCCGCCTCCCGAGGAGTCATGCCCGAATCGACAACCGATGACCTGGCGCGCACGGAAGCCTCCCCGCGTCGCAGGCAGCTTCCGCCGACGCCTGCCAGGCCTCTGCACCTCTTCACCATTGACGGCATCCGCTACGAGGCTGTCCGCGAGTTGGTGCTGATGGAGACGGGCGAGTTGCTGATGCTGGCCCAGCGCTTCTCGGAGCGGGTCCCCACGCTGCCCGGCTTCTGCTTCGTACGGAGGCTGGCGAACCCCTCCACGTATATTCAACGCACGCGCCTGGGAGAGGAGATTCAACTGGCGTTCCGGTTGCGCCACCCTGCCATCGCTCAGGTCTTCCACCGCAAGGTGCACCAGGGCGCGCTGCATGTCGTCATGGAGTCCGTGGACGGCCCTTCACTGGAGACGCTGGTGAGCGCGGGCGTGGCGCGCGGCCGGCCTGTCTCCGAGGCCTTTGCTCTCGCAGTGGCGGAACGACCCCCGGCACCGTCCTCGCCGAGGCCTTCGCCTTCCTCTGAAAGGGGCTGTCGCTGCCGCAGAGGTGCGGCCTCCCACTCCGGCCGTGACGGTGGCGCCTGCGAAGCGCGGGGCCCTCCGCGCCTGGGTGGCGCTCGTCGTGGTGCTCGTCCTGTCGGGGGCGGTGTGGGGACTCAGGGCGTGGCGCGGCTCGGGGCCTGTCGCCATTCGTCAGGAAGTAGCGACCTCCGGCGAGTCGCCTCAAGCTGACCGCGCCGCAGCTCCCGCCGGGCCGGAGGCCACCGCCGCGGCCGTCGCTCTCCCCGCGACGCTCCAGGAGGATTCAGCCACCGTGACGACGCCGCCGAAAGACACGCAGTCCCTTCAGCTCCCCGTGAAGCCTACGAAGAAGGGCATTGGCGTCATGGCCCGTGCGGTGAGCACGGCGGCGGCCTGCACGGCGCTCGCATGCCCTGGGACGCAGGTGCGACCGCCTCCGCCGCCAGAGCCGTGTCCTGTGGGCGCGGTGAAGGCCATGGAAAAACGGGGAATGGTCATTGGGGACAAACATCCGGCGCTCTTCGCCAGGGGAAGCCCTCGGATCATTTCAATTGGAGAGGGTCCCGTTGAAGTACACCTCATTACTGACTGGGAAGGGCTTCCAGACAATAGCGTCTTGTCAGGGCGGAGCATCGTGCGTGACCGCGTCTACGCCCGGCTCACCTGGGCGACGACGCCACAGGGCGACAGTTTCCCTGTATGCCTTGAAGCTTATGCCGAAGAGGGACCGCGAGGCATGGCGCGAGAAGCCGGCGATGACTCTCCCTCCCGGGCCCGTATCTGGACGACAGCCTATGTGAAGGCTGTGGCTGAGTTCGAGTAGCGCCTCCAACGGAGAGACTGTCGGGTGCCATCTCCATCATTTGTCGTTCTCCTGGGACTGCTTCTCGCTGGGGATGCCGCGGTTGCACAGTTGGAGGCTTCATCGACAGTCCCGGGTTCACGGCGCATCGAATTGACCCCAGAGGGTGCTGGGAGCGTCAGTGAAGTAGTGGTGAGCCCGGGCCTTTCCACGATGCTTCTCTTTGACGCTGAGTTGCAGCGGGAGGCTCTTGAACTGGGAAATCGAGAGCGCTTTTCCCTGGTGGACGTGGGGCAGGCCACCATCCGGCTTGTGCCCTCGGCCAACATCACCCCAGGCGAACAGTTCAAGCTGGTGGTGCGATTTCGGGACGGTGCGGCGCCAGTGACAGCGGTGTTCCTGCTGAAAGCACATCCGGCGAAGGCGGAGGCCACTGTCGAAGTCTACCGGAAACCGCGGACGATCGAGACGTATCAGCAAGAGATCCGGGATGCGCGCTCAGAGACCTCCCGTTGCAAGGAAGACCTGGCGCGAATGACGTCTGCGCATCAGACACCAGGGGGATTGACGGGGCTCCTCTTCAACGGGGGATTGGATCCGCATGGAGTCGCGGGTCAAGTCCTTACCAAGGCTGTCGCGAAAACGGCGGCCACTGGACTGGAGGCATCCTTCGTCAACGGCTATCGATCCAGAATGCTGGTGGCAGTGGATGTCTTGATTGCGGTAAAGGCTGGAGTCTTGCCGTGGAGGGCCGAAGGGGCGACGCTCAATGGCAGGACGGGCGAGGACTTGAAGATCCTTCAAGTCTGGCAAGTGACGCCAATACTACCGGGAACCAGTGGGCGCGTCGTGGTTGAGGCCGAGGCTCCGGTGGTGGCTGTCCAAGGGCCCTTCTCGCTCAAGCTCTGGGAATCAGACGGGCCTCGGAGCATCACGCTCGGCAACGTGACGTTCCCCTGAGGGCCCGCGCCAGCAGCCCGAAGTCGTGCTGGCTATTCTGGATCGAGCGCCCAGGTTCCTTCTTCCCAGCGTTTCAATGCCTGCTGCGCTCCAAACGGGACCAGTCCCTGTCCCTTGGCCGCTTCCTCCAGGACCGCTTTGGCTTCGACCGTCCGATAGCGGAGCAGATGTGCGGCGGCCATCACACGCACGTCCATTCGCTCATGCTTGAGCAGCACTGCGAGAGCGTCACGTCCGGCATTGCCGTGGGCCAGGAGCTTGTCGACGGCGGCACCGTACTTCCTGGCGTGCTTGTTCCCGGTCTTGGCGTCTCCCCGGAAGATGGCCTCGTTCTGCGCGGCCACGTTCTGGGCGAACTGTTCGACAAGATCCTCCAACTTCATCACCAGAGCCCCTTTCCGACGTTCTCGATAGCGAGCAACCCGAAGTCACGTTGGGCCTCGTAGGACTGCGTGCTCAACCATTGCCGCACGGTCAATGGTGAGCCGGTAATATCGCGTCGAATCGAGGAAAAGAACGCGCTGACGTCGGAGTGTAGGGTCTTATCCAGTGGGATGATGTTCTCGGTGTTCTGGAGGGACTGGGGGCCGAAGCGCTTCGCATTGCCTGGGGTCTGCTCGACGATGTGGTGCCACTCCTTGTTCTTGCCAGCCGGGCCCATGGCCTTCTTGAAGCCACTGAATGATCCCCATGCCCTGTAGCCAGTGGGACGCGCCTTGGCGGTAGCACCGCCGCCCATGCCCTTGGCCGACATGGCCACCGCCCCAGGTGCGAGAGCGATGGTGACGGTCTCGGCGCTCACGGCCACCGTTCCCACATCGGCGACCGCCGCGAGCCTGATGCCCATTTGTGCTTCGGCGTGCACTGCCGCCTGTGCGGCGCCGGGCAGCTTTGACACCTTCGCCCCCAACCCCGCCGCCGTGTTGCCAATTGCAGCCGTGGCCAACATGGCAAACGCGCGCGCCGCGTTGCGGCCCATGACTTTGCCGTAGCGCTCCCCCGCCTCGCGGAGATCGTCAAACGCAGTAGCCCGCTCCGCATCCTCCACCAACCGCTTGAAGCCCACGATGAGGCTCCAGAACGTATCGACCCCCACGTAGGCAATGAGCGAGGCGGTCATCACGGCGGCCACGCCCTTCGAGAAGGGCTCGGGCACCGCGAGCAAGATCATGTACGTGGTCCACGTCCAAAGAACCGCCGCCATCATGGCCTGGGGGTCGGCCATGTCCTTGAAGGCGTCCATCATCTCGTCCATCACGACGCCCTGGGCCAGGGCCATGGCCAGGGCGTAACGGCCATCCCCGGTGACAGTGGGGCTCTCCACCAGGAGGCGCAGGCAATCGCCGGGCTTGTGCGTGCGCTCGCACCAGCGCAGGTAGGCGCGCGTCAACTCCACCTCTGTCGCAGGTTGCGCGCCCTCCAGGTGTTCGCCCGGTCCCAGCGGGATGACACGGTGGCCGCGTGGATCGTAGAGGTACGAGCCGCTGCGCGACTCCACCTCGAACACCCGCCGAGCCGTTTCCTGGGGACGGGGGAATGGCCTCACGCTCCGGGCCAGCGTTTCTACGGCTTCAACGAAGTTGTCTTCGTCCAGTTTCACCGGTGCGGCATCGCCGCTGCGTGGGATGAGGACGATGGGCTCGCCGTTGCCCGTGTGCAGGCGCACGGACTTCGTGGTGCCGGTGCAT
The DNA here is from genome assembly GCF_003668955.1 of Corallococcus sp. AB038B. Taxonomy (NCBI): domain Bacteria; kingdom Pseudomonadati; phylum Myxococcota; class Myxococcia; order Myxococcales; family Myxococcaceae; genus Corallococcus; species Corallococcus sp. AB038B. The sequence goes on along the minus strand of NZ_RAWO01000013.1, from coordinate 166,379 downwards.
CCGGCCAGCATCACAACCAATAAGGGAATCGACCATCGTGGCAGCATGAAGGAGCACTCCTGTCGCTGGCCCCCTTTCGTCGGGAGTCCAGCGTAGACCCAATGTCGAGCAATACCAGATAAAACTGTCAGGCAGTCATTCCGCTCGACAAGGCGCTTCATGAGCTGGTGAGCGCGTTCTATTCGTCCAAAAGTCCGTTCATCACCGGCTCGGAATCGCTGACCGTGAGGCAGTGGCTGAGTTCTCAGACGATTGATGCTCAACGGGCATTCGGCCTGCGCAGCATCGAGAACATCAAGAAGGGAATCTGGCGATGACGCCTGCAGCACTCGTCGATGAATTCGCCTCTCACGTTGAGGCGCAGACTGACGCGATCTTCCGGGGAGACTCCAAGACCGGAAACAAGCACGCGAAGAAGTACCAGGCCGCGATGAGAAAACTCCGGGAACTCGGCGACGAAGGTCGCGAAGCACTCACGGTCCTGCTGAAGCACTCACGAATGGATGTTCGAGTCGCGGCAGCGGCATACCTGCTTCGCTACAGGACCCACGAAGCGAAGGCCGTCCTGGAGCATGCAGCGGGCGGCGAAGGGTTGGCGGTGTTCGAGGCCTCGGAGGTGCTGACGCGCTGGGAGGAGGGGGCATGGAACCTGGATCCAGCCTGACAGGGAGCGAGCACTGACGCGGGCGCGAATCAAGCGCGAGCACCGGTCGTGAAGTAGGCTGCGCGCCCGCCATCCCCCATGGCCCCCCCGCAGCGTCCGACTCGACCAGGTGCCTGGGGCGGTGGCGCGGTTGGTGCTGGGTAGAGCTGGGCTTGGCGATCATCGCCGTGCAGGGGGACGACATCGGGTCGCCGGTGGGGCCGACGGGCAGGTCGGCCACGCTGCGTGCGAAGCGCGGCTGAGGGAGGGAGGCCGTCGCCGGGGAGGAGGCCCGCCGCACGGCATGTGTGTTATTGAAAGACATGCCGACCCGCCTCGTGACGCTCCTGGGCACCCTGGTCCTTTCCGCCTGCGCGAATCCTCCCGGAGACAGCGGGGGACCGCCGGACGCGGGAGCGGGTGACTACGATCTCCCGTCCATCCCCTACACGGTGGACGCGGGCGCCCCCATCGACGCGCCCCGTGAATCCTGGACGTTCGTGCCCGTCTCCGACGCCCACTGCGCGAACGGGACGTCCACGGGCATGGCCGTCAACCTCACGGACCGCTCCAAGCGGGTCGTCGTCTTCCTCGCGGGCGGTGGCGCGTGCTGGGAGGCCGCCGCCTGCGCGTTGGGCACGGCCACCCACATCACCGACACGATGGGTGCGGATCCCGTGCTGGCCGAGGCCCGCGCGCCGGAACTCGCGGCGCTCTTCGACCGCGACGACGTCCGCAATCCCTTCCGCGACGCGAGCTTCGTCTACATCCCCTACTGCACGGGCGACCTCCACGCGGGCACCCGCATCCAGACGTATGACTGGTTCGGCCCCAAGAAGGTCGAACACGTCGGCGCCCGGAACATGGATGCGTACCTGCGACGGCTCCAGCCGACCTTCCCCCAGGCCGACCGCGTCTGGCTCAGCGGCATCAGCGCGGGCGGCTACGGGGCGACGTTCCACGCGTGGCGCGTGCAGAAGGCCCTGCCCTGGGCGCGGGTGGACGTGCTGAATGATTCGGGGCTCATCATCAACACACAGGGGGATGGCCGCTACGGCACGATGCGCGCGAGCTGGGGCATGGAGTTCCCTCCCGGCTGCACCGGGTGCGACACGGGCTTGTCGGCGGTGCTGGGCGCGTCCGCGCGGCTGCTCACCGCTCCCCGGCGCTACGGGATGCTCGGGTACCTCCAGGACGGCACCATCGCCCTCTACTTCGGACTGGAGGGCGCGCAGGTGCAGTCCGGCCTGGAGGCGGCCCGCGCTTCCGCGGCGCCGAACGTGAAGACCTTCTACCTGCCGGGCAATCCTCACGTGCTCCTCTCCCAGCCGGAAGCCGCGAACGGCGCGGGACTCACCGTGCGAGGGTGGATCCAACAGTTCGCGGCGGAGGATCCGGCCTGGGACCACGCTGGCCCCTGACGTGACGTTTCCCTGAGTCTCACGCCAACGTCGAGGAGCATCGCGGGGACGTGAGGGAGCATTGCTCACCTCCAGGTCCGCTTTGGCTTCGGCCGTCCGAAAGTGGATCAGATGTGCGGCAGCTATCACGCGCACGTCCATTCACTCATGCTTGAGCACTTCGACTGCGCGCGGTCCGACGCACTGTCGGACCGAACAGGGAACCTCTCTCCTTGCGGCCCCTGCTTGGGGCCTTCTCGGGAGGCGTCGATGTTCGTGCGTCGGTGCTGGGCCGTCGTGTTGCTGCCGCTGTTATCCGGAGCGGGGTGGGCGGAGGAGCCTGCCGACTCCCAGGACTCTGAAGCGGTGGTGGACTCCCTCTTCACCGAGACGGATGGGTTCGTACCGCTCGAGCCTTCCGGTGAGGAGGGAGAGACACAGCTCAAGGACGCTCCTCCGCGCCCCACGCCGCCCGACTCAAGCCCGCGCTGGGCGAACCTCGTGAGCCTGGAGACCACGACGTTGGCGTTGCATTCGCGGGGGACGGTGGGACGAGACGAGGGCTTTCTGCAGGTGGCGCCGCGGTTGGTGGTCGCCAGACCCGGAGTGCTTCACCTCGGCCTGGGGGCCCCGGTGCGGCTGCGGATGTGGGGCGGTGGGGAAGGGGCCGGTCTCGTCAGGAAAGAGGATTGGGACACGCTGTCCGACTGGGGCCAGGTGGTGCGCATCCTCACGGTGGGAGGGGATGCGCCGAACTCGCTGTGGATGGGCGCCCTGGAGTCATACACCCTGCTGTCCGGGCACCTGGTGCGTCGCTACAACAACCGGGGCAATCCCGACTATCACCCCGCCGGGGTGGTGGTGACGGGCCTGATGGCGCCTGTGTATGTGGAGGCTTTCGCCTCGGACGTGCTCGGTGTGCGGCTGATGGGCGCGGAAGTCGTCCTGGATGCGCAACACCTGCTCTTCGGCCGCCCTCGCAATCCCTTGCAGTACCTGCTGTCTCTGTCCGCGGTGCATGACTGGGGGAAGGAGGGAGGGACGTCGGAGCCGATGACGCTGGCCCACCTGGATGGGACGGTCATCCTGGTGCGGCGCGGAAACCCCGAGGGAGGCTTTGAGTTGCAGGCGATGGGCGGCTGGGGCGGGCGACCCGGCGAAGGGGGCGCATGGGGCGCGGTGGCGGGACTGGGCGTGGAGGTCGTGTCGTCGAGGTTGGACCTGAGGGCGCGCCTGGAAGCGCGCCTGCAACGGGGCGGCTTCCGTCAGGGCGCCTTCGGTCCGGACTACGAGTTGGCGCGCATCCAGGTGGCGGGGCCGTCCGCCCTGCCGCAGGCGGATGCGCCCTTCCCGGATGGGTATTCGGTCTACGGCGAAGTGATTCTCAGCTGGGACGCGGAGGGCCTGGGTGTGCTGGGGAAGCGCCACTTCCGCCTGACGATGGGGGCGGAGGCCTTCAGCTGGGGCCGCGTGGACGTGGATGGGCGCCTGGAGGCGCAGGTGTTTCACCGGAACCTCACCGTGGCGGTAGGCGGCGTGGCGATGGGAATGGGCCAGCCGGCAGCCCGCAACCTCGCGTCGGGTGAGGCGCGGTGGCGCTTCCTGGGAGGGTGGCTGTACGCGGTGGGGCAGGGCGGCACGCTGCTATTCCCGACAGCGGAGGGGACGCTGCGGCCAGGAGCGTTCGCGGCCGTGGGGCTGGGGGTGGACCATGTGCGCTGATCGGCGGCTGCACAGCGGACCCGGCCTCGTGCTGATGGTGGCCCTCCTCGCCTCGGGTTGCGCCTCGTTCCACGCGAAGGCGAGCCATGGCTCCACCCTGGCTTTCAATCCCAACTTCTCGGCCGCCCAGGCGGAGAAGAGCACGGCGGCAGGTGTGTACCCAGAGGAGGAGTTGGGCTCCTCGACCAGGGAGCGCGCGGCGGCGCCCCTGGGCTTTCGACGCGGCCCGTTGACTGACACCGTCGAAAGGACGGGGGTGCGCGGCTCGGGCGAGGTGGACGGTGTCGCCTTCGCGTGTGGCGGCGGGGGAGTGCCTTCCGGGTGGCCCCACCTGGACTCCAGCCGGGAGGTACTGGCGCCCTTCCTTGCGTGTGCCTCGCCGGCGGAGTTCGTGGCCATGCCGCGTGGGGTGGACATGGGCTCGCTGGTGGAGTCGCTGGAGGATTGGGACGCCGTCCGGCTGGGCGCCCTGGGGCCACTCGACGCGCGGGCCTCGGAGGTTCTCGGACGCAAGCACGCGGCATTCCTCGTCGCCGTCACCGAGAAGTACGGCGGCCCGTATGCAGAAGTCTTTGCCCTCTTCGTCCTCCACTCGGCGTTCGATGATGAGTTGCGCGAGGTGGTGCGGCTGCTGGCTCGCGACAAGCAGTTGGCGGAGACGCTGGGGAACATGGCCGCCGTCCGCGAGGAGTTGAAGCGGCGGGGGCTGGCGCTGGAGGGCTTCCTGGAGCGAGGAGAGCAGGCACCGGATGTGCTGCGCGGGTTGGGGCGAGCAGGCCGGGACATGCTCTCCAGCACTTCCGTGAGTGGTGAGGCCCGGTACACGGACCTGATGGCGATGCGGGGTCAAATGCCCTCGCCCTACCAGGCCGCCCTCGACGAAGTGCAGAAGGCCTTGATGGCGCGGCACTACTCGGCGGGAAGCGTCTCGGCAGGGGCCTTCGATCACCTGACGTTTGGCGTGCCGCTGGGCTTCTACCACCTGGTTGCGGGGACGGGGCACGGGGCGTACTCGCTGGCGCAAGGCAAGTACAAGCAGGCCAGCCGGGAGCTCGCACCGGCGGCACTGGCGGTGGCGTTGTACGCAGGAGGCAAGGGCGCCAGGGCCCTTGTGGAGGCGCGCGGAGGGCTACGACGGCTTCAGATGCCGGCGCTGGATCTGGAGGGGATGAAGGCGCTGTTGGGGCGCATTGAGGAGCAGCTCGGCGTCAACGCTGCTCGCGATCTGCTGCGCTACCTCCAGGCGAACCGAGAGGGCGCGAGGGTTGCCGCCGAGTGGGGCGAGGCGGGGCTGCTGGCGCTGTACGAGGCGCGCGGCAACCCGGCGAAGGCGCACGCGGTGCTGGCGGAGGCCCGTCGCGATTCCGCCCGCGCCGCGGCAACGAAGGGCGTGGCCGGGAAGCGTGCCGGCGGCTCCGCATTGCTGGCGCAGGATGCAGGAGTGTCCGCTCTGGAGGCGGCGAAGGCCAAGCTACTCCAGGCCGAACTGGAGGCCTCGGGCCCACGCCTTCCCAAGGACGTGGAGGTGCTGAAGGGACTGGCGCCCGAACTGGATGCACCTCCGGCGGGAGTCGAGAGGGGCGCGGGCCTCTGGCGCGACTACGTCTCCTACCGAGAGCGGCGGCTCCAGGAGATTCAGGGCGGTGCGGACGTCAAGGGGCCCCTGAAGTGGGCGGGCTATCAGGAGATGTTCGCCCACTACGCGCGGGGCATGGCCTTCGAGAAAGCCATGGTAACCCTCCTGGAGAAGGATGCGGCCCTACCACGAGCGCAGCGTCGATGGCTCGGGGACTTCGACCAACCTCGCATCGAGAAGCACGTGGGAGTGATGAAGTCGGACCTGCGCTTCGCGGACGTGCTCGTCATCGAGGAGCGGCCGGCTCCCGGTACTTCTCCTCGCGTGGAGACCTTCAGCTTCAAGAGTCGCGACCTTTCGCGGCTTGGAGCCAACGCTCTCGAGACGCAAATGATCGAGGACGCGAGCGCGGCCTTGAGTTACTACGGCGAGACCTTGAACATTCGCCGCCCTGGAATCGAACAGACGGCGCAAATTCAAAGAGTTCGCCTCGTCTACGAGGGCGGTCAACTCAAGCCTGCCGACCCGAAAGAATTGAGGGCGGCAGTGCGTCATTCGCAGGAAGAAATCGATGGAGTGGAGGTGTCGTTTCAATGAATGAAAATGAGACGCACGAACTCATTGCTGACGACCGTCTTCGTCTCTCGTTCGAAGCGACCCTTGATGCGCAGGCCGGCCTGGATCGGGCATTGGAGCCATTTCTAGATGCGCTCGAGGCGCACGCAGGCTCGTGGATGCCAGACGTTGTCGAAGGAAAACGAACCTACGCCTACTCCCGAGCCTTTGTTTTAAAGGCTCTTGAAGAGAAGCGTGGGAAGAAAAGCATGTCCATTGGCCTCGCTCGCGCGAATTGGCCTTCGTTGGATATGGCTCTCAGGCTCTGGCTGCCACCATCCGCCCCTAAGCTGTATGCTTGGATTTCCGTTCATCCTCTTTCGCTCTTCAGGGAAATAGAGCCCTGTCGCGAGTTCGTAGAGATGGTGCGCGCCTGGGCCTCCAACTACCCGGTGACCGGTGCCACAGCCAATAGTCTTGCTGAAGATCAGTTGGCGGAAACTCTAGACCTCGCCCGCAGTGATGCGAACTCCGAGGAGGCTGCCGGAGACCGGCTTCATGAAGTGGGTTGGCTGAACGTCTTCGGCCCCAAATTGGTGGAGACGGTAGGGCGCGAGCGGATGCTTTCGACTCCCGCGCACCTCGTGGAGGAACTCCCCAATGGCTCCGTCCTCCTGGTGCTGCGGCCCACCCCCGCCGACTTCGCCAGTGAGGAAGCGCGCGTTGCCCAGGCCCGTGCCCATGTGCACCTTCGGCCGGAGCTCGACTTCGACACGGTGCTGCGGACCCTGCGCGAGCGCAGTGCCGCGCTCGCTCCGGTGGAACCGCGCTTCCACCCCGACCTGGCGCCGCTCCTCTCCCGCCTGCCATTCGAATTCGCCATCAGTGAGCGGCAGCGGAAGATCGCCGAACTGAACGCATTCCGACCGCCCGAGCCGGAGGAGTGGCTCCCGGCCGCACTCCCGGCGGACGTCGAGAATCCGGAGCGTGTCCTCAGCGACTACGATGACCTGTCCGAAGGCCTCGTGGCGGCGCTGCACACCAAGGTGCCCAGCATCTTCGACGAGACGTCTGAGTCCCTCGCGGACCTCGACTTCTATTTCTGGAAGGAGAGCTTCCCGAAGCGGTACCTGCGAGACCTCATCGACAGTCACACCGCGCCGGCCCTGGGGGCCTACTTGGGACGTACGCTGGTACGGCGGCTGGGCGGGACATGGGTGCCACGGCAAAAGCTGGAGGAGTCGCAAGTGCGTGTTGGCAAGCGCGTCTGGCTCCCCTTCCTTCGCGCCCGCCGGTACATGCAGTCTTGCGAGGCGCTGCTGGACTATTCGCTCACGCAGTTCTTCCGGGAGGCGGAACGGCATCGGGGCTGACTTGGGACCGGGCACGAATGAAGCGCGAGCACCGGTCGTGAAGTAGGCTTCGCGCCCGCCATGCAGCTCGCCATCCCCCATGCCCCCCGCAGCGTCAAACTCGCCCAGGTGCCTGGGGCCGTGGCGCGGTTGGTGCGCGGGGTGGTGCTCGGCCTGGTGATCATCACCGTGCTGGGCCTGGGGGCCAGCTACGCCGGCCGCTACTTCATCGAGGAGCAGCGCTTCACGTCCAGCGCGGAGCTGGTGGACGCGGTGGTGGGCGCGAGCCACGCACCCCCTCCGAGTCAGCACGAAGACGCGGAAGGCACGCTGGACGTCCTCTACACGTTCGCGGGCGAGGATCACTCCGTGTCGGGCGTGCGCACCGCCGCGGAACATGCCGCGGGCCTGGGCCACGGTGCCCGGGTGCAGTTGCTGGTCGACCCGTCCCAGCCGGGACGGCCTCGCGAGGCGACTCATGCTCGGGCCCAGGCGGCCCGGGTGGGCCTGCTGCCTTGGGGCATGGGCCTGGGGGCGCTGGTGGCCCTGGGCGGCTTCGCGTGGGAGGTGCGGCGGCTGTGGCGCCGGGAGGTGGTGCCCCTGCGCCTGGGCGCGCTGGTGTGGCTCACTCCGGACGATGGCTACCTGCCGGAAGGAAAGGGCGAGGCCGTGTTCCCCGCGCACTTCTTCCGCCAGGACGTGAAACATGCCGTGCGGGCTCGCTGCCGCCCCCAGCGGGCCCCTGTTCGCAATGGCGGCAAGGTGCTGGCCGCCGTGGTTCCCTCCGAGCCGGGGTGGTGCCGCGTCATCGACGAGGAGCTGGCGCGGACGCTGGGCTGGGTGCGCTGACAGACGGACAGGTGGGGTTGAAAAGTTGCTGGCCCCCAGAGGCCGTGTGACACACGCCTGTAGCTGCAACGTCCGGAGGCTTCCATGCGCGTTCGCTTCTCCCACTTCGTGCTGCCCGTGCTGCTCCTCACGGCCCCGAGCGCCGTCGGAGCCGGCAAGCGCAACGAAGCGGAGGAGGCGTACCAGCAGGCCCGCCGCGCCTACTACGCGCTGAAGGACGACGCGTCCCGCCGCAAGCTGCGCCACCACTGGCTCAACGTGGTGCACCGCTTCGAGGCCGTGGCCACGCGCTTCCCCAAGAGCGACCGCGCCCCCGATGCCCTCTTCACCGCGGGCGACCTGCTCCAGGAACTGAGCCGCATCTCCTTCGTGGATGAGGACCTGCAGTCGGCCATCTCTGACTACTCCAAGCTGGTGGAGGCGCACCCGAAGCACCGGCTCGCGGATGACGCGGCGCTGGCGCTGGCGCGCATCCACGTCAACCGCCTGGACAAGCCGGAAGCGGCCCGGAAGGTCCTCAACGAATCGCTGGCCACCAACCCCAAGGGCGACCAGGCCAAGGAGCTGAAGTCGCTGCTGGCCTCGCTGCCCCCGCCTGGCAAGACGCCGCCCGCGAAGCCCACCGTGAAGCCGCTGCCCCCGGTGGTGAAGTCCACGCCGGACACCGCCGTCGCCGCCGCGCCCTCCAGTTCGCCGCTGGTGGATGCGATCTCCAAGCTCGCTCGCGAGCCGTCGCCGGTGCTGCCGCGCCTGGATCCGAACGTCCCGGCCTCGGGCTCCGAGACCTCGACGAAGGACTCCTCGGCGAACATCGTGGACGCGCCCACCGTCGCTGACCGGGCCACGGACGCGAAGGCTCCGGAGGCGGTGGCGTCCTCGCACGGGACGTCGAAGCCGGAGGTCCGCGTGGAGGTTCCGGCCGTGGCGTCGAAGGCTCCGGCTCCAGTGGTGGACAGCGCCCCGGTCGCTCCGAAGCCGGCCGCCCCCGTGGCGGTGGCGTCGAAGCAGGAGACGAAGCCGGCCGCTCCGGAGGCTCCGCGCCCGGTGACGGCGCCGGTGGACGCACAGGTGGCGCAGGCGCGGCTCAAGGCCGTGGCGAAGCAGTCGCGCCACGCGGAGCTGACGCTGGCGGAGCAGCTGGGGCTGAAGGTGCGCCGCGTGGTCATCGACCCGGGCCACGGCGGCCATGACTCCGGCGCGGTGGGCAAGGCGGGGACGAAGGAGAAGGAGGTGGCCCTGGCCATCTCCAAGAAGGTCGCGGACGGCCTGCGGGAGAAGGGCCTGGAGGTCGTGCTCACCCGCGACGACGACACCTTCATCCGCCTGGAGGACCGCGCGAAGCTGGCCAACGAGGCGCACGGCGACCTGTTCATCTCGGTGCACTGCAACTCGGCGGCGACGCACAAGCTGCGCGGCATCGAGACGTACACGCTCAACACGTCCGCGGACCGCTACTCCATCCGCCTGGCCGCTCGCGAGAACGCTTCCTCCGAGAAGGGCATCAGCGACCTCCAGTTCATCCTGGCGGACCTGGCCACCAAGGCGAACACGGAGGAGTCGTCGCGGCTGGCGAACGCCGTGCAGCACAACCTGGTGACGGGCCTGTCCGGCCAGTACGACGGCATCAAGGACCTGGGCCACAAGGAGGCGCTGTTCTACGTGCTCCTGGGCGCGAAGATGCCCGCCATCCTCGTGGAGACGTCCTTCCTGTCGCACGCGGAGGACGAGAAGCGCCTGGCGTCCGAGCGCTTCCAGGACGAGGTGGCGAAGAACATCGTGCTGGGAGTGGAAGAGTTCCTCGGTGATCGCCGCCGCATGGCCAAGGTAGACTGACGCGTTCGTTGTCGTCAGTCCCCATGGCCGAGCAGTCCCCCCCGTCCAGCCCCAAGCCCGCGCAGGATCCCCACGCGCCCCCGTTCCAGACGGAGGCGGACCTGCGCGCGTGGCTGCGGGAGGAGGGCCTGGAACACCTGGCGCGCCTGAGTCTGGCGCTGCTCACGCCTCGCGTGGAGGCCGCCTACCTGCCGCAGGTGCGCGCGGTCATCTCCCGCCGCAGGCTGGTGGAGGTGCTGGCCCAGGACACGGTCGACCGCTGGACAGCGGAGATGCTGCCCACGCCGCGCATGCGGGACCTGCTGCCGAAGCTCGCCTGGCGCTACGTGGAGGACGAGCGGCAGGCCACCCTCGACGCCCGGGCCTCTGTCGCGGAACGGCTCACGCCCCCGGCCGACAAGCGCACGCACACGGTCCACGGGATGTTGCTTGCCTGGCGTGCTCGGGTGCCTTCGAGCATCGCGCCGCGTCCGGAGCGCGCGCTGGCGCTGGAGGCGCTGGTGGAAGATCCGGACCTGCCGGGCTTCCGCCTCAAGGAGACGCGCATCTCCGAGCTGCCGGTGTCCCCGCCGGGTTCGGGCTTCATCCTCGCGGATGCGCGCCTGACTTTCAGTCCGTCCGGCGTGACAGTGGACTGTTCGTGCGGCGCCACGTTCTGCGTGCATCAGCTGGCGGCGGTGGACACGGCGCTCCTGTGGCTGCGGCAGCGCTGGACGGAGGACTTCGGCGAGACGCTGGAAGAGCTGGTCCGGCCCGCGTGGGCCCGGACGCTGCGCGCGCTGGAGCGGGCGGTGGAGGAGAGCCCGGGCGGCGGCGGAGGCGTGGAGATCTCCTGGCGGCTGGACGTCATCGAAGGGTACGGCGTGGAGGTCGCGCCCTACGTGCACCGGCGCACGAAGAAGGGCCAGCGCACGACGGGGGCGAAGGTCGGCCGGCGCAAGCTGTTGCAGGAGTATGGCTCGCAGCTCAGCCCCTCGGACTCGCGCATCGCCGCGCTGCTCTCCGACAGCACGGCCCCCGCGTCGCGCGCGCTGCTGTTCGAGTTGATTGATCATCCGCGCCTGTCGCTGGAGGGCACGCAGGACATCCCCGTGCGCATCGAGCGCGAGAAGGTGGGCCTGGTCGCCGAGGACCGGGGCGGCACCGTGCTGGTGAACGCGGGCGTGGACGGCACCGTACTGCCCGCGCCGCTGCTGGAGCGCGTGCGCAAGGCGAAGCCGGAGGACGCGGTGTTCCTCTGGGACGAAGGCGCGCACGTGCTCACGGTGCTGGACGTGAGCCCGGAGGTGCGCGCCATGGCCACGGTGCTCCAGCGGCACGGCAACGCGTTTCCCCCGGAGAGCCACGGGCCGCTGCTGGAGCACCTGTCGAAGCTCTCCGTGCGCCTGCCGGTGGCCATGCCTCGCAGCGTGATGGGGGAATCCATCGCGCCGCAGCAGCTCCCGGTGCTCAGGCTGGAAGGACAACCCGGGGGCGCGGTGCGGCTGGAGCTGCGGCTGCGCGCGCTGCCGGATGGTCCGGCGTATCTGCCTGGCGAGGGGCCTCGCGACGTGCACGTGCGGCGAGACACGCGGTCCTTCCACGCGGTGCGCGACTTCGGGCGCGAGCTGACGGCGGGCGCGGCGCTCCAGGCCCGACTGCCCTTGCAGACAGCGGAGCCGCAGGAGCTTCCGTTCTGCTTCCTCTTCCACAGCGCGCAGGGCGGGCTGGCGGTGCTGGCCGCGTGCGCGGAGATGGAGCCCCGGCCGGAGCTGGAGTGGGTGGGCGCGTCCATGCGGCTCGTGCCCAAGCGGGGCGCGGGCGACCTGAAGGTCGTCCTGGAGCGCAAGCGCGAGTGGTTCGGCGTGCTGGGCAGCCTGTCCGTGGAGGGTGAGCGGGTGGAGCTGGCGCGGCTGCTGGACGCGGCCCGGCGCAAGGAACGCTTTGTCCAGGTGGACGCGCGCACGTGGGTGGAGATCGAAGCGGCGCTGCGCGAGCAGTTGGAGAAGCTGGCGGATCACACGTACCTGTCAAAGCACGGGCTGGAGGTGGGCCCGTCCGCGGCGGAGGCCCTGGCGGGGCTGGGCACCGCGGGCGCGCTCATCGACGCGGATGCATCCTGGAAGACGCTGGTCGAGCGCATCTTCGCGGCGAAGGAGCTGAAGCCCCGGGTGCCCGCGGCGCTCAAGACGGAGCTGCGCGACTACCAGTTCGAAGGCTTCCGCTGGCTCACGAGGCTGGCGTCGTGGAACGCGGGTGGGGTGCTCGCGGACGACATGGGCCTGGGCAAGACGGTGCAGGCCCTGGCCGTGCTGCTGGATCGCGCGAAGCATGGGCCCGCGCTGGTGCTGGCTCCCACGTCGGTGGCCTTCAACTGGCGGGATGAAGCGAAGCGCTTCGCGCCGTCGCTGAGGGTGACGATCTTCTCCGACGCGGAGGACCGGGGCGGCACGCTGGAGCGGCTGGGGCCTCGCGACGTACTGGTGCTCAGCTACGGCCTGCTCGTGCGCGACATCGAGCGGCTGGCCGCGCTGCGCTTCTCCACCATCGTCTTCGACGAGGCCCAGCAGCTGAAGAACGCGGCCACGCAGCGCTTCCGCGCGGCGCGAGCGCTCCAGAGCGACTTCAAGTTCGCGCTGTCCGGCACGCCGCTGGAGAACCACCTGGGCGAGCTGTGGTCGCTCTTCGCGGTCGTCTTCCCGGGGCTCCTGGGCAGCCTGGAGGCGTTCCGCAACCGCTTCGCCGCGCCCATCGAGAAGCAGGTGGATCCGACTGCCGCGCCCGCGCTGGCCCGCGTGCTCCAGCCCTTCCTGCTGCGCCGCACCAAGGCCCAGGTGGAGGCACAGCTGCCGCCGCGCACGGACGTGCATGTGCCCGTCGTCCTGTCCCCTCCGGAGTGGACGCTCTACGAGGACGCGCGCCTGGCGGCGCTGTCCGACCTGGAGACGCGCAAGGCGAAGATGAAGGACCAGGAGCGGCGCATCGAGGTGCTGGCGGCGCTGACGCGGCTGCGGCTGCTCGCGTCGCACCCGCGCCTGTACGACAAGGCGTCCAAGTTGGAGTCCTCCAAGCTGGAGCGCTTCCTGGAGCTCATCCAGGAACTGCGCGAGGAGGGCCACCGTGCACTGGTGTTCAGCCAGTTCACGTCCCACCTGGCGCTGGTCCGCGAAGTGCTGGACGCCCAGGGCATCGCCTACGAGTACCTGGACGGCTCCACCCCCGCCAGCGCCCGGGCGGACCGCGTGCGTGCCTTCCAGGAGGGCGACGCGCCTCTGTTCCTGATTTCACTCAAGGCGGGCGGCTTCGGCCTCAACCTGACGGCCGCGACCAGCGTCATCCACCTGGACCCCTGGTGGAACCCCGCCGTGGAGGATCAGGCCTCCGATCGAGCCCACCGCATCGGCCAGCAGCGACCCGTCACGGTCTACCGGCTGGTGTCTCGTGGGACGATCGAGGAGCAGATGCTGTCGCTCCATGAGCAGAAGCGGGCCCTGGTGGCCGGTGTGCTGGAGGGCAAGGACGCCGCCGCCCGCCTGTCCACCCAGGAGCTGCTCGGGTTGCTCGCGCAGCGGATGCCGGGCATCGACGGGCTCGATTCCGACGCGACGAAGCACTGAACGGTCTTTCCGTGGTTTTTCTCGGACCCATTCGTGCGCCTGAACAGGCGCTGAACAGACTTTTAGCCATTTTCAGTGCACTCAAATCTGAACGGCTGATCAGTCCTGGGGTTCTGATCGGCCGTGCCTACATGAAACAGTGATCAGGTGGGCAAGGTGCGCCGTTTGTCGGCGGACAATCACCGCCGGGGCCTACATCCACCTGCCCGATCAGGACTGCCATGCCCACATGAACACAGCTTCAGTGAGTCTCGACCCACCCGATGAAACATGTATCAATTGAATACATGTTTCATTTACTGAATATCTGCAATTGAATGCAATCAATTGCATTTTATGTCTATGTTTTAGTCGTGAGTCAGCGGGAAGAAGTGCCCGATCGGGCCGTTCCCATGGCCCACGGCGAGCGGGTAGCGCAGGGCGGAGGTGACGTACTCCTTCGCGAGCCGCACGGCCTCCAGCGGCGGGGTCCCCAACGCGAGCCTCGCGGCGATCGCGGCGGACAGCGTGCAGCCGGTGCCGTGCGTGTTCGGCGTGTCCACGGGCGCCACGGACAGCGTCTCCATGCGCGTCCCGTCGAACCACACGTCCGTGCCGCGCAGCGCTCCCGGCATGCCGCCGCCCTTCACCAGCACCACGCGGGAGCCCAGGGCGTGGATGCGCCGGGCCGCCTCGCGCATGTCCTCCAGCGTCTGGATGTCCATGCCCGCGAGCAGCTTCGCTTCATGGCGGTTGGGCGTGAGGATGGCCGCCAGGGGCAGCATGCGCGCGCGCAGCGCCTCCACTGCCTCATTGTCGATGAGCTGCGAGCCCGCTCGGGACACCATCACGGGATCCACCACGATGGGGCCCAGCGACACACGGGCCAGCTGATCCGCCACGGCCTCGATGAGCGGGCGCTGGGCCAGCATGCCCACCTTGACCGCGTCCACGCGCATGTCCGACGCGACGGCGTCCACCTGCGCGGTGACGGACTCGGGCGGGAGCAGGTCCACGCGCGTGACGCCTCGCGTGTTCTGCGCGGTGATGGCCGTCACGGCGCTGGTTCCGTGCACGCGGTGGAAGGAGAAGGTGCGGAGGTCGGCCTGGATGCCCGCGCCACCGCCGCTATCAGAGCCGGCGATGGTGAGGGCGGTTGCGACAGGGAAGGGCTTCATGGGCGCGGCATCCTAGCCCTGGAGCCACGAACTCCGGCGTGCTACCGGCAAAGCACATGAGCACGAACGGCAGCGCCGAGGCGTTTCGAGGGGTCGTTCACAGCGGGTGCGTTCGCGACGAGCGCAACCTGGCACTGGTCGTCAGTCACCCGCATCCAGACAACAACCACGGTGGAGGGCCGGGGCCCGTGGATGACTGGCGCGAGCCCTGCGATTCCGATGCGTATTCGAGCCTCGTCGACAGCGACTTCGACCCGGACGACGCGAGCTACGAGGTCCGGGAGTTCCGCCACGTCGCGGTGTGCACCGACGGCGTGTGGTCCCTGGAGGAGCTGCCGGGCTACGGGACCATCGAAGCGCTCCGAGACTTCGGAGACACCGGCCTTGGCGCCCTGGTCTCCTACGGCGGCTCTGCTTCCTTCGTGGCCTTTCGTGCGGGTGGATCCATCGGAGGGGAGGCACTCGAATACGGGAACCTGCCGTCGGGGCTCGTCGGTCCGGTCGCGTGCTTCAGCGGTGCGGACGTCGTCCTCGCCGGAAGCCGCGCGTTCGACCTCGAAAGCCCCTCCGAGGTGGGCCTGCTCGTGCGCGGTGAAGGGCGCATGAATTGGACCCAATCACTGGGCCAGGTGCCGGGGCGCGTGCTCGCGCTCGACAGCTGTCCCGGTGAGGACGGAACGCGGGTGCTCTACGCGGGAGGCCAGGGACTCTGGATGCACGCGGAGGGCGCGTGGACCCACATCCATGCGTATTTGGGGAGTGAGGTGGTGTTCGTCCGGTGCTTCCCCTCGGGCGAGGTCGTCGCCGGCACGGCTCGTGGAGACGTCATCGTCGGCACGGGCAGGAGCTGCCGGGTCGTTGGAAGGGTAGGGCGCATCCACTCCGCCGAGCGATGGAACGGCGTCCTCCACGTCGCGGACTCCGAACGCGTCTACCGCCTGGGCGACGACGGCTTCGAACGCTGCGCCGCGCCCACGGAGATGTCGATGGGTGACTGGCCCGACGTGGGGCGGCTCACCGTGGGCGGTGGCGCTTTGTGGCTCGCGGGGAGCCACGTCCTGGCTCGGACCACCGACGGGCGCACCTGGACGGCGCACCCGGTCCGTTAGTCCTGGGGCCCTGGAACTAGAACTGGTTCTGCCGGGCCTGGTCGAAGTCCACGCGGTGCTTCAGGTACAGCGTGTCCAGCATGTGGTTGCTGATGGGGTTCAGGTTGCCGTCGGTGAAGCGGTGCACCACCGCGCCCTTGCCCGCGTCCTTCAGGAAGGCGAGCGGATCCACATCGCCGCCCAGGCCGGTGAGCGTGGGCACGGGGTCCGCGTTGTTGACGTAGTGCACGTACTGCGGGCCGTCCGGGTACTTCGTGGACGCGGCGCCGAAGGTCTCCACCTGCAGGTGGCTCATCTTCGCCTCCACCTGCGCGGGGGACAGCCCGTCTTCCACGCGCAGCCGCTTCGCCACGTCGTTCAGCGCTCGCGCGGTGATGAGGCCGCCCTGGCTGTAGCCCACCAGGTGCACGTCGCGGCCGGCCTTCAGCTCCGAGTAGAGCGTGTCCGCCAGCGTGTCCACGGCGGGGTTCTTGCCCTTGTCCAGCTTGTCCGTCACGCACTGGCCCAGGTCCTTCACCAGGCCTTCGGTCGCGTTGTGGATGCCCACCACCTTCGCGCCGGAGCTGTCCGCCAGCGCCTGCATCTCGTTCACCTGACCCGCCGTCGGCGTCATGATGCCGTTGACGTAGAGGATCGTCTTGTCCGGGTTCGGGTTGTTCTTCGGCGTGATGCCCGGCACATCGCCCAGCTTCGTCGTCGCCGGGAGCACCTTGCCGCCCGCGCCCACGAACATGCCGTCCTGCGCGCGGTCCGGCTTCGCGCCGCCAAACAGGCTGGTGATCTCCTTCACCGTCGTGGCGTTGAAGACGTCCGCGCCCATCTGCAGGAAGCGGGGGATGTCCTTGATGCCGCCCACCGCCGCGTCGATGAGGCCGCCCAGCAATCCGTTCTTCTGAGCAGGCGCGGCGCCCGCCAGGTTCGCCGCGGCGGCGCGCGACGGCGACTGCTCGAAGGAGGACTTCTGGAACGCGGGCTGATGCGCCACCGGCTTCTTCGCGAGCGGCTCCGCGGCCGTCTTCGAAGTGGAGGACGGCACGGCGAGGGAACGGGTGCGGTCGATCGTGCTCATGACAACCTCCAACCACCGGGGGAAGTGGGTTTGGGTAGGTTATCCGCTCCTTGCCCGGGAAGTTGCGTTCCCCCGCGTCATGGCCCCGCAATCCACATCCCGTGCCTGACGCGCCTGGTCAATTCCAGACACCCGGCATGGTTTTCAGCGCTTCACGACGTGGATGTTGAAGTCGCCGGTGCGCAACGTGCCCCACAGGCGCAGCCACAGCGGGAGGAAGGCCTCGGTGCCGCGCGCGGTGGTGATGTCGCCCAGGTCGATGACGTGCTTCCAGCCGAAGCCCTCCGTGAGGAGCTGCTTCACGCGGGCCTTCGCGTCCGCGTCGTTGCCGGACACGAAGACGTCGTGATCTCCCGGCACGCGTGACGGCTCCACCATCACCTCGCAGTTCATCGTGTTGAGCGTCTTCACCACCTTCAGCGACGGGAAGGCGCGCTGGAGCTGCTCGCCCAGTGAGTCATCCGGAGGCGTGGAGAGCACCGGCGGCATGCCCTTGGTGAAGTCGAGCGGGTTGGACACGTCCACCAGCACCTTGCCGCGCAGGGACTCCTCACCCGCGGACTTCAGGACGTCCAGCGAGGCGTTGCCCAGCGTGCAGTTGAAGAGCAGCTCCGCGAACTCGGCGGCGTCCCGGAACGTGCCCTGCGAAGCCTTGCCCCCGGACTTCTTCACCCACGCGGCGGCCTTCGCGTTGTCCGGCGTGCGCGAGCCCATGCGCACCTCGTGGCCCAGCGCCACCAGCTTGCTGCCGATCGTCTCGCCCACCATGCCCGTACCCAGGATCGCGATCTTCATGAGGACTCCCTTTCGTGTGGGGTGAACCCTAATCGTCAACCCGGACGATCGTGAGCGCGTCCAGGTTGAACCATCATCAACCCTGGGTTGACAATGCGGCCCATGGACCTGTTCACGGGCGTGTTGCCCTTCCTCCACGTGGCGGAGGAGCGGAGCTTCCGCAAGGCGGCGGAGCGGCTGGGCGTCACCGTGGCGGCGGTGAGCAAGGCGGTGCGGAAGCTGGAGGAGGAGCTGGGCGCCAGGCTCCTGGAGCGCACCAGCCGGCAAGTGGCCCTCACCTCCGAGGGCATCGCCTTCCTGGAGCGGGCGCGCGAGGCCGTGGCGCAGATCCGCGCCGCCCGCGAGACGGTGGCCCAGGCGCACCGCGCGCCCAGGGGACCGGTCACGGTGTCGCTGCCGTTCATCCTGGGCCCCGTGCTGTTGCCCCGGCTGGCGCGGCTCCAGGCCCGCCACCCGCAGCTCACGCTGCACGTGCGCATGAGCGACCGGCTCAGCAAACTGGTGGAGGAACAGGTCGACGTGGCCATCCGCGTGGGCGGGATGGAGGACTCCAGCCTCGTGGCGCGGCGGCTGTTCTCCACGCGATGGATGACGCTCGCGTCGCCGTCCTATCTGGCGCGGCACGGAACGCCGGAGCACCCGTCACTGCTGGAGCGCCACGCGTGCCTGAAGTTCGTGGATCCGCGCGGCATCACCCGTGAGTGGCACTTCCGCGAATCACCCGGCGGCGACAAGGCCGGAGTGGTGCGCACGCGCGCGGCCATCGACGTGGATCACGGCCCGGCGCTGCTGGACCTGGCCGCCGCGGGCGCCGGGCTCTGCCAGGTGCTGGACTTCATGAGCGACGCGCGGCTGCGCGAGGGCGCGCTGGTGGAGGTCCTGGCGGAGTACGCCGCGGAAGGGCCTCCAGTCCATGCGCTGTGCCTGCCGGGGCGCCAGTCCGTGCCCCGCGTCCGCGCGCTCCTCCAGCACCTGGTGGAGGAGCTGCGCAACGTCACGGCGTGGTGAGCGCTTCCTTCGCGGCGGGCAGGCCGCGGGGGGCTTCCGCTTCGGGCGTGGGAACCTCCACCGACGCCTCGTTGACCTCCTTGTAGAACCGGCGGCCGAAGATGACGCCCAGCACCAGCGACACCACCATGCCCACAGCGGAGACGGCGGTCATCACCGTGCGGCCCTGCGCGAGGCCACTGCCGAACTGCGCGGTGAGGAAGGTGCCCGGGATGGTGCCCAGCACGACACCCAGCACGGACGGCCAGAAGCGCGCGCCGCTCGCCGCGCCGGCGATCAGCATGATGTCCGTGGGGCACAACGGATTGAGGCACGCCAGGAACGTGAACTGGAAGTCGTGCCGCCGCGCCGCCTTGGCGATGGCCGGGTACTTGCTGCCGCACAGCCGCTGCATGGGCCGCGTGCCCAGCTTGCGAGCAACGAAGTAGAGCAGGGTGGCGGACAGGAAGCTGCCCGTTAGTGAATAGAGGGTGGCGGCGAGAGTCCCGAACATCATGCCGCCCACCGCGGTGAGGACCTGACCTGGCAAGAGCGTCAGGGGCCGCACGGCCAGGAAGGCCACGTACGCCAGGGGGGCGTAGTCGCCCAGGGGGAGCAGCAG
Source organism: Corallococcus sp. AB038B (assembly GCF_003668955.1). NCBI lineage: Bacteria > Pseudomonadati > Myxococcota > Myxococcia > Myxococcales > Myxococcaceae > Corallococcus > Corallococcus sp. AB038B. The sequence goes on along the minus strand of NZ_RAWO01000013.1, from coordinate 147,114 downwards.
CTCCCGGATGGTGCGCTGATCGATGAAGTCCGGCCCCAACAGCCGGAGCATCACCAGACCGCCAATGGAGACGACCATGGGCGCGAGGATTCGCAACCAGGTCTTCAGTCCGTTCCTGACACTCGCCAAAAGAACCTCCCCCACCGCCCGCGGACACATGTGTCAGGCGTTGCGCACAAGGTGGGATCCGAGCAGGGAATCGGCAACGTGGACTGAATTGTTGTGAACAACGAGAGCGTCCTGCCGGGCAATCACCCGTCCCGACCGGATGCCCAGCAGGCCTGACAAGCGCGCGAAATCCTTGGGGATTATGCATGCAATGTCAGGAGAGAACGGCTGGCGGTGTACGGAGCTTGCTTGCATCGGGGCGCTTCCGTCCCAAGGTTTCAGGCAAGGGACACCAAGGCGCGGACGGGGTTGGGCAGTCACGAGAGGAGACACGGACATGTCGGACAAGGACAACAAGGGCAGCATGACGGTGGCTGAGGCCGGGCGTAAGGGCGGCGAGACTGTCCGCAATGAGCGCGGTCGCGAGTTCTACGAGACCATCGGCCGCAAGGGCGGAGCCACGGTGAAGGCCGAGCGCGGACGCTCCTTCTACGAGGAGATCGGCCGCAAGGGCGGCGAGACCGTGAAGGCCGAGCGCGGCGCGAAGTTCTACGAGGAGATCGGCAAGAAGGGTGGCGACCGCGTCAAGGCCACCCGCGGGCCGAACTTCTATGAGGAGATCGGCCGCAAGGGCGGGCAGAAGGTCAAGAAGCTGATTGAAGAGGGCAAGCGCGCCGCCCGAGCCGCCATGGAGAGCCAGGCCGCCGCCGGGACTGCCCCCGCGGCCGAGGGCACCTCCGCTCCGGTGAAGCCCCCGGAAGAGCCCGCGCAGCCGGGTGGCAACGAGTAACGGGGGACAGGATGCGCGGTCTTCCGGTATGACGGCCGCGTGTACCTCGTCATCACGTTCCTCGAACAGGTGGAGACGACCGAGCGGGCGATCCGCCGGCTCCGGGAGTTTGGCATCCCGGAACCGATGGTCATCCGAGCGCGCAGCGCCGCCGCGGCCTTGTCCGCGGAGGTCCCGGTGTTCGCCGGACTGCGCAGCCTCGCGCTGGGCGCGGATGAGGACCGCATCGTCCTGGTGAGCGTGCTGCCCGCGCTCCCGCAGGAGGAGTTGGATCGCATGCTCCAGCGCGTGCAACTGGAGATGGACGCGGACGACCCACCCATGGGTCGACTGGTGGCCCTGCCTGTCCTGGCGGCGCCCACGCATCGGCGTGGATGACGCGCGGGGGCGCACGGGTGTAAGCACGTTGCGTGCAAGCGCTGCTCGTCTTTCTCATCGTCGCGGCGTTGTCGCTGCTCGCGTCCAGCCGGTCGCTCCTGGCTCCGGGCCGCTTCCCGGCGCTGGCACAGCTGGCGGCCAGCGGCCTGATGTTCCTCATCTTCGGGGCCCTCCTGGGTCCGTCGCTCCTGGGCGTGCTCACCGTGGGCAACCTGGAGTCCCTGCGCCCGCTGGTGGCGCTGGGGCTGGGGACGGGGGGCGTGCTCCTGGGGCTCAACCTGGAGCCGCGCCTGCTGCGGCTGTTGCCCCGGCCTGTGTACGCGGCGGCGGTCGCGCACGCGGGCACGGCGTTCCTCTTCGTCGCGCTGCCGCTGTCAGTCCCGCTGCTGTTGTCCATGGGCCTCAGGCCCCTGATGGCGGTGGGCGCGGCGGCGCTCCTGGGCGCGGCGGCGAGCCTGTCCTCCGGCCACTTCGCGGTGCTGGGCTACCGCAACGGGCGGATGGAGCGCGCGCGCGGTCTGGGCGTGGCGCTGCTCACGATGATGGACGACGCGGTGGGCCTGGGCGTGCTCGCGCTGGGCCTGGTGCTGGGCGTCACCGGCAACGCGGCGGAAGGGCTGGGTCTGCTGAGCCTGACGCTGCTGCTGGGCGTGGCGTGCGGCGCGCTGCTGGCGTTCCTCACGTATTCGCTGAAGGACCTGGCGGAGCAGACCACGGTGACGCTGGGCATGGTGGCGCTGGTGGGCGGCGCGGCGGCGTACCTGCGGCTGTCGTCGCTGCTGGCGGGCGTGGCCTGCGGCGCGACGCTGGCGCTGATGGGCGGGCGCACGGCGGAGCGGGTAGCGCGGGCGCTCTCGCGCGTGGAGCGGCCCACGTACCTGGTGCTGGTGTTCCTGGTGGGCAGCCACATCCACGCGCGTGACATGTCCGCCTGGGCGCTGTTGCCCGCGTTCGTGGGGCTGCGCTTCCTGGGCAAGGTGCTGGGGGGACGCTTCGCGCAGCGGCTCACGGCGGGCGTGTTGGACCTGCCTCCGCGCTTCGGCTACGCGCTCATCTCCCAGGGCGGCCTGGCGCTGTGCCTGGTGGCTGAGTACGTGATGCTGGTGCCGGGCTCGCTGTCGCAGCGTGTGCTGGACGTGGTGGCGGTGGGCGCGGTCGTCAACGAGATGCTCGCGCACGGGGCCTTCCGGCACGTGCTGGCCGCGGAGCCCAGGGCCACGACTTCGCGCAACACACCTTCCGAGGGTGACGCGGGGGTGGTGGCGTGAAGGGGTCCATCTTCCGGTTGCTGCTGCTCATGGGGCTCTTGGCGGCCATCACCCAGGCTCAGGTGGTGCGCGCGGACGCGGGCACGCCGGTGCTGCTGGCGGCGGGCGCGCTGCTGTTGTGCGGCCTGTTCGCGGGCAAGGTGGCCAAGGGCATGGGCCTGCCGCGCCTCACCGGCTACCTGCTGGTGGGTGTGGCGGTGGGGCCGTACGCGCTGGGCTTCATCCCCAACGCGGGCGTGAAGGGGCTGGAGTTGGTGAAGGGGCTGGCGGTGAGCCTCATCGCGCTCGTCGCGGGCACGGAGCTGCACCTGGGGCTCATCCGCCGGGTGGGCGCGCGCGTGGCGATGCTCTGCGCGACGGTGTGCGGGCTGACGTTCGCGGTGTGCTTCGCGGCGACGTTCGCGCTCAAGCCCGTGCTGCCGTTCCTGACCCCCATGACCGTGCCGCAGGCGCTGGCGGTGAGCGCGCTCATGTCCACGGTGGTGGTGTCGTTCTCCCCCACGGTCACCATCGCCATCGTGCAGGAGACGTCCGCGCGCGGCTCCTTCACGGAGTTCCTGATGGCGCTGGTCATCATCGGGGACCTGTTCGTGATGGTGGCCTTCGGCCTGGCGGCGGGCGTCACCCGAGCGACGTTCGGCAGCGGCCTGGACCTGCCCGCGCTGGTGGGCGGGGTGGGGTGGGAGCTGTTTGGCTCCGTGGCGGTGGGGTGCCTGCTCGCCGTGGCGATGCTCCTGTACATGCGAGGCGTCAACCGGGAGCTGCCGCTGTTCCTCGTGGGGCTGTCGTTCGCGGCGGCGGAAGGCGGGGCGCGGCTGCACCTGTCGCCGCTGCTGGTGTCGCTGGCGGCCGGGGCGCTCATCGCGAACCTGGACGAGCGCGAGGGCCGGCGCATCCACCACGCCATCAACCAGGCGGGCTTGCCAGTGTTCGCGCTCTTCTTCGCCGCGGCGGGGGCGGGGCTGCGGCTGGACACGCTGGTGACGGTGGGGCCCGCAGCGCTGCTGCTCGTGGCGCTGCGCGGCCTGGCCATCTGGGGCGCGTGCCGCAGGTTCGCGCCCGCGGAGGACCCGCGCCTCAAGCGCTACCTGTGGATGGGGCTCATCTCCCAGGCGGGCGTGACGTTCGGCCTGGCGGCGCTGGTGTCGCGCACCTTCCCAACCTTCGGGCCGCAGGTGGAGGTGCTCATCATCGCGATGATCACCGCGCACGAACTGGTGGGGCCCGTCCTCACCCGGCGTGCGCTGATGGGCAGTGGCGAAATCCGTGCGGAGGAGGCGGGCGGCGGCGCATAGTGGGTGCACACCCCCTCACCCCGGGGGTGGCCTCTTCCAGGAGCCTCCCGTCATGCCCGCCGCTGTCGCTCCCATCCTCGAGGTGGACGTGGATCACCCCTCGCCCCGCCACATCGCACGCGCGGTGGAGGTGCTGGAGAAGGGTGGCCTCATCGCCTATCCCACGGACACGTACTACGGGATCGGCTGTGATTTGAACGCAAAGAAAGCCATTGAGCGGCTGTACCAGCTCAAGGGCCGCGACAAGAAGAAGCCCTTGTCACTGCTGTGTCCGGACCTGTCGGACGTGGCCCGCTATGCGCACGTGAGCAACTTCGCCTACCGCGCCATGAAGGGGCTCACTCCCGGTGCATTCACCTTCATCCTGGAGGCCACACGCCTGGTGCCAGAGGTGATGATGACGAAGCAGAAGCAGGTGGGCCTGCGAGTGCCGGACGCTGCCTTGCCCCGCGAGCTGGCGAAAGCGCTCGGCCGCCCGCTCATCACCACGTCGGCAACCCACACCGACGGTACGGTTCTCTCGGACGCTCGGGATATCAAGACGGCGCTGGGGCACGGGCTGGATTTGATTCTTGACGGAGGCGTCACTTTGAACGAGCCGTCCACGGTGGTTTCACTGATAGGCGATACGCTTGAAATCCTGAGGCAAGGCAAGGGTAGTCTGGAGTCCTGAAATCCATTCCAGAGGGGGAAGCCTTGGCCGAGGGGGACCTACCAGCAACGCCTGTCGTCGACTCACCGGAGCGGGTGCCGGGCGCGCTCGCGCTGCTGGGCCTGTTGGTGCTCCGTCCCATTGATTTGCATTACCGGCTGCGCGAAGCGGGCATCCGCTCGCCCGCGGGCCGCATCGGGCAGCTGTGGCGCGAACAGGCCGAAGGAGGCCGCGCCGCAGGGGCCTTCGTGGCGCGGATGCTGCTGCTGCTCGTCGTGCTGTCGCCCCTCCTCACGGTGCTCGCGGGGCTGGGGCTGCGGCTGATGGGCGTGCCGATGCGCGGCGTGTACCTGGTCTCCGCCGCGCTGTGCAGCGCGGTGGGCTTGGTGGTGGCGCTGGTGTCGGGGCTCGCGTCGGGAGTGCTGCTGGGCTCGCTGGCGAGCGTGTCCATGCTGGCGGGGCTGCACGCCACGGCGGGCGGCGCCTTCGGTCCGGAGCATGGAGGCGCGGCGGCGATGATGGTGGGCCTGTGCCTGGGCATCGTTTCCGGCCTGTCCGCGGGGAGCATTGGCGGCCTGTCCAGCGGGCGCGGTCCCTCCGTGCGCAACGTGCAGGTGGCGGCCATCGCCACCAGCCTGGTGCCCATGCTGGTGTGGAGCAGCGCCTCGACGGTGTCCTTCGCGGGCGCGGTGGCGGCGAGCGCGCTGGTGGCCTTCCTGATGTGCGCGTTCCGGCTGCCGTTCTACGCGCTGGAGGTGCTGGCGCAGGCGGTGGCGTACGCGGTGGAGCGCTTCACGGGGAAGCCCACGCTGCGCTGGGTGCCGGTGCGGCATCACAACCTGAGCTACCTGCCGCACCCGTTCCTGAGCCGTCACCTGGCGCTGGCGGTGCGCTCGCGGCCGGCGGAGGTGCTGGCGGTGGCGGACGCGTGCCTGCGCTCGCCGGGCAACATCCTGGTGGGCTGGCCCTGGGTGGTGGAGGCGCTGGAGCGCGCGCACGCCCAGGAGGCCTCGGCGGAACCCCAGGCCTGAAGGCGCCTGGGGACGCCGCCAGGCGCTACTGCTTCTGCACGTCCGTGACGACCTTCGCGCCCACGTCGTTGGGGGCGTAGGTCAGCTTGACGGAGTCCCCGGCCCGGATGCCCTGGAGGGTCTGCGTGAGCTGGGGCTTCGTCGTGTCCACCACATAGGTGAGCGGTGGGGCGTCCGGGGTGGTGCCCTCCAACTGGATGCTGGACGGGCTGACGCTCTTCACCTTGCCCGTCCGGGTCTTCTGCTCCTTCGCCACGGGCGCGGGTGTCTGCGCCAGGGCCGTCGTGCCCACGCTGCCCAGCGTGAGGACCGCCATCCACATCCATGCCTGTGCACGCATCTTCGTCACTCCTCGAGTGTGGGAAGCGGCAGGGTGGACCGCTTCCCGGGGTGAAGGCAACGTCGTGACGGGTGGGGCCGTCAGGGAGTTGCCCTCGGGAGCGCGTCCGGTAGCCTCCGGGGACCATGGAAGGACTGCTCGACGCGTTCATCGCCTTCATCCGCGCGGAGCGGGGCCTGTCCGGCAAGACGGTGGACGCCTACGCGGCGGACCTCACCGTGTACTTCGAGGACCTGCGCTCGCGCGGCAAGGACGACGTGGCGCGCGTCAAACAGGAGGACGTGCTCGCGCACCTGGTGACGCTGGGCAAGCAGGGCCTGGGGCGCCGCAGCCAGGCGCGCCATCTGGCCGCGCTGCGCGTCTTCCACCGCTTCCTCGTGGCGGAGCGGCTGGCGGACAAGGACCCCACGGAGGACGTGGACACGCCGAAGTCGCCCCGGAAGCTGCCCGTGTTCCTCACGCTGGAGGAGGTGGAGCAGCTGCTCGCCGCGCCCGACGAGCGCACCGTCACGGGCCTGCGCGACAAGGCCATGCTGGAGGTGCTCTACGCCACCGGCCTGCGCGTGACGGAGCTGTGCACGCTGGAGCTCAACAACGTGCAGCTCACGTCCGGCTACCTCGTCACCCGGGGCAAGGGCTCCAAGGAGCGCATCGTCCCGCTGGGGCGCGTGGCGATTGAGAAGGTCCAGGAGTACCTGGCCCATTCGCGGCCGGAGTTCCTGGGCAAGCGCCAGGCGGACGCGCTGTTCGTCACGCCGCGCGGGGAAGGCTTCACGCGGCAGGGCTTCTGGAAGCTGCTCAAGCGCTACGCGTTGAAGGCCGGCATCCTGAAGCCGCTGTCGCCGCACAAGCTGCGCCACTCGTTCGCCACGCACCTGGTGGAGCGCGGCGCGGACCTGCGCGCGGTGCAGCAGATGCTGGGCCACGCGGACCTGGCGACGACGCAGATCTACACGCACGTCAACGGCGCCCGGCTGCGCAAGGTGTACGACGAGTTCCACCCGCGCAGCGACGCGTTCAAGCCCAAGCCCTCCGCACGCAAGCGCCCGCCCGCGCCGTGACGCCAGGAGTCGAGCCGTCATCCCTCACGGGGTGAGGGGGACCCTGGACCGCGGGGAGGGATGCGAGGCGTGCGTCGCGCGCGAACGCAATTGCTTGCGGTGAAGACGCGCTCTGGGCGCGTGCGCGTGCCGCCGAAGCCGGTTCGCAGAGGAAACGACGCATTCCTGGGAAGTGGATCGCCGTGTGCAGTGCAGGACGGACGCGGCGGACAGCGGGTCCGCCGCCCTGTCGCACGGTCTCGCGTACCACCCCACTCGGGCGCGGTGTGGCCCACGAAGGTCTGCTCGTCCATGAAGCGTTCTCGCCAATCCCTGATGTCAGGCGTCCTGAGCCTTACCGGCTGCGTGGCGCTGTCCCTCTCCGGCTGCAAGGTGCCGGAGGCCGACGCGGCGGAATCAAAGTCTCCGCCCAAGAAGGCGCCCACCGCCAACGTGGTGCCGGTCTCCGCCACCGCGCCCGCGGAGCCCGCGAAGGCCCGCACGCCGTTCGCCGCGGCTCGCGAGGCGTTCGAGCGCAACTCCGTGAACGCCAACCCCTTCGCTGACAACAACGGCAGCATTCCTCCGTCCTGGCAGTACTCGGGCCCGATGTTCAGCCTGAGCCACGACTATCCGCAGACGCCCGTGGCGCCGCCCGCCAATCCGCCGTGGATCGCCGCGCTCAGGGGGCAGCCCATCTCCAAGGCGAACGCGCTCGCGTACGTCAACGCGCTGAAGGCCTACATCGCGCCGTCCATGCAGACGCTGCTCTACAGCTATCCCCGGTGGGATGCGGCGAAGGAGGGTTGGTACAACGAGCCGTGGCTCGCCTCCATCCGCGAGAGCATCCACGGCACGTACGTGGGCTCCGAGTTCCCCGCGGCCACCTTCGCCGCGTCCGGCCTCAAGGTCGACATGACGACGTACGTGCTGACCTACTACGACAAGGTGGCGGCGTCCGCGCTGGGGCAGGTGTGGGGCAAGACGGCCATGAGCCCCACGCTCACCAACACCTCCGCGCAGTTCCCGGAAGGGTCCATCGTCATCAAGGTGGCGTTGACCAGCGCGCTGGCGAAGGACTGGCCGGTGATGCAGGGCGCGTCGCTGTGGCCCGTCTACGTGCCGCCGCCCAACGGGCCCACGGGCGCGAAGCCGGTGACGATGAACGCGTCGATCATGCAGTTCGACATCATCGTCAAGGACACGAAGTCGTCGCCCAAGACGGGCTGGGTGTTCTCCACGCTCGTCTACGACATGCGAGTGCCGGGCAGCCCCTGGGACAAGATGATCCCCTTGGGCGCGATGTGGGGGGATGATCCCAACGTCAACTCCACGCTGAACCCGGGCACGCCGCTGCAGGAGACGGTCATCAACCCGGCGGCGCCCGCGTACTCCACGGCGACGCTGGGGTGGGGTGGCCGTCTGTCCGGTCCGAACGACGGCGCGGTGGTGGCACCGGCCTCCATCAACGGTCAGATTGTTCCGGCCGTGCAGGCCTCGTCGTGCATGAGCTGCCACAGCGTGGCGGAGTGGCCCATGAAGACGTTCCTGCTGCCCACCACCACGATGCCGCCGACGGTCGTGGGTGACGCGCTGGTCCTCGAGCAGCCCGGTTCCGCGGCGTGGATGAAGTGGTTCCAGAACAACCCGGGCAACGTGCCGCTGGATCCCGGGACGGTGCCCATGGACTTCGACATGGTGTTCGCCTTCAAGTCGCTGCCCGCGTGGCAGGCGGCGACGCAGGGCAACAGCGGCATGAAGGCCTTCGAGGCCGTCGACCTGCTCCGCGGCACGCAGCCCGTCAACCCCCGCGACCTCAAGTACAACGGCCAGTAGGCCTGTGTTTTCCGGGAGGACCCCATGCCCATTTTCGACAAGGCCATCATCGGCGCCGGTGGCGGTGCCATGTATTACCTCGATGCGCGCATGGGGTCCGACCTCACGTCGGACGTCCGGGAGCAGTTCAAGAAGCAGTTCGGGAAGATCAAGAACGAGGAGGCTCGCAAGAAGGCGCTGAAGCACCTGCTGTTCGTCGGTGACAAGGACATCGACATGCAGAAGGCCCCGGAGGACAAGTCGCTCCTGGACCTCACGTCCAATCGCGCCGTGCTCAAGAACACGGTGCTCATCGGCATGAGCAATCCGTGGCACATCGGCAAGAACGACCGGTACACGGGGCGAGGCGGCAACTACGTCGTCAATCACACCCGCCAGGTCATCAGCACCCGGCCGCTCTCTTCCTTCAAGAACACCCAGTCCCGGAGCACGGTGAAGGACGAGTGGGAGAAGGTCTTCAACACGAGTGACCCCGTGGGCGGAGAGGATGTCCTGTTCGAGCAGTCCCAGGGCTACACGACCCGCGAGAGCTTCAAGGACGAGTGGTTGAACGTCATCGGCCGCGCCATGAACCGGGGCCTGACCCGTGTCTGGGGCAACGTGACGAAGATCGAGTGGAAGGCGGACGACGACGAGAACAAGGCGCACTTCGAGATCACCTTCACGCCGATGAAGTCCGAGAAGGTGCGTGACCCCATCAAGGCCCGCGAGTTGCTCCTGATGACGGGCAACGGGAGTTACCTCAAGCCCACGGAGGCCAACGGCATCAAGGTCCCCAAGGGGTGGGAGCGGGACCGGCGGATCATGGACATGGATCAGCTCATGCGCTTCCTCGTGGTGAACGGGAAGAAGCGCAAGCGGATCGTCGTCCAGGGTGGGAACGCGGCGATCGACGCGGTCGAACAGGCCATCCGCTATGGCCATGAGGTGCACTGGCTGGTGCGGTCCGGCGTGAACATCCTCGCCAACTCCCTGCTCGTGCACGCGCCCAAGATCGCCAAGAGCGGGACCTATGTGAATCAGTCCGTCACGTCGCAATTCAAGAAGGGGGTGAGCCTGGCGGAGGTCGCGAGCACCAGCAGCACGCAGCTCCGCGTGCAGGCCTACTCGCTGGAGGATGAGAAGACGGGCAAGGGCGAGAACGAAGTCATCACGAAGAAGAAGACGCTCGTCACGGACATCCAGGACGTCGACATCTACGTCTACTGCATCGGCCAGGAGGTGAATGACAGTCCTTCGGGGGTGGCGAAGCTGCTGGTCAGCAGCGACCTCCTCAAACCGAAGGGCAGGGGGGTCGACGAGTCAGAGCTGGAGCTCATCTGCGACGAAGGCTGGCTCTTCCGGAGCCTGTCGCAGCGCGAGAACTCCGTGAAGGAGGCCGCCATCGGGCTCCGGAAGAGGTTCTCGGAGCGATGCCGCATCGACGTCCTGGGCGCGGCTTCTTTCATGCTGGTCTCGCCCCAGGGAAATCTCGGGAGCAAGCTGAAGCCCCTGACGAACTATCAGATTCAATCCGTCGCGGACGTGCGCCAGTTGGCGGCGCTCAAGGACGTGATGCGGGCGTACTGCAACACCCTGAGCGGCGCCTCGCTGGATCCGAAGAACGTCAACTTCCTGGGTGGCACGAAGAACGAGATCGCCGCCTTCATCGCCATGCACCACGAGTTCATCCCCCCGGTCGTCGCGGACGAACTCACGCACTTCCTCATGCGCGTGCGGACCCGCGAGGAGTTCACCAACGGCTACACCGGGGACGAGATGACGGACATCCGGGACGCACTGAAGGGGATCGACGACTACTTCAAGACCCATGAAGAGGTCCGGACGTTCCTCGAAACGAAGATGACCCAGGTGGTGATGGACTACCGGAAGCTCATGCTCGCTCCGTTCCAGGAGGAGATCTCCACCCTGAAGTGGGCAGACATCCTCCGGGAGGACTGAGCCGGACCGCCTTCACACTATCCTGACAGACGGCTGTCACAGCGGGGGCATAGCGTGGCTTCATGACCCCGAACGCCTTGCCACCCCTGACCCTGCTGGAGCTGGCTGACACCGGCCTGCCGGGCATCGAGAGCTACTCGCCCTTCTGCCTCAAGGCCCACCGGGCCCTGAAGTACGCGGGGCTGCCCTACGCGCGAGGCTGCGCGGACAACCCGGCCTCGCACCGCGCGCACAATCCCACGGGACAGGTGCCGGTGTTGTTGGTGGGGGCGGAGGCGGTGCCGGACTCCACGGCCATCCTCGCGCGCATCCAGCAGCTGGCGCCGGGCCGCATCGACGCGTCGCCGGAGGCGCTGCTCTGGGAGGAGCTGGCGGACACGTCCCTCAACGGCTTCCTGGTCGCCTCGCGCTGGGCGGATGACCGCAACTGGCCCCGGACACGCGCCACGTTCTTTCACTTCATGCCGGCGCCGGTGCGCGCGGTGGTTCCGACGCTGATTAGGCGCAAACAGGTGGAGCGGTTGGTGGCAAGGGATGTCTGGCGCGCGGGGCCGGAGGCGTGCTGGCGCCGGTTCGGGGCGCTGTTGGATCAGCTGGATGCGCGGGCGCCGGAGCAGGGCTTCTGGTTGTCAGGGGCGCTAAGCGTGGCGGACCTGGCCCTGTTCGGGCAGTTGCACAGCTTCCGGACGCCGCTTACGCCCTGGCAGGGTGCGGAGGTGGATCGGCGCGAGCGGTTGAGCGCATGGCTCGGACGGGTGGATGTGGCGACCCGGACCGCGAGCGTGCCCCTGCGCGCAGCGAGCTGAGTGCTTCCGATGGCCAGCTCACCGGACGAAGCCGGCCACGGGACTTTCGAAGACCTTGCTCACGACGTTCATGGTCCGGAGCCAGGCATGTGCCTCCTCGCCAAGCCGCCCGTAGACGCGCACGTCCACGGGCTTCGCGACACCGAGGAGCGCCTTGAACTCCGGCCACCCGGAGATCCTCCGGATGTGCTCCATGACCTGGTGCGAGTCCGCGAACGTGATGACCGCGCCGACCTCCGTGTCGTCAGGCCGGGCGTGGAACTGGATGCTGAGCAGGCTGCTCACGCCTTCGGTCTCCAGACGCTGTACCGCGGCCTGCAGGGTGGCGGTGAAGAGAGGGAAGGGCGCCGTCCGTTCGAGCACCTCCACGAGGGTGATCCGCTCACGGGCTGCTGGGTCCATCCGCATGTTCCTTTCTTCGAAACTTCCCCTGGGGGCGAGCCACACGCTAGGGAGTGGGCCCGGAGGGGTCCATGGCCTTTCGAGTCCAGCTCGCTGTCCTGATCCTCGCCTTGCTCGGTGCGTGTGCTGCCCCAAGGGGCAGGGTGCGGCTGGATACGGGCGAGGGGGCACCCATCGAGTACAGCCCGCCTGCTCCCGTCCGGGCCGTGACGGTGGGGGAGGGTGCCTTCGAGAAGGCGCTGACCGAGCTGGTTCTGGTCACACCCTTGCGCCTCCGGGCTTCACGGCCGGGTGAATGGGTCCGCGCTTCCTACTCCCGAGGACCGCAGGTGTCGGACCGTGCCTTCGGGGGCTTCTGCGAGCCGGGACTTCGTAGGGGCGACTGCATCTCGTTGCTCGAAGACGTGATGGGACTGAGTGACTGGGACAAGTTCGGCGTGGCGCTGGCGCTGTCCCTCGACCCACTCAAGGAGAGCATCTCCCGGGCCGTGGAGGAGACGCTGGCGCCGCAGCTTTTCTACTCGATGATCGCCACGGGCCTCGTGACCTGGGCGGCGCTGGCCGCCAATCCCGAGCCTGCCTTCACCAAGGCCGCCGCGGTCATCTCGGCGCTGCTGCTGATCTACCTGGGCGCGGAGACGTTCCTGGAGCTGATTGACGCGAGCCAGGAGCTGAAGCTCGCGACGGACGGGGCCACCACCTGGAAGGAACTGGATGCATCCGGGCAACGCTTCGCCACCCGGGTCGGTCCATCCATCGCGCGAGTCCTGGTCCTCGCGGTCACGGTCGCGGTGAGCCATGGCATGACCGGTGGCGCGTCGTTGCTGGCGGCCCGGCTTGCGACGCTGCCGAATTTCCCGGGAGGCGCGGCGGTGGCCTCACGAGTTGGCGTCAACGTCGCGGGCCTTGAGCAGGTGCGGGCGGTGTCCGTCTCGGGCGGAGTCATCACGCTCTCGCTTCCGTCCACGGTGGTTGCCATGGCGGCCAAGGGGCGCGGAGCACCACCGGCCGGTGCGAGTTCCTGGGGCTCCTTCAGTGCCCTCAAGCGGGCCAGAGGCCCTGCGGGTCCCGGGAAGCAGTGGCACCACATCGTCGAGCAGACGGACGGCAACGTGCGGCGCTTCGGACCCCAGGCCCTGCACAACACCGATAACGTGATCGCGATCGACGAAGCCACCCATCAACGGATCAGTGCGTACTATTCATCGAAGGAAGTCGCTCTTACGGGAGTGCACACGATTCGCCAATGGTTGAGCAGCCAGTCCTTCCAGGCTCAACGAGACTTCGGCATGAAGACCCTCATTCGCTTTGGAGCCATTCCTTGAGTGCCCGCAAGTTCCAGAAGGCCAGCAACGAAGAGCTCGTCCAGTGGTACGCGGAGGGCTCCATCGCATACGAACAAGCGCTAAAGGCTGCGGACTCGCGGTCCGCCAATCGTGCCGCCGACAAGATCTCTGGAGCATACCGAGAGCTTCGGAACCGTGATGCGACGTCCCAGCTCCTTCCCCTTCTCCAGAACGAGAACGAAACCGTCCGAACCAACGTTGCGGCCCATGCCCTGGAGTTCGCTCCCGAGTTCGGCGAACCCGTACTGCTCTGGGTCTCTAAGCGTCCGGGGCGCAATGGGCTCGCTGCAGAATACGCACTCAAGCACTGGCGAGAGGGCACGCTCAAATTCCCGTGAGCGCGCCTGCCGGCGCTCAGTTCTCACCGGGACTTCAGCATGACCGTCCGTCTGCGCTACGAAGTCGTTTCGTGAGTACCCGCAGGTTCCAGAAGGCCAGCATCGAAGAGCTCGTCCAGTGGTACGAGGAGAGCGCCATTGCACACGGACAGGCCTTGGATGCTGCGGACTCGCGGTCCGCCAATCGTGCTGCCGACAAGATCATCGGGGCCTACCGGGAACTTCGGAGCCGTGGCGCGACGTCCCAACTCCTTCCCTTGCTTCAGAGCAAGAACGAATCAGTGCGTTCCCACGTCGCGGCCCACGCGCTGGAATTCGCTCCCGAGTTCGGCGAGCCGGTACTGCTCTGGATCGCGAAACGTCCAGGGTTCAATGGGATCGCTGCGTTCTACGCGCTCAAGTCCTGGCGAGAGGGCACGCTCAAGTTCCCCTGATCAGGGTCCGATCGCGCGGGGAACGGGCTCCTGTTCCGCATCCGGGAAGACCTGCCGTGCTGCGTCCACCGTGTTGCGCAGATACTGAAGGTAGCTGGCCGAGCCTCCGATGCTGGCACCGGGATCCTGGCGCTGAAGTTCCTCGAAGAAGCGCTCTCCATACCGGTCCAGTGTGAGCCGGAGGACCGCGAGCCGGAGCACCGCGGCCGTCTCACTGGAGTCCCGCGAAAGCAAAGCCAGCGCCTGGATGTGGTGGCGCACGTCCAGGTGTCCCGCGAGGGAGACCGCAGCCACCCACTCGTTCGCGCACTGCTCCGGATTTTCTTCCGCGACGAGGGGGGCGTAGTTCGTCCAGGCATCTCCACAGAGCGGATCCATCTGGAAGGCTTCGCGAAGGCCCGCCTTTCGTGCCTCGGGCTCGGAGAGCCGTGAGGCCTCGGCGGCGCGCATGGAGGCCCGCCGCACCTGACGGTGTCCCTCGCCAAAGTCCTGTTGGATCAGGGGCGTGATGTATTGGCGCAACACGCGGGCCGCGTCCAACCGGCTGTTTCCGTCAAACCACTGTGCATAGAGCCGCGACGCCGTGTCGAAACCTCGCAGCGCGAAGTGCGCATCCGCGAGCAGCCCCGTGGCGAGCGGATCGTCACCTCGCTCCACGAGCCGCTCGGCACAGGCCCGGGCCTGTCGCGGACAGCCACGCGAAAGCAGGGCACGCACCTGGTCGTGCGGCCCGAGGCCCGAGGCGAGCGGGGGCGTTCGTGGGCGGAGCGTCATTCGGACTTCAAGGCGGCATCCAAGGCCTGCCGGATGAGTGGCCGGGCAAGCTCACGAACATGTGCGGACAGCCGCTCCTCGCTCGCCGGATCCAGGGCCTGACACGCGGTCGGGAAGGCCAACTCCAGGTCCACCCGGACATCCAGCTCCACCTCGCTCAACACGGCCTCGGCATCGTCGCGCCCGCACTTCGAGAGGGCACTGGAGATCCGCGCGGGATTCACCAGTCGTGAGGACCAGTCCTGAAGCTCCGTGAAGGACAGCCGCTGGTGGGCATCCCAGGCCGTGCTCTCGTCGAAGCGGGCCTCGTTGAACTCCTCGATCTTCCGCTTGAACGCTACGCGCTGCCCCGGTGCCACGGGCTGCTCACTCTTGATGACGAGCCCCTCCGCATGGTTGTCGGCCAACGGCGGCAGGCCCAGCATCGCCGGGAGTCGCGTCAGCGCTCGCGTGGGCGCGGCTTCCATCTGCGCCCGGGTTCCTCGCGCCACGAGGGGAGGGACGAGCACCCCGGCGGCCTTCGCGGCCGTCTCCACGTCGCGATGCGAGAGCATCACCCCTTCGTCCTCGTCCGACCGGGCCACGAGGATATCGAACAGCACCCAGTGCAGGCCCGGCGCGTACCAGATGCCCGTCTGGACCGGCATCATTCCAGGCACGGCCGGGACCTCCGGGTGGGGATAGCGGCCTCCCAACAGCTCCCCGTACAGATAGACGCGCGCCTCGGTGAGCCCCAGCGTCCGGACCGCCTCCAGTGCCGCGTTGCTCAAGGACAGGCGCAACAGCTGCCATCCAAAGAAGGAGTCCCCCTCCTCGAGCCAGGCCTTGCGCTTGCCAAAGTGCACCGTCCCGTCCTGCACGCCCAGGACGAGCTGCGCGCCATGGAGCTTCTCCAGTGCCACCCAGCTCCCGGAAGGACTGGCCTGCCCCCGTGCATCACCCGCGGAGGACATCTTCAGGAAGGGTCGGAATCGCATGGCCTCAGTTTCCGCCGAGGTCCCCCAGATTCAAACCGTAGGGATCCGTCGTCGTCCGCCTCGGTGCCGGCTCCGGTGCTCCCGGCTCCAGCGGGGCCACGCGGATCAACCCCGCGGCCCTCAGCCGATCCACGGACCGTGACGCGGCCAACTCGCCCATCGCCGCCGTGCGCAACGCCTGACGGATGCTCCGGCTGCCCCTCAGCTTGGAATAGAGATACAGGTCGTCCGCCGTCAGATCCGCCGGGGCAGGGCGGGGGATGGGCTCAAACACCAGCCTCCCGTCCAACGCGAACAGCGCATCACTCAACGCCAGCGTCAGCCCCACCTCCGCCTCGCGGTACAGCGCGTGCGCCTCCGGCACCGGCCCTCGCTCCAACACCTGCGCCGCCAACGCCACCGCCAGGTCGTACTTTCGCGACGACAGGAACGCTCGCACCAGCGCCAACAGCTCCGTGAACTCCGTGGACTCACCCACCGTGAGGCCCGTCGCTCGGTGCGGCGCCAGCGCTCCCCGCCGGTACAGGTGCAGCACCCAGCGCGCCGCGAACAGCGGGGCCTCCCTCGCGCTCGCCAGCAGTTCGCCCAGCGTCGCGCCTCCGGCCGCCAGGTCCAGGAGCACGTCCTCCTCCTCGGAGAACGTCTCCACCGCGAACTCGCGGAACACGCGGAACGTCGTGTCCAGGCGCGGGAAGATGTCCCTGAACTGCGCCCACTCCTGCACCCTCGCCACCGCGTCCCGGTGCAGCGTGCTCAATGGCAGCCGCAGGCCCACCGCCCGCCCGGACAGGGGCAGCCCCGGCGTGAACTCCACCTCGCCCGACTCCCAGGCGTAGCAGTCGAACAGCGCCTCGCGCGCCTTGTGCTCCATGGCCTCCGTCAGCTGCGACAGCTCCACGAAGCAGCGCTGCACCAGGAACGTGCCGTAGGGCAGGTTCGCCCCTTCCGCCGCCTCGAACGCCGCCGCCGCCCGGGGCGCGTCCAGGATGCGCAGGTTCACCAGCACCTGCGCCAGGTGCTCCCTTGGATCCGTGGAGGCCACTCCCACCAGGTGCCCGTCCCGCAGGTAGAACTCCCGGCGCACCGCGCCCCGCTCCACCCTCAGCGTCCCCTCCACTCCAGGCGTCGCGAACAGCGGGGGCAACACCAACTGGAGCCGGTAGCTGGCCAGGTTTCCTGTGAACGCTTCCATCCGTGGGCGCCCTCCAAGGCACGTCGCATGCTGCGCCGGCCGCCAGGGTACCTGGGAGACTTGAGACGTCTCAACCCCCTGAAACTGCTGGGTTTTTATTGCCGGGGCGAAATGTTCCAGGGAAGCCGGGCGCGCGAGTGTCAGGCATTGGAAGGGCCCACCCGTCCCAACGGAAGGTTGCAGCATGACGGCGGGTGTGCGAACGAGCCGTGTCCTCCACCCGTCATTGGGAGCGCGAATCGCGATGCGGATTCTCTCAGGCGTCCAGTCGTCCGGAAAGCTGCACATCGGCAACTATTACGGGGCGATGCGGCAGTTCGTGCAGCTCCAGGATCAGGGCGAGGCCTACTACTTCATCGCCAACTACCACGCGCTCACCACCGTCCGGGACCCGAAGCTCGCGCTGGAGCTGACCCGCGACGCGGCGCTCACGTACCTGTCGCTGGGCCTGGATCCGAAGAAGGCCGTCCTCTTCCGCCAGAGCGACGTGAAGGAAGTGCTGGAGCTCAACTGGATCCTCGGCACCGTGGTGCCCCAGGCCCACCTGGAGCGCGCCCACAGCTACAAGGACAAGGTCGCCCGCGGCATCAGCGCGGACTTCGGCCTCTACGCGTACCCCGTCCTCATGTCCGCGGACATCCTGCTCTACAGCGCGGATCAGGTGCCGGTGGGCAAGGATCAGATTCAACACATCGAGTTCGCGCGCGACTGGGCCGTGAAGTTCAACACCCAGTACGTCCCCGGCTACGACCCGGCGGATCCAGAAGGGAAGGAGCGGGGCCACGCGCCCGGCATCCTCAAGCTGCCCTCCGCCTTCGTGCAGGAGAACGCCGCCACCGTGCCCGGCATCGACGGACAGAAGATGTCCAAGTCGTACGGCAACACGCTGGAGCTGTTCGGCGAGGAGAAGGACATCAAGAAGCGCATCATGTCCATC
The DNA here is from genome assembly GCF_003668955.1 of Corallococcus sp. AB038B. NCBI lineage: Bacteria > Pseudomonadati > Myxococcota > Myxococcia > Myxococcales > Myxococcaceae > Corallococcus > Corallococcus sp. AB038B. The sequence goes on along the minus strand of NZ_RAWO01000013.1, from coordinate 129,229 downwards.
AAGACGGACTCCACGCCCGTGGACGCGCCCAAGCCCACCGTGGACGCGCCGCTGTATGACCTGCTCAAGCTGATGCTCCCGCCCGGCGAGTTCTCCGACGTGGACGCGTCCTGGAAGGCCGGCGGCAAGGGCTACGGCGACTTCAAGAAGAAGCTCCTGGAGGCCTTCCACGTCACCTTCGGCCCCGCCCGCCAGCGCCGGCAGGAGCTGCTCAACGACCCGGGCGAGCTGGAGCGCATCCTCGCGGACGGCGCCGACCGCGCCCGGGCGGAAGCCACCCGCCTGATGGATCAGGTGAGGCGGGCAGTGGGAATCCCCTGAACGCCCGTTCCTGTTCAAATGTTTGACCCCCCTGGGAGGCATTGCTAAGGAGGTCTGTCCCCCCGGCGCGCGCTAAAGGCCGGAAATTCGGACCCTTTCGCATGACGAAGTTCCCATCCCCCCAGAAGGACGCCGGCCGGTGAGCGAAGGTCGCAAGCCCCCACCGCCGGACGACCTCCCGCCGGACCCCGACGGGGAGGGATTGCCGCGCACGCCCGGAGACGCCTTCCGGGTGGCGCTGCCCAACTTCGAAGGTCCCCTGGACCTGCTGCTCCATCTCATCAAGGAGCACCGGGTTGACATCTTCGACATCCCGCTGGCGCTGATTACCGGCAAGTACCTCGAGTACCTGGAGCGGATGCGGGAGCTGAACCTGGACATCGCCGGGGAGTTCCTGGTGATGGCCTCCACGCTCGCCCACCTCAAGAGCCGCATGCTCCTGCCCCGGCAGGACGCGGCCCAGGTGCCGGAAGGGGCGGACGCGCTCGCGGCGGTGGAGGAGGCGCAGGACCCTCGCGCGGAGCTGGTGCGCCGGCTGTTGGAGTACCAGAAGTACAAGGACGCCGCGGAGCACCTGGCCAAGCAGGACATCCTGGACCGGGACGTGTTCGCCCGGAAGGTGCCCGTGGAGGCGGTCCCCATCCCCGAGGACGAGGTGGGGCTCCAGGAGATTTCCGTCCTGAAGCTGGTGGAGGCGCTCGACCGGGTGCTCGAGCGGCTGACGCCCAAGGTGCAGCACGAGGTGGTGCTGGAGCGCGTCAGCCTGTCCGAGGCCATCCTCCGGTTGGCGGAGCGGGTGAAGAAGGACGGGCAGGTGGTGTTCGAGGCGCTGTTCACGGAGGCGGCCACGCGCCAGGAGGTGGTCATCACCTTCATCGCCATGCTGGAGATGGTGAAGCGCCGCCTCATCAAGGTCTTCCAGGAGGAGCCCCTGGGCCCCATCCAGGTGACGCCCAACGGGGACGCGCTGGAAAAGCTCATCCCCACGGAGGTCGACGAGAGTGACTACCGGTAACGGTCCCGACGACGGTGACGAGACGCCCGCCCCCGGCACGCCCGGCGGCCCCGGACAGTTCTCCGAGGAGGAGATCGCCGCGGTCACCGGCCCTGGCCCGGACGACGCGGAGCTGGACGGGGTGGAGGCGGCCGCCATCGAGGAGGACTCGGACGACGCCGAGAACGTCCCGGATCTCCAGTCCTCCTTCGAGAAGCTGCTCGCCAAGAGCCGCAACCTCTCCCCGGACCGCATCCGCACGGTGCTGGAGAGCGTGCTCTTCGTCGCCGAGCGCCCCCTGTCCGTGGACGAGCTCTACCAGGCCACCGGCATCCCCAGGGATCCCATCCTCCAGGCACTGGATCAGCTCTCCGGCATCCACCGCGAGGGCATCAGCGGCGTCGTCCTCTACGAGGTGGCGGGCGGGTGGCAGTTCCGCACGGACCCCCACTCCGCGGAGTACGTCCGAAGATATCTCCGGGTGAAACCGCAGCGGCTCACCCGCGCGGCGGTGGAGACGCTGGCCATCATCGCGTACCGGCAGCCCGTCACCCGGCCGGAGCTGGAGGACATCCGCGGCGTGGACTGCGGCGCGGTGCTCAAGGCGCTGATGGACCGCAAGCTGGTGAAAATCCTGGGCAAGCGGGAAGAAGTCGGCCGCCCCATTCTTTATGGAACCACGCGCGAGTTCCTGGAGTTCTTCGCGCTGAAGGACCTCTCCGCGCTGCCCACGCTCCGTGAATTCCATGAATTGACCCAGGAGCACCGGGAAATCGTGGAGAAGGAGGCGGCTCCGCCGGTACCGGTGGCGTCGGGGACGGTGGCGGCGCTGTCGGACCCGAACTTCACGAAGCGGATGGAGAAGAACGAGGCGGCCAGCGAGGCGGCCTTGGAGGAGCTGGAGGAGGCCATGGCCGCCGCGGAGCGGAGCCAGAAGGTCAGCGCCAGCATCCTGGAAAGCCCCCCTTCGCCCGAGAAGGGTGATAGCGAGGGCCCCAAGCCCGAGTGATGGGCGGCAACTGGAAGAAGGCACGGAATGGCGGCGGAACGTTTGCAGAAGTACCTGGCTCGCGCGGGAGTTGCTTCGCGCCGGCACGCGGAAGAACTCATCACCTCCGGTCGCGTCGGAGTGAACAACGAGACGGTGACGGAGCTGGGCAGCCGGGTGGAGCCCGGAGTGGACCTGGTGACCGTGGATGGGAAGCTCGTCACGCCGCCGGAAGAGTCGTCCTACTACCTGCTGTACAAGCCCGTGGGCGTCGTGACGACGCTGTCGGATCCGCAGGGCCGGCCCACGGTGGCCAGCTATGTGGAGGAGACGGGCCGCCGCCTGTTCCCCGTGGGACGTCTGGACTACGACGCCGAAGGGGCGCTGCTCTTCACGGATGACGGCGCGCTGGCGCACAAGCTCACGCACCCGAGCTTCCAGGTGCCGCGCACGTACCTGGCGAAGGTGAAGGGCGTGCCGGACTTCCCCACGCTGGAGAAGCTGCGCGGTGGCGTGCGGCTGGAAGACGGCATGGCCACGCCGGTGTCCGTGGACATCTTCGAGAAGGCCGAGCGCAACACCTGGCTGAAGATCGTCGTGGCGGAAGGTCGTCCGCACCTCATCAAGCGCCTGTGCGCGGCGGTGGGGCACCCGGTGGTGCGCCTGTTCCGTCCGAACTACGCGGGCGTGGGCGTGGAAGGGCTGCGCCCTGGCGAGCTGCGGCCGCTGAAGGTCGCGGAAGTGCTGCAGCTCACGGAGGTGGCGGAAGGCCGTGCGCAGCCGGCGTCCTCGGACCTGAAGCTGCCGCCGCGCCGTCACGGGCGTTCGGCGCCGGGCTTCGGCGGGGCGGAGGACGACGACATCGAGCTGTCGATGGACGACGACGCGCCGGCCGCGCCGCGCAAGACGGAGCGCGCCGCGAAGAAGGCTCCGACGGGGCCGAAGACTCGCGAGGCGCGTCCGGAGCGCAAGGAGTGGAAGGGCGTGCAGGACGGCGGCACGCGTCCGCCGAAGTTCGCGAAGCGCGGGGCGACGCTGGAGACGGACAACGACGCGGATCTGGATGACGTGCCGACGTTCGACGACGACGGTGACGAGGCGGAGTCGGACGTCGCCGAGGGAGCCACCTACGGCAAGGCCGCGCGAGGCGCGGGCCGTACCGGCAAGCCCGAGGGTGAGCGTGCCCCCCGTGGCGCCGCGCGGTTCGGCAAGCCGGCCGGTGCGGGTCGTTCCGAGGGTGATGCGCCGCGCGGTGGTAGCCGGTTCGGCAAGCCGGCGCGTGGTGGTGACGAGGGCGGTGCTCCTCGCGGTCGCAGCTTCGGCAAGCCGGCGGGCCGTGGCGGTGACGAGGGCGGTGCTCCTCGTGGTCGCAGCTTCGGCAAGCCTGCCGGTGCGGGCCGTTCCGAGGGCGGTGCCCCTCGCGGTCGCAGCTTTGGTGACGAGGGTGGTGCTCCTCGCGGTCACAGCTTCGGCAAGCCCGCGGGTCGCTTCGGTGACGAGGGCGGCGCGCCTCGCGGTCGCAGCTTCGGCAAGCCCGCCGGTGCGGGTCGTGGCGGTGACGAAGCTCCTCGCGGTCGCAGCTTCGGCAAGCCCGCGGGCCGCTTCGGTGACGAGGGTGGTGCGCCTCGCGGTCGCAGCTTCGGCAAGCCTGCCGGTGCGGGCCGCTTCGGTGACGAGGGTGGTGCGCCTCGCGGTCGCAGCTTCGGCAAGCCTGCCGGTGCGGGCCGTGGCGGTGACGAGGGCGGTGCTCCTCGCGGCCGCAGCTTCGGCAAGCCCGCGGGCCGTTTCGGTGACGAGGGTGGCGCGCCTCGCGGCCGCAGCTTCGGCAAGCCGGCCGGTGCGGGTCGGGGTGGTGACGAAGCTCCTCGCGGTCGCAGCTTCGGCAAGCCCGCGGGCCGCTTCGGTGACGAGGGTGGTGCTCCTCGTGGCCGCAGCTTCGGCAAGCCGGCGGGCCGCTTCGGTGACGAGGGCGGTGCTCCTCGTGGTCGCAGCTTCGGCAAGCCCGCTGGTGCCGGTCGCTCCGAGGGCGGTGCCCCTCGCGGTCGCAGCTTCGGTGCAGAGGGCGGTGCTCCTCGTGGTCGCAGCTTCGGCAAGCCCGCCGGCCGCTTCGGTGCAGAGGGCGGTGCTCCTCGCGGTCGCAGCTTCGGCAAGCCCGCCGGTGCGGGCCGTGGCGGTGACGATCGCGCCCCGCGGGGTCGCTCCTTCGGAGACGAGGGCGGCGCTCCTCGTGGCCGCAGCTTCGGCAAGCCCGCCGGTGGTGGCCGTTTCGGTCGTGAAGAGGGCGGCGCTCCTCGTGGCCGCAGCTTCGGCAAGCCCGCCGGTGCCGGTCGCTCCGAGGGTGGTGCTCCTCGTGGCCGCAGCTTCGGCAAGCCCGCCGGCCGCTTCGGTGCGGAGGGCGGTGCTCCTCGCGGTGGTGCCCGCTTCGGCAAGCCCGCCGGTGCAGGCGGTGCTGCTCGCGGAGACCGTCCCGAGCGTCGCGAGTGGAAGCCCCGGGGTGAAGACTCTGGCAGCCGGTCTCGCGGCGGCGGTGAGTCCTCGTCCAGCGCCTCCGGCGAGCGCATCGTTCGCGCGGGCGTGAAGAAGGGCCCCCCGGGCGAGCGTGGAGGGGCAGGCCGTCCGCCCCCCCGTGGTGGCCGCTCCCGCTAGAACACCCCTCCTCCTGGGTCGCTCCGTCGGTGGGCGGCCCGGGAGGGCGTTGATATAACCGCCGCCTACCTCCAGCGTCCGCCGCTCCGGGAGAACGATGCGAATCCGCGTGCGACCCCTCTTCCTCGCCCTGACCCTCCTCGTCGGGTGCAACGGCAACCGGGATCAGCTCCTCGCGGAGATCCAGGACCCACGTCCCGAAACCCGCGCCGCCGCCGTGCGGAAGCTGGCCGAGCAGAACAACGCGGACGACCTGGTCCTCTTCACCCGCGCCGCCAAGGACCTCTCCGCCTTCGTCCGCGGTGAAGCCGCCAGCGCGCTCGGGGAGAGCCAGGACCCGCGCGTCGTGGATCTGCTCGGAGAGCTCCTGGAGGATCCGGACGAGGCCGTGCAGGGCCAGGCCGCATTGGCGCTCGCCAAGGTGAAGAACGACAAGGCCAAGGCGTACCTCACGCTCCAGTACGGACGTCGGGGCCGCGCCACGCGCCAGGTCATCGTCCAGGCCCTCAAGAGCACCAACGTCCCCGGCGCCATGGCCTCCGTCGTCGCCGCCGAATCCAAGGGCCTCTGGGACCGCAACCTCCTGGCCCTGACCGAAGGCGTGCTCCCGGAACGCGTGGGCGCCGCGGAAGAGCTGGGCAAGAGCGGCCGCCCGGAGGCGGTGAACCGGCTGCTCCCCATGGTGCGTGACAGCCAGGTCATCCTCGCCGCCGCAGCCGTGCGCGGGCTGGGCGACGCGGGCGACACCCGCGCGGTGGCCCCCATCGCGCTGCTCCTCGACGAGAGCTTCCCGGAGCTTCGCGAGTCCGCCATCGGCGCGCTGATGAAGCTTCAGGATCCGACGGCCGCGACGAAGCTCCAGGCCGTGGCGGTGGAGAAGAGCTCGGTGAGCCCGCTGGCCACCGACGCCATCCTGACCTTCCCGCGCACGCCCGCGACGGACGCCGCGCTGTGCGCCATCGCGCTCGACGGCGCCCGGGATGAGGCCCTCGACGCCGCCCGCGCCATGCGTTCGCGAGGCGGCTGCCCGGCGGACCCCATCGCGGACCGGCTGTCGCGCCCGGCCTCCGCGGCTTCAGGGCTCCAGGCGGTGACGGGCCTGGGCCCGGCGGCGCAGGCGCTGCTGCCCAAGGTGACGCCGTGGCTGAACCAGCCGGACGCCGGGCTGCGCACGCTCGCGGTGGAGGCGGTGACGCACGTAGGTGATGCCTCCGTGGTGCCCGTCATCCAGAAGCTCTACGAGCAGGAGGTCGCCGGGCTCACGGCGCTGCGCGCGGATTGGATCCCGCAGGCGCTGCCGCGGAAGTACGCCGCGGACCTGGACCCGTCGGCCCCGCGTCCAGAGGTGGCGAAGGCGAAGGAAGACAACCGGTCGTCCAAGCACGCGCAGCTCTTCGAGCGGCTCCAGGCGCTCAACGCGGCCCGCGCCAAGGAGGCCGGGCGCGTGGTGGTGCCTCCGCGAGTCCCCTCGGAGCTGAGCGACGACGTGGAGCCCGCGAAGCTGCAGCCGCTGGCCACGCTGCTCACCGCGCTGGGTGCGCTCAAGGCTCCCGGAGCGCTGGAAATCCTCAAGGGCTACACGGACGACGCGAGCCCGGTGCTGCGCGCGGCGGCGCTGGTGGGGCTCGCGTCCGTGGGGCCTGAAGGCATCGAGGTGACCCGCACGGCGCTGCTGGAGCCCGACCGCGAGCTGCAGAAGACGCTGGCGTTGGCGCTTGCGGAGCAGGGTGAGGCCGGGCAGCTCGCGCTGGTGGCATCGCTGCCGAAGATGGGCAGCGAGAAGCTGGTGGTCCTGGATGCGCTGACGCGCGTGGGGCCGCCGCCGGCGTCCGCGTCGGAGGCGTTGCAGGGCGTGGTGAAGGAGGGTGGGGCGGAGGCGGCGCTCGCGGCGCAGCTCCTGGGGCGGATGGGCGCGAAGGACGCGGTGCCCACGCTTCTCAAGGCGCTGGACGACTCCAACAGCGTGGCCCGGCGCGACGTGCTGCTGGCGCTGGGCGTCATGGGCGACGCGAAGTCCGCGGAGGTGGTGGGGCGGGACCTGTACCACGACCTGCCGGAGATCCGGGCCGCGGCGGCCACGGCGCTGCGCAAGATGAACACCGGCGCGCAGGCCGAGCCGCTGGACGCGCTGAAGGGCGACTACTTCCGCGAGGTCCGCGTCGCGGCGGGGGCCTCGATGACGAAGGAAGGCACGGCGGCTGGCGGGGCGCAGTGAATGGAGTCGCGCGCGCTCAAGGACAAGGCGACGGAGGCCTTCGGCAAGGGCCGCTTCGCCAAGGCCGCCGAGCTGTACGAGGACTACTGCCAGGCCGAGCCGAAGGACCACCAGAGCCGCTTGCGCATGGGGGATGCGTGGTCCAAGGCCGGTCAGCGTGACCGCGCCGTCTCCGCGTACCAGTCCGCGGCGGAGGGCTTCGCGAAGGAGGGCTTCCTCCCGCGCGCCATCGCCGCGAGCAAGCTGATCCTCGAGCTGGATCCGGCTCACCAGGGCGTGCAGCAGATGCTCGCGGACCTGTACGCGCGAAGGGGCACGCCGGCCACGTCCAGGCCGAAGCCGAAGGACGCCGCGCTCCCATCCAGTCCGGCGAGCCTCATCACCCCTCGGGAGGTTCCGCCCGAAGCCACCAGCCCCAGGCCCGTGCCCCCCGAGCCGTTGGCGGCCGGCGGTGCCCCGGTGGACCTGTCGGATGCGCTCCCGCCCGAGCAGGCCCTGTCGAACGCGCCCATCGCGGATGACACCGAGGTGGTCCTCTCCGTCGAAGTCGAGCTCGAGCCCACGCAGGACGAGCCCCAATCGCCACCGGTGACCGAAGCCGTCGCGCCGCCACCCGCCGTCCCTGCACCCACGGGCCAGTCCGTTCGAGTCGCACCGCCGTCCCCATCTCCCATGCCCGAGCTTCCCCAGATCCGGACGCCCAGCGGACGCTGGCAGGCGCTCGCGCCGCCCATCACGGGCCCCGAAACCACGCCGGCCCCCACCGCGCCAAAGCCTCCCGCACAGGCCGCGCCCCCGGGCCTGCGCCCCCGCCGCGTCGACACGCCCTCCAAGCCCACGGCCACGGTCGCCGCCGGAGCCTCCGTGGTGCCCACCACCGCCGGAGCCCCGGAGCCCTGGCGCGCGTCCCTGAGCGTCTCCAGCTTCACGGAGCTGGAGATCGAAGCGGACTCGCTGCTGCACGCGGTGGAGCTCGCGGCCCAGAGGGGACTGGCCGAACACGCGCCGGAGGAGGAGCCCGTCTACGAGCTGACCGAGGAGGCCGGGCCCGGCACCTGGGACGCGCTGCCGTCCATCCCGCTCTTCTCCGACCTGCCGCGCGACGCGTTCATCCAGCTCTTCGAACGCTGCCCGCTGCGGCGCTTCGGCCCTGGCGAGCGCATCCTCGCGCAGGGCTCGCACGGCGACGCCTTCTACGTCATCTGCGAAGGCAACGTGCGCGTCTTCCGCGAGGAGGACGGCCGCCGCCAGGACCTGGCCACGCTGGAGGTCGGCGCCTTCTTCGGCGAGATGGCGCTCCTGTCCGGAGCCCCGCGCGCCGCCTCCGTGGAGTCCGCGTCCGACGACACGCAGGTGCTCGAAATCTCCGCCGCCGTCCTGGCCACGCTCTCGCGCAGCCATCCGCCCGTGGCGAAGGCCCTCAAGAAGTTCTGCCGCGAGCGGCTCCTCGCGAACGTGATGAACAGCTCCGCGCTGTTCCGTCCCTTCAACCGCAAGGATCGCCGCAACCTGGTGGAGCGCTTCCGGGCCCGCGACGTGGAGCGCGGCGAAGTCATCATCCGCGAAGGCGACGCCACGGACGGCCTCTACGTCGTCCTCTCCGGCGAGGTGGAGGTCCACAAGGGTGGGCAGCGGCTGTCGAGCCTGAAGGAAGGGGACCTGTTCGGAGAGATCTCCCTCCTGCAGAAGACCCCGGCCACCGCCACCGTGGAGGCCACGCGCCACACCACGCTGCTGCGCCTGCCGCGCGAGGACTTCGACTCGCTCATCTCCAGCCACCCCCAGGTCCTGATGCTCGTCTCGGACCTGAGCGACGAACGCCTGCGCCGCACGCAGCACGTGCTGGACAGCCAGGAGGGGACCGCGCCGGACGACGAGGACGAAGACCTCATCCTCGTCTGATCTGCCCTCGCGGGTCCCCGGCCCTCAAGCCCACCCCGCGAGTCACCTGACGCAACCAGACAGGGCGCCAGGTTGTGACGCCCGGAAGCCCCCGCTATCCTGCCCGGCATGGCTGGAGGCCAGCACGCGACAGCGGGATTGGGGCCCGACGACATCGCCGAGCTGGAAGCCATTGGCTCCGAGCCCGGCTATGACGTGTTCCTTGCCCCTGCGCGTGCCCTCGAAGGCGCCGTGGAGGAGTGCCGCTCCAACATCGCGCTCGCCTTCCACAACACCAAGCGAGGGGTGGAGAGTGTCCTCGCCCGTGAGGCGGAGGTCGCCGCGCTCCCGGGCGTGAACGTGGAGGAGCTGCGCGAACTGCCACTGCTCGCGCAGGGCCTGGCCTGGGCCGCGTTGCGCGTCCAGCGCGACATGCGGGCCAGCTCCTTCGGAACCCTCTTCGACCGCGCCCAGCAGCTGCGCCGCAAGCTGCTCAAGACCGCGGAGGCACTCGCGGAGTCCTCCTTCCTCGCCGCCGCGGACGTGGCCGCCGCTCACGGAGAGGGCCACCGCGACGTGGTGGGGGACTGCTTGGGACTCGTCGCGCTGTTCCGCAGGCACGAGGAGAAGCTCGCCGGCCGTTCCCCCGTCACCCCCGAGGACGTGAACGAAGTGGAGCGCGTAGCGCAGCAACTGCGCGCCCTGCTCGCGGCCCCGGGAGAGGCCCGCGAGGACGACAGCTCGCCGCTGCTCTTCGAGGCCACGGAGACGCGAGACCGCTTCTGGACGCTGCTCACCCGGCGCCACGACGTCCTCTGGCGCTGTGGCGCGTGGCTCTTCGGCCGGGACGTGGACATGCACGTGCCGCCGCTCCTGGCCCGCCACCCGCTGGTGCGCGCCGTCGAGCCCACGTCCATCGAACGCGCGAAGCAGCAGACGCCAGGAAAGCGCGGGGCGACCCCGATCGACTACGCCCCGGAAAGCAACGTGCGCTCCAAGGTCCGTTTCATGGTGAAGGTCGGCTTCGACTTTCCCTCCCGCTAGACACCCATGCCTTTCGACGTGAAGGACATCCTCCGGCAGCTGGAAGCCGGCTTCGCCCCGGATTCAGGCGCTCCGAAGTGGTGGCAGGAGAGCTGGGAGGATCCGGAAGGGTTCGCCGTAGCGCTTGCGGAAGCCCACGCGGGCCGGGGCGTCCCGCCACCCAAGAGCCGCCCGGGCCAGCAGTACGACTTCTTCCACGACCTCATCGTGCGCCACGTCGCGCTGGAGCGCCCCGCGTTCCGCACGCACCAGCGCATCCAGGGCTGGCAGGCCCTGGCCTACCGCACGCTGCATGACCTGGCCGCGCGCCGCGCCAGCGAGTGGGCGGATCAGGGCGTGGAGCCGGGCGCCAAGGTGTGCCTGGTGCACGGCGTGGGGCAGGAGCTGCTCCTGTCGCTCCTGGCCACGCTGAAGCTGGGGGGCTGCTTCACGCTCCTGCCGCCCATGGGCCCGCGCGCCATGGCCACCCGGCTGGAGTCCCTGACGCCGGACTTCATCGCCGCGGAACCCCACCAGCTCCCGCTCCTCAAGGGCCACGAGCAGCTGCTGCTCAAGAGCCAGGGGAGGGGAGCGCCGGGCTTCACGTCGCACACGTACAAGCCCTCGGACGTGGTGGGGCTGCTCTTCTCGCCGCTGGTGGATCCGCCGCACACGCCCGTGCCCCTCACCGCGGAGAACGCGTGGAAGGGCGCCATTGGCGACGGGATGCTCACCTTCGGCCTGTCGCCGGGGGATCTCCTCGCGGCGCCGGACTTCCCGGTGCTCCAGCACCTGCCCGCGCTCCTCTTCGCCACGCTCCTGCGCGGCGCCACGTACCTGCACCTGGAGATGGCGGACCTGGCGCTCAACCCGGCCCCGCTCCTGGAGCACCCGCTGCGCGCCCTGGGCGTCACGCCGAAGCTGCGCGACCTGCTCGTGCGCCACCGCGCATCCCTGCGCAACGTGCAGCACTGGTTCCGCAGCCCGGAGGAGCCCTTCGACGCCCAGGCGTGGCGCACCTGGGTGAAGCAGTGCGGCCTCCAGGCCGTGCCGTCCTCCAACATCCTCATCGATGCGTCCGCGGGCGGCGCGGTGCTGGCCTCGTCGCGCGGCGTGAGCGAGGCGACCACCGACGTGCACACGGACGTCTTCCCCGTCCCGGGCCGCGCGTGGACGCTGAAGGATCCGAACCAGAGCGGGCAGGGCGCTCCCACGGACGTGGGCGTCTTCACGCTCCTGCCGGACAAGGAATACCCGCCGGGTCACGTCCTGCTCGCGCGGATCCGCCAGCGCTACCACTACGCGGGCACGCTGGGCTTCCGGCACGACGGCCGCACCTACTCCGCGAAGGAGGTCACCGCCGCGCTGGAGGGCCTGCCGTTCCTCGCGGGCACCAGCGTGGTGCCGGTGTCCACCGGTGGCCTCGCCAGCCACTCCCGCTTCCTCCTCCTGGCCTTCACCGGGGCCACGCCTGCTCCCTCGTCCGGCGAGCAGGAGATAAACCGACGCATCGAAATGTTGCTGGGCGGGGATTTCCTGCCCGACCGCATCGAGTTCTTTCCGCTCTTTCCCCACCGGGTGAAGGGCGCGGTCGACGACGCGTGGTGCGCCTCGCAGTTCTTCACCGGCGCGCTACACAAGAAGGCGAAGGACCCGATGTTCCAGGCCCTCACCGCCCTGCGGGGACGACTGCTGGAAAGCTCCGCGGCTTCGGGCGAAGATGATCCGTCGCCAGCGCGCTGAAAAGGAACGGCACATGGGTGCTCAAGTCGTGATGGGAGCGATGCTCCAATGCAGCTTCGGGATGGCGCCCTCGTCGCTGATGGTGCTGCCCGTGAACCGGATCATGGCCACCACGCCCGCGGCGAACATCATGGACAACAAGCCGTTCCTGAACGTGCTGCCCTTCGGGATGTGCCAGTCATTGGCCAACCCCATGGTGGCGGCGGCGACCGCGGCGGCCCTCGGCGTCCTCACCCCCATGCCCTGCATCCCCGCCACGGCGGCCCCCTGGGTGCCCGGGTGCCCCAAGGTGCTCATCGGCAACATGCCGGCGCTGGAGAGCAACTCCAAGTGCATGTGCAGCTACGGCGGAGTCATCCAGGTCGTCTCCCCCGGACAGATGGTGGCCATCGATGGGTAGCCCCGCGCAGGTGTTGGAGGCCGTCGACTTCGCGCTGCTCGACGTGGAGTTCACCACCGCCCCCGTGCCGCTCGACGAGTCCGAGGGCCCGGATCCGCGCCTGGAGGCCATCACCGGCTTCGTCGCCAAGAGCGAGTACGCGGACGCGGCCCGTGCCGCCGAGGGGCTCCTGCGCCAGGGCGTGCGCGACGTGCGCGTGGTGGGGCCGTACCTCTTCGGCCACTTCTTCGCGGAGGGCATGAAGGCGCTGCCCGTCCTGTTCCGCTCCCTCAAGCGCACCCTGACGGAGAACTGGGACTTCTTCGGCCCGATGGAGAAGAAGCTCGTCTTCGCGGACACCGGCCTGCGCTGGCTGCTGAAGATGATGGGCAAGCACCTGGAACACCACTCGCGCCTCAAGGACGCCCAGTGGCAGGCCTGGACCGCGCCCGGCAATCGCGAGCCCATCGAGGAAGCCCTGACCCTCGGGGATCCCCTCATCGCCGCGCTCGCCATCCTGCAGAAGCCCGCGTGCATGGACGCCATGCGCTCGCTGCTCGGCGCGGTGCGCTCCCACGCCCAGGGCGTGCCCTTCCTTCCCCCGCCGGAGGAGCCCAAGTCCGAGGCCCCGGAGCCCGAGCTCGCCGCCGCTCCGGACGAGGAAGAGGACGAGGACGACGAAGGGGAGGAGGAAGAGGAGATCCGCCCCGCGCGCCGCAAGAAGGCCGCCCGCCAGGAGGAACAAGACTCCGGCCCCAGCGTGCCCATGTCTCCCGCGCTCGCGCTGCTGGTCCGCAAGCTGTCTGCCTTTGAGGCGCTGGTGGAGAAAGAGGACTACTCCAAGGCGAGCGTCATCGCCGTGGACGTGCTCGCCACCGTGGAGCGCTTCGACCCGCGCGTGTTCCTGCCGCAGCTCTTCTCTGGCTTCTTCAATGGCCTGGCGCAGCACGCGGAAGCCATTGAGCCCATGCTGCACAACACGGAGACGCTGTCCTTCCGCGCCATGGATCAGCTCTACCGCGTGGACCTGGACGCGTTCCTCGTCGCCCAGCAGCGCCAGCCGCGCGGCGGCGGCTCGGAATACGACGAATAGCCCCCATGGCCCTGGAGCGCGAACAGCCGAACCGCAAGCTCACCGTCGAGGAGCGCATCAGCGAGCGCATCCGCAGCTTCGACGTGCCGGCCCTCCTGGATCTGCTCGCCAAGGAAGGCTACGGCGAGGCGGAGGTCGAGTTCCGCAGCCACCGCAGCACCGTGCACCAGCCCCATCTGGTGCATGCCATTGAATTCACCCGCCACCCGCGCAAGCGCGTGGTGATCACCGTCAACCTGGGCCTGCTCAGTCTCCAGACGCCGCTGCCATCCTTTCTCTTCCAGGCCATGGATCGCCTGGAGCAGGACACGATGGCTGACTTCCTGGGTTACTTTGACCACCTGTTGCTGCGGACCCGGTTCGCGGGCCAGTTTCCTGATCGCGACGAATCCCTGCTGCCCGGCTGGGAGCACTCCACCGCGCATCGGCTGCGTCTGCTTCGCCTCGCGTGCCCCAGCAGCCTGCACTGGCTTTTCGCCAAGGTCTTCCCGGAGGCGGAGGTGGTGGTGCGCCGCGAGACGCGCCGCCAGCGCATCGAAGCCAAGGGGATCCGCCTGGGCGCCGCGGCGCTCGGAGACGGCAGCGCGGTGGGCGGCTTCGCCACCGTCCCCACGGGCGGGGTGGAGGTGCGGCTGTTCCTCAACGAGCCGCACTCCGGCACCGGCACCCCCTGGGCCGTGGAGGCACGCAGGCGCCTCAACACCCGCATCCTTCCGAGCCTCGCGGAGACCCCGCTCGTGCTCGCCGTCATCCTGTGCCTGCGTGATCAGAGCAGCTACGCCCGGCTCATCGACGGAAGTCATCTGGGCTACGAGCCGCTGGTAGGCGGTCCGGAGCAAACCCAGGAGGTCCTCCTGTTCACGGGGGACACCGCTCAACTGCGATCATCGGAACCCCGGTAGACCTGTCATGTCGGCTGGTTGACGGGAATTCCTGATCGCGCCTAGGCTGTAAATGTTCACTCGGCAGGGCGTACTCCCGGGGCGGCTCCAGTAGGACGGGGGGAATAAAGCGCTCTGCGATTGTCAGGGAGTCACCGTGGCCATTCAGGACCAGCTTCCCAAATCCCGCATCACCCTCACGTACCGGACCACCATCAACGGCGAGCAGGAGACGGTGAACCTGCCGTTGCGCCTCCTGGTCATGGGCGACTACTCGCTGGGGACCTCCGAGGACCGCAAGACGGACCTGGAGACGCGCAAGCTGCGCTCCGTGGACGGCCGCAACCTGGACGAGTTGATGAAGGACATGAAGATGTCCGCCAACTTCCAGGTCGCCAACCGCATCAACCCGGACGTGGAGGAGGAGCTGAACGTCACGCTCCCCATCGACCGGATGAAGTCCTTCCACCCGGATGAGATCGTCAAGCACGTGCCGAAGCTCAAGGCGCTGCTGCTCCTGAAGACGCTCCTCGTGGAGATGCAGTCGAACATCGACAACCGCAAGGACCTGCGCCGCGAGCTCTACGAGCTGTTCTCCAAGCCGGATGCGCTCAAGGAGCTGCTCAACGAGCTGAAGGGCTACGAGACCATGCGCCTGCCCGCCGGAGAGACGGCGAAGACGGACGCGCCCGCCGCCGCCGCCCCCGCCGCTGGCAAGCCCGCCGGGGGTGCCGCCGCCGCCACGGCCGCGGTCGCCGCCACCGTCGCCGCGGGCGCCAAGCCCCCGGCCGCTTCCTGATCCGCCTTCCCAACCCCTTCGACTTCTAAAAGGACTCCGCCATGGCTGAGACCACCTACCTGAAGCGCCTGTTCACCAGCGTCCGGCTCGATCCGCCCCAGGAATCGGCGCCGATGATCACCACCAACTTCGCGCCCGCCGGCGACGAGCAGCAGGTCACCCTGGAGAGCCGCTTTCTCTCCAGCGTCGCCGCGCTGCTGCAGAACGTGGCCCCCGTGGAGGGCCCGGACAACACCGCCCGCTTCGACAAGGGCCAGGTGCTGGACGTCATCAGCCGCATCGATCGCATGATCGACGTGCAGATGAACGAGATCCTCCACAACGACACCTTCCAGAAGCTGGAGTCCACGTGGCGCGGCCTGGAGGACCTGGTCGACCACACCAACTTCAAGGCCAACATCGCCATCGACATCCTGGACGTCGCCAAGGATGAACTGGCGGAGGACTTCGAGAACAACTCCAGCAACATCTTCGCCGGAGCGCTGTTCGACAAGGTCTACATCCAGGAGTACGACCAGTACGGTGGCCGTCCCTTCGGCGCCATCGTCGGCCTGTACGACTTCTCCTCGTCGCCCGCGGACCTGACCTGGCTGCAGCGCATGGCCAAGGTCTCCAACGCCGCGCACGCGCCGTTCATCTCCGCCGTGAACCACAAGTTCTTCGGCTGCGAGACCATCGAGGAGATGGAGGCCATCAAGAACCTGGAGGGCGTGCTCGCCCACCCGCGGTTCGGCCGCTGGAACGCGTTCCGCGACACGGAGGAGGCCGCGTACGTGGGCCTGACCTTCCCGCGCTACGTGCTGCGCCTGCCCTGGCACCCGGACAAGAACCCCTGCGACGTCCTCAACTTCACCGAGACGGCGCGCGGCGACTCCGACAAGTACCTGTGGGGCAACTCCGCCATCCTGCTCGCGCGCAACATGGTGAAGGCGTTCGAGATCAGCGGCTGGTGCCAGTCCATCCGCGGCCCCAAGGGCGGTGGCCTCATCTCCGGCCTGCCCGTGGACACCTTCTCCCTGCGCGGCCAGGAGGAGATCAAGGCCCCGGTGGAGATCGCCATCCCGGACTACCGCGAGTACGAGTTCGCGCGCTCCGGCTTCATCCCGCTCGTGTACCGCAAGGGTTCCAGCGACGCGACGTTCTTCAGCACCCAGTCCGCCAAGGTCTCCAAGACGTTCAAGGACCCCAAGGACTCGGAGAACTCGCAGCTCGTCACGAACCTGGCCTACACGTTCTCCATCACGCGTCTGGCGCACTACGTGAAGTGCATCATGCGCGACAACATCGGCAACACGGCGGACGCGCCCTACATCCAGCGCCAGCTGGACTCGTGGCTGTCCAACTACGTCACGACCGTGGCCAACCCGGACGACCTCACCGTGCGCCGCTTCCCGTTCAAGGCGAGCAGCGTGGCCGTGTTCCCGCGTCCCGGTGAGATCGGCTGGTACGACTGCAAGCTGGCCGTGCTCCCGCACATCCAGTTCGAAGGCCTCAACGTGGAGCTGATGCTCGAGTCGCGGCTCGGTTAAGCCGCATCCCACCTGGGGCAGGTGAGTGCCTGCCCCGCTTACCCTGGAGTGACAGATGCCCCAGTTTTCGCGGAACCTGGACGTGTATCAGGGCTTCAACTTCAAGAAGGACAAGCAGTCCCCCGTGGGCTACATCACCGCCATCACCATTGGCGGCCAGGCCCTGGCGCCGGATCAGGAGACCATCAAGGATCCTGAGAACCCGGACGCGGCCATCGCCGACAAGGTCGTCGCGGTGCTCAACCACTACCTGTGGGAGACGGGCGTGACGGACGCCATGTACTTCTCCGGCCAGGTGTCGGTGGCGAACAAGCAGAAGGTGGCGGAGATGCTGCTGGGCAACTTCAGCAACATTGAAGTCAACTTCAAGTACGTCATCTACGAGTACGACCCCATCGGGAAGAAGTACTTCAAGTCGAACTTCCTCGACGCGGAGATGAAGGGCCTGCTCGAGAAGAACGGCGACGACCTGAACATGTCCGTCGCGGACAACGAGTCGCGCGAGGTCCAGTCGCCCAAGAACTTCACGTTCCAGATTGGCATCAAGCCGCAGGCAGCCGAGCAGTCGCTGAACCTGGCGACCTCGTCCGCCAAGAAGATCGCGAAGAAGTGGGGCATCACCGAAGCGGCCGCCAAGTAGCGTTGGCCGCGGTCTGAGTCTAAACCGGGCTGGGAGCAGGTCTCGCTCCCGGCCTGGGTCAGGCGGGTGGAAGGAAAGAACGGCGTATGCAGCGGTACAAGCTCGCACGGGTCCGCTGGCACGTAGGCCAGACGCTTCTTCCGGAGCATTTCGTCGCGCAGGAGGACGCGCTGGACGCGGAGATCCGCCTCCATGCCACCCTGTCCGGCCTGCCGTCGTACGGCATCGCGAACATGGCCTGGAACGAGTCGCTCCTCCAGAGCGGCAGCCTGTCCATCTCCGCGCTCACCGTCGTCACCAAGGCCGGGGACCTGATGGACGTCCCGGGCAACTCCGTCATCGCGCCGCTGTCGCTGGAAGCCGTCGGCAAGACGGAGTTCATCGTCTACCTGCACGTGCTGAAGGAGACCGTCAGCGCGGAGGGCATCCGCCTGTACGCGGATGATCCGCCGGTCATCCAGCGCGTGCTGCACAAGCTGCAACTGTCCACGGAGCCGGTGCTGGACGGGACCGTCGCGTCCCTGGGGCTGGCCGCCGTATCCCAGGACGAAGACGGCGCGTGGCACACGTCCGCGGACTGGGTGCCCGCGCTCCTGCTCGTGGGGCCCAACCCCTTCCTGGAGAAGCTGCTCTCCACGCTGGATGATCTGCTGGATCAGGTGCGCCAGCAGCTGCTCACCAACATCTCCGACACGTACCTGCGCACGGACCGGCTCACCAACGCGCGCCGGGCGCTCTTTGAAGTGCAGCGGCTCATCGCGCTGCGCCGGGACATGTTCCGGCAGGTGTACGTGCACCCGTACCACCTGTTCGACGCGCTTCGCCGGCTGTACTTCGAGGCGTGCTGCTACCTGGAGATGCTCCCGGACGAGCAGATGCCGGTGTACCAGCACGAGGGGCTGAACGAGGCCCTGGGTGGGTGGATCCGCCTGCTCCAGCGCAGCTTCCAGCCCGAGGCCACGCGCTCCACGCACAAGGCCTTCCAGGCGAAGGAAGGGCAGTACCAGATGACGCCGCTGCCGCCGGAGATCCGCTCCGCCAGCGAGGCCTACCTCCTGGTGCAGCGCACCCAGCCCGGCGAGCGCACGCCGCTGGACGGCGTGAAGCTGGCCAGTCCCACGCGGCTGCCGCTGGTGCGCCGCCAGGCCCTGAAGGGCGTGCCCTTCAAGCATGTGCCGTATCCGTCGTTCCCGCACGCGCTGGGGCCGGAGATTGACTGGTACCTGCTGAGCAACGGCGAGGAGTGGCAGCACGCGCTGCGCGAGGACGGCCTGGCCTTCTACGTGACGCCCGCGCTCCGGGGCGCCCAGACGTCGCTGTTCTGGCGGAGGAGCTAGACGCCATGGCGCGCGCACCGTTCCTGGACAAGTTCGCGACTCGCAGGGAGCGCACCAACTCGCGCGACAGCCTGGAGCACGTGATGCGCAACATCGAAGCCGTGCTCAACACGAAGAAGGGCTACGGCTTCTTCATGCATGACTTCGGGCTGGGCGGGTACACGGAGAAGCTGGGCACGCGCGAGCTGGTGGAGGCGCTCACCGCGGAGATCCAGCAGGAAGTCACCCAGCACGAGCCCCGGCTGGTGGAGCCCGAAGTGAAGCTGCGCGGCCGCGACAGCTCGCTGTGGCTGTACTTCGACTGCAAGGGCACCTTCAACGGGCAGCCGTGTCACCTGTCGTTGTTGTTCCACTCCACCACCGGCCGGGTTCGCGTGCAGGCGGAGGACACCTGATGGCCTTCGCCGACCGCCTGGACCTGGGCCTGACGCTCACCATCGGCGGGACGGCGCACGCCATCCCCTCGGCGGACGTGCTCGCCTTCGAGTTGGACCTGCACGGCTGGGGGCACGAGGGGAGGGTGGAGTTCCGCGTGCTCGACGAGACGGGCCACGGCGGACAGAAGCAGGACAAGCTGCTGGCGGACTTCCTCAAGCCGGACCTGGTGGAGGTGGCGCTGGAGCTGAAGGCCGTGCACTCCGACACGGCGACGAAGCCCACCTTCACGTCGCTGAAGGTGAAGGGGCTGGTGCAGGACAAGTCCCTCACGGAGGAGGGCGTCGCCCAGGCCAAGGGCGCGGGCATCACCTACCGGCACTACACCGTGCGCTTCGTGGACCCCGCGCGGCTCCTGTGGAAGCAGCATTACCCGTGCGTGCTCTACACGCAGAAGACGCTCCAGGACGTGCTGGACGCGCACAAGGGCGACAAGATCACCCTGGCCAATGACTGGGACGCGCAGCTGGCCAAGACGCGGCCGCTCATCTTCCTGGGCCTGTCCCCGGAATCCGGCGCCAGCTTCTACGACTTCGTCGTCTGGTTCGTGAACACGCGCAACGGCGTGCTGGCGTACGACTACACGGCGCAGGGCTATCAGCTGCGCGCGGCGAAGGACGCCAGCCCCACGCCCCTCACGCTTCGCTCGGCGGACGTGGACCGCGTGTCGGTGGTGTTCCCGGAGGTCGCGCGCCACGACGTGGCCATCCTCAACGCGGCCGCGGAGAGCCCCAAGAACCAGGCCATCACCAACGCCCAGGCCGTCACCGGCGTCCGTCAGGACGTGCTCCTGCGCACGGACATCGCGGACGACGTGCAGGCCCGCGCCACGCTGGAGACGGCGCGCCTCAAGGTGCGCGGCCTGGAGGTGGAGCTCACCTGGAACCGCTTCCCGGCGGTGGCCTTCGCCCCGGGCGCGCTGGTGAAGCTGCCGGACACTGCTGGTTGGACGGCGGCGGGCGTGCCCGTCACACAGGACTTCCGGGTGCGCCGGATGCACCTGCGCGCGGATCCGCTGCCCGTGGAGGAGGGGGAGATCCCGGCGGGCGAGCAAGGGGAGGAGCCCACGCGCCGACCCAAGCCGGAGAGCCGCTATCTCATCTCGTTCACCACGCGGCTGGAGAAGAAGGCCGAGCTGCACACGGACCTGCCGCCCTTCACCGCGCCGGTGTTCCCGCGCTTCGTGGAGGGGCTCATCGTCAGCGAGGTGGGCGAGAAGAAGGACGAGACCTGGCAGGCGTACACGGACGACGCCACGTCGCTGGACAGCTACAAGGTGAAGCTGCCGCTCTTCGCCAACCAGATCATCCAGGTACCCTTCAACGCGAACCTGCAGCCGGGGCACTTCTACTTCCCGGCCTACAAGGGCGCCCGGGTGCTGGTGGCGCTGGACTTCCTGCGCGCGTGGCTCAAGCGCAACCTGGACTGGCGAGCGGGCGCGCGCCTGCCCTCGGACGGGCAGGGCGTGCACCTGCTCGTCGGCAAGACCACGACGAGCGGCACGTCCATGCGGCATTTCTACGAGGACAACAAGCCGTTGTGGCGCCTGCAGCGCACGAACGAGAGCGACACGGAGAAGGTCGAACTCAAGGAAGGCAACCTGCTCATCCTGGTGAAGGAAGAGTCCGCCTGAGGCGGGAGGGACGATGGGAGCTTCAGGACCGGGAGCGGCAGGAACGCTGGTCTGCAAGATCGAACTGGACAAGAAGGGGGGCATCACCGTCCAGGTCGACAACGGGGATGATCAGATCACCCAGACCATCGTGATGGACGGCACCAGCATCACCATCACGGTGAAGGGCCCGCAGGAGACGAGCACCTACGTGCAGAAGCAGGACAGCATCGTGGTGACGGTGAAGGACCTGACCTTCGACACCGACACCATCACGATGAAGTCCAAGGGCGTCTCCAAGTGGAACAGCCAGGACACGTTCACGGTGGAGAGCACCAAGGACATGACGCTCAAGACGAGCGCCAAGCTCACGCAGACGGCCACCAGCGACGCGAAGCTGTCCTCCAGCGCGAACGTGAACATCGAGGCCACGTCCAAGCTGGCAATGAAGGGCAACATGGGCGCGGAGATGGTCACGTCCGGCGGCGAGGCCAAGGTGGACGGCGTGACGCTGAAGCTCGCCGGCAAGTCGCAGGCGGAGATGTCCGGCGCGATGACCAAGGTGTCCGGCACCGGCAAGCTCGATTTGGAGAGCTCCGGCATGGCGAACCTGAAGGGCTCCATCACCAGCGTGGGCGGCACCCTGGTGAAGCTGGGCTGAAGACGACTGACTCACACATGGCAACGACAGACGTACGGCGGGAGAGCGGGCGGTGAAGGACTTCTCTGAGAAGATCTACCTGGATTTCCTGTCGGAATTGGACGGGCTGGAGCGTTTCCGTCAGCGCTTCCAGGAGCGGCACCCGGCGGCTCCGTTGGACCGCGAGGACCCGGACGTGCGCCGCCTCATCGAGGCGATGGCGTTCTTCTCCGTCCAGACGCGGCACGCCACGCTGCACAACCTGCGCTCCACCTGGCGCCGGCTGTTCGCGGGCTTCTTCGACTTCCTCCTGGAGCCCGTGCCCGCCACCGCCATGGCGCAGGCCGTGCCCACGGAGAAGATGGTGGAGCCGGTGCTCCTCACCCGGGGCACGGAGCTGCGCCTGACGCCCGCGGAAGGGGTGGCGGGCTCCTTCCGGCTCCAGCGCGACCTGCGCGTGCTGCCCATCTTCCTCAAGGGCACGGACGTGGTGCCGCAGGTGCGCAGCGGCCACCGGCTGATCCTCCGCTTCGAGTCCCGCTTCGCGCGCAAGGACGCCATCGACGTGCTCAGCCTGCACGTGCGGCACCTGGACGACTACCGCTCGTCGCTGGCGGTGTTTCATGCGCTGCGCAAGCACGTGAAACAGGTGAGCGTCGTCTACGACGAAGAGGCGGATGAGCACTCCGTGGGCAGCCCCTGCGAGGTGTCCTTCAACCGGGACCCGCCCGCGCCGGACGACAGCGGCCTCTACGCGCACCCGTTCCAGCGCCTGCGCGCGTTCTTCCAGTTCCCGGAGCAGCAGCTCTTCGTGCACGTGAAGGTGCCGCCGCCTCGCGGCAGCTCCTGGATGCGGTTCTGCATCTGCCTGGACTTGGACAAGGATTGGAGCGTCGGGCGCTCGCTGCACCCGGACTTCTTCCAGCTCTTCACCGTGCCGGTGGTGAACCTCAAGGCGGAGCCCGCGCAGGTGGTGGTGGCGGACGGCACGCGCGCGGAGCACCCCATCATCAGCATGAGCGCGGGGCGCGAGTTCACCCTGCACTCGGTGACGGGCGTCTTCGAGATGACCAAGGCCGGCCTGGCCCCGCTGCGGCCCGCCTTCCTGCCCGGCAAGGGCCCCAGCTACGAGGTGGACGAGACCTTCGACGAGAAGCTCGCGTCCCGGCAGAGCCTCATCGTGCGCATGCCGGAGGCCTTCACGGCGCCGCGAAAGATTGTCTTGGAGGCGCTGTGGCACCAGCCGCAGTTCTCCGCGCAGGCGGCGGGCAGGGTGGAGGTGTCCGTGCCGGGCCGTCACATCGAAGGCTTGAAATGGCAGACAGTGGGCAGCCTGCAGCCGCACCGCGACAGCGTGCTACGGGATGATGTCGAGGCGTTGACCCAATTCCTCGCGTGGAAGGCCAAGCCCACGCTGGGCCGCGACGAGGTGGTCGCCCTGCTGGGTCACCTGGGGACCCCCGCGGAGAGCCCGTTCCGCCGCGTCCTTCCATGGCTCAAGGAGTTGAAGTTCAATATGGTGCCCGACAGCGCTCTCAAGGGTTCGGGGATCCGCCACGCTTACGAGGCCGTGATGGAGCCCTTCGACCAAAGCTTCGAGCCTGTCGTCATCTGCTTTCTTGAGCAGTTGAGGGACCTGCTTGATGCTTGGAACAACGAGGCAACTGTTGATCTCAAGGCCTCGGTGGCGGGATTGGGACCGCTACAGCTTCCAACATAGACAAACACACGCATGAAACTGGAGCATTGGAACGCACTCCTGGCCACGCAGCGTCGCGTGCGCCAGCTCCTCGACCGGGCACTGCCCGCCGAGCCCGCCCCGGGTGCGCGCCGGCCGCAGGGCAGGGTGGGGCCGGAGGCACTGGGCCACCTGGAGCAGGCGCTGATGGTGGAGCTGGAGCGCCTGCGCGCCGCGTTCGGCGCGGACATGCGCCCGGACGAGGTGGAGGATTTGATCCGTCCCTTCGTCTACTTCCTCGATGAGTGGGTGCTGCGGCGGCTGGCGGACGCGGAGCAACATCTCTGGCCACTCCTGCAGCAGAACCTGTTTCAGGTTGATGCAGGCGGAGACCTCTTCTACGACTTCGTGGAAGAGAAGTTGCGTCGCAACGATACCCCCTCCATCGTCTTCGAGATGATCCGCTTCTGCCTGGCCGCGGGCTTCACGGGCCGCCTCGTGGGGCAGCCGGAGCGCATCCGCGAAATCAAGGACCGCATCTCGCAGCGCATCCCGCAGCCGGCGGCCATGGCGCCGTCCGCGCCGGTGGTGCCCGCGGCGGTGCCCACCGTCTATGACTTCCCGGTGCACTACTACGCCGTGACGGCGGCCATCGTGCTGGGGCTGCCCGTCTTCCTGTGGTGGGTCTCCAATTGAGGCCCTTCCCGACACACGACGCACGGCCTCCCGTGCCGGCGCCCAAGGCTCCACCCAAGACGCTCGCGCTGCTGGACGCGCTGGAGCAGCAGGTGGGCTCGGAGCTGGGGTCGCTGAAGGAGGGCGTGCAGCCGCTGCTGGACTCCGTGCGTGAGGGCCTGGTGGCGTTGGATCCACCGGGGGATGGAATGCTTCCGTCGCCGCAGGAGCAGGAGAAGCTGCGCGCGAAGCTGACGTCCACGCTGGAGGAGGCGGAGGATGTCCTCGAAGCGCTCCAGCTCGCCGTGAAGCCGGGCGGAAGGAGCGGCGGCTGACCGTGGGCGCGCTCCAGTCCATGCTGGCGGCATTGAAGGCCCACTGGGTGCTCGTGTTGGGCATCGTGGTGGTGCTCGCGGCCATTGGCGTGGGCGTGACGCTCTGGTGGCGCAAGCGGCAGCAGCGCGGCCCGTCGCTCGCGGGCGAGCAGAAGCCGCTCGGGTCCGGGCAGCTGCTGGCCATCCGCAAGCAGTTCCTGGCGAAGCTGCCGTGGCGCTTCCGCGCGTCCGTGCGGGACTTCCCCACGCTGGTGGTGCTGGGCCCGGCGGGCAGCGGCAAGTCGGACCTCATCGAGGCGGAGGTGGACTGGGAGCGGCAGCAGCGCCAGTTCATGCCCAGCTACACGGACGACCCGCTCCTCAAGATGTTCCTGGGGCCCGAGGTCGTGGTGCAGGAGCTGGCCGCTCCCGTGCTGGAGGATGACTCACGCCACGCGCGGCGTGCGCTGCGCCGGCTGTGGAAGGCCACCTTCGGGCGCCGGCACGTGGGCCGCGCCGTCATCGTCCTGAAGGTCAACTGGCTGCTGGAGACGTCTCCGGACGAGGTGAAGCGCGTCACCCAGCTGCTGCGCGGCAAGGTGAATCTGTTGTCGGAGGTGTGCCAGTCGCCCGTGGAGACGCGGCTGGTCCTCACGCACATGGACACGCTGGACGGCTACGCGGACTTCGCGCAGCTGCTGCGCCAGAACGGCGTGCCGCTGGAACTGACGGTGCCGCCGCCGGGCAGGGAAGGGGAGCTGGGGGAAGCGCTCCAGCCCATGGAGAAGTACCTGGCGCTGGGGCTCACCTCGCTGTCGCCGGACGCGTTCGAGCGGCTGGCGGCCTTCTACTCGCGCGGCGGCGAGGCGTTCGCGGCGCTGGGGCGCTTCGTGTCCACGCTGTTGGAGGGCGGCTCGCTGGCGTACCCGCTGAAGCTCCAGCGCGTGTACCTGTCCTCGGGTGGGGCGGATGCCCGGCCCACCGGGGCGCTGGCGGTGCAGGCGGATCAACCGGCGGAGCTGCTCGTCCGGGACTACCGCTGGACGCACCTGCGCCGGTGCGCGGCCATCCTCGCGGTAGGGTGCCTGCCGGTGCTGCTGGCGTACGGGCACTTCTACCGGCTGCTGCTCCGCGCGCAGGACAAGCTGGACGCGTTCCAGGTGACGGTGCAGCGGCTGGAGGATCGCAACCAGAGCGTGTCCGGCTCCGTGGTGGAGTCCCAGACGACCGACGCGGTGAAGGCGATGGAGGACCTCTGGGGCGCCACGCGCTTCTGGCCGCCCCTGACCCACAGCTTCACCGACGAGTGGGAGGAGCTGCGGGCGCGGCTCGCGCGCAGCATCCGGATGTCCTACCTGAAGCCGATGCTGGAGAAGTGCCAGGACCAGTGCCGGCGCTGCCCGGGCCAGATTCCCGGCTGCCAGCCCGCGCCCGCCTTCGCCGGCCGGGGCACGCGCGCCACGCCGTTGGTCCCGGCGTCCCCGGTGGATGACAGCTGCCACATGGAGACGCTGTGCCGTCCGGAGCAGGTGCTCTACACGCTGGGTGTGCTCTACGCCTCGCGCAACGAGGACCTTGGCAAGTTCGTGCTGCGCAGCGTGCAGGGGGCGCACAAGAAGCAGCTGGGGTGGACGGCGGAGGCCTTCGGGTTGAGCCTGGCCAGCACCGACCAGGAGCACAACTGGCTGGAGGCGATGGGCCTGGCCGAGCCGATGATCGCCAACTACGTCATCGCCAGCGACAAGCCCTTCGACGAGAACGTCCCCTGGACGCGCTGGCCCTTCGCCTGGCTGACGATGGACGGCCTGCTGGGCCCGTGGCGCGACCACTTCATGCAGCTGCAGGACACGCTGGCCGCGAAGGAGCTGGACCTGGCCCGGTGGCGCGCGCTGGCGGATGACCGTGAGCGCCTGCGCGCCTCGCTGGCGGAGAGCGCGCCGTACAGCTCCGCCCGCAAGGTGATGGACCTCATCAACGCGTCGGACGCGGAGCCGGACGCCAGCCAGCTGAAGGGCGTGGGCAGCCTGTTGGACTCGCTGGACTGGCTGCGCCAGAACCGCCAGACGCTGGAGGCCATCCTGCGCATGGAGGACGAAACGGACGCCGCCCTGCGCGCCGCCGCCCGCATGACGCCCGCGGAGCTGCTCACCCGCGCGGACGGCCTCTTCGCCCCCAGCGACGGCGACGCGCGCTACCAGGTGGAGGTCCTCCGGCGCGACTTCGTGTTCCGCCCCATGGACGTGTCGCGGCAGCTCTTGGACAAGACGCTGCGCTCGCTGAAGGAGACGGGCCGCACGCCGTTCAACGCGGATTCGTTCAACCCGCGCGCGGGCGAGACGACGTCGGAAGTGGCGACCGAAGGGGTGGGGGACGACGACACGGAGTTCACCAGCGGGACGCTCCCGGTGGTGGGCAAGGTGCTGGGCAAGGCCGCCTTCGAGGCGCAGCTGGCCCCGCTGGTGGACGAGTTCACGGAGCGGCTCGCCAAGTCCAGCCTGTCGCGCGAGGAGGCCGTGGAGCGCGCCACCTTCGTGCAGGGCAAGGTGCAGACCTTCGCGAAGCGCTACGGCCAGGACCTCTACGCGACCTACCGGGGCTACCGCTTCCGCACCACGCCGCGAGGCTCGCTGTCCAGCGACCTGTCCGTGCTGCTGCAGCCGTCGTCACCGCTGGAGGCGATGCTGCGCGACGTGGCCACCCGCGCTGGCGTGGGTCCGCTGGAGAGTGAGTACTACGCGCCCATGCGCGACGCGGTGGCGCCCTTCAAGCCGATCGTGCAGCTGATGACGCCGGACAAGAGCGGCGCGATCGTGGAGCTGGCGGCCTACACCACGCTGGTGTCGCAGCTGCAGCAGGAGCTGTCCGGCGCGAAGCCCGCGGCCGCGAAGCCCGCGGCGCCCAAGGACCCCGCAGCACCTGGAGCCGCTGGCGCGACGGCGTCCTCGGCGGGCTCGCAGCTGGCGGAGATGCTGTCGCCGGTGGGGCGCGTGGCGCTGAGCATGCTGCTGGAGGAGGAGGACTCGTATCTGCGCCGGGTGGACGCGTGGCTGGATCAGCACGGCCTGGTGGGCGAGTTCCGTCAGCCGTTCCGCCAGCCCTTCATCGTCGTGCGCAACCGGGGCCGTTCGGAGCTGGAGCGCGTCATCGCGGAGCAGTGGACCTACCAGGCCCGCCGCACGCTGGATCCGCTGGTGAAGCGCTATCCGTTCAACCCCAGCGCGTCGCAGGAAGTGGACCCGGTGGAGCTGGAGGTGCTGCGCCGCAAGGACGGGGCCTTCTGGGGCTTCGTCACTCAGGTGCTGGCGCCGGTGGTGGAGGAGCGCGGGACGGACTGGTCGGTGCGCTATCCGCTGAAGTCCCGGCTGCTGCTGCCGCCGCGCATGCTCTCCGCGCTGGGCCAGCTGGGCCGCCTGTCGAAGCTCCTGTGGGACGACGAGGGCAAGGCCCGTCCCATCGCCATGCAGGTGCGGCCGCTGCCGCTGCCGACGGCGCCCACGCCGGACAGCTTCGTGACGCTGTCGTTCTTGAAGTGCGGCGGGGCGGCGTCGTTCGGCTTCAACCAGCGGCCGGCGTGGGGTGAGTTCCCCCTGAGCTGGTGGAGCCCGCAGCCGTCGTCCATTGGCGTGGAGCTGCGCTCGCCGCAGCGGGATGGAAAGCGCTACCGCTCCATGGAGATGTCCGAGTCGTCCTGGAACTGCTTCCGACTGCTGGAGTCCGCGACGCTGACGGATCAGTCGAACGTGGTGTGGGTGCTGCCGGGTCGCGGGTTGGCGGCGAACGAGAAGGTGCTGGAGATCAGCTTCGGATTGCGCGGCGAGCCTTGGGCGCCATTCCGTGGGGTGGTGCCATGAAGGACAGGGGCGTGAGGCTGGCGGCGGGTCTGGTGACAGCGGTGGTGGTGGGCAGCTGCGCGGCGCCCAGCCTGACGGTGAACGTCAATGCGCCCGCGGGCACCAACCAGGGCCGGCCGCTGTACATGCTCATCCGCACGGTGTCGAAGACGTCGATGACGGAGGGCTACGCGGACGTCGCGGCCAAGGTCATCAGCCCGGACGAGTCCGTGCTCCAGACGGTGGTCATCTACCCGAGCCGCACGAAGCAGGTGAAGATCCCCCTGCCGCCGGAGCAGGCGGTGGCGGTGAGCTTCCTCTTCACCACGCCCAACGGAGCGTGGCAGGCGCTGCTGGATGTGCCGGTGCCCAAGACGGTGGACATCGAGCTGCAGGAGAGCCGCATCCGCACGGACCTGCAGAAGAGCCTGTCCGCCCAGGATTCCGCGCCGGCCCCGGTCGGCCCGCCCAAGGCCCCGGAAGCGCCCAAGGCGCCCGAGCCTCCGTTGACCCTGGCCTCGCCCAAGTAGGAGCCGGCTAGGACGCGAGCGCGTCCAGCTGGGGCCCCAGCGCGTTGAGCGCGGACGTCACGCGTCCGTTCGCCGCCGTCACTGGCTTCGCGAAGGCGCCCCCCTGAAGCTGGGTGCCAATCGCGTCGAGAGGGGAGAGGAGCTGGGGCTTCTGCCCCGTGGCCTGGGTGGAGATGGAGTCCACCTGCGTCTGGGCGCCCGTCTTCAGGCCCTCCGCGCGCTGCTTGAAGGCCGCGAGCGCCGAGTCCGCCTGGGTGGCGAGCGACGTGTCCGCGCTCTTGCGAGCCTGCTCCAGCGACGTCAGCCCGGCCGCCACGGACGTCTTCGTGCCGCCCAGCTGCGAGTCCAGCCGGCCCTTGGCGGACGTCACCTGGCCCGCCGCTGAGTCCCTCGCCGTCTGCATGGCCTGCACCGCCGCGTCGATGCCGGAGCCCACCTGCGCGTCCAGGGCCTCCAGGCGCTGGGGCACCTGCGTGTCCAGCGGCGTCACCCGGGCGGCGACCTGCTGCTTCATGGTCTCAATCTGCTGCACGCCCTGATCCTTCACGGTGCCGATCTGCGTGACGGCCGCGGCGACAATCTGGCCCACCTGGGCGGTGGCCTGCTCGATGCCCTGGAGGATGGATTGGGTGAGCGTGCCCATCTGCGTCACGGCCTGCGTCGTGGCCGTGTCAATCTGCGTCTGCGCCTGGGTCTGCACCGTCTCCACCTGCGACACGATGGTCTTCTGCACCGCCTGCAGCTGCGTGCCCACCTGGGAGGAGAGGGTGCCCAGCTGCGTGGTGATCTGCCCCACCACCTGGCTGATGCCCTGCACCGCGGGGTTCACCAGCGGCTTGGGCAGATCCGCGGCCGGGATGGCTTCCAGGAGGCCCATGGCCCGCTCCAGCAGCGACTCCAGCGAGCCGACGATCTGCTGGAAGAGGGTCTGGAGCTGCTCGAGCATCTGCGGCAGCGCTTCGAACAGCGCCATCACCTGCTGCTTGAGGGCGCTGACGGTCGCGACCAGCGTGTCCAGCGTGGTGAAGGCCGCCTCGAGCGTGGCCTTCAGCGGCGCCTTGACGGTCTCCACCGCCGTGAGCGCGCCCTGCACCACGCTGTCAATGGTGCCGCTCACCGTCTTGATGGCGGTCTCCACCTGCTTCTGCACCTGCTCGATGAGCTTCTCCACCGCCGTGAGCTGCGCGGTGACGCTGGCCACCTGGCCGCCAATCGTCTTGCCCAGCGTGTCCAGCGCCCCGTCCGCCTGCGTCTTGCCCGCCGTCAGCGACGGGGCCACCTGGGTGTCCAGCGGATCCACGATGGCGGCCGACGCGGTCGCCGCGGCCATCAGCTGATCCACCAGCGTCTTGCGCTGGCCCTCCAGCACGGACTGCTGTTGCTTGTGGGTGTCCTTCGCCGTGGTGCCCGCGTTGAGGATTTCCTGGTGCAGCGTCTTCAGCGCGCTCACGGGGTTCTTCACCGCGCCGTCCAGCGTGGAGGTGAGCTGGGTGCTCCGGCTCGTCGCCGCGTCGCGCGAGGTGGTCAGCCGCACCAGCACCGCCGCCAGCGCCGCCGTGAGGGTGGACCCCACGCCCGTGAGGTCCTGCGTGAGCTGCGAGCGCGTTTGATCAATCAGCGCGTAGCCCTGCGCGCGGCGGGCCTCCGTCTCCTCCTTGGAGCCCTTGCGCTTCGCGAGCTTCGCGTCGAAGGACTTCTTGTCCGCGTCGCACTTCTGGGCCACCTGCTGCTGGAGCGCGGTGAGCTGTCCCTGCGACGACTCCACGGACGACTTCGCCTGCGCCTCCATCCCCTGGCTCTTCGCCGTCGCTTCCTTCCCCAGTGACTCCGCCTGCGTGCGCGCCGTGGTGCTGGAGGCGGTCAGAGTCTTCTGGTGGCCCTCCACCTCCGTGGCCAGCGCATCGAAGCGGGGGGAGGGGTCCGCCAGCGTCACTTTCGTCGCGTTCACCTGCGTGAGCAGCGCTCCCAGCGACGCGCTGATGGAGGGACGGAGCGCGGCGACCTGCTCCACGACTCCCTGGGCCAGGGTCTCCACTTCGCCCTTCGCGGTGGCGAGGCGCGGCGTGATGCCGGAGCCGAAGCCCTCCACGGTTGCCTTGTGCTTCGCCACGGTGGCGCGCAGCTCGTTCATTTCAGCCCCGCGAGCGCGGCCTTGGCTTCAGCGGCGGCGCCGGAGAGCGCGCCCGTCTGGCCATCCACGCCGTTGAGCGCGCCAGTAAGTTTGGCGCGGGATTCAGCGGCCTTGCCCTTCACCTGGGCCTCCGCGGCGGAGAGGGCCGCGCCCGTCTCCTCCGTCGCCGCGTTCAACTTGGAGTTCACCGCCGCGGAGGACTCCTTGTACGCCGCC
The DNA here is from genome assembly GCF_003668955.1 of Corallococcus sp. AB038B. Classification (NCBI taxonomy): domain Bacteria; kingdom Pseudomonadati; phylum Myxococcota; class Myxococcia; order Myxococcales; family Myxococcaceae; genus Corallococcus; species Corallococcus sp. AB038B. The sequence continues at coordinate 98,699 of NZ_RAWO01000013.1, read as the reverse complement.
GTCGCGTCGCTCACCGCGCCGTCCACGCCCGCGGTGAGATCGCCCTTCGCCGTCTCCACCTGCGGCGTCACGTCGTACGTGGGCGTGGTGGCGGCGCCGCCGGCGTTCTCCTTCGTCTGGATGAGCAGGTGCCCTTCCGACAGGCGGATGATCTCCGTGTCGTTGGAGTTCACCCGCCCCAGGTTCCACACCGGCTTGTTGTCCTTGAAGTCGTGCGTGAGCGCCGTCTGGTTCGCGCCGCTCTTGCCGAAGAGGATCTGATCGCCCTGGCTGTCCTGGGGCATGCGCACGCCGTCGCCCCAGTCCAGGAAGCGGTGCAGCGCCGCGTGGTCGAAGTGCAGCGCCACCAGCACCCGCTCGTTCTTGTACGGCGGGAAGTAGAACTCCCCGGGGAACTCACCGGGCTCCGCAGGCACGCTCACCGTCTTGTTCCACAGGGGAATCGCCACCCGGTAGTTCGTCACGGAGGTCTTCTGATCATCCACCTGCAGGTAGATGCGGTCCGTTGCCTCGCCGCCGGGGCTGTGCATCTTGCCCTCGACGTAGATGGGGTAGCGGGGCGGCCGGTACGCGGGCAGCTCCGGCACCGGATCCGACTTCTGCTCCAGCAGCACGGACAGGGAGACCGTGTAGCCCTGCATGGTCTCCTGCTGCCCGTCGTGCGGACCGGCCTGGAGCCCCACGCCGTCGAAGGCCAGCTCCGCGACACGATGGTCCTCTCCCAGGCCCGTGAGGTCCGGACTCCAGCGGCCTCCGTCCAGCTTGAGGAGTGCCCCCGGGTGCAGCGCGATGGGCGGCACGTCGGAGAAAGTCAGCCGCAGCCGCCGCTTGCGCACGCGCAGGCGTCCCTTCTCCACGGACTGACGCTGCTCTGCCTCCGTCGCGATGGGTGTGCGCACCAGCATGTCGTGCTGGATGCCCGCCACCGCCTGGGACTGCTCCAGCGCCACCGTGGTCGCTCCGGCTCCGAAGCCGTTGAGCACCCGTGTGCTGTGACGGATGACGGGCGGCATCTCCACGTCCACTCGCGACACGTGCTTGCGGCTGAGTCCGGTGACGGTGCCCGTGGCCAGCTTCTTCGCGGAGAAGGTGTACGTGTCCTTGGGGCTGTCGTACGTGAGCACGCCGCCGCGCGTGTCCACGAACCAGAGGACGAAGTCGTAGAAGCTCGCGGCCGCGTCGTCATCCCCGATGCCCAGGCACACCAGGGCCTGCTTCGCCTCCAGCGCGTCCCAGTCGTAGGTGAGCAGCAGGCCGCCGGGCTTGTGCGCGTCCAGCAGGTCCGACAGCTTCTTCGCCGTGTGCAGCTCCACCGGGCGGTGCTGCTTCCAGAGCACGCGCGCGGGGTCCTCGAAGAGGACCGTGTACTGGCGGAAGGCCACCGCCACGCTGTCCTTGTTGCCGTGCGCGGTGCCGCCGACGCGCTTCTCCGTGACGATGCCCTGCACCACCAGCGGCGTGGGCGGAGGGTTGAAGACGCCGGACAGCGCCAGCCGCACCCGCACCAGGTCCGGCTTGCTGAACGCGGTGAACAGCGCCGCGTCCGCCTTCTCCAGCGAGGTCCAGAACGTCAGCTCGCAGCTGAAGCCCGTGGGCGTCATCCGCAGCGAGAAGTCCCGCACCTGTCCACCGGGAATGGCGAAGGCCTGCTCGCCCGCGGTGACGGTGAGCTCCAGCTTCAGCTTTTCGGAGAAGAGGAGCGTCATGCTGTTTTCACCGTGCCTTTGCCTGGACCTCTTCGCGGGTCAACGCGCCCCGGGCCTCCAGCGCGTCCATCATCGCGCGCATCACGCGCGCCTGCTGCGCCACCATGCGCTCCAGGTCCGCCACCTGCTGCGTGAGCGCCTCCACCTTCGACGCCAGCTCCACGTCGCGCACCAGCGGCGGCGGGGTGGGGAGGCGCGGGGGCGCGACGGGTTCGGCCTGCTGCGGCGGGGCCAGCTCGAAGGTGGCCTCGTCCATGCCGAAGCTCAGCGGCGTGGCGGCCGTGGAGGTGACTTCACCGTGGTAGTGGTGCCGGATGGCGCGCTCGATGGAGGACGCCGTCGCCACCACCACCTGGAGCTTCTGGCCGGAGTGGAAGGCCAGCTCCTGGAGGGACTCCACGTTGGTGGGATCCGACGTGGCCACGGTGAGCGTCTTGGAGCCGGACTCGTAGGCGATGGGGAAGACGGTGTAGCGCTCGGCGATGTCCACGCGCAGCGCCTGGAGGGCGTTCGGGACGGGGACGTGCGTGTCCAGGTTCACGGTGGGGATGGCCAGCTGCCGCGACAGGGCATGCACCATGGAGCTCTCGTCCACGACGCCCATCTGCACCAGGGTGAGGCCCAGCCGGCCGCCCCACTTGCGCTGCTCGGCGAGCGCCGACCGCAGCTGGGTTTCAGTGAGCAGGCCGGCGTCCATCAGGATCTCGCCCAACCGCCGCTTGCGGTTGGGGCCCGGGCCGGGAGGAACAGAAGGGGGAGGATTCACGGCCGGGCAGCATATCAGTGCCGGACAGTCCCCAGGCCTTCGGTGGGTCACAAACAGGCCAGGGGCACGGGGATGGGCTAGCCTGAGGCCCATGGTGCGAAGCCGAAGCGTCCTATTCGCCGCAGTCCTCGTCGCCTTCACCGCCGGTTGCGCCTCCCAGCGCCTGTCCGGCGCGGACCTGGACCGGGTCCAGCGGCCCGCCTTCATCTCCCGCATCGAGGACGGCGCGGGGCCCAAGAGCAAGGTGTTCCAGGAGGACAGCGCGTACTCCGACAAGCTCAAGAAGCTGGAGCCCAAGGAGGCCGACCGCCGGCTCACCGTGAAGCTGCAGCAGGCGGTGACACGCTTCGAGCTCTCCGAGCGCCTGCGCGTCACCACCCTGTCGCGCCTGCCGGAAGAGGCCCCCTGGACGGACGCGGTGGACCCCGCCCGGGTGGCCTCCGCGCTGGAGAGCTTCCTCGTGGAGGAGGTGCCCGCCAACGCGCCGGACTACGACTTGATGGCCCCGCTGGGCGCGGACACCATCGTGGAGTTCGTCATCCAGGACTACGGCATGCGCAGCGATGACGGGCACGCCGGGGCCTACCTCAAGGGTTACGGGCGCATGTTCCGGGTGGACGGGCGCTCGGAGCTGTGGCGCCGGCCGTTTGATCTGGACGCGGTGGAGCAGGGCGCGCAGCACCTGGATCCGTTCAAGGTCGGCAAGGAGCCGGAGCTGTTCCGCCTGGCCATGACGGCCCTGTTGGACAAGGTCGCGGACATGTTCGTGAAGGACCTGACGCCCAACCGCAAGGGCGCGGCCCCCGCGGGCAACACCGCCCCGGACACCGTGCCCTCCGCCGTCACGCCCGCCCCGTCCGAGCTCCAGTTGCCCGCGGGCGAGCTGCCGGATCCGGATGCCTAGAAGAGGGCGTGCTCCGCCAGGAGCACTCCCAGGCCCACGGCGAAGCTGAGCAACGTCACGGGCACGCCGACGCGCAGGTAGTCCACGAAGCCCATGCGGACCTTGTCGCGCGCGGCCTCGAAGACGATGAGGTTCGCCACGCTGCCCACCAGCGTGAGGTTGCCCGCGAGCGTGGAGCCCAGCGCGAGCACGTGCCACGCCAGCTCCGGCTCCTGCATGGTCGGCACCCACGCGCGCGCGAGCATCACGAACGGCACGTTGCTGAAGAGGTTGGACGCGACGAGCGTCAGGCCCGCGAAGCCCAGCGTCTCGCGCCACGGCGGCCCGGCCATCAGCGGGGAGAACAGGTGGCGGATCTCGTCCGCCCAGCCCGCCTTGTTCACCCCGTGCACGACAACGAAGAGGCTGGCGAAGAAGAGCAGCAGCACCCAGTCCACGCGCTCCAGCGCTTCGCGCGGCTCGTGCCCGGACAGGGACATCACCAGCACGCCGCCCGCGAGCGCGCTCCAGCTCATGGGCAGGCCGGCGAAGAACGCCACCACCACGCCCAGCAGGACTCCCAGCCCCAGCGAGAGCAGCCGGCGGTCCACCTCCAGCGGGGGCGGGTGCGTGTCGAAGCGCGCGGACGGCAGCTCCTTGCGGAAGAGGTAGAGCAGCGCCAGGGCGACGATGACGGTGGAGAGGATGGCGGGCAGGGCCATGTACGCGGCGAACCGCGCGTAGCCCAGGCCGGACGCGCCCTGGATCAGCATGTTCTGCGGGTTGCCGGTGAAGGTGGCCACGGAGCCGCTGTTGCTGCCCATGCACACCGCGAGCAGGTACGGCACGGGCGGCAGGCGCGCGTCCTCCACCACCACCAGCACCAGCGGCGTGAGGAACAGGCACACGGTGTCGTTGACGAGGAACGCGGACAGGAACGCGCTCACGAACGTCACGGCCACCAGGAGCAGCCGCGGCGTGTGCGCCACCTTGAGGGCCTTGGCTCCGGCGGCGCGGAAGAAGTTCGCCTGCGCCAGGTACACGGCCAGCAGCATCATCCCCAGCAGGAGGACGATGGTGTCCATGTCGATGGCCTGCTGGTTCCGGTCCGAGCTGTGACCGAAGACCTCCGCGGGCGTGACGGCCCCGGCGACGACCATCAGCGTGGCGCCCAGCAGGGCACCTCCGGGACGGTCCAGCTTGATGAAGGGCAGCCTCGCCCCGGCGATGAAGATGTAAGTGAACAGGAAGATCGCGAGCGCCACGGGCGCGGGACACTAGGGTCCGCGCCTCGGACCCGTCGAGGTCCCCAGGAGCCGCCTGCCCAGCAGGGAATCGGGCCGGCTACTGTCGGGTGGGAATGTGGGTGATGGGCCCCCAAAAGACCGCCGTGGTGGGTCCTGACGCGCGTTGTCCTTCCGGGTACACGTCTGTACAGTGGCCGGCCCTATGAAGCCCGAGAAGGAAACCGAGGCCTTCTCCGGCCCGCGCCGCACGCCGTGGTCTGGGGCTCGCGGGCTGGACGCCGTCCTCCAGGGATGGCGGACGGACCGGCAGGTGTGGCCGAACATCGTCCATGACGCCGTGACACCGGCCCGCGCTGGCGTGTTCGCGCCGATGCCAGAGGGGTTGGCTCCCCAGGTCCGGGACGCGCTCAAGCGCCGGGGCGTGGAGCAGCTCTTCTCCCATCAGGCCGAAGCCTTCGAGCGGGCCCGCGACGGTGAGAGCCTGGTCATCGCCACGCCCACCGCGTCCGGCAAGAGCCTCTGCTACAACCTGCCGCTGTTGGATCGCTTCGCGCGCGAGCCGGAAGCGCGAGCGCTCTACCTGTTCCCCACCAAGGCCCTGTCGCGCGACCAGGAAGAGTCGCTGCGCGCCTTCATGCGCGAGGCGGGCCTGGGCCACGGCGCCATCACCTTCGACGGTGACACGCCGGGGGACGCGCGCCGGGCGGCTCGCGAGCGCGCGGGCGTGGTGCTCACCAACCCGGACATGCTGCACACGGGCATCCTTCCGCACCACGCGAACTGGGCGCGGCTGTTCTCGAACCTGCGCTACGTCGTCATCGACGAGTTGCACACGTACCGGGGCGTCTTCGGTTCGCACCTGGCGAACGTGCTGCGGCGGTTGCAGCGGGTGGCGCGGTTCCACGGGGCGTCGCCCACGTTCATCCTGGCATCGGCGACCATCGGCAATCCGAAGGCGCATGCGGAGCGGATGCTGGGGCGCGAAGTGGCGCTCGTGTCGGAGAGCGGGGCGCCGTCCGGTGAGCGCCGGGTGTTGGTCTACAACCCGCCGGTGGTGAACGCGGAGTTGGGCATCCGCGCCAGCTATCTGAAGAGCGCGGTGCGGCTCACCTCGGACCTGGTGCGCGCGGGGGTGTCCACGCTGCTGTTCGGTCAGTCGCGCAACAACGTGGAGGTGATGCTCAAGTACCTCCGCGACCGGTTCGTGGAGGAGAAGCTGGATCCGTCGCTCATCCAGGGCTACCGGGGCGGCTACCTGCCGGGCACCCGGCGAGCGACGGAGGCCGCGATGCGCGCGGGCGAGGTGCGCTGCGTGGTGGCCACCAACGCGCTGGAGTTGGGCATCGACATTGGTTCGCTGGACGCGGTGGTGTGCGCGGGCTACCCGGGCTCCGTGGCGGCGCTGGCGCAGCGCTTCGGCCGCGCGGGCCGGCGAGGCATGGGGAGCCTGGCGCTGCTGGTGACGTCCAGCGCGCCGTTGGATCAGTACTTCGCGGCGGATCCGCGCGCGCTCACGGGAGCGCCGGTGGAGCATGCGCGGATTGATCCGGACAACGTGGAGATCTTGGTCCAGCACCTGAAGTGCGCGGCGTTCGAGCTGCCCTTCGAGGAAGGGGACGCGTTCGGCGACGTGCCGGTGGAGAACACCACGGAGGCGCTGGACTTCCTCACGCAGCACCAGGTGGTGCACCCGTCGCAGGCGCCGGAGGGCGGGCGGCGGATGTTCCACTGGTCCTCGGACGCGTATCCGGCGCACCACGTGTCGTTGCGCAGCGTGGGCTGGGACAACGTGGTGGTCATCGAGCGCGGCACGGACAAGACGCTGGCGGAGATGGACTTCCGCTCGGCGCACACGCAGCTGCACGAGCAGGCCATCTACCAGCACGACTCCGAGCAGTATCAGGTGGAGATGCTGGACCTGGAGAACCACAAGGCGTTCGTGCGGAAGGTGGCGCCGGACTACTTCACGGACGCGATGACGAACGTGCGCGTGAGCGTCATCCAGGAGGACCAGGGAGCGCCGCTGGGGCCCTCGCTGCACGCGGGGCTGGGCGAGGTGTCCGTCATCGAGAAGGTGGTCGGGTACAAGAAGATCAAGTTCCACACGCACGAGAACGTGGGCTACGGCGACGTGCGTTTGCCGGAGATGCAGATGCACACGTCGGCGCTGTGGCTGACGGTGCCGGAGGCGGTGGTGCGGAGCATGGATGCGCCCCGGCCCGCGGTCATCGACGCGCTGCGAGGCCTGGGTTCCGCGCTGCGCACGGTGGCGTGCGTGGGGTTGATGAGCGACCCGCGCGACCTGGGCCGCACGCTGGGCAGCAAGGACGAGCCGGACGGTCCGCCGCGCAAGGAAGGAGGCGTGGGCTTCGACCCGACGCTGTTCCTCTACGACAACGTGCCCGGCGGAGTGGGCCTGGCGGCGCGGCTGTACGATCAGCGCGAGGAACTGCTCCTGCGAGGGCGCAAGCTGCTGGAGTCGTGCCCGTGCGAGGACGGGTGTCCGGCATGCATCGGGCCGGCGGCGGGTGGGCAGCCGGGGAGCGCGCAGTCGGGGTCGCATCCGCGCAAGCGATTGGCGTTGGACCTGCTGGCGGCGCTCGGCGTCGCCGGGGTGCAGTGAGGAGCACGGGCGCGGCATGGATCTGAAGCGCAAGCTGTCCCGACTCTCCAGCGCGGGCCCCGGCAGTCAGGCCCGGGCGCCCGTGAACACCGTGGTGGAGACACCTGCGGTGGAGGCGCGCGCGCAGGACGCGGCGGTGGCTCCGATTCCGCCGGTGGAAGAGGCGGGGACGACCACCATCGCGGAGGTGCTGGTCCAGGCGCTGCGCAAGCGCATGTCGATGGACGGGGAGGGGGAACCCTCGCTCGACGCCGAAGGCACGGACGGCGGACGGGCTCCCGAGGCTGCGTTGGCGAGCGGGCTCTCCGCGCGGACGGAAGTCGCTGACCGCGCGGCCACGCGGGCGGACGGCCTCGTGGATTTGCGCGAGGAGGCGCGGCGGCGGTTCGCGGCGAAGCGCGGTGGTGCGGCGGACGGTCCCGCGGATCCCCGGGTGGAAGCGCTGCGCCAGATGCTGTCGTTCTGGTCGGAACGTCAGGGCACGGCGTCCGCTCGGAAAGCGGTGGCGCCGGCTCCCGAGCCCCGGGCGCTTCCAGTGGAGGCCCGGTCGACGCCACATGGCACGGTGCACGTGGCCGAGCAGTTGTATGCGCCGGACCACCGTCACGGCACGGCGCCAGTGGCGGCGGCGCTCGACGTGGAGGCGCGGCTGGTCGCGGGGTTGGCGCTGCATCCGGAGTTGGAGTCAGTGGACTTCACGCGGATGTTGATGCTGGACACGGAGACGACGGGGCTCGCGGGCGGAACGGGAACGGTGCCGTTCCTGGTGGGCCTGGGCTGGTTCGAGGGCCGCTCGATGCGCGTGCAGCAGCTCTTCCTGCGGCGCATGGGAGAAGAGGCGCCCATGCTGCGCCTCCTGGCCGAGCGCATGGCATCGTCGTCCTGTCTGGTCACGTACAACGGCAAGAGCTTCGACTGGCCACTGCTGCGCACGCGCTTCGTGCTCAACCGCGTGCCGGTGCCGAAGGAGCTGCCGCACCTGGACCTGCTGCACTGCGCGCGGCGCGTGTTCAAGCACCGGGGCGAAGGCGCGCGGCTGGTGCACCTGGAGTCGAAGGTGCTGGGGCATCACCGGGTGGGGGACGTGGACGGCTCGCAGATCCCGGAGCTGTACTTCCGCTTCCTGCGCGGCACGGACGGTTCGGAGCTGGTGCCGGTGCTGGAGCACAACCAGAAGGACCTGCTGCTGCTGGCGGCGCTGATGGGCGATCTGGTGCGCCGCTTCCAGTCCGAAGGCTCGGAGCAACAGGACCCCCGGGATCTGCTGGGCTTCGCGCAGGTGGCGGAGAGGGCAGGGGACGCGGCGCGGGCGCTGACGTTCGCGAAGGCCGCCGCGGAGAGCGGAGGCCCGGTGGGAATCGAAGCGCTGGTGCTGGCCTCGCGCCTCTGCCGCCGCTCGGGGGACTGCGAGACGGCGGTGGCGCACCTGCAGCGTGCGCTCACGTTCGCGAAGCCCGGACAGGGTGCGGTGCTGCACCTGTCCCTGACGAAGCTCTACGAGCACTCCCTCAAGGACCTGCCCCGGGCCCTGTACCACGCCAGACTCGCCGCCCCGGTGGAGCTGCCGGAGGACCACCAGCTCCGCCTGGAGCGCCTGGAGCGGCGCCTGTCGCGTCAGGGGGCCTGAGCGTCGGGCGCAAGGCCAGCGTCCGAGGATGCGTCCTGGAAGGGCAGGGGCAGCGGATGCGCCGGATCGAAAGAGGGTGAGACGCCAGGGGCGGCCTTCTCCATGACACCGCCGTCCGCGAAAGGGATGTACGGCTCCATCCCATCCAGGATCCGGCGAAGGATGCGGCCATCACGGCTGATGGCATACCGGACCCCGGAATCGAGTCCTGGCCGGGTTCCGCCGCATGCCGACGGGTCCATGTCGATGCGAACGAAGACGATGTCTTCACGCTGGATGACCCTGAAGACATGAGACGTGCGCCGTTCGGTGCACGCCGTTTCAGACCGGTCCGGAGGCAGATAGTCATCCACCGCCTGGGTCAGGGCGCGGAGCACGGCTCCATCCAGCACGACGGGCTGTTCGGATGTGCCGACCTGGATCGGTGCCTGTTCGAAGAACTGCGGGAAGACTATCGAACGGTCATCCTCCACCGGGGCAGCGCCCGCCACGACCCCGCGTGCACACCCGGCGGCGATCCCCAGAAACAGCAACACGGCCGCCTCACGGCAACGCATCACGCAAGCCCGGGAACCACGCGACGAGCAACCGCTGCGTGCCCAGTTTCACGTAAGCCCGGCCCGACTCGCCGTCCTGGTACACGCGCTTCTTGCCGTCACGCTCGTAGGTCCGGGCCGGCACGTGCGCCCGGATCAGCACCGCGCCTTTCGGGTACGCCTCGGCTCGCCGCTGCACCTTCGCGAACTGGAGCGACTCCTCCGGGCCCTCCACCTGCTCGATGACCGTTTCCAGTGGTTGGCGCATGTCCGGCATCTGGAACTCCAACGTCATCCCCGGGGCCAGCTCCGACCGGTACTCCTCCGGGAACAGCACGTTGAGCGACGGCAACACGTTCCGGTTCATCAGGGCCGCCACCACCTGGCCCGCCTCCACCTGGGCCCCCTTCGTCACCGCCACCCGGCCCACCATTGCCTCCAGCGGCGCCACCACCTCCGCTGCCCCGGTCGCCGTCTCCAGCCGCGCCACCACCTGCCCGGCCTTGACCTTCTCGGTCAGCCCCACGTCCACCGACATCACTCGCCCCGCGGCCGGAGCAGGGACGTCCACCCACTCGCCCTGCTGGAGCAGCACCTGCCCCCTCGCGGACCGGTCCACCCGCACCATCCCCGCGAGCACTCCCAGCGTCACCACCGCTCCCACCGCGCTCCAGGTCCATGCCCGCCGTGAAAAGCGGGGCGTCGGCTTGGGAGGGGAGGAGACAGGCATCGGAGGGGATTCAGGCCGCGGATCCATGTGCGGAACAGGATGATCCATCCCGGCCTCCCTGCGCCAGGACTGGTTGGAACGCGGGATTCACCGCGAGGCCTTCAACCGGGTCCCTGAAACTTGACGGACGCGCACGCCTGCTCGCCCTACAGGGATGTATCCCTGCATCACCCCGGGGCGCCTTGTGCCATGCTGCGTGCGCCTCGTGGATTCTTCCTTCCTCAGATTCGGGTCCCTGGTCCTCGCCGGACTCCTTGCTCCGGGCGCGTTCGCGGCTGAGCCGACGCGCGAGGAACAGGTGCGTGCGGAGCTGGAACGCCAGCTGCGCGACATGGTCCCCGAGTCCCCCTCCGAAGTGCAGGTGCTCTTCGCGGGCTTCAAGCCCGAGGACGGCTACCGGCTCGTGGAGACCGACTTCCTTCTGGATGGCGAACCGCTCGCCGTCCCGGGACTGGAGGAGCTCAACGCGCCCGGTGTCCATCGGCTCGCGGTCCTGAAGGTCGAACCCGGCGAGCACACCCTCGTCTCGCGCGTCACGTACACCAACGGCTCCTGGAGCCTGTTCAGCGAGACCAACGGCTTCCTCTGGAAGATCACCGCCTCCGTCGGCTTCCAGACCCAGCGCGGCCTGCGCGTCGTGGTGAAGGCGTCCCCCAGCGTCGTGCCCAACGCGCCGGATCCGCGCCTCAAGCTCAAGCTCACCCACGCCGTCACCGCAGAGATGATCAAGCCTCCGCAGGACGAGCCCGCCGTCGTCACCGCGCCGCCGCCAGTGAAGCCCGCGCCCGTGGATGCCGGCGTCCCGGTGAAGGTCGTTCAGCCCACGCCGCCGCTGGACGCGGGCGTGAAGCCCACGACGACTGTCGTCTCCGTGACGCCGCCTGTGGAGCGCCCTCCGGTGGCGCCTAGCCGCCTGCGCCTCCAGGTGACGTCGAAGAAGCCCACCTCCGCCACCGCCTTCGTGCGCGGCACGGGCGAGCCCCTGAAGCTCACCGTGCCCGGCAAGAAGCCACAGGACGTGCCCCTGTCCGCGGGCGCGTACACCGTGGACCTCATCGCCGACGGCTTCCTCGCGCAGACGCGCCAGGTGGAGCTGGCCGCCGGGGCGGACTCGTCGCTCGCCTTCGCGCTGGTGCCCGCGCCCAAGGCCGCCAAGGCCGCCAAGGTGCAGGAGGGCCGCATCGAGCTGCCCGACCCCCTGAGCTTCGACGAGAAGAAGCCCGTGCCCACCAAGGCCACGCTCGCGGGCCTGGAGCTGGCGGTGGACCTGCTCGTGCGCGACCCGAAGGCCCGCCTTCGCGTCGAGGGCCACACCGACTCGCGCGAGGTCCCCGAGCCCGCGCGCCAGAGCCTCTCCGACGCCCGCGCCCGCGCCGTGGCCGACATGCTCGTCCGCGCCGGCGTTGCCCCGTCCCGCGTGGAGGCCGTGGGTCTGGGCGACCGCAATCCCAAGGCTCCCAACCTGATTCCTCGCGGACGTGAGCTCAACCGCCGCGTGGAGCTGGTGCTGCTGCGTCCCTGAGCCTTGAGGTTGCTGGAGGGCTCCTCTAGCGTCCCGGGCGTTCTTCGCCAAAGGGACGCGCGATGCCTCGCTACGAGTTCACGGAAGGCAGCTCCAGCAAGTTCTGGGAGATCACCCTGGAGGGCACCACGCTGACCAAGCGCTGGGGCCGCATCGGCACCGACGGCCAGGAGAAGGTCGAGGAGTTCGACTCCAAGGCAGAGGCGAAGAAGGCCTACGAAGCGCAGGTCCACGAGAAGGAGCGCAAGGGCTACACGCTCGCCGAGGGTGGGGACAGCGACGGCGCGGAGGCCACCGCTGAGTCCGCCGTCAACCCGGACCTGGAGGCCGCCATCCTCGCGAAGCCCGACGACGCGAAGGGCTACCTCGCGTACGCCGCCTGGCTGGAGGGAGAGGGCGATCCGCGCGCCGAGCTCATCCGGCTCCAGCACTCCGCGCTGGACGTACCCGCGGCGACGGCCACGGCCACGCGCAAGAAGGTCGCGAAGTTCATCGAGGACCACTCGGGAGAGCTGCTGGGCGAGTCGCTGGCGGAGGCCGTCTCCGACGAGACCCTCAAGCTCGAGTGGCACCTGGGCTACATCCGCGAGGCCCGGCTGGGTCAGGTGGACTACGACTCCACGGCGAACATCCCGGACCTGCTGGCCGAGCTGCTGGCCCATCCGTCCGCGCGGTTCCTGAGCCGCCTGACCCTGGGCATGGCCAACTTCGACGGCGAGAACGATTACGACGAAACGCTGGAGGTGCTCGCGAAGGCGAAGCCCGCGCCGCCGTTGCGCTCGCTGTTCATCGGCGACTTCGAGTTCCCGGACGAGACGGAGATCTCCTGGACGCAGGTGGGCGACATCAAGCCGATCTACAAGGTCTACCCCCAGCTCCAGGAGCTGCGCGTGCGCGGCGGTGAGATCGGGTTCGGGAAGATCGACCTGCCAGAGCTGCGGTCGTTCACCGTGGAGACCGGAGGCCTCGACCAGGGCACGGTGAAGGACATCGTGAAGGCGAAGTGGCCGAAGCTGGAGTCGCTGGAGGTCTGGTTCGGCCAGGAGAACTACGGCGCGAGCGGCGGGGTGAAGGACCTCAAGCCGCTGCTCGACGCGGAGGGCGTGCCGGCCCTGCGCAAGCTGGGGCTGCGCAACTCCGAGTTCACGGACGAGCTGTGCGCGGCGCTGCCCAAGTCGAAGATCCTCGCTCAAATCGAAGAGTTGGATCTGTCCATGGGCACGATGACCGACGCGGGCGCGGACACGCTGGCCCAGAACGCCAAGGCCTTCGCGCACCTCAAGACGCTGGACGTCACCCAGAACTTCCTCACGAAGGCGGGGCAGAAGACCGTGGCCAACGTCGCGAAGTCCGTGGCGAGCGGCAACCAGCGCACGCCCTACGACGAGGAGTCGCGCTACGCCGCCGTGGGCGAGTAGCCCAGCTCCATGCCGTCCGCCGCGCCGCCGTTCCTGATCATCGGCAACCCCGGGAACCGGCGCGTCACGCTCTTCCAGGAGGCCCTGGTCCGCGCCGGCCTACCTCCCGCGCACGTGGTGGCGTGGGAGACGGTGGCCCGCGCGCCCGATACCCTCCTGGAGCTCCCCGACACGGAGCGCATCGTCCGCATCGACGCGGCGGGGGAGGACGCGGCCGTGGAGCGCGCCATCCTCCAGCGCGGCTTCACGGATGCGCTCGGCGCGGGCTGCGACACCGTGACGCCCGAGCAACTGGATGCACTGCCGGATGAGCACGGCCGCGTGTTGTGCCCCCGGCAGCACCACCTGGGTTTCCTGCGCGTGCTGGAGGACTTGTCCGATCGGTTCGCGCAGCGTCCCCACTGGCGCGTGTTGTCCTCACCCCGCGCCATCGCGGACCTGTTCGACAAGCGCATCACGTCACGCCGGTACGCGAGCCTGGGCATCCCCGTGCCGCCGTTCCTGGACGTGGATCCGGGCAGCACGCCGGAAGCCCTGCGCCAGGCGTTGCGCGAAGCGAACTTCCGCGAAGCGTTCGTGAAGCTCTCCTGCGGTTCGTCCGCGTCGTGCCTCGCCATGTACCGGCCTGGGCTGGCGCAAGGCTCGTTGCTCACCAGCCTGCACCGGGGCACCACCGGCTGGTTCAACTCCCTCAAGGTGCGCCGGGTGACGGACGCGCGAGAGGTGGACGCAGTGCTGTCCTTCCTCCTGCGCGAGGGCTCACAGGTGGAGGAGGCCCGGCCCAAGGCACGACTGGGTGGGGACCTGTTCGACTGCCGCGTCCTCACGGTGCGCGGCGAGCCCGTCTTCACCGTCGTGCGCCAGAGCCGCCTGCCCATCACCAACCTTCACCTGGGCGGCTACCGGGGAGACCTGGACGCCTTCCACGCAGCGGTGCCACCCAACGAACTGGAGGCCGCGATGGAGAGCTGCCGCGCCGTGGCCCGTGCGCACGACTGCCTCCACGTGGGCATCGACCTGATGTTCGAGGACTTCTTCCACGGCCACCGCGTGCTGGAGGCGAACGCCTTCGGGGACCTGCTCCCCGGCCTCACGCGCGACGGCCTGTCCGTCTACGACTGGGAGATTCGCGAAGCGCTGCGCTGAGCGCCGCCCGTCCACAGCCGCGTCGCCGGGACGCGCTCCAGCAGCCCGGAGCCGAACACGCGATCCAGCTCCAGGTACTCCAGGTGCACGTAGCCGATGTGACACCCGCATGTGTCCTTCGAACACGGGCGCGGCTTCAACGCCGCGTCGAAGTCCGGCGCGTAGAGGTTGCCCAGCGGTTCCTTGATGAAGTGACACCGGTACGCGGTGCCGTCACCGTCCACGGACAGCACGGACTCGCCGCCACGGCAGGCCCGGCCCCGGCTGGGGTGACGGGTGTTGTTCATGGGGAAGAGCGGGTCGATGCGGGTGAAGCGCTCCACGTCCTCGGGCGTGTACGCGTCCAGGCCGTCCTTGACCGCGTTGATCCACAGGTACGTGTCCTCGGGCAGTTCGCGGCGCAGAGCCTCGGCCTCGTCCGCGAAGCGCCGGAAGCCCACCATGCCCGCGCTGTGGCGCACGCCGTGCTCCGACAGCCGCTCGCACTGCGCGAGGAAGCGCGCACGCTTCATCCACTCCGGATGGTACGTGGCCCAGATGCCCAGCTTCTCCGTGCGGCAGTCCGTGAGCCAATCCAGCCGGCAGGAGAGGTTCGTCTGCACCGCCGCGCGCTCCACGTGGGGCAGGTGCGTCAGCCGCGCGAGGGCCTGCTGATACCAGGGCCAGATGAGCGCCTCGCCCCACGGCGTGAAGAACACGGACACGGTGTCCTGCGTGCGCGACTCCACCCACTGGAGGAACCGCTCCAGGTCCGCGCGGTCCTTCGTCAGCTCCTCCTCGCTCTGCTTCCACTTGCCGAAGGGGCAGTACTCGCAGCCGTAGTTACAGCCGGACAGCGGGCCCCGGTAGAGCACGGTGAGCTTCATCGCCAGGCGTACTCCGTCATGCGCGCGCGCACGGCCTCGGAGTCCAACCAGGGACCAATCAAGTCGGAGCGCTCCACGCCCGCGGGAGTGAGCTGGAACACGCCGTCCACGTCGCGCGCCAGCCCGTGCGCCTCCAGCTCCGCGAGCATCGGGAAGTCCGCCTTGGGCTCCGTGCCGAAGCGCTGGCGGTACACGCCCGGGTCCACGCCCTCCGCCAGCAGCGACAGCACCAGGTGCCGGTGGCGCTGCTCGGCCGCGTCCAGCACGAAGCCGTAGCGCACTTCACCGAAGGAGGCCGTGTCCCGTTCGCTGTACGCCTGGATGATGCCGCGCACCTCTCGCGAGGCCACCGCGTATTCGGACGAGTAATGCACCGTGCCCGTGTACGAGCGCGCCCCCACGCCCAGGCCCACCATGCCGTCCTCCTGGCAGCGATACACCGCGCCACGAGCCGCGGGAGCATGCGCCGCGCGGAACATCCGCATGGACACCTGCGTGTAGCCGCGCGACAGGAGGAAGTCCCGGCCGGTCCGGTAGAGCGACAGCCGCAGGTCGTCCCACGCGCGCGACTTCTTGCCCAGGAAGGTGAGGGGCCGCACGTAGAGCGGGTAGAGGTACAGCTCCTCCGGCGAGTGCCGCAGCGCCGCCTCCAGCGAGTGGAGGAACGTCTCCACCGTCTGGCCCTCGATGCCGTAGATGAGGTCCAGGTTGAGCGTGGGGAAGCCCGCGCTCCGCAGCAGATCCAACGTGGCCTCCACCTGCGCCGTCTTCTGCGGCCGCTTCACCGCGGCGACCTCCGCCTCCAGGAAGCTCTGCACGCCCATGCTCACCCGGTCCACGCCCCGGGCCTTCAAGAGCGCGACCTTGTCCGCGTCCACCGTCTCCGGCGACACCTCCACGGACATGGGCACGTCGCGAGGGTCCACGCCCAGCTCCGCCGCCAGATCGAACACCGTCTCCAGCCCCGCGACATCCAGCAGGGTGGGGGTGCCACCGCCAATCGCGGCCCGCGCGAACGTGGTCGCCCCCAGCGCATCCTTCACCCGGTGGGCCTCTCGCTTCAGCGCGGCGAGCCACGCTTCGACGACGTCCTCCTTCGGACCCGCGGCGGTGAAGAGGTTGCAGAACCCGCAGCGCATCTCGCAGAAAGGCACGTGCAGGTAGAGGAACAGCGCGTCCCGCCGCTCCTTCGCCCAGACGTCCTCCAGCGGCAGCGCGGGCGTGAGCGGGCGGTACGCCGTCTTGTGCGGGTAGCCGTACAGGTACGCCACGTACGGCGTCCCTTCGAGCATCGACTCCAGGCGCGTCATGGCTCGGAGTCTACCGGCAGCACGAACTGGCCATAGGGCACCGTCCACACCACCGGGTGCCCCAGCCGGTGCCCCGTGTAGCCGTCCTCGCCGTACGCCGTGCCGTGGTCCGAGCACACGATGCAGAATGCCGGGCCGCGCCGTCGCAGCGCCTGGAACAGGGGCGGCAGCTGACTGTCCACGTACGCCAGCGCCGCCGCGTGCGTCGCCTTGGAGTCCTCCGTCGCCCCGGGCACGTAGTGCCGGTTGGGCTGGTGCAGCGCGGAGACGTTGATGAACAGGAACACCCGCTGCTCCCGGGGCAGCGACCCCAGGATTTTCACTGCGAGTGATGCTTGATTTTCCGTGGATTGGGGATCGGTGACGCCCAGCTCCGGGGCCCAGTGCGCCTCGGAGAAGAGGCCCGGGAGCACTCGGCCCAGGGGGTTCTTCTGGTTGAAGAATCCCGTCCCGCCAATACACACCGTGTGATAGCCGCGCCCGGCCAGCCCCGTGACAAGGTCCGGCGCGTCCAGCACGCAGGTGCCGGGGCCCGTCGTCTCACTGCCCTCGAAGCGCAGGGCGAACGGGCGAGCGTGCCGACCCGGAGTGACGGGGGTGGGGAGGAAGCCCGCGAAGAAGGCCTGGTGCGCGGCGTAGGTGAAGCTCGCCGGGGTGTGCCGCTCCTCCCAACTGCCGCCGGGCAGCAGCGCGGCCAGGGTGGGGGTGCGGCCTGCTTCCAACTCCTCCCGGGCCACGTCGTAGCGGAGCGTGTCCAGCGTGAGGAAGAGCAGGTCGTGTGTGCCGACCAGCGCGTTCAGGTCATGCATGCGGACAAGGCGGGGCGGGGAGGGGACCTCATCGATGGGAGGTCCCTTACCCCGCCCGGGACGGCGGGACTACGACATCGGGACGGTCTCGGCCGGGGGGCGCGGCTGCGCCGGAGCCGGGGTCCGCGGCTGCGCCGGGGCGGCGGCCTCGGGCGGCATGGACTCAAGCGGGCGGCGCGCGGCGTTGGGGTTCCGGGTGTCCACGGTCGAGTTGTAGAGCGTCGTGGCGAAGGTCTGCTGCCCGTTGGTGGACAGCGTGCGGAAGGCGCGGTCCAGCGCCTGCTGGCCGCCCTGCAGGCCCTGGCCCATGGTGCGCTCCACCAGCGCGCGCGCCTGCTGCTCGTTGAGGCGCGCCGTGAACGGGCCGGTGCCGGACGCCGCCGCGTCGTCGCTGGAGAAGGCGCCGCGCGCCATGGCCGCCGCGTTCGGATCCGTGAAGGTCAGCTCGTAGCTCGTCTCCGGAGGCTGGCCGGGACGCGTGGTGGTGGTCGCCACCACGGAGTCGTTGATGGCCGTGCGCGCCCGGCCGTTGCCGTCCGCGCCCACTTGCATCTCCGTGGACTGGGTGCTGCCCGCCACGTTGCGGTCCGTCTGGCGCACGGTTTGATCACCCGCGCCGTCCGCCGTGAGACGCGTCTGGCGCTCGGTGGTGGCCACCTCGCGGCCCAGCACGCGGCCCTCGCGGGTCTGGTCCAGCGTGTCCGTGCGGTTCACGTTGCTCACGCCCGCACCGTTCTCGCGGGGCAGCTGGCCGGTGCGCATGAAGTCGTCATAGGCCGCGCGGCCTTCCGGCGTGCGGATGTTGAAGTCCGCGGACTGGGTGTGCCCCAGGCGCTGATCCTGCCGGCCCTCCAGGCCGCGGATGTTGGTGGCGTCCCGCTGGCGGCCGTCGCTGGTCACCGTGGCGCGCACGGTGTCTTCCGACGTGCGCTGCACCTCATAGCGCTGCGTCTGGGTGCGGTCGTACGACGTGCTCAGCCCCAGCCGCTCGCCCAGCCGGCCCGGGCCCGCGCGCAGGCCCGCGTTGAAGCCCGCCTGGCCCTGGACCTCCGCCCGGGCGCGGGTGCCCACCGGCCACGTCTCCGGAGAGGCGGGGTTGGGCAGCTGGCC
This sequence comes from Corallococcus sp. AB038B, assembly GCF_003668955.1. NCBI lineage: Bacteria > Pseudomonadati > Myxococcota > Myxococcia > Myxococcales > Myxococcaceae > Corallococcus > Corallococcus sp. AB038B. Next base: position 80,400 of record NZ_RAWO01000013.1, on the reverse strand, counting down.
ATTGCGGATGGCGTCCGTGGCGCCCTCGCGCGGCACCTCCACGCGCAGGCTGCCCTGCAGCCCGAACGAACCACTCGCGTTCGCCGTCCCCAGCCGCGTCGGCACGCCGCCACGGGGCGTCGAGCCGCGGTTGCCCACCTGGCCCTGGGCCTCCAGGACGAAGTTGTCACCCTGCGTCGTCACCCGGGCGCGGCCCGAGGGGCGCAGCGCGGCGGCGGGCGAGAACGAGTCGCGGTTGCGCTCCGCCGCGGCCTGAGCCTCGGGCGGCTGCTGCGCGGGCGCCTGCGGCTGCGGCGCGCTCGCGGGGCGGTTGGCGGGAACCGTCGACTGCGTCGGCTGGAAGGTCGGAGCGGGACGGTTCGGATTGATGGAAGTCATGTGTATTGAGGTTATCGACCTTTCCGACGGTTTGTTTCCGCTCAGTGTGTGGCTCTTACACTCCTGATTCTTGAGAGATTCCGGCTACTTCAGCCCATCCAGAACCACCTGGACCTACTCGGAGCGAACATCCCGGACGCAAAAAGCACGCCCTATTGCAACTGAGTGGCAAGGACTTGAAATACGGTCGTAATACGTATTACAGGTTATTCTCACTTTGAAGGGAGTGCACGACATGCAGAACATGCGGAAGCAGTTCTCGACGTCTCGTGGTGGCTGGCGGCCGGTGACGGCGCTGGTGCTGGGTTGCACCCTGGCGGTTCCGGCTGGAGCGCTCGCGGCGGAGCGCACCCCTTCATCGGCCACGCGGGCTCCGGCGGCGCCGGGCGCGGCGGTGGCGACGGCGCTCAAGGCAGGGGGCACGACGCTGGCCACTCCATCGGGGCTGGTGTTCCACCAGACGGCGCGACCGGTCAGCGGCCTGCGCAGCCTGGACGTGGTGCGGGACACCGGTGTGCAGCTGCACGTCTGGCGCGAGCGGCAGGCGGACGGCACGGAGCGCGCCTTCTCCGCGTACACGCGCGGCGGCTCGGAGCTGCTGGGCCGCGTGCAGCAGGAGGAGTACCTCATCCGGTTGGCGGAGGCGTCGTTCGACCCGCTGGCTCGCACCGCGCCGCTGCTGGGCAACGCGCTGGTGGCGGACCGGGACAACACCCTGTCGCTGGTGCAGTTCCATGGCACGCCGCTGCCGGAGTACCGGGAGACGATCGAGAACGCGGGCGGCAAGGTGCTGCGCTTCCTGTCGGACCACACGTACCTGGTGGAGATGCCGTCGGAGGTCCGCGCGCGGGTGTCCCAGCTTCCGGCCGTGCGCTGGGTGGGGGACTACCACCCGGAGTGGCGCGTGGAACCGGTGCTGCGGGACGCGCTGCTCGGACGGGCGGCGGCGCTGGCACCCCAGCGCTACTCCATCATGCTGGGTGAGGGCGGCGCGGCCCGCCAGGCTCGCGTGACGGCGCTGGTGGAGCGGCTGGGCGGCAAGGTGGACCTGGTGGAGCCGGGCGGCCTGCGCGTGGAGGCCACGCTCAACCAGGAGCAGCTGGCCTCGGTCGCGCGCGCCAATGAGGTGCAGTTCATCGACCGCTGGGGTGGCCCCGGCGAGGTGGACATGGACATCGTGCGCGAGACGGGCGGCGCCAACTACGTCCAGGGGCTCAAGGGCTGGAACGGGCAGGGCGTGCGCGGGGAGATCTTCGACACCGAGCTGCGCACCACCCACCGCGAGTGGCCGACGACGCCCATCATCCACAGCACGGGCACGTCCTCCGGTTCGCTGCACGGCACCAGCTGCTACAGCCACAACTTCGCCAGTGGCGTGGATCCGCTGGCCAAGGGCATCTTGCCGGGTGGGCAGGGCATCTTCTTCCTCTACTCGGAGACCACGCAGTTCGGCGGCACCAAGTCCCGGCTCGCGATGAACCAGGAGCTGCTCAACCCGAACGGCCCCTACCGCGCGGTGTTCCAGACCTCCAGCGTGGGCAGCACGCTGACGACGGCGTACACGACCATCTCCGCGGAGGTGGACGACTACCTGTTCAAGGCGCCCCTCCTCAGCACGCAGTCGCAGAGCAACAACGGCACGCGCAACTCCCGGCCGCAGGCGTGGGCGAAGAACATCGTCTCCGTGGGCGGCATCCGGCACTACAACACGCAGGCCCGCACGGATGATCGCTGGTCGTCGGGCGCGAGCATCGGCCCGGCGGCGGACGGCCGCATCAAGCCGGACCTGGCCTTCTACTACGACAACGTGCGGGGCGCGTACGGCTCCTCGGACACCGCGTACACGGAGTTCAGCGGCACCAGCTCCGCCACGCCGCAGACGGCGGGCTTCTTCGGCCTGCTGCACCAGATGTGGCACGAGGGCGTGTGGGCCGGCCACGGCAAGAAGGCGGACGTCTTCACCAGCCGCCCGAAGATGACCACCGCCAAGGCGCTGATGATCAACGGCGCGTCCAAGTACAACTGGCTGGCCGGCGGCGCCAACGCGGACATCGACCGCAACAAGCAGGGCTGGGGAACGTCGGACGTGAAGCGCCTGTATGACCGCGCCGCGAAGACGTTCGTCGTGGACGAGACGGACGTCCTCGCGCCGCTCGGCTCCCGGACGTACAGCGTCACCGTGGCCAGTGGCGAGCCGGAGCTCAACGTCACGATGGTCTACATGGATCCGATGGGCACGGTGGGCGCGGCGCGGGCGCGCATCAACGACCTGTCCCTGCGCGTGACGGCGCCCAACGGCACCGTGTACTGGGGAAACAACGGCCTGACGGCGGGCAACGTGTCCACGTCCGGCGGCGTGTCCAACAAGGTGGACACCGTGGAGAACGTCTTCCTCGCGAACCCGGCCGCGGGCACGTGGACGGTGACGGTCCTGGCGGATGAGGTGGTCCAGGACGCCCACACGGAGACGACCGCGGTGGACGCTGACTACGCCCTGGTGGTGAGCGGCGTGACCGTCACTTCGAAGTCGCCGTAGCCGTCGCGAGCGCGGGCTCCGGTCGTGTCCGGGGCCCGCGCCGTCGCGGTCAGTGCTCGGCGGGCTGCGCGGGGGCCTGCTGCTGGACCACGGGCTTCGTGGCGCGCTGGAGGACGGGCAGGGACGGGCTCGTGGAGCACCGGCCCGACCTCCTGGGCTTCCGGCGCCTGCCCTTCGTCTCCTGACATACTGGAATCGCCCGAGCCCGAAGAGGTGGATACTCGGGATCCATTGCTGTCAGCTGCTACTGGTCAAGCAGCATCGACGCTTGGATGTCTCAGCCTCAGCTACTTGGTGGCTCGCCGCTCAACCAGAATGCACGGTTGCCGCTGCGCAGCGCCTGCTCCAGGAACTCGGCGAAGCTGGATGCGATGCGCTCCATCTCCTCCGGGAATGTCTCATGGAAGGCGTCGAACAGTGGGTAGTGGCCCGCCTCGCGCTGGGTGCTGTCCAGGACGACGTAGTCGGAGTCCTGCATGTCCACCAGCGTGAATACGGACGGCGCCCCGTCCCGGTCCTCGTCGCTGGCTCGGATGGCCAAGCGGGCGCGGCGGATCTCCGCGAGCGGCAAGACGCGGTAGAGTGCATCGGCCCGTGGCGCAAAGAGTGTGCACCCGTCGCAGTGCAGGTAGAAGGCTCGCAGGTCCTCGTCCAGTTCCCACCCGACGCGCGCCTCGAAGGCGGCCAACTGCGCGAGCGTCGCGGGCGCGTTGGGGAAGTGGCGCCGGGAGACTTCGGCCAGGAGTGAGTCCATGGGCATGACAGTCAATCCACGTAGGGGCGCTCGGGGCCCGGCTTCAGCCACTGGCCACCCGGCGCGTAACAGGCGGGATACTCCCGGTTGAGCACGCCGTGTACGTCGTCGGGCACCGGGAGGACGTTGTCGCGGGCCACTGGCACCCCGCCGTGCCCCAGGTCGAAAATATGGTGCCCCTGCCAGTTCGCACCGCCCGTCGATGGCCAGCCACCGAACTCGCGGCCCCACTCATCGCGGAACGCGTTACGAGAGTTCTTCCATGTGTCCCGGCGCCACTTTCCGTCAGATACCTTCGGGTAGTCGCAGCAGCAGTGGGTGATGGCAAGGCGGCCGCCGGCCTCCGCAGGCAGGAAGAGGTAGCGCCCCTGCCAGTCCCCCTTGATGTCGGCCAGCCACATGCAGCCCATGAGCGGGTAGCCTTGCGCTGCGCATTTCGACTCGCATCGAGACAGGAACGCGGCGCTGCAATGCCAGGGCCCGTAGTAGATGGTCGTGCGGAGCTGTCCGCCGTCCGGAGTTCTGACGACCGACCCAACCCACTTCGCGCGCGCCGGACTGCCGCCCCCGCCGACAGTGGCCGAGCCGCACCCGACGAGGGCGAGGAGCACGGCTGCGCTCGCGAGGCTGCGGATGGTGAAAGTGGCCGCCACTTCAATCCATGACAACACGGCGAAAGCGGCAAGTTAAGTCGGAAAGTCGCGGCGTGCCTTCTGGGTCGCTTCCGTGCGCGGGCTCCGGTCGCATCCGGGGCCCGCGCCGTCGCGGTCAGTGCTCGGCGGGCTGCGCGGGGGCCTGCTGCTGGACCACGGGCTTCGTGGCGCGCTGGAGGACGGGCAGGGACGGGCTCAGCGTGCCCAGGTAGAGCCGGCCGTGGAAGCCTGTCTCGCCCGGCGCGTCGAAGAGGGCCACCTTGCGCGGCGTGTTCGGCTCCTGGCGCGCGTCCGCCGCCGGGTTGATGCCGTGCACGTCACAGTCCACCTGCTGCCAGACGTTGAAGCGGCAGGCGAAGTGGGCGCCGCGCGCGAAGCCCACGTCCAGGGCCCGCACGGGTGAGGAGGGCAGGGCGGCGGTGAGGCGGTGGCCCATGGGTTCGAACTTCGCATCCCAGTTCACGCCACCGGTGCGCACGTGCACGTCGCCCGCGAGCACGAGCATCCACGCGTCCGGGTTCTCCTTGCGGAAGGCGATGAGGTTCGCGGCCATCTCCTCCTCGCGCGCGTTGCCCGCCGCCTGCTTGGAGTCGAACGCCACCACCGACACGGCGTGGCCCTGGTGCCGCAGGCGTCGCGCGGCCTCCAGCAGGTGGATGACGCCCGCGCTGCTGCGGCCGTCCTGATCCACGCGGCGGAAGAAGTCGCTCAGCACCAGAAGCCGCTCCAGGTCCGCGTCCGTGCCGGCGCTCGCCACGTACTCATCCAGCGCGGCTTGATCCACGGACGGCACGGACAGGGCCAGCGCCACGGGGAGCTTCTTCGCCGTGGCGTCGCAGAGCATCCGCGAGGCGGCGTCCGGCAGCTCGCGCGTGCCGATGGGGTCCGCCACCAGCACGGTGCCGCCCTGGGTGAGCAGCGCGTCCACTCCCTCCACGGGATCGCCGCAGCGGGGCGCGGCTTCCGGCGTCTCCGGCGTCCAGCCCGCGACCTTCACGTCGCGCACGGGGATGGACGCCTTGCCGCCGACCAGTTCCAGCGACGGCATCATCTCCAGGCGCATGAGCAGCTTGCGCTCCTGGGGCAGGTCGCGGAAGCCGCGGCGCAGCTTGAAGCCCTCCATCTGCGGGACGCCCTCGAAGGTCTCGTGGGCGAACACCTCGCGGAAGTGGTTGTAGTAGTGGTCGTTGGTCTTCTGGCTACCCGGCTCCGGCATCTGCGACATGGCGTTGTCGTCCGCCTCGCGGTACTGGAGCCGGAAGATGCGCACGATGGACTGGCGCGGGCCGACCTCCTCGGGGCGCACCAGGTAGCGTTCGAAGGTGCGATTGCCGCGGACGTTCACGCCGATCTCCCAGGACTGGGAGTACAGCTCATGCGTGGTGTTGTTCTCGAAGATGTCCAGGCGCTGCTCTTCCAGCAGGCGGCGCGCGACGAACATCGCCTCATCCAGAGGCACCAGGTACACGCGCTCCACGGTGGGGATGGGCTCCGTGTCCAGAGGATCCCCATCCAGCCCACGTGAGACGCCTGTGCAACCCGTCATGCACAGAAGACCCAGCATCCAGTGCATCCGCATGGTCCTGCCCCCTTTCGTGGAAGGGGACGGCCCAAGGCAGCACCATCCCCGGACGCCTGAGTCTAGCACTCCGGGTATGGAAATTGCGCAACCCGGCCGTGAAAGGAACACTCCACACTCCAGATATTTGCTGGAGCGAAGGGGTGCCTCGTGCCGCGAGCTGAGGATTCGTTGGCTCAGGAAGCGACCCGGGTCGTCGAGGCGCTCAACCTCCTGACCGTCCTGGCCGCACCGCGCCTCTACGAGCGGTGGTGCACCCAGGCTCCGGCGGAGGAACTGCGGACCGTGCTCCAGACTCGCATGGCGGCGCTCGTCGCCTTCTGTGAGAAGGCGTGGGGAAGCCCGGATGCGGAGCGCTTCCGGTCAGCGGCTCCCACGGTGCGGGCGCTTACCGAGTCCCTGGCGGCCGCGCCCACCGGCCATCTCCTCGACCCTGGATGGAACGCCCAGGCCCGTGAGTGCCTGGATGCGCTGGGAGTCCAGGCGCCTCCAGGCGGATGGGAGACCTTCGAAGGGCTCCCTCCCTCCATTGATTGATCAGTGCTCCGTGTCCGCGGGCTTCGCGGCGCCCGGCTGCTGCTGGGCCACGGGCGGCGCGGTGCGCTGGATGACCGGGGGTGAGGCGTTGAGGGCTCCTACCCAGAGCCGGCCGTGGAAGCCCGTGTCGCTGGGCGCATCGAACATGGCCACCTTGCGCGGCGTGCCCGGCTCCTGGCGCAGCTCCGGGGTCGGGCTGAGCGCGAAGACGTTGCAGTCCACCTGCTCCCAGACGTTGAACCGGCAGGAGAACTGCGAACCTCGCGCGAAGCCCACCTCCAGCGCCTTCACCGGCGACGCGGGCAGTGCCTTCGTCAGCCGCCAACCCAGCGGCTCGAAGTCCTTGTTCCAGCTCACCGGCTTCGTGCGCACGTGCACGTCACCCGCAAGCGCCAGCAACCACGTGTCCGGATTCGACTGGCGGTACGCGATGAGGTTCTTCGCCATCTCCGCCTCGCGCGCGTTGCCAGAGGCGTTGTTCGAATCGAACGCCAGCACCGTCACGGCGTGCCCCTGCGCGCGCAGCCTCCGGGCCTGCTCGATGAGGCGGAGCAGGGCGCCGCTGCTGCGGCCGTCCTGATACACGCGCCGCCAGAACGAGCTGACCACCAGCAGCCGCTCCAGGTCCGGGCCGTGGCCCTCGCTGGCCAGGTATTCGTCCAGCGCGCCCTGGTCCTCCGACGGCATGGACAGCGCCAACGCCACCGGCAGCTTCTTCTCCACCGCGTCGCAGAGCATCCGCGTGGCGATCTCCGGCAGCTCACGCGTGCCCAGCGGATCTCCCACCAGCACCGTGTTCCCGGCCGTGAGCAGCGGCTCCACTCCCTGCAACGGCGCACCGCACTTCACCGGCGGCGGCTGGGCCGTGTCGTCATCCCAGCCCTCCACCTGCACGGCGCGCACGGGCGCGTTCGTCCTGCCACCCACCAACTCCAGCGACGGCACCATCTCCAGCTTCGCCAGCAGCTTGCGCTCCAACGGCAGGTCGCGCGTGCCGCGCACCATCTTGAAGCCCTCCATGTCCGGCACGCCGTCGAACGTGAAGCGCTCGAACGTCTTCCGGGAGAGGTACTTCTCCTCGTCCGCGATGCGCTCGTTGAGCCACTTGGGCTTCACCTCGATGTTCGTGTCCTGCTCGCGGTAGCTCAGCCGGAAGACTCGGATGACCGACTGGCGCGGCCCCAGCGACGCTCCCTTCACGAAGTAGCGCTCGTAGGTGCGGTTGCCGGGCAGGTTCACCCCGGGCTCGTGCGCGGACGTATAGAGCTCGTGGTGGCCCTCGCGCTCGAAGACGTCGTAGCGCTGCGACTCGAAGACGCGCCGCATGGTGAAGAGCGCCTCGTCCAGCGGGACCAGGTACACCGTCTCCTCGGTGGGGACCTCCTCGTCCTCCGGCGTGTCGGCATGGAGGTCCTTCGTCAGGCTCGCGCAGCCGCCGACGCACAACGACAGTCCCAGCAACCAGTGAAACCGCATGGCATGACCTCCGGCCCACCCGATGTGCTCCGATGTTGCTAGCGACGGGGGTGCGGCGTCCCGGCTCCCACGGCCGGGACGACAGGAATCAGTCTACCGGGAAACGCACGGCAAACACGTGTGTCAGGCAGAACGGGTGGGAGCGGCTCCCTGGCCCGTGAGCGACCGGACGACATCCAGCGCGTGTTCGGCGTGCTTCTTCACCTGGATTTGCGACTCGAACGCGTAGCGGATGGTGCCGCCCTTGTCCGCGACGAACGTCACCCGCCCGGGCAGCAGCCCCAGGAAGTTGGTGCCCACCCCGAAGGCCTTGCGCGCCGCGCCATCCGGGTCGCTGAGGAGCCGGAAGGGGAGGCGGTACTTGGCGACGAACTTCTCGTGGGACTCCGCGGAGTCGCTGCTGATGCCCACCACGTCCGCGCCCGCGTCCGTGAAGTCCTGGTACTGATCCCTCAGGCTGCAGGCCTGGACCGTACATCCCGGCGAGTCGTCCCTTGGGTAGAAGTAGACGACCAGCGCCTTGTCACCCAGCAGGTCGCGCAGGCGCACCGGCGCGCCGCCCGGCCCCTGCAGTGTGACATCCGGAACCGCATCCCCTTCTTTCAGCATCTTGGCCATGAAAGTCCCTCTCCTCCGGGGTGGGAGCATGGACCGCGCACGGCCTGACCCGCAAATCAATCAGGACAACCGGGTTGCCCGGAATTCAAGGGCCTGGGCATTCTTTCGAGGAATGGAGCCACGCGACATGATGGACACCGAGGACTCCCGCCGGGGGCCCTCCCGCGCCGCCCCGGCGGACCGGCTGTACCTGCTGCTCCTGCAAGGGAACACCTCCACGCTGGTGCCGTTGCCCCGGGAAGGGGCGGTGGTGATTGGCCGCGCGGTGGGGGCGGACGTGGTGGTGGAGGACGCGTCGGTGAGCCGCCAGCACGCGAAGGTGGGCGTGGCGGAGGGCGAGGCGTTCATCGCGGACCTGGGCAGCCACAACGGCGTTCGCGTCAACGGCGAGCGGGTGCAGGGGACGCGGCCCTTGGACGGCGGCGACGTGGTGACGCTGGGCAACGTGACGCTGGTGTTCCACCGGGGCGAACGGCCCCTGCCGGAGCGGCGGGCGCTGGAGACCGAAGGGCTGCGGGCCCGGCTCTCCGAGGAGCTGGATCGGGTGCACAGCTCGGGTCTGGCGGTGAGCGTGCTCGCGCTGGAGGTGGAGTCCGCGCGGGTGCCGCAGGTGGAGCTGGTGCGGGCGCTGCACGGCGCGCTGCGGTTGATGGACGGGGTGGGACAGGTGGGTGGCACGCTGATGGTGCTGCTGCCAGACCTGTCCGGCGAGGAAGCGGAAGCGGCGGCGGCGCACCTGGTGTCGGTGCTCACGCCGCTGGCCGGGCGGGTGCGGGCGGGGCTGGCGACCGCGCCGGGGGACGGGATGCAGGGGGACGCGCTGCTGGGCTCGGCGAAGGCGGCGGCCCTGGCGGCGGCGCCCGGCGAGACACGGGTCAGCGGACCTTCGATGTACCGGCTGGCGCTGGGTGAGCGTTCAGTGGTGGTGGCGGACGCGGCGCTGATGCGGCTGTTCGAACTGCTGCGCCGGCTGGCGGCGAGCCCCCTGCCGGTGCTCATCCACGGCGAGACGGGGGCGGGGAAGGAGAACGCGGCGTGGGCGGTGCATCACTGGTCGCCGCGCTCGGCGCAGCCCTTCGTGGCGCTCAACTGCGCGGCGCTGCCGGAGAGCCTGGTGGAAGGGGAGCTGTTCGGCCATGAGCGAGGCGCGTTCTCCGGCGCGGACCGGGCGCGCGCGGGCCTGCTGGAGCGGGCCAGTGGCGGGACGTTGTTCCTGGACGAGGTAGCGGAGCTGTCGCTGCCCATCCAGGCCAAGCTGCTGCGCGCGTTGGATCAGCAGGTGATCACCCGGCTGGGCGATTCGCGCGAGCGGCCGGTGGACCTGCGCGTGGTGGCGGCCACGCACCGGGTGCTGGCGGACGAGGTGAAGGCGGGGCGCTTCCGGCAGGACCTGTTCTTCCGCCTGTCCGCGGCGGTGGTGATGTTGCCGCCGTTGCGAGACAGGCCCCGCGAGCTGCCGTTGCTGGCGCGGGCGTTCCTGGAGGACGCCTGCGCGAGGGCAGGGCGTCCGCCGCTGCACCTGTCCGCCGCGACCATGGAGGTGCTGGGCGCGCACGCGTGGCCGGGCAACGTGCGCGAGTTGAAGAACACGGTGGAGTACGCGGTGGCCACGTCTCCGGGGCCCGTGGTGGAGCCATCGCACCTGCCGGAGTCCCTGCGGGCGCTGCCTCCCCCCGAGCCGGAGGCGGTGCGCGCGGAGGAGGGCGGCACGGAGGCGCCGAGGGTGTTCCAGAACCTGGCGGAGGAGCTGCGGACGCTGGAGCGGCAGCGGATGGTGGAGGCGCTGGAGGCGACGGGTGGGGTGCAGACGCGGGCGGCGCAGCTCATCGGGATGCCGCTGCGCACGTTCGCGTTCAAGCTGAAGCAGCACCGCATCGCACCCTCACGAGGCCGGGGCGCGGCGGGTGAATGAGGAGCGAGCCGCTTCCAGCCTGGCAGCCGCCCGCGACGTTCGGGGAGTACCGCCTGTTGCAGCCGCTGGGACGGGGCGCGATGGGGGAGGTGTACCTCGCGCACGACACGGTGCTGGACCGGCTGGTGGCGGTGAAGTTCATCGCGGGCGTCGCGCCGGATGAAGTGCAGCGCGAGCGCTTCCGCACGGAGGCGCGGGCCATCGCGAGGGTGCAGCATCCAAACGTGGTGGGCATCCACCGCGTGGGCGAGGTGAAGGACCGGCCCTATCTCGTCTCGGAGTTCTTGAGAGGGGACAGCCTGGACCGGCTGGCCCGGCCGGTGCCCTGGATGCGGGTGCTGGAGATTGGCATCGGGCTGGCGAAGGGGCTCGCGGCGGCGCATCGGCAGGGGGTGCTGCACCGGGACCTCAAGCCCGCGAACGCGCTGCTGACCGAGGACGGTCAGGTGAAACTGCTCGACTTCGGCGTGGCGAAGCTGCTCGACGTGGCGATGGCGCCCGTCGGGCCCGTGCGCCCACCGGAAGGAGCAGGTCCCCTGCTCGTGGAGGGCGCGGCGACGGTGGATCTGCCCGGCGTGGAGGATTCGCGACGGACCTCGACCGTCGATGTGCCGAGGCAGGGGGCCGCCACGGGCCGTCCAGGGACGGCGGCCTCGGATCCTGGCCTCGCACTGCGGACCGCGACGTCGACGCCACTCCCGCCGGAGCGCCTCCTCGGTCCCGCGGACCTGCTGGCCACCGGCCGCATCGGGACACCGCTCTACATGGCTCCGGAGGTCTGGCGAGGAGAACCGGCCACGGTCCGCAGCGATCTCTTCTCGCTGGGCGTGCTCCTCTACGAGCTGTGCGGCGGCCCCACGCCCGGACCGCTCGCGGAGGCCCCCCGACTCCCCCGGAGCTTCGAGCCCCTGGACGTCGTGGTCCCCGGCGCCGATGCGACGTTCGCCGCCATCCTCGCCCGCTGCCTCGCGCATGATCCGTTGGCGCGCTTCGAATCCGCGGACGCCCTGCGCGAAGCCCTGGAGTCCATCACCTCGCGCGGCGTCACCCCGGCCATCGCGCCCCCGCGTCCACGGTGGCTGCGCATCACCCGCGTGCTCGCGCTCCCGGGGCTCGCGGTGGCCATCCTCGCTGGCGGCGACTGGTGGGGCGAACGCTCCCGGCGCATCGACGCGGAGCAGGCCATGGCCTCCGCCTCCGCAATCCTCGACGAAGGCCGCGCCCTGGACACCCGCATCGAAGCCCTCCGCACGGAGGCCTTCACCGCGTTCGACACCGACCGCTCCTCGGAAGCGGAGGCCTCCTGGGCCCAGGCCCTGGAGCTGGGCGCGAAGCAGGCCCGCCGCTACGAAGACGCCAGCACCGTCCTCGAAGCCGCGCAGACACGCGTGGGCCGGGGCGCGAACCTCGCCCTGGATCAACGCGTCGCGGAGGTCCTCCTTCAGCGGATCCTCTTCGCGGAGCGCGACCGCGAATCCGGCGTCCAGACCACGCTGACCCAACGCCTGAACGAACTGGACCCGAGCGCCCGCACGAGCCAGAAGCTGACCGCCCCCGTCCGGATGGAGCTGGACAGCGATCCCCCTGGCGCCGTCATCCATGTTGAATCCTTCGAGCCCCAGCCCGGTGGCCCGCCGCGCTGGTCCGAGCCCAGGGCCTTCGACAAGACGCCCATGACCTCCGGCCTCACGCTGGAGCCCGGCTCGCACCGGCTGACCTTCACGCTCCTGGACCGACCTCCCGTCCACTACCCGGTCATGCTCACGCGCGGAGAGACCTTCCAGGCGAAGGTCCCCATCCCCGAACACGTCCCGGAAGGCTACGTCTACGTGCCCCCCGGCCGCTTCCTCTACGGCAGCGGCGACGACGAGACCATCCGCCGCACTGTCATCCGCACGCGCCCGATGCACCGGCTCACCACCGGCGCCTTCCTCATCGCGCGCCACGAAGTCACCTATGCGGACTGGCTCGCCTGGCTGCGCGAACTGCCTGCCTCCGAGCGCGCCGCGCGCAGGCCCCGGGGCACCAACTACTTCGGCACCATCGAGCTGCGCCCGGCCAACGACAGCACCTGGACCTTCCACCTGGAGCACGAAGGCGTCACATACCAGGCGAGGGAAGGGGAGCCACTGCGCTACCAGGAACGCACCCTGCGCGCCGAACAGGACTGGCGCCGCTTCCCCGTGTCCGGCATCTCCTGGGAGGACGCCCGCGCGTACACCGCGTGGCTGGATGCCACCGGCCGGCTGCCCCGCGCACGCCTGTGCTCCGAACGCGAATGGGAGCGCGCGGCCCGGGGCGCGGATGGACGCGACTACCCGCACGGCCCGGTGCTCGCGCCGGATGACGCCAACTTCGACGCCACCTACGGCCGCAAGCCGCGCGCCTTCGGGCCGGACGCGGTGGGTTCGCATCCCGCGTCGGACAGCCCCTTCGGTGTGGCGGACCTATCCGGCAACGTGTGGGAATGGCTGGTGACGGACACGAACAGCACGCCTGCGTACGGCGGCGGTTCGTTCTACCAGGACGCGCTCACCGCCCGCGCCCTCAACCACGGCGACGGCGAACCCCGCACACGCTTCCCCTTCATCGGGATGCGCGTGTGCGCGTCCATGCCCTGACGCCATGACTCAGAGGTCCCGCCCCGGCAGCTGCCCCACCGCGGGCAGGAAGCCCAGGTCGCGCACGAACGTGAAGGCGCCCGGGTTCAGGGTCGCCGTGGCGTAGACACCAAGCGTCGGGTGCCTCCACAGCTTCAGCGGCCGCCGCTGTCCCTCGCGGACCGGGTCGACGGAGCTGTAGATGTAGCCCTCGACGGCCCCATCCCCCGCGAGCGGTCTGCGCGAATAGCCCGCCGCCAGTTCGCAGTCCTGCCGGTCCGTGAGCAGCATGCGCCCGGTGGACGTTCCGCAGCGGTACAGCGGCTTGATGAACGGCTTCATCCGCGCCATCACGCCATCGGGCAGCGTGGGGGACAGGATGGGCCCTTCGACCCGCACCGGGGAGTAGTCGGTGGGCGCCGCGCTCCCCAGTCCCTCCATCGCCAGGATGAAGGCCCCCGGCAGCGCGCCTCCCGCGGATTCGCCTGGGATGCCCTCGACGGCGGTCGTCGTCACGTAGTCGGTGGTGCCCTTCTTGAACAGCACCAGCGCGCGGTCGATGAAGAGCGAATAGGACACCAGCATCCGCTGCGCCGTCCCGTGGAAGTCCACCTGCTCACAGGTGAGCTTCGGCACCGGAATCTTGAGCGCCTGGTCCACGCAGGTGGCCTCCGCGGCCAGCGTGTCCCAGCGCTTCTTGCCCAGGCACAGCGGACGCGCCAGGCCGCAGGAGTCCATCGTCCACACCGCCTCCAGCGCGTAGCCATCGGGTACGAGCGTCGCAGGCAGGTTGCCGTTCTGGCTCAGGACGGCCGCGTTCTCCGGCCCCATGAACGCCAGCGGTGTCCCGTCCAGCGTGTTGCTCCGGCCCTCGCCGCAGTAGTCCGCCACCGCCATGCGCGTGCACAGCTGGTGGTACTCGCGCGCGACGGTCTCCGGGTACTCCGTGGCCCAGGGCGGATAGCCCCAGTCGATGCACTTGGCGATGACGCCGCCGCCCACGAAGAACGGCTTGCTGGAGCTGCCCTCGTTCTTCGGCGCGCAGGCGAAGGTGAAGAAGTTCGGGTTCTCCAGCAGCTCCCCGGACGTGGACCACGCGTGCGGCACCGACAGCGCGTAGCCGCTGCCGGTGGGACACAACGGCGTCGCGTTCTTGTCATCCGTGAAGGCCTGGACCCGGTACTCCCAGCGCGCCTTGCCGACGCTCACGTTGCCGGTGTCGCACGCGGAGGTCGGCGGCGTGATGTCCTCGTGACAGCGGACCGCCTCGATGACGAGCTTCACCGTGCGGCCCTCGAACGGCGCGCGGAACACGGCCTTCTCCAGCGTGGGCCCCTCCAGGATCCGCTTCACCGGCATGGGCGTCCCCTCCACTGCGCAGTTCTGGGTCACCCTCAGCCGGCCCTCCGCGATCGTTGCCACCGGCTTCCCGCAGTCGGGCTCCCCGGGGGCGTCGGGCACCTCCACCGACCGCAACGGCACGTTGATGAACTCGAAGCGCCCGGAGCCGTGCAGCTGCGTGCCCTGCGCGCTGTTCGTCGGGGGAGGTTCCGCTCCCGCGACCGCGCTCCCCAGGCACAGCACTCCCGCCAGCAACCGCTTCCAGCCCGTCATCGTCCCCACGTCCACGGCTCCCATTTCTTCCGCGCGCGGGCGGAGGTCACCCGCGCCTCAATGCGAGCCGGATGCCAACGCCCCGCCCGACGCACGGCCGTGGTTTCCCCCCATGCAACTCCTGCCGGACATGCAACCCCTGCACGGGTCCGCGCCGCCTCCCGTGCAGGTCTTGCATCCCGAACCGCTCAGAGATCGCGCGCCGGCAGCTGTCCCACCGCCGGCAGGTAGCCCAGCTCCCGGACGAGGAAGAACCCGGGCTGGGCCTGCGTGGACGTGGCGTAGACGCCCGGCGCCACCAGGGACCGCCACAGCTTCAGCGGCCGGCGCTGGCCCGCGCTGGTGACGTCCACGGAGCTGTACACGAAGCCTTCGATGCCCTGGTCTCCGTTGAGGGGCTGGAGGGCGAAGCCCGCCAGGCGTTCACACTGGTGATCGTCCGTGAGCAGGTAGCGCCCGGTGCTGTTCGCGCACCGGTACAGCGGCTTGATGAGGCTGCCCAGGCGCGCGCGGATGTCGGCCGGCAGCTTCGAGGAGAGGATGGGCCCCTCCTTGCGCTGCGGCGTGAACGGCGTCACGTCCGCCGCTCCGTCCGCATCCAGGTCCAGGTGGACGCCGGTCACGCTGCTGCCGCCTTCGATGGTCGACTCATCCACCGTCACCGCGGTGGTCGTCACGTAGCCGTTGTTGGCGGCATCCTTGAACATCACCAGCGACCGGTCGATGAAGAGCGAATAGGACACGAGCAGCGTCGAGCTGGCATAGGCCGACAGGTTCAGGGACTCGCAGGGCCGCGTCGCGCGCGGGGCCAGGAGGAGCTTGCGGTTCACGCACGTGGCCTCCAGGGGCAGCGTGTCCCAGCGCTTCTTGCTCAGGCACAGCGGCCGCACTCCGCCGCAGTCATCCACCTTCCACACGGCCTCCAGGGAGTATCCCTCCAAGGTGACCGGCAGGTTTCCCGCGTTCAGTTGGATCGCGTCATGGGGGCCCATGAACTTCAGCGGCGTCCCGTCCAGCGTGTTGCTCCGGCCCTCGCCGCAGTAGTCCGCCGTGGCCATGCGCGTGCACAGCTGGTGGTACTCCCGCGCGACGCCCTGCGAGGACGTCGCGTTCCAGGGCGGATAGCCCCAGTCGATGCACTTGGCGATGACGCCGCCGCCCACGAAGAACGGCTGGCTCGTGCCCTCGTCCTTCGGCGCGCAGGCGAAGGTGAAGTACTCGTAGTTGGGGATCAGCTCGCCGCCCGTGGACCACGCATGCGGCACCGCGAGCGCGAATCCGCTGCCCGTGGGGCACAGCGCCTGGGGCGCCGCGTCCTCCGTGGACGCCGTCACGCGGTACTCCCAGAACGCCTTGCCGTCAGCCACGTTCTGGTCCGTGCACGGGAAGGTGGGCGCCGTGATGCCGACGTGGCACCGGACCTGATCGATGGTGAGCTTCACCGAGCGCCCCTCGAAGGGCGCGCGGAAGGACGTGCCCACGAGGCCCACCCCCTCCAGGACCCGCACCGGCATCGGGGGATTGCCACCCGTACAGATCTGGACGCCGACCAGCCGCCCGCCAGACATCGCCGCCATGGGTGGCTCGCAAACCAGCCCGGTGGGAGGCGCGGAGACCTCGATGGAGTTCAAAGGGACGTTCACGTTCTCGAAGCGCCCCGAGCCGTGCAGCTTCGTGCCCTGCGCGCTGTTCACCGGCGGCGGATCCGCCTCCGCGCCCAGGGCCGTCAGGAGCCCCATCGCCAGGCACCACCGCGTCAACGTCCTGCCGCTCGCCTTCATGTGTCCATCTCCACAGGCCTTCGAATCCGTGGGGCGCACCATCGCGTCCCCGCTGCATATGGAACGGACCGTGCGCGTGAAGTTGGCTACGGATTTCTGTTTTGTGCGGAGCGCGCAAACCTTGCCGTGCATGCAAGGTTTGCCGTGCCGCGCATGCGAGGAGCGTGTGCAAGCCTTGCACGCTCCGAGCGCGGCGCGATGCGGCGGGCGATCCAGCTTCCGTGCCCGGGCGGCATCGCCCAAGATGCATTTCCTTCCGAATTTCCCCCGCATTTTTCCGCAAAGAGGAGGGGAGCATGGCCTTCCACCCCCGCGGCCTCGTGGCCGCGCTCGCGCTGTTCTCGCTGTCCGGTCCCGCACTCGCGCAGGCCCCCGCCGCGCCGCCCAAGCCGCCCGCGAGTCCAGAGGATGAACGCGCCGCGTTCGTCCGGTCGCACTTCACGAAGTACGAGGTGCGCATCCCCATGCGCGACGGCGTGAAGCTCTTCACGACGTTCTACGTCCCCAACGACGCGAGCCCCCAGAAGCGCTATCCCGTGCTGATGATGCGCACGCCGTACTCGATCCACCCCTACGGCGCGGGCCGCTATCCCAAGACCCTGGGCCTGCCCGGCTTCGAGAAGGAGGGCTTCATCTTCGCCTTCCAGGACGTGCGCGGCCGGTTCATGTCCGAAGGCGAGTTCGTCAACGTGCGCCCCCACCGCGACACCAAGAAGGGCAAGGAGGTGGACGAGAGCAGCGACACGTACGACACCATCGACTGGCTGGTGAAGCGCGTGCCCCACAACAACGGCAAGGTGGGCATGTGGGGCGTGTCCTATCCAGGCTTCTACACGTCCGCGGGCGCCATCGATTCGCATCCCGCGCTCAAGGCGGTGTCGCCGCAGGCGCCCATCGCGGACTGGTTCTGGGACGACATGCACCGGCATGGCGCCCTCAACCTGCAGCTGGCGTTCAGCTTCTTCTCCGTCTTCGGCAAGCCCCGGCCCGCACCCACGGATGACGTGGAGTGGAAGCCCTTCGACTTCGGCACCCCGGACGCCTACCAGTTCTTCCTGGACCTGGGCCCGGTGGCCAACGCGGACGCGAAGCACTTCCACGGGGACGTGGCCTTCTGGAAGGACATCACCGCGCACCCCAACTACGACGCCTTCTGGCAGGCGCGGAACCTGCTGCCGCACCTGAAGAACATCAAGGCGGCGGTGATGGTGGTGGGCGGCTGGTACGACACGGAGGACCTCTACGGGCCGCTGCGCACGTACGCCGCCATCGAGAAGCAGAACCCCGGCATCGCCAACACGCTGGTGATGGGCCCGTGGCCCCACGGCGGGTGGATGCGCGGGGAGGGCGCGTCGCTGGGAGACGCGGACTTCGGCTTCCCCACCAGCGCCACGTACCAGGACCTGGTGCTGGCCTTCTTCAAGCAGCACCTGAAGGGCGGCCCGGACGCGGCCGTGCCGGAGGCGCTCGTCTTCGAGGGCGGCGCCAACCGCTGGCGCCAACTGGACGCCTGGCCGCCCAAGGGCACCAAGGAGACGCGCCTGTACTTCCAGCCGCAGGGCGCGCTGACGTTCCAGGCCCCCAAGGCGGCGGCGCCGTCGTTCGACGAATACGTGAGCGACCCGGCGAAGCCCGTGCCGTACACGCAGGACCTGAGCCCCGGCTGGTCCAAGTCGTACATGACGGAGGATCAGCGCTTCGCCTCGCGCCGGCCGGACGTGCTCACGTACCAGACGGAGCCGCTGACCCAGGACCTCACGCTCGCGGGCCCGCTGGAGGCGGAGTTGTGGGTTTCCACGACGGGCAGTGACGCGGACTGGGTGGTGAAGCTGGTGGACGTGAACCCCGGGAAGGTGCCCGGCTGGACGAAGGAGCAGGACCAGTCCGGCGAGCACAACCGGGGCGCGCAGCAGACGCTGGTGCGAGGGGAGCCGTTCCGCGGCCGCTTCCGCGACAGCTACTCCCAGCCCAAGCCCTTCACGCCCAACGAGGTGACGAAGGTGCGCTTCATCATCAACGACGTGTTCCACACCTTCCAGCGAGGCCACCGGCTGATGGTGCAGGTGCAGTCGAGCTGGTTCCCGTTCATCGACCGCAACCCGCAGACCTACGTGTCCAGCATCTACGAGGCGAAGCCCACCGACTTCGTGCGTGCGATGCACCGGCTGCACCACACGGCGGCCCAGCCCAGTGCGTTGAAGGTGAACGTCCTGCCCGCGTTGGACGAGTAGATCCCCGGTCCGCTCGCGCGCGGTCTGCTAGGCTGCGCGCCCGCCACCACGCGGGTGGCCCTTCACCGGGCCGCGCGCCACGACACGCCATGACGGGAGGGACATGACCGGTCACGACCGGCCCGACGCTGGGCGGGTGTTGCTCGACGGAAAGTTGGGGGAGGGGGGCGGCCACGTCCTCCGCTCCGCGCTGTCCCTGTCGCTCATCACCGGCCGTCCCTTCCAGCTCAGTGGGCTGCGCGAGCAACGCGACCCGCCGGGCTTGCGTCCCCATCACCTGGCCTACGTGCGAGGCGCGGAGGCGCTGAGCGGCGGCACCAGCGAGGGCGCCTCCGTGGGCTCCACGGAGCTGCGCTTCACCCCCGGCCCAGTGCGCGCGGGGGACTACCTGCTGGAGGCCGGCGCGTCCGGCAGCACGCCCCGGCTCTTCCAGTGTCTGGTGTACCCGCTGGCGCTCGCGGGCGGCGGAAGGCTCACGCTTCGAGGCGCCACGCACCTGCGGGGCGGGCCCAGCTTCCACGAACTCGTCGGCGCGTGGCAGTCGGTGGCGCGCGCGTACGGGTTGCCCGTGCAGTTGTCGCTCACCCACGCGGGCTTCCTTCCGGAGGGCGCGGGCGAGTTCACCGCGGAGGTGGGCGCCCCGGCCGAGCCGCCCGTGCGCGTGGACCTGCCCGCGCGCGGTGTGCTGCGAGAGGTGCGAGTGATGTCCGTCGTGGGCGGGCTGCCCTTCGCGGTGGCGGAGCGTCAGTCCCGCGCCGCGGTGGCCGCGCTGCGCGAGCGGGGCATCCTGGCGGAGGCGGACAACCGGCCGCTGGCGGTGACGCGCTCGCAGGGCTCGGCGACGCTCGTGCTGGCGCAGTTCGAGCACACCGTGGCGGGCTTCACGTCGCTGGGCGAGCGGGGCCTGGACGCCGAAGGGGTGGGGCGCGAGGCGGCGGAGGCGCTGACCCGCTTCATGGAGACGGGCGGCGCGCTCGACGAACACCTGGCGGAGCAGTTGCTGCTGCCGGCGGCGCTCCTGGCGTCAGGGAGGCTGGGGGCGGTGACGCCGGGAACCACGCGCTTCACCGCCGCTCGCATCACCGACGAGCTGACGGTCCAGGCGGAGGTGCTGCGGCGCTTCCTGCCGGTGCACCTTCAGGTGGATCCGGGCGGAAGCGTGGAGATCCGCCCGGCGTGAGGAGGGAAGGGCGAGGCGCTTAAGCCTCGTCCTCGGTGGCGTTGCCGCGGGCGCCGAAGGTGTTGGAGTCCGACATGTCCTTGACGGTGCCGCGGTAGGCGCGGATGGCGAAGGGCGCGGCGACGAGGAAGACGATGCCCACGAGGCCAATGGCCATCCAGGGAATCGGCGTCTCCTTGATCTGCACGTCCTTGCCGTAACCGTTGAGGTTGTTGCCCATGGCGCGCGCCTTGGCGGCGTCCTTCTCTTCCTGGGTCAACTCCTTGCGGTTCTGGAACTCCTGAGGCTGCCGGCGCTGGGGCTGCGCCAGGACAGCGCCGCCCCAGACAAGGGCGAGGACGAGGACAAGCCGGGGGAGGGAGGGGGAGGGCATGGGCCTTCAGCCTAACAGAGCCTCCCGGCGCGGGTGAACAGGGGTTGCTTCGCCCGGCGCGGGGCGTTACGCGCGGCGCATGCTCCGCCTTCCCTTCCTCCTCCTGGCGAACCTCCTCCTGGGGCTGCGACTCCTCCTGGGCCTGCCCTTTCGTCTGATGGCGGCGCGCAAAAGACCCACTTGGATCCGCTTCCGGCTCGCGGGCGAGCTCCCGTACCGGCCGCGCCCCGTGCAACGTTTCCGTCTCGGCGGCGCCACGCCAGAGCCCGCCACGGTGACGTCACTGGAAGCGTTGGGCCGCGCACTCAAGGTGCTGGCCGCGGACCCGAAGGTGGAGGGCATCCTCCTGGAGTTGGAGGGCCTGGGCATCCCGGACGCCAAGCGCGAGGCCCTCCGCACCCTGCTGTCGGACTTCCAGGCCGCCGGCAAGCGGGTGGTGTCCTGGGCGGTGATGGTGGACACGGACGCCTACCCCGTCCTGGGCGCGGCGGATGAGGTGCTGCTCGCACCCATGGGCCGGGTGGAGCTGGTGGGCTACGCCGCCGAGGCCACGGTGCTGGGCGAGGCCTTCGGGCGGGTGGGCATCCACGCGCACTTCGCGCGGCGCGGCGACTACAAGACAGCGCCGGAGCTCTTCACGGACGGCAAGGTGTCCGACATCCAGCGCCAGACGCTGGAGTCCTTCCTGGACGAGCGCTACGGCGTGCTGGTGGAGGCCATCTCCAACGACCGGGGCAAGACGCCGGAGGAGGCGCGGGCGCTCATCGATTCAGGGCCCTACAGCGCGAAGCGGGCGCTGGAGGCGGGGCTGGTGGACGGGCTGGTCCACGAGGCGGACCTGGGCGCGCACCTGGGCCTGGAGGCGAAGAAGGACGAGGAGCCCCCGGTGCCCACCTATGACGCGTACCTGGCGACGCTCGCATTCCCGCCGGTGAAGTGGCGCCGGCTGCGCCGTAAGCCCCGGCTGGCGGTGGTGGACGTGGCGGGCATCATCATCCCGGGCAGCGGTGGCGCGGGCCGGTTCGCGGCGGCGGACTCGGTGGTGAAGGCGCTGCGGAAGGCGGGGAGGGATCCGCGCGCGAAGGCGGTGGTGCTCGCGGTGGGGAGCCCTGGCGGATCGGCGCTCGCGTCCGAGCAGATATTGGAGGCCGTGAAGCGCGTGGCGAAGCAGAAGCCCGTCATCGCGTACGTGGATCAGATCTGCGCGAGCGGCGGCTACATGGCGGCCATCGGCGCGAAGGAGATCTGGTCCGCGCCCCATGCCGTCGTGGGCTCCATCGGCATCTTCGTGGGCAAGTTCGAGTACGGCGAGCTGTTGGAGAAGCTGGGCATCCACCGCACCACGCTGGCGCGGGGCGAGAACGCGGCCTTCTTCTCCTCGTCGCGGGGCTTCACGCCGCACGAGCGCGCCGCATTGGAGCGAGAGGTGGAGGAGGGCTACCAGTCCTTCCTGGAGCTGGTGGCCCAGGCACGCGGCCGCACGAAGGAGGAGATCCACCAGCGCGCGGAGGGGCGTGTCTACTCGGGGCTGCGCGCGAAGGAGGCGGGGCTGGTGGACCGCATCGGCGGCTTCGAGGAGGTCTGCCGCCACGCGCTGGACGAGGCGCGCGTCCCGTCGGACGACTTCGAGTTGGTGCGCTACGGTGATGCTCGCGCGAGGCTGTCGCTGCTCAAGCTGCTGATGGGCGCGACGCACCCGGCCACGTATGCGTTCTGCTCCACGGCGTGGAGCCTCCAGCGCCGACGGTGAGTTCGCGGTTCACGGGACAGCCGTTGCGGATCTCGGGCGAACGCTCCTCGTCCGAAAACCGCAGATTGCTGTTCATGAAAACGAACCCGTACGAAGCACTCCCCGTGGTCCCGTCGTTCCACGTCACGAGCACGGATATCCAAGACGGACAGCTGCTGCACACGGACCACCGCAGCGCGCAGTCCGAGACGGGCGGCAAGGACATCTCGCCGCAGCTGACCTGGTCTGGATTCCCGGCCGCGACGAAGAGCTTCGCGGTCACCGTCTTCGACCCTGACGCGCCCACGCCGAGCGGCTTCTGGCACTGGGCCGTGTTCAACATCCCAGCGGGCGTCAGCGCATTGCCGCGCAACGCGGGGAGCGCCGAGGGAAGGCTCCTCCCGTCGGGCGCGGTGCAGCTCCCCAACGATGCCCGCCTGGCCCAATACCTCGGCGCCGCGCCGCCGCGAGGACACGGGCCGCACCGCTACTTCGTCATCGTGCACGCACTCGATGTGGAGGCGCTTCCGCTCCCCGCGGAGGCCACGCCCGCATACCTCTCGTTCGTGCTCTTGGGTCACACCCTGGCGCGCGCTACGATCGTCCCGACCTCCGTCACGCCCTGAATCATGCGCAGGCCCTCGCCCATTGAACGCACCGCCAGGCTCCTGGACACGACGGCGGCGCTGTACCTCAAGATCCGTCAACGCGAGGCCGACCCCGTCTACGCGGGGGTGGAGTGGCTCTCGGCCGGCCTGATGTACATCCAGCGGGGCGAGAAGGTGCTGCGCCAGGGCGATGAGCCGGTTCACGTCCGGGCCGGTGAGTTCGTGTGGATCTCACCGGGGACCCGCCTCGAAGTGCGCAACGTTCCGGACGAAGGAGGGGAGTACCAGGCCGAGGGCATGCTCATCGCCCCGGAGCTCCTCCTTCAGGCGGATCCGAAGGCGACACCGGGCTCCGCGCGTGTCCAGCGGCTGCGCGCCGACGAGGTTCCCCGGCTCGTCGACGCGCACCACCGATGCATCGAGGCGCTCACGGGGAAGTTCCCGGAAGGAGTCGTGCGTGCACGGGTGCTCGAGCTCATCGCCTGGCTCCGGGATCTCCACGTCGACGTGAGCGCGTCATCGAGCGCGCGCCTCGGCATGAAGCGCCTCGTGTCCCGGGATCCATCGCGGGCGTGGACCCTCACGGAGGTCGCCAGGAAACTCGCCATGAGCGAGGACACGCTCCACCGGAGGCTGACGGGCGAAGCGACGACGTTCAGCAAGCTCCTGACGGAGGTCCGGATGGACCACGCCGTCTCGCTGCTCTGGACGACCGACCTGCCGGTGGGCCACGTCGCCATCGAGGCGGGGTACACCTCGGCCTCTCGGTTCGCGACCCGCTTCCACGAGCGCTTCGGCGTGCTGCCCTCGAAGCTCCGCGCGAAGCGCCCTCAGGAGCGTTGAGTCGCGCCCTTTCACCGGGAGAGTCAGCCCTTTAGCATGCGCGGCATGGCCCGCTCCTGCCCGGTCTGCCCCAGCCAGCCCATGAACGTCGTCCAGGCCTCCGACGTGGAGGTGGACGTCTGTCCGCGCTGCCACGGCCTGTACTTCGACCGGGGAGAGCTGGAGCGCTTTCCGGACCGGCCGTCACTCAAGCCGCTGCTGACCGCGGCGAGGCAGGCCGCATCGCGCTGCCGCACCGGCGGGCACCTCGTCCCACGCGCCATGTCCGTCTGTGCCACCTGCTCCGGCGCGCCCCTGGGCTGTCCCGGCTGCGGCGCGCGGCTGGCGATGGTCAACGCGCGCGTGTGCAACGTGGACCTGTGCACGCACTGCGGTGGCACCTGGCTGGACGCGGGCAAGTTCGAGGCCCTGGAGAAGGCCGAGGTGACGGCCCCCAAGCCCACGCCCGCGACGTCCAAGGGCTGGGAGGTCGCCGCGGCGACGGATGGGGGCGCGGACCCATGGAAGGGTCCAGGCTCCACGGCCGCGTTGCCGCCGTCGGACTCGCCCACGGGCGGACTGGGCGTGCTCTCCCCTCTGGCCTGCGTCCATTGCGGCATCCCGGTCTCCGTGCCCCAGGCGTTCGCGTTCAACGGTGACCTCTACTGCCGCGAGCACCGCCCGAAGGGCGCCGTGTCGGGCAACAGCCTTCCCAGGGACCGGGACCCGTCCAACTACCCGAACCTGGAAAACACGTCGGACGGCGTCGACCTGGCGGACATCGTCGTCTGGCTATTCCGGCTGCTGCGCCGCTGACCGTTCGTCCGCGGGAGCACCGATGGGGCGGACGTCCGGGCATTGCCGGCCCCGGAGCCGGCGTCTACCCTGCCGCGCCAGTGATGACCCGTCTTGCCCCCCTGAGCCTCCTGTTGCTGGGCACCGCCTGTGCCACCATGTCCCGTGAACCGGCCTCGGTCGCGGAGGCGTACGCGAAGGCATTGGTAGAAAACCGGCTGTCGGACGCCTACCGCCTGACGACCGGCACCCCGGAGGGCGAGGGGGCCTTCCTGGACGAGTACTCCGTCGAGGCCGCCCGGAAGGAGCGTGCCGCCGCCGTCCGGGCAGGCTCGGGCATGCTGGAGGCCCGGGCCCCGTCCGTCACGCTGGCCCGCCAGGGGGAGGACTGGCGCGTGGTGGAGTCCCGCCCCGCGGACGTGCCCCGGGCGGCGCTGAAGAAGTTCCTGGACCAGGTGGAGTCCCGCGACTGGAAGGGCGCTTGGGGCCTGCTCGCCTCGCCGCTGAGGGCCCGCTACACGCCGGAGCGCCTGAAAGAGGACTTCGAGCGCGAGCCCCTGGCCAGGGAGCGCCTGCGGCGCGCCCGGCTGGCCCTCAACACCCACGTGCGCGTGGCGGCGGGTGAAGCGCTGTTCCCCCTGGGGGGCGAGCGCGCGGTGCGGCTGGTGCTGGAGGATGGCGAGTACCGGGTGGCAGCCATCGAATGAGGCCCAGAAGCCGGGCGCGATCCGGAGCCGGAGGAAGGCCGGGCGGCCTCCGGGCATGTGCGTTAAACGACGTTGACAGCCCCCGGAGTGCTGGCAATCTCCGCCCCCCTTCGAGCGTGCAAGCGCCCGTTTTCAAAAGGTTTCAGGTGTTCCGATGAGCGTGTCCCAGGCCGATGTGATGACGGCCATGTCGAAGGTGATCGACCCCGAGCTGCACGTCGACCTGGTGAAGGCCGGGATGGTGAAGGACGTGCGCGTCACCGGTGACACGGTGAAGTTGAAGATCGAGCTGACCACGCCCGCGTGTCCCATGAAGGGGAAGATCCAGGCGGACGCGGAAGCCGCGCTCAAGGCGGTGCCGGGCCTGAAGTCCTTCGACATCGAGTGGGGCGCCCAGGTGCGCGGCGTCGCCGGGGGCTCTGGCGGCGGGGCGCTGCTGCCGGGCGTGAAGAACATCCTGCTCGTGGGCGCCGGCAAGGGCGGCGTGGGCAAGAGCACGGTGGCGGTGAACCTGGCCACGTCGCTCGCGCAGCACGGCGCCAAGGTGGGCCTGCTGGACGCGGACTTCTACGGCCCCTCGGTGCCGCTGATGACGGGCACCGCGGACAAGCGCCCGGTCAGCCCCAACGGCAAGACGCTGGATCCGCTGGTCGCCCACGGCATGAAGATCATGTCCATCGGCTTCCTGGTGGAGGCGGATCAGGCCCTCATCTGGCGCGGCCCCATGCTCCACGGCGCCCTCATGCAGCTGGTGCGCGACGTGAACTGGGGTGAGCTGGACTACCTCATCCTGGACCTGCCCCCGGGCACGGGCGACGTGGCGCTGACGCTGTCCCAGTCCGTGCGGGCCGCGGGCGCGGTGCTGGTGACGACGCCGCAGGACGTGGCGCTGGCGGACGTGGTGCGCGCCAAGCAGATGTTCGACAAGGTCCACATCCCCGTGCTGGGCATCGTGGAGAACATGAGCCAGTTCATCTGCCCGCACTGCAACAAGAGCACGCCCATCTTCAACCATGGCGGCGGGCAGAAGGCGGCGGAGATGTTCGGCATCCCATTCCTCGGGGAGATCCCGCTCGACCTCAAGGTGCGTGAGGCGGGAGACTCCGGCGTGCCGGTGGTGGTGGGGCACAAGGACAGCCCGGAGGCGAAGGCCTTCCAGGACGTCGCTCGCGCAATCGCGGGCCGCGTGTCCGCGCAGTCCATGAAGAGCGTGCCCCTGCCGGTGATGCAGGCCCGGTAGGGCTCAACCGAAGTGTAAGGAGACCGCATGGCCCCGGCCGGCAACGACGACCTCCCGCCTGATCCGCTGTTCGATGACGACTCGGAGCAGCAGTCCGGACGGGAGAACCGCTCGGGCGGCTTCGTGCCGGACTTCGTGCGGCGCATGGCGGTGGCCGGCATGGGCGCGGTCTTCATGGGCGAAGAGGGCATCCGTGCCCTCGCCGGCCAGCTCAAGCTGCCCAAGGAGGCGCTGGGCTTTCTCCTCTCCCAGGCGGAGAAGACCAAGGACGACATCAGCCGCGTCGTCACGGAGGAACTGCGCCGCTTCATGCAGTCGGAGAAGCTGCGCGACGAATTCCTCAAGCTGCTCTCCGGCATGACGGTGGAGGTCAAGGCGCAGATCCGCCTGGTGCCGTCAGAGAAGGCGGAAGAGGCGCCCGCGCCGGAGCATCCCCCCAAGGCCAGCAAGAAGGCCGCGGAGGCGCCCACCGCGCGCGTGGTCATCACGGACGTGAACGCGCGCCGGCCGGCCTCCAAGCGCTCGAAGCGGGAGTAGGGACGTGGCGGAGGAAGTCACCGCGTCGCCCGCGCCTGAAAAGCCGCGTCCTGGCTGGCGCACGCACCCGCTGCCCAAGCGGCTGGCGCTCATCGCCATCGTGGCGGTGGGGCTGTGGCTGTGGAAGGCCACGGACCTGCCGGAGCGTCAGCTCATCTTCCAGTTCACCGGCGACGGCTGGAGCAGCGTGCGCGCCGTGGACCTCCAGGTGGTGGACGACGAGGAGCACATCCTCAAGCGCGAGGAGCTGTTCTTCGCGAACGGCCCGCCCCCGGAGGTGACGTTCAAGATGCGCCTGCCAGAGGGCACCGTCCGCGCGCTCCTGTTCGTGAAGGTGGAGGGACGCGAGCCGCGCGTGCGTCTGGAGGAGCGGCTCACGGTGGGCGAGGGTGAGGCCATCGTCCGCCAGCTGCGCCTCCCCGCCGCCAGTCGTTGACCGGCGTTGACCCTCCTGGGGGCGTGCGTTATGGCCGCCGGCACAGGAGAGAAGACGCCATGGCAACGGAACACATCGTCGTCGTCGGTGCAGGGCAGATGGGCGCGGGCATCGCGCAGGTTGCGCTCCAGGCGGGCCTGCGCGTGTCGCTGGTGGACGTCAACAAGGACGGACTCGCCAAGGGCGCGGACCGCATCAAGGCCGGCCTGAAGAAGCTGGTGGAGAAGGGCAAGCTGGACGCGGCGAAGCAGCAGGCTGCGGAAGCCAACCTGGCCATCTTCACCAGCGCGCGCGACGCGAAGGACGTGGACGTCGCCATCGAGGCCGTCACGGAGAACGAGGACCTCAAGCGCCGCATCTTCCTGGAGCTGGACGAGGTCGTCCGCCCGGGCGGCATCCTCGCCACCAACACGTCCTCCATCCCCATCACCCGCATCGCCGCGGCCACGAAGCGCCCCGAGTCCGTCATCGGGATGCACTTCATGAACCCGGTGCCGGTGATGCAGCTGGTGGAGCTGATCCGCGGCGCCGCGACCAGCGACGAGACCTACGCCACCATCCGCACGATGGCCGAGCGCATGGGCAAGACGACGGTGGTCTCCAAGGACTACCCGGGCTTCATCGTCAACCGCATCCTCATCCCCATGCTCAACGAGGCCTGCTTCGCGCTGATGGAGGGCCTGGGCACCGCGGAGGACATCGACACCGCGATGAAGCTGGGCACCAACCAGCCCATGGGCCCGCTGCAGCTGGCGGACTTCATCGGCCTGGACACGGTGCTCTACATCGCCGAGGTGCTGCACAAGGGCCTGGGTGACTCCAAGTACCGCCCGTGCCCGCTGCTGCGTCAGTACGTGGACGCCGGCTGGTACGGCAAGAAGTCCGGCCGCGGCTTCTACAAGTACTAGCCCTCTTCAGGAGCCACACGCACATGGACTACCAGAACATCAAGTTCGAGAAGGACGGCGCGCTCGCCATCCTCACCGTGGACCGGCCCAAGGCGCTCAACGCGCTCAACAGCGCCACGTTCCACGAGATGGACCACGCGCTGCGCTCGCTGAAGGACGACACGCGCGCGCTCATCGTCACCGGCGGCGGGGACAAGTCCTTCGTCGCGGGCGCGGACATCGCGGAGATGTCCACCATCAGCGCCGCGCAAGCCCGTGAGTTCT
Organism: Corallococcus sp. AB038B; assembly: GCF_003668955.1. Classification (NCBI taxonomy): domain Bacteria; kingdom Pseudomonadati; phylum Myxococcota; class Myxococcia; order Myxococcales; family Myxococcaceae; genus Corallococcus; species Corallococcus sp. AB038B. The sequence goes on along the minus strand of NZ_RAWO01000013.1, from coordinate 52,132 downwards.
CCGCGCTGGGGCACCACGTCTTCGCGTCCCTGGAGAACCTGTCCATCCCCACCATCGCGGCCGTGAACGGCTTCGCGCTGGGCGGCGGCCTGGAGCTGGCCCTGGGCTGCGACCTCATCTACGCGTCGGAGAAGGCGAAGCTGGGCGTGCCCGAAGTCACCCTGGGCGTCATCCCGGGCTTCGGCGGCACCCAGCGCCTCACGCGCCTGCTGGGACGTGCCCGCGCGAAGGAGCTGCTCTTCACCGCGGACCGCATCGACGCGGCGAAGGCGAAGGAGATCGGCCTGGTCCTGGAGGTGCTGCCCGCGGACAAGCTGATGGAGCACTGCAAGGCGGTGGCCGCGAAGATCCTCAAGAACGGCCCGCTCGCGGTGGCCCAGGCCAAGCGCGTGGTGGAGTACGGCGCGGATCAGGACCTGCGCGCCGCCAACGAACTGGAGCGCCAGGGCTTCGCGGTCCTCTTCGGTTCGGAGGATCAGCGCGAGGGCATGGCCGCGTTCCTGGCCAAGCGTCCGGCCAACTTCCAGGGCAAGTGACGTGAAGCACGCGGTCGCGGCCGGGAGCCTGCTGTGCTTCCTGGCCGCGCCGCCGGCCCGGGCGGAGGAGGTCTCCGAGCAGGAGCCCCACGCCCCGGCCCTGGTGTCCTGGAAGCGCACGCTGTGTCTCTACACGCTGTGCTTCCTGGAGCCCGCCATCCCGGACCTGCGCCGCGAGTGGGGCGATGGCGCCCACTGGGTGCTGTCCTGGCCCATCCACCCGTGGGCCACGCCACCGTTGGACGTACCCGGCGTGTTGGGTCCCACGCTCATCCTGTCGCCCTTCGTGGAGCCCCAGCTGAGGCTGCGGCCATCCACGTTCCGCATGCTCGCCGGGGCTCGCGTGTATGCCTTCCCGGACGCGTACCGCTTCGGCGTGCTGGCCGAGGGGGCGGGCGTGTGGGGCGGAGACGGGAAGGGCGGGGTGGCCGGAGTGGGGCTCACCTATGACCTGATTGAACGGCACCGGGACACCCAACCCTGGACGGTGTCGGTGGTGGTGCGCAGGACCTGGACGGACTCGGGGGCTCGCACGGACGTGTCCTTCGACGTGACGGTGCCGCTGGCGATGTTCTTTGGGACCCGGATCCCCGGCCCCGAGGATGGAGGGGCGTCTTCGGAGTAGCCCCGGGGCGGACCCCGTACTATGGGAGGTCCACCATGAACTTCGAGCTGACCGACATCCAGCGCGAGATCCAGCGGCTGTGCCGCGAGTTCGCCGCCAAGGAGCTCATCCCCAACGCCCGCAAGTGGGACGAGCAGCACGCGTGGCCCACGGACGCGGTGAAGAAGCTGGCGGAGCTGTCCCTGCTGGGCATCGCGGTGCCGGAGGAGTGGGGCGGCGCAGGCCTGGACAACGTCTGCTACGCCATCGCCATGGAGGAGATTTCGCGCGGCTGCGCCTCCACCGGCGTGATCATGAGCGTGAACAACTCGCTCTACTGCGACCCGGTGTCCAAGTTCGGCACCCCCGAGCAGAAGGAGCAGTTCCTCAAGCCCTTCGCCAGCGGTGAGAAGCTCGGCTGCTTCGGCCTCACGGAGCCCGAGGCCGGCAGTGACGCCGCCGCCCAGAAGACCGTCGCCGTGAAGCGGGGCGACGAGTACATCATCAACGGCTCCAAGAACTGGATCACCAACGGCCCCAAGGCCGACGCCATCGTCCTCATCACGATGACGAACCGGGAAGCGGGCAACAAGGGCATCACCGCGTTCATGGTGCCCACCAACACCCCCGGCTTCACCCGCGCGGAGCCCGACAAGAAGATGGGCATCAGCGCCGCCTGGTCCTGCTCCATGTTCTTCGAGGACATGCGCGTCCCGGAGAAGTACCGCCTGGGCAAGGAGGGCGAGGGCTTCAAGGTCGCCATGTCCACGCTGGACGGCGGCCGCATCGGCATCGCGTCCCAGGCGCTGGGCATCGCGCGCGCGGCCTTCGAGGAGGCCGTTCGCTACTCCGGTGAGCGCAAGACCTTCGGCAAGCCCATCCGCGACCACCAGGCCATCCAGTTCATGATCGCGGACATGGCCATGGAGATCGACGCGGCCCGCCTGCTCGTGTGGCGCGCGGCGCTGATGAAGGACAAGGGCGTGCGTCACAGCCCGGAGAGCGCCATGGCCAAGCTCTACGCCAGCGAGATGGCCAGCCGCGTGGCCAACAAGGCCCTGCAGATCCACGGCGGCATGGGCTACAGCAAGGAGATGGACGCCGAGCGCCACGTGCGCGACGCGCGCATCACCGAAATCTACGAGGGGACGAGCGAGATCCAGCGCATCGTCATCTCCGCCAACCTGCTGAAGGAGTAGTCCCCCGGCCATGAAACGCGCGCTCCTCCCCGTGCTGTTCCTGTCCCTGGGCCTGGCGTCTCCGCTGGCGCTCGCCCAGGGCACCTCGAAGAAGAAGGCCGCGGCCACGCCGGCTCCGGCCACGACGTCCGCGCCCAAGAAGGACGACGGGCTGGACGTCAGCAAGCTGCCCTTCACCCCGGACTCCATCCGCCAGGTGATCGCCCACCACATGCCTCGGATCCAGGAGTGCTACGAGGACCACATGGTGGAGAAGGACAAGAAGGTGGAAGGCCTGCTCCGGACCACCTTCACCATCACCGCGGAAGGCGCCGTGCGCAGCGCGAAGATCGACAAGCACGGCAGCACGCTGAAGGACGCGGGCCTCAACGACTGCGTGGTGGCGGTGCTGTCGTCCCTGGACTTCCCCAAGCCCCCGGACGGCCGCGACCACCCCATCGAGTACCCGTTCAACCTCAAGGCCATCGAGTAGGGCTTCCGAGCCCCCCAAGGACGCCCGCGCCCGTGAACTTCGACCTCACCGAGACCCAGACGCTCATCCGTGACACCGCTCGCAAGTTCGCCCGCGAGCGCGTGGCCCCGCACGCCCGCGCGTCCGACCGCGAAGAGCGCTTCGACCCGGAAGTCTTCAAGGCCCTGGCCGAAGTGGGCCTGCTGGGCGTGAACCTGCCGGGCAAGTACGGCGGCGCGGAGGCCGGCGTGGTGTCCTACGCGCTGGCCATGATGGAGATGGCCGCCGCGGACGCCTCCGTGTCCGTGGCCATGGCCGTCACCAACATGTGCGGGGAGCTCATCCACGCGGTGGGCACCGACGCGCAGCGGGAGAAGTTCGTCACGCGCATCACCTCCGGTGAGGCCGTCGTGGGCGCGTTCGCGCTGAGCGAGCCGCACGCGGGCTCCGACCCCGGCGCCATGCTCACCACCGCCACGAAGCGCGGCGACGTGTACGTGCTCAACGGCAGCAAGCAGTGGATCACCTCCGGCGCCTACGCGGGCGTCATCGTCGTGTGGGCCCGCACGGGTCAGTCCGGCAACAAGGGGCTGTCCTGCTTCATCGTGGAGGGCGGCGCGAAGGGCCTCCACGTGGGCAAGCACGAGGACAAGATGGGCCTGCGCGCGTCCAACACCGTGGGTCTCACCTTCGAGGATTGCGAAGTCCCCGCAGAGAACCTCCTGGGCAAGGAGGGCGACGGGTTCCGTCTGGCCATGATGGCGCTGGACGGCGGGCGCATTGGCATCGCGGCGCAGGCGTGCGGCACCGGCCGCGCGGCGCTGGAAGCGACCGTCTCCTACACCAAGGACCGCAAGGCCTTTGGCCAGGCCGTGGCGGACCTCCAGGGCCCGCGCTTCATGATGGCGGACATGCGCACCCAGCTGGACGCAGCCGAGCTGCTGACCCTGCGTGCCGCCGCCCTCAAGGAGGCCGGCCAGCCGTTCACTCGCGAGGCTTCCATGGCGAAGCTCTTCGCCAGCGAGATGAGCAACAAGGTCGCGGACAAGGCCGTGCAGCTGCATGGTGGTTACGGTTACATCGACGAGTTCCCGGTCGAGCGTTACTTCCGGGACGCGCGCGTGCAGACCATCTACGAGGGCACCAGCGAGGTGCAGCGGATGGTCATTGCCCGGGAAACATTCCGGCGCGAGGGGTAACGCTCCGCTTGTCCCACCTGGGGCGAGCGGGCAGGGGGCACCGGCCGGGTAGGACAGATGCGGACGCGGCCGGGCGTTCATAGAACACGGATCATCACTTGGGGCGGTGCACCGCTTGACTCCTGTAAACCCAGGTGTCTAGGGTGCGCGGCTTCCAACCAGCCTTGCGTTCCCATTCAGGGGACACCCGCGGTCTCCCGTCGCTCCCCGCAGGCGGCCGCGCACCCATTCAAACAGGGGGCAGTTGTACCGTTCCAAGGACTTCCCATTCATGCAGCAGAACGTGAACCAGCAGATCGACGGCGGTGACGAAGACTTCGCGGCGATGTTCGAGGCCTCGCTCAAGGAGCGTGGCGGCGACGGAATCCTGAAGGAAGGCGAGATCGTCAAGGGCACGGTCGTGCAGGTGACGAAGGATTTCGCGATCGTGGACATCGGCTACAAGTCCGAGGGTCAGGTCCCGATCTCCGAGTTCACCAACCCCCGCGGCGAAGTCACCGTGAAGGCCGGTGACCCCGTCGAGGTCCTCCTGGAGAGCCGCGAGAACGACACCGGCATGGTCGTCCTCTCCAAGGAGAAGGCCGACAAGATGCGCATCTGGGACGAGATCTCCGCCGCTTGCGAGCGTGATGAGATCGTCAAGGGCACCATCGTCGGTCGCGTGAAGGGTGGCCTCTCCGTCGACATCGGCGTGAAGGCGTTCCTGCCCGGCTCCCAGGTCGACATCCGCCCTGTGCGCAACCTTGACCAGTACATCTCGAAGGAATTCGAGTTCAAGGTCATCAAGTTCAACAAGAAGCGCGGCAACATCGTCCTCTCTCGCCGCGTGCTGCTGGAGAAGCAGCGCGAGGAGATGAAGAAGGAGACCCTCAAGAACCTCAAGGAGGGTGCGGTCCTCAAGGGCGTGGTCAAGAACCTCACGGACTACGGCGCCTTCATCGACCTCGGCGGCATCGACGGTCTGCTGCACATCACCGACATGTCCTGGGGCCGCATCGGTCACCCCAGCGAGATGTTCAACGTCGGTGACGAAGTGCGCGTCGTCGTCCTCAAGTTCGACCCCGCGCAGGAGCGCGTCAGCCTGGGCCTCAAGCAGATCCAGGAGGACCCGTGGCACCGCGCCGACGAGAAGTACCCCGTCGGTACCCGCGTCGCCGGCAAGGTCGTGTCGATCACGGACTACGGCGCGTTCATCGAGATCGAGCAGGGCGTGGAGGGCCTGGTGCACGTGTCCGAGATGTCCTGGACCAAGCGCCTCAAGCACCCGTCCAAGATCCTGGAGGTCGGCCAGACGGTGGAGGCCGTCGTCCTCGACATCGATCCGAAGGCCAAGCGCATCGCGCTGGGCATGAAGCAGATCGAGCAGAACCCCTGGACGCTGCTCGAGGACAAGTACCCGATCGGCTCCGTCATCAAGGGCCAGATCCGCAACGTCACCGACTTCGGCGTGTTCGTCGGCGTCGAGGAGGGCGTGGACGGCCTGGTGCACGTGTCCGACATCTCCTGGACCCAGCGCATCAAGCACCCGGGCGAGATGTTCAAGAAGGGCGACGAGGTCGAGGCGGTGGTCCTCAACATCGACGTCGAGAACGAGCGCTTCAGCCTGGGCATCAAGCAGCTCCAGCCGGACCCCTGGGAGACGCTGTCCGAGCGCCTGCCCGTGGGCAGCCGCGTGAAGGGCAAGGTCACCAAGGTCACCGACTTCGGCGCGTTCGTGGAGATCGAGCCGGGCATCGAGGGCCTCGTCCACGTCTCCGAGCTGAAGGAAGAGCGCGTGGAGAACCCCCGCGACGTGGTGAGCGAGGGCCAGGATGTCGAGGTGAAGCTCATCGACATCAACACCCCGGACCGCAAGGTGGCGCTGTCCATCAAGGCGCTCATCGGCGAGGGCGAGGACTACCGCGAGTACCTGCGCAAGCAGGCCGAGGGTTCCAAGGCCCGCCTGGGCGACGTCATGGCCTCCAAGCTGAAGAAGTAATCAGCCCAACGTCTTGACGTGAATAGCGGCCGGGTTCCCCAGTGGGAGCCCGGCCGTTTCCATTTGATTCGGCGGAAAGCGCCCGTGATAAGTGCCTTTCCGGCGCTTTTCTCTTTTACAGACGGTTCCCTCTCCAGGAGGCAATTCCATGGCTCGTGAAGTCGTCATCGTGGGCGCGGCTCGTACCCCCATCGGCTCCTTCCAGGGGGCGCTGTCCAAGCTCACCGCTCCCCAGCTGGGCGCCATCGCCATCAAGGCGGCGCTGGAGCGCGCGGGCGTGAAGCCGGAGGCCGTGCAGGAGGTCATCATGGGCTGCGTCCTGCAGGCGGGCGTGGGCCAGGCCCCCGCGCGTCAGGCCACCATCTTCGCGGGCCTCCCGGACACCGTCCCGGCCGTCACGCTGAACAAGGTCTGTGGCTCCGGCCTCAAGGCCGTCATCGCCGCGGCGCAGTCCATCGCCCTGGGTGACGCGGACGTCGTCGTCGCGGGCGGCATGGAGTCCATGTCCAACGCGCCCTACATCAGCCACACGATGCGCGGCGGTTCCCGCATGGGCAACGTGGAGTTCAAGGACGCGATGATCTCCGACGGCCTCTGGGACGTGTACGGCAACGTCCACATGGGCAACTGTGCCGAGGAGTGTTCCACCTCGCAGGGCATCAGCCGCGCGCAGCAGGACGAGTTCGCGCTGGAGTCCACGCGCCGCGCCATCCAGGCCCAGAAGGAAGGCCTGTTCGCGGCGGAGATCGTCCCCGTGCAGATTCCGGGCAAGAAGCCGGATGAGTTCACCACCGTCTCCGAGGACGAGGGCCCCAAGAACGCCAAGCCGGACAAGATCCCGGGCCTGAAGCCGGTGTTCAAGAAGGACGGCACCGTGACGGCCGCCAACGCGTCCTCCATCAACGACGGCGCCGCGGCGCTGGTGCTGATGAGCGAGGAGAAGGCGAAGGCGGAAGGCCGCACCATCCTGGGCCGCATCAAGGGCTACGCGCAGGCCGCCCGCAAGCCGGTGGAGTTCACCATCGCGCCGGCGGACGCCATCAACACGCTGCTCACGAAGCAGAACGTGACGGCCAAGGACGTGGACCTCTGGGAGATCAACGAGGCCTTCTCCGTGGTGGCCATCGCCAACAACCGCATCCTCGGTCTGGATCCGGCCAAGGTGAACGTGCGCGGCGGCGCGGTGGTGCTGGGCCACCCGATTGGCGCGTCCGGCGCTCGCGTGCTCGTCACGCTGCTCCAGACGATGAAGGACCAGGACAAGAAGCGTGGCGTGGCGTCGCTCTGCATCGGCGGCGGCGAAGGCATCGCGCTGATGGTCGAGCGCTGAGGACCTGACCGCATGAACAAGGTCTACGCGAGCGCGGATGAAGCGGTCGCCGACATCCCGGACAACATCACTCTCATGAGTGGTGGGTTCGGGCTGTGCGGCAACCCCGAAAACCTCATCACGGCCCTGCACAAGAAGAACGTGAGGGGCCTCACCATCATCTCCAACAACTGCGGCACCACGGAGCTGGGGCTGGGCGTCCTCCTGCAGAACAAGCAGGTGAAGAAGATGGTCGCCAGCTACGTGGGGGAGAACAAGGAGTTCGAGCGGCAGTTCCTCTCCGGTGAGCTGGAGGTGGAGCTGAACCCGCAGGGCACGCTCGCGGAGCGCATCCGCGCGGGGGGCTGCGGCATCGGCGGCTTCTTCACGCCGACGGGCGCGGGCACCCAGGTGGCGGAGGGCAAGGAGTCGCGCATGATCGACGGGCGGCTCCACGTGCTGGAGACGCCGCTGAAGGCGGACTTCGCCATCGTCCATGCCTGGAAGGCGGACACCTGGGGCAACCTGGTGTTCCACAAGACGGCTCGGAACTTCACCCCCATGATGTGCATGGCCGCCAAGGTCACCATCGTGGAGGCGGAGCACATCGTGCAGCCGGGCGAGCTGGACCCGGACATGGTGCACATCCCGAGCATCTTCGTGCACCGCATCGTGCAGGCGCAGAACCTCCAGAAGTGGATCGAGCGGCGGACCGTCCGCAAGAAGGCGTCCTGAGCCATGCCCCTGACTCGTGAACAGATCGCGCAGCGCATCGCCCAGGAGCTGAAGGACGGCTTCTACGTGAACCTGGGCATCGGCATCCCCACGCTCGTCCCCAACTACATCCCGCACGGGGTGGAGGTGGTGCTCCAGTCGGAGAACGGCCTGCTCGGCATCGGGCCGTATCCGGAGGAGGGGAGCGAGGACCCGGACCTCATCAACGCGGGCAAGGAGACGGTGACGGAAGTGAAGGGCTCCGCCTTCTTCGACTCCGCGCTGTCCTTCGGGATGATCCGCGGCGGCCACATCGACCTGGCCGTGCTGGGCGCCATGGAGGTCAGCGAAGAGGGTGACCTGGCCAACTGGATGATCCCCGGCAAGATGGTGAAGGGCATGGGCGGCGCCATGGACCTGGCCGTGGGTGCCAAGCGCATCTACGTGGCCATGGAGCACGCCAACAAGGACGGGCAGCCCAAGATCCTGAAGAAGTGCTCGCTGCCTTTGACGGGCCTCAAGTGCGTGCACCACATCGTCACGGACCATGCGTTCATGGACGTGACGCCGGAGGGACTGGTCCTCCGCGAGCTGGCACCCGGACTGACGGTGGAACGGGTGCAGCAGCTCACCGAGCCGAAGCTGAAGATCGCGCCCGACCTGCGCGAGATGAAGTTCCAGGTCTGACGTGGAGTGCTAGGGTGCGCTTCCGTTTCCCAGTGTGGGACGGAAGCCACCTTTCCCCGGGGAACGGAGCACCGCATGGCTGATACCTCGGAGAAGCCCGTCCCCGCGCCTCGCGCGCACCGCATCGACCATGAGCTGCCCGTGGCGTACCGCACGGTGGCGGGCTTCGTGACGGACTGGGCGGTGAACCTGTCGCGCGGTGGGCTCTACATCAACACGCCGCAACCGCTGCCGGTGGGCACGGTGGTGCGCCTGTTGGTGTCGCTGCCGGGCGCCAGCTTCCCGGTGGACCTGTCCGGGAAGGTGACCCGCACCAACCCCCAGGGCACGCCGGGCTCCGAGGTGCCGGGGATGGCAGTGGAGTTCCTGGACGTTGACGACGAGAAGCGGTCGCGCATCGAAGCGTTCGTGGAGCGCCTGCGGGAAGCCCTGCCGGCGGACGAGCGTGGCAGTGCGACCCGGAAGTAGGGCGGCCCCACCCAGGCGGCCCCCTCGAGTGCGCCTGCGATGACGACGCTGCCCGAATCCCCCATTGAACTGACGATTGAACGGCTGGGCCAGCTGGGCGAAGGCGTGGCCCAGTGGGAGGGGCGCACCGTCTTCGTGCCCGGCGCCTTCCCCGGCGACACCGTGCGGGTGCGCCTGGAGGTCCAGGGCAAGGTCCTGCGCGGCCTGTTGGGCCAGGTGCTGACGGACGGTGCGGAGCGCGTGTCGTCGCGCTGCGTCCTGTCCGAGGCGTGCGGCGGCTGTGACTGGCTGGAGCTGTCCGTCCCGGCGCAGCGGTCCGCGAAGCAGGAGATCGTCCTCTCCACCCTGGAGCACCTGGGCCGCTTGAAGCGCACGGCCTTCACGGTGCGGCCGTTGATGGTGGCGCCTCGGGACTGGGGCTACCGCCGCCGCGCGGTGCTGCACGGGGCGGGGAAGGGGGCGCTCGGCTACTTCGGCCGGCGCACGCACGAGCGCATCCCCGTGGACGTCTGCCCGGCGCTGACACCGGTGCTCACGGCGCTGCCCGGGAAGCTGGCCCCGCTGCTCAAGCCGCTGGCCAAGGACACCGAGGAGGTGCTGCTGCTCGCCGAGGGCGACAAGGCCGCGTTCGCGGTGAACCTCAGCGGCCAGGTGACGGCGCGGCACCTGGAGGCGGCGGAGGCGGCTGTGCGTGCCCTGCGGCTGGAGGGCGCGGTGCTGGTGCCCAAGGAGGGCTCAGCGCGGCTCATCGGCCGGCCGGTGCTGCGCTCGCTGTCCCCGCTGCGCCCCGAGGTGCCGGTGTACCTGCGGCCGGATGCGTTCGCGCAGGCGCACGCGGAGGCCAACGTGGGGCTCGTCACGGCGGCCCTGTACGAGCTGGGGGCTAAGGAGACGGACTCCGTGCTGGAGCTGTACTCCGGCAACGGCAACTTCACGTTCCCGCTGGCGGGCACGGCCGGGTCGGTGCTGGGCGTGGAGTCGTCGCCGGTGGGCGTGGAGTTGGCGCAGCGGAGTGCTCGCGAGGGTGGGGTGGCCAACGTGCGCTTCATCCAGGGCGACGCGCGCAAGGTGTGCGACGGGCTGGTGGCGGAGGGGCGTTCGTTCGACCTGTGCCTCGCGGATCCGCCTCGGGCCGGGGCTCCGGGCCTGGCGAAGTGGATGCGCGCGCTGAACGTGCGCCGGGTCGTCTACGTGGCGTGCGACCCGGCTTCGCTGGCGCGCGACGCGGCGGGGCTGGTGGAGGCCGGTTACAAGCCGGTGGCGCTCCAGGTGGTGGACATGTTCCCGCAGACGCACCACGTGGAAGCGGTGATGTCGTTCGAACGGGGAGCCTGACGCACCATGGACGCCCGCATCGTCGAGTTCGCCGAAGTCCTCCGCCAGAACGGCGTGCGCGTCAGCACGTCCGAGGTGCAGGACGCCCTGCGCGCCACGGCGGAAGTGGGCGTCCAGGACCGGAGCCTGTTCCGCTCCGTGCTGCGCGCCACGCTGGTGAAGCGCGAGCTGGACGTGGAGACGTTCCGCCGCGCGTTCGACTTCTACTTCTCCGGCGCGGCCCGCACGTTCGAGGCCATCGACAAGTCGCTGGCGAAGCAGCTGGAGGAAGAGGGCTATCTGGAAGGCGACCTGCTGAAGATGGTCATCTACCAGATGAACCTGCTGGCGCCGGAGATGTCCCCGCTCGCGCAGGCCATCCTCGCGGGCGACCGCGCGCGGCTGGCGCAGATCTTCCGTCAGGCGTCGCTCCAACTGGACCTGGGGCAACTGGAGAGCCCTCTGCAGACGGGGTTCTTCACGCGGCGGATGCTCGCGGGCGCGGGCATGGAGCGGGCGCGCTCCGACCTCAAGTCGATGGAGGACGAGCTGAAGGCTCGCGGGCTCCATGCCGAGGGCGTGGAGATCGTCTCGCGCCACGTGGCCGCGGCGATGCGCAAGATTGAAGACGCCGCTCGCGCGGAGGTGAAGCGTCAGTCCGAGGCTCGCATCCGCCGCCGCACGGACAACGTCACGGAGAAGCCGCTGCACCTGCTCACGCAGGCGGAGGTGGACCAGATGGAGGCCGCCGTCCGCACGATGGCGGAGAAGCTCAAGAGCCGGATGATCCGCAAGCAGCGCTCGCACCGGCGCGGGTCGCTGCACGCCCAGCGCACGCTGCGCCGGAACATGCCGTGGGACGGCATCCCCATGGTGCCCGTGTTCCGCACCCGCAGGCCGGAGCGCCCGGAGTTGGTGGTGCTCTGCGACGTGTCCGACTCCGTGCGCAATGCGTCCCGGATGATGCTGCTGTTCATGCACACGATGCAGTCGCTGTTCGTGCGCGTGCGCTCGTTCGTCTTCGTGTCCGACGTGGGCGAAGTCACCCAGTTCTTCAAGGACCTGGACGTGAGCGAGGCCATCGACGCGGCGACCGCAGGGCGCACCGTGTCCATGAGCTCCAACTCCAACTACGGCCGTGCGCTGGCGGACTTCACGCGCGACCACCTGGGCAGCATCACGCGCCGCACCACCGTGATGATCATTGGCGACGGCCGCAACAACTACAACGCGAGCAACGCCTGGGCCCTCAAGGACCTGAAGCGCAAGGCCAAGCGCGTGCTGTGGATCTGCCCCGAGGACCGGGGCAACTGGGGCATCGGCGACAGCGAGATGCTCACCTACGAGAAGCACTGCACCCAGGCCGTGGTCGTCACCTCTGTGTCGGACCTGGCCCGCATCGCCGAACAGCTCGTCCCCGTCTGAAAACCCTTTCGCACCCGAGGAGCGCCCCCATGGCCCCGTCCTTCTTCGACGACTACCAGGACGTCCCCAACGTGGAGACCGGTCCGGACTTCGACGCCGCCGACGACCGCACGCTGCGCATGGCGTCCCGGCCGGTGGACAAGGCGCTGCTCGACCAGCTGGTCCGCTACCAGGAGACCTTCCTGTCGCACGTGGAGGTGGACGCCGGTCCGGAGGCCATGGCCGGCGCGGCGAAGGCGGCGCTGGAGACCAGCGGCCTGGACGTGAAGGCGGCGGAGTGGGGGAGTGCCGTCCTCCGGGCCTTTGGCGGCCGGCGGTGGACCGTGCAGCGGCTGCGCTCGAAGCTGACGGAGCTGGAGTCCCGCTCCGGGCCGGAGGTGGACGAGGTGAAGAAGCGCGTCCAGGGCGAGCTGGTGAAGCAGGAGCGGGAGACGGACGCCCTGGGCCGGCGGTACGGCGTGGAGACGGTGGCCCTGCTCCGGGAGCGCGAGGCGGAGCTGGTGGCCCTGCACACCCGGCTCACGAAGGTGCTCAGCCGGGGATGACCCGGCGTGTCCGCCCGGTTGCATTCCGCGTCCGGGCGTTCCATAACGGCCCGTTTTCCTTCAAGGCCCACCCATGAAGCGCTACTTCATCCACACCTTCGGCTGCCAGATGAACGTCAACGACTCGCTCCGCATGAGCGAAGCGTTGTCGAAGATGTCCTACGTCCCCACGCCGGAGCCGGACAACGCGGACCTCATCATCCTCAACACCTGCTCCATCCGGGAGAAGGCCGAGGACAAGATGCTGTCCGCGCTGGGGCGCTACCGCGCAGTGAAGGCCAGCCGGGGCGCCATCCTGGGCGTGGGCGGCTGCGTGGCCCAGCAGGAGAAGGACAAGCTGCTCAAGAAGGTCCCGTACCTGGACTTCGTCTTCGGCCCGGACAACATCGCGAAGCTGCCGGAAGTCATCGCCCGCGTGCAGGACGCCCGCGAGCGCGTGGTGGAGACGGCCTTCGTGGACTCCGAGGAGTACGTCTTCCCGCGCGCCGACGCGGAGACGTCCCGCGGCAAGGTGACCGAGTTCGTCACCGTGATGAAGGGCTGCGACAACGTCTGCTCCTTCTGCATCGTCCCGCACACCCGTGGCCGCGAGGTGAGCCGCAACTTCCCGGAGGTGCTCAACGAGGTGGCGGACCTGGCCGGCGTGGGCCTTCGCGAAGTCACGCTCATTGGCCAGAACGTCAACTCGTACCTGGGCGGCATCAGCTTCGCGCAGCTGCTCCTGCGCACCGCGGAGGTGCCGGGCATCGAGCGCGTGCGCTTCACGACGAGCCATCCGCATGACCTGTCGGACGAGCTGATCGAAGCGTTCCGGGTGCAGCCCAAGATTGCCCCGCACTTCCACCTGCCCGTGCAGTGTGGCAGCGACCGCATCCTGAAGATGATGCGCCGCGACTACACCGTCGAGCAGTACATGGAGCGGCTGGAGAAGCTGCGCGCCGCGCGTCCCGGCATCGCCATCACCACGGACATCATCGTGGGCTTCCCCGGTGAGACCGAGGAAGAGTTCGAGATGACGATGCAGCTCACCGAACGGGTGAAGTACGACAACCAGTTCTCCTTCGTGTACAGCCCGCGCCCTAAGACGGGCGCCGCGCTGCGCGAGAAGGACTGGGGCCCCATCCCGCACGAGGTGAAGGTGGCCCGGCTGGAGCGGCTGCAGAAGCTGCAGCGGCGCATCAGCGGCGAGTACACCCAGGCGCAGGTGGGCCTGGACGTGGAGGTGCTGGTGGAAGGGCGCTCGCGCTACGACGCCACCAAGCGCTTCGGCCGCACGCCGGAGAACCGCACGGTGAACTTCGAGGGCGATGCCCCCGCGGGCTCCATCGTGAAGGTGCACGTGGAGCGCGCCACGCCCAACCAGCTCGGGGGCAAGCAGTTGGTGGTGCTCCAGGCCCCCACCGTGGCGCCGCCCGCCGTGGAGCTGCCCGTGCCGCTGCATGTCCCGGCGGAGGCCTGACGCTTCCGCCGCTGTCCCGCCGTCGGAGGTAGCCCCATGCCGTTGAAGCCGTTTCGCGGGGTGTCCCCCCGCGTCCATCCGAGCTGCTTCATCGAGGACTCCGCCCAGGTGGTGGGCGATGTGGAGCTGGGCGAGGACTCGTCCATCTGGTTCAACTCCGTGCTGCGCGGGGACGTGAACTCCATCCGCATCGGCAAGCGCACCAACATCCAGGACCTCACCATGATCCACGTCACCAGCCAGGGTGACTCGACGACGGTGGGCGACGACTGCACGGTGGGCCACCGGGTCATCCTCCACGGGTGCGTCGTGGGCCACCGGGTGCTGGTGGGCATGGGCGCCATCCTGATGGACGGCGTGGAGGTGGGGGACGACTGCATCATCGGCGCCGGTACGCTGCTGACGCCCGGGACGAAGATTCCCCCGGGGTCGCTGGTGGTGGGCTCGCCCGGCAAGGTGAAGCGCCCCATCCACGACGGCGAACGTGAGTTCCTGGTGCAGTCCGCCCTCCACTACGTGCACACCGCCGCCGAACACCGCGCCAGCCGCTGACGCGGCCGCGTTGTGCGTGTTAGGAACACCCCATGGCGCTCGCCCCCGAGACGACCCTGAAGGCCTGTCCGCTCTTCAAGGGCTTCACCGACACCGGCATCTCCATCTTCGCGGCGGCGGCCGTGTCGCGCGCCTTCCCCAAGGGGACGGCCCTGTTCACCGAGGGCAAGGCGGGGGATTCGCTGCTGATCGTCGGTGAGGGCACGGTTCGGCTGAGCGCCCGGAGCCCCTCGGGCGAGGACGTGCCCCTGGGCGAGGTGACCACCGGCGAACCCCTGGGGGAGCTGGCGCTCGTGCAGAAGGGCGAGCGGCTGTGCTCGGCCACGGCCCAGACGGACGTGATGGCGCTGGAGATCCGTTCCGCGGACTTCCAGAAGCTGCTCGCGCAGAAGCCGCAGGCCTGCATCAAGCTGCTGATGGGCATCGTCAGCCACTTCGGCGCGAAGGCCCGGGACAACCGGGACATGCTGCGCACGCTGGTGGCGCGGGCCCCGGGGACCTGAACGGCTGTCGGACGGGTGGCGCCGGGCTCGTGCCGGGAGGCCGGAAAGGCGAACGGTCCTGCCACCCGCTCCCGAGGTGGTTACTGTGCTCGCCAGGAGCCCCGCCAGGCTCCCAGGCTGTCGCACACCGTGGGTGTGGGTAGACATTCGGCCGGCGGCTTTCGTGATGTGGCACGGACGCTTGAGGTGGGAAGCTGGGCGACCGGAGTTTTCAACTGCCGCACCCGGTTGATGGCTGGGTGATGGACGGGCCGGCCCGGGTGGTTGCCGAGCGGCCCTTCGGGAAGTGATTGGACGGAACGACGCGTGGAAGAACTGCTCACCAACCTGCTCGGTAGCTCCCAGGGCCTCTTCGCCTACTTGTCCGTGTTCGCCATCCTGGTGGCGTGCGGTCTGGGCGTGCCGCTGCCCGAGGACATCTCGCTCATCCTCGGTGGGTTCCTGGCGCACAAGGGCGCGGCCCACCTGCCGGTGATGATGGCGGTGGGGTTCTTCGGCATCCTGGTGGGTGACAGCCTCATCTACCTGGCGGGGCGCCGGCTGGGCACGAGGCTGGGGCGCGACCCGGGGGCGAAGGGCGGGGGGTTCTTCTCCAAGATCGTCACGCCGGAGAAGCGCGCGAAGGTGGAGTCGCTCTTCGTCACGCACGGCCAGAAGATCGTGATGATTGCCCGCTTCATGCCGGGCGTGCGCGCGGTGACGTACTTCACCGCAGGCTCCGTGCACATGTCCTACTGGCGCTTCATCTTCTGGGACGGACTGGCGGCGCTGCTGTCCGCGCCGGTGTTCGTGTGGCTCGGGTTCCACTTCGGTGGCGAGCTGGACATGGTCATCCGCAAGCTGAAGGACGGCCAGGTCGTGGTGATGGGATCGCTGGCGGTGCTGGCGGTGGGCTACTTCATCTACCGCCGCCGCAAGAACGCGAAGCTCAAGGCCGAGGCCGCCGCCAAGGAGCAGCTGACGCCGGTGGCCCTGCCGCCCGTACCGGAGACGCTGGAGAACAGCATGGCGCCGACGCGCGCGGCCAGCCCCAACGCCTTCTTCGACGTGCCCGCCGACAAGGCGCCCGCGTCCGAGCCGGACCTGAACGCGCACAAGTAGCCACCGTGCAGCGGTGACGTGATTCACGGACCCCGCCCCCTCGAAGGAGGGAGCGGGGTTCTTCGTTCCTTCTAGCTCTCGTCGTGGAGCGCCTTCGTCAGCAGCTCCGCCACGGACTGCACGGTGGGCTCGCGCAGCAGCGTGTGGTGGGTGCCCGGCAGTTCGTGCGATTCGAGCTGCTCGCCCACCAGCGCCGCCCAGCCGCCGTCGGGCGTGCGGGTTTCGTCCCGCTCCTCCGCGTGGATGCGCAGCACTCGCTGATCCATCGCGGGCGGGTGGTAGCGCCGGGCCGCCTCGAGGTTCGCCTCGAAGACCTGGAAGAGGGCCGTGGCGTCCATTCCGGGCGGCAGTGCTCCGGCCAGGGCCGCGGACTCCAGCACCGTGTCCACATCCAGGTCCGCCAGCGACACGCCCATCAGGTCCTGTGCGAACAGGGCTACCGCCAGCGTGCGGTCCAGGTCCGGCTCCGAGTCCGGCACCGTCTCCGGCACGTACGAGTCGATCATCGCCACCAGCTCCACCGCTTCACCTGCCTCGCGGAGCTGGTACGCCATCTCGTAGGCGATGACGCCGCCCAGGGACCATCCGCCGAGGCGGTACGGGCCGTGGGGTTGGACGCCTCGCACCACGCGCACGTAGCTGGCGGCCAGGGCCTCCACGGTGTCCAGCGGTTGATTCATGCCGTCGAGGCCTCGGGCCTGGATGCCGTAGAAGGGCTGATCCGGTCCCAGCCTCCGCGCGAGCTCCGCGTAGGCCAGCACGTTGCCTCCCACCGGGTGCACGCAGAAGAACGGCGGTGCGGTGCCCGGGCCTTCCTTCGTGAAGGGCACCAACGGCGTGAAGGGCTTCGGCTCCTCCGGCTCGGCCTCCGCCAGCAGGACCGCGAACCGCTCCACGCTGGGGGCCTGGAAGAGGGCGGACAGCGGGAGCTTCCGGGCCGTCTCCCGGTGCACTGCCGCCATCAGCCGCACCGCGAGCAACGAGTGCCCACCCAGCTCGAAGAAGCTGGAGCGCACGTCCACCGCGGCCACGCCCAGGGCTTCGGCCCACAGACGCTCAAGCATCGCTTCCTGATCGTCCCTGGGGCCGACCCTCGCTTCGGGGTTCGTGGTCTGGTCCACCGGTGCCGGCAGTGCCGCTCGGTCCACCTTTCCGTTGGGTGTCAGCGGCAGGACGGGCAGGGCGACGTAGGCCGCCGGGACCATGTAGTCCGGCAGCGAGCGCTGGAGGTGGCTTCGGAGCGGAGCGGTGTCCACCTCCGGCGCCACGTACGCCACCAGTCGCTGCACGCCCGGCACGTCCTCGCGCACCAGCACCATCGCGTCGCGGATGCCCGGGTGCGTGCGCAGCGCGGCTTCGATTTCGCCCGGCTCGATGCGGTAGCCGCGCAGCTTCACCTGGAAGTCCACGCGCCCCATGAAGTCCAGCGTGCCGTCCTGCTTCCAGCGGACCCGGTCGCCCGTGCGGTACAGGCGGGCTCCGCGCTCCGTGCTGAACGGGTGGGGGAGGAAGCGCTCCGCCGTGAGGTCCGGCCTGTTGCGGTAACCACGCGCCAGGCCTTCGCCCGAGATGAACAGCTCGCCCGGCACGCCCACGGACACGGGGTTCAGGTTCGCGTCCAGCACATACACGCCCACGTTGAGCATGGGCCGGCCGATGACGGGCGTGGGCTGCGCCGTGCCCTGGATGCACTCGATGGTAGACGCCACGGTGCCCTCGGTGGGGCCGTAGGCGTTGTAGGCCTTCGTGTGATTCGTGGCCGCGAGCGTGCGCCACGTCACCTCGTCCATCGCCTCACCGCCGATGAAGCAGATGCCCGGCACGTGGGATTGATCCAGGAAGCCTGCCTCCAGCAGCAGCTTGAACAGCGACGGCGTGCAGTCCAGCGCGTCGATGCGTCGCTGCTCCACCCACGTGAGCATCGCCTCCGGATCCTGCCGCACGGCCTCCGGGACGATGCACAGGCAGTGGCCGTCCGCCATCAACAGCAGCTGCGTCACGGACGCGTCGAAGTAGAGTGGCCCGTTGAGGCTCACCCGCATCGCCTTGGGCGCCTGCGTGTAGCAGGCCTCCGTCAGCGACCGGTGCAGGTGCGCCAGCGAGCGGTGCTGGATCATCACGCCCTTGGGCATGCCCGTGGAGCCCGACGTGTAGATGACGTAGGCCAGGTGCTCTGGCCGTGTCGCCGTGCGCGGGTTGCCCGGCGAGGACGCTTCGATGCGCCGCGCGTCCACGTCCAGTCGCACCACGTGCCGCACCGCCGGCTGCCATGATTCCACCTGGGCCTGGGTGGTCAGCAGCACGGCCGCGCCGCTGTTCTCCAGGATGAAGGCCCTTCGCGCTTCAGGGGCCGCGGGGTCGAGCGGCACGTACGCGCCGCCCGCCTTGAGGATGCCCAGTAGCGCGACGATGGCCTCTGGCGAACGCTCCAGGCAGAAGGCCACCGGCACATCCGGGCCCACTCCCAGCGAGCGCAGGTAGTGCGCCAGTTGGTTCGCGCGCACGTTGAGCTGGTGGAACGACACCGTCGTGTCGCCCATCACCACGGCGGGTGCCTTCGGCGTGCGCGTCACCTGCTGTTCGAAGCGTGCGTGGAAGGGTAGGTCGGACTCGAAGCGGATCCTCTCGCCGCTCCACTCCTCCAGCACCCATTGGCGCTCCTCCGCCGTCAGCAGGGGCAGGGTGTCCAGCGCGGCGTCGGGCTTCGCGACCGCGCCTTCCAGCAGTTGGACCAGGTGCTCGGACAGCCTGCGGGCCGTGGCGGACTCGAAGAGGTCCGTGGCGTAGGAGAGATCGCCCTCGAAGCCTCGCTCCGTGCGGCTCAGCGTCAGGTCCAGGTCGAACTTCGTCGTGGGCAGATCCACCTCCACCGGACGCAGCGTCAGCTCCGGCAGGCGCACCTCCGCTTCCGGCATGTTCTGGAGCGCGAAGAGGGCCTGGATGAGCGGCGTGCGCGACAGGTCTCGAGTGGGCTGCACGGCTTCCACCAGGCGCTCGAAGGGGATGTCCTGGTGTTCGTACGCGCCCAGCGTGGTGGTGCGCACCTGCGAGAGCAGCTTCCGGAACGACGGGCGACCGTCGAACCTGGCGCGCAGCACCAGCGTGTTCACGAAGAAGCCAATGAGGCCCTCCGTCTCCGCGTGACGGCGGCCCGCGATGGACGTGCCCACCAGCAGGTCCTCCTGCCCGGAGTACCGGTGCAGCAGCGTCTGGAAGGCTGCGAGCAGCACCATGAAGGGCGTGGCGCCTTCCGCCTGGGCCAGCGCTTCCACCGCTTCGCTCAACGACTGTGGCAGGCGCACCGGGAACGTCGCGCCCCGAGCGGAACGCTGGGGCGGACGCGGCTTGTCCGTGGGCAGGGCCAGGGCCTGCGGGGCTCCGGCCAACTGCTGCGTCCACCAGGCGAGCTGCGCGTCCAGCACTTCGCCCTGGAGCCAGCCTCGCTGCCAGACGGCGAAGTCCGGGTACTGCACCGGCAACGGGGCCAGCGGCGAGGGCTGACCCTGCCGGAAGGACTCGTAGAGCGCGGTGACTTCGCGCACCAGGATGCCCATGGACCAGCCGTCGCCGATGGCGTGGTGCATGCACAGGAGCAGCACGTGTTCCTGCTCGCCCAGCTTCAACAGCGTGAGCCGCGTGAGCGGCCCCGTGGCGAGGTCGAAGGGCTGCAGCGCGTCCTCGCTCGCGAGCCGCACTGCCTCCGCTTCTCTCTCATCGTCGGGCAGGCCCGTCAGGTCCACCACCGACAGGACTCCGGTGGGGGCTGGGTGCACGTGCTGGCGGGGTTCACCGTCGTGGGATTCGAACGTGGTGCGCAGTGCTTCGTGGCGTTCGACCAGCGCATCGAAGGCCTGCTGGAGCGCGGACACGTCCACCGAACCGGAGAGGCGCAGCGCCGTGGGCATGTTGTAGAGCGCGCTGCCCGGGTCGAGCTGATCGATGAACCACAGCCGCTGCTGCGCGAACGACAGCGGATGCGGACCGGGGCTCGCCGCGGGGCGCAGCGAGGGCAGGGCGTTGGCCTCCGGTGCATCCGGCAGCCGCTGGGCGAGAGCCGCCACGGTGGGGGACTCGAACAGCGCGCGGACGCCCACGTCCACGCCGAAGCGGGCGCGGATTCGGGAGACCAGCTGTGTGGCCAGCAGCGAGTGTCCGCCCAGTTCGAAGAAGTGGTCGTTGCGGCCCACGACGGGCACGTTCAACAGTTCCTCCCACAGCGAGGCCAGGGCCACCTCCGCGGGCGTCGCCGGAGCCTCGTACGAGCGCGCGGCGCGCCACTGCGCTTCCGGCGACGGCAAGGCCTTGCGGTCCACCTTGCCGTTGGGTGTCAGCGGCAGGACGGGCAGGGTGACGAAGGCCGACGGCACCATGTACTCCGGCAGGTGTTTGCGCAGGTGCTCGCGCAGCACCTCCGTGTCGCCGTCCGTCACCACGTAGGCCACGAGCCGCGCATCGCCCGGCGTGTCTTCCCGAACCAGGGCCACCGCGTCCCGGACTCCGGCATGCGTGCGCAGCGTGGCTTCGATTTCGCCCAGCTCGATGCGGTAGCCGCGCAGCTTCACCTGGAAGTCCAGGCGGCCCATGAACTCCAGCGTGCCGTCTGGCCCCCAGCGGCCCTTGTCGCCCGTACGGTAGAGGCGGGCTCCGGGCTCCGCGCTGAAGGGATCCGGGACGAAGCGCTCGGCCGTCAGGTCCGGGCGGCCCAGGTAGCCGCGGGTGACGCTTTCGCCGGAGAAGCACAGCTCGCCCGGCATGCCGAAGGGCACCAGCCGCTGCCGTGCGTCGAGCACGTACGCGTTCAGGTTCGCCAGCGGCCTCCCGATGACGGGCTCCGTCCGGGGACTGCCCTGGATGGAGGCGCCCGTGGTGCCGACCGTGCACTCCGTGGGGCCGTAGCCGTTGAAGGCGCGCGTGCGGTCCGTCGCCGCGAGCCGCCGCCACGTCTCCACGTCCAGCGCGTCGCCGCCCGTCACGATGACCGGCGGCACCCAGGCCCGCTCCAGCAGCCCGGCCGCCAGGAGCGGCTTGAGCTGCGCGGGAGTGCAGTCCAGCGCGTCGATGCGGTGCTGCTCCAGCCAGCTGAGCATCGCCTCCGGATCCAGGCGCAGCGCGTCCGGGACGACGTGGAGGCAGTGCCCGTCGATGAGGTGGACCACGCGCTCAATCACCGCGTCGAAGTACAGCGGCGCGTTGACGCTGATGCGCTGTCCACGCGGCTGGCCCGCGTAGAACGCTCGGCCCATGGCCCGGTGCATGTTGAGCACGGAGCGGTGCTGCACCATCACGCCCTTGGGCGTGCCCGTGGAGCCGGACGTGTACAGCACGTACGCCAGATGCTCCGGGCCCGTCAGCGCGGGCAGGGGTTCGTGGGAGAGGGCGCCCAGTCCGGGCTGCTCCAAGTCCAGCCAGACCTCCTGGACGCCGTAGGGATTCCAGTCTCCGCACGCGGTCTCCGTCGTGACGAGCACGGCCGCAGCGCTGTCCTTCAGCACGAAGTCCCTGCGCGCTGGCGGGGCTCCGGGGTCCAGCGGGACGAAGGCGCTACCGGCCTTGAGCACCGCGAGGAGCGCGACGATGGACTCCACCGAGCGCTCCAGGCACAGCGCCACCCGCACCTCCGGGCCCACCCCCATGGAGCGCAGCCGCCACGCGAGCTGGTTCGCCCGCGTTTCGAGCTGCCGGTACGTCAACGCCGTCCCCTCAAACACCACGGCCGGGGCATCCGGCGAGCGCGCCACCTGCCGATCGATGAGGCCGTGCAGCGTGGCGTCGCGCTCGAAGTCGAGCAACTCACCGCCACCCATGCGGACCAGCCGCACCAGCTCCTCCGGCGACACGAGCGACACGTCCGCCAGCGGCAGGTCCGGCGCGTCGCACACGGCCTCCAGCAGGCGGCGCAGGTGCGCGGCGAACCGCTCGATGGTGCCCGCGTCGTACCACTCCGCGGCGTAGTGGAAGCGGCCCTCGTAGCCGTCGCGGTTCCGGTTCAAGTCCAGCGCCAACTCGAACTGCGTCGGTGTGCCTCCGTCGAAGGAGGCCGGCCCCACGGTGAGGCCGGGTACCGCGAGCTCCGGCACGGGCGCGTTCTGGAGCGCGAACATCGCCTGGAACAGCGGCGTGCGGCCCAGGTCGCGCTCGGGCTGGAGCGCTTCCACCAGGTGTTCGAACGGGATGTCCTGGTGCTCGTATGCGCCCAGCGTGGTGGCGCGCACCTGGGCCAGCAGCTCGCGGAAGGTCGTCTTCGCGCTGAAGCGGCCGCGCAGCACCAGCATGTTCACGAAGAAGCCGATGAGGCCCTCCGTCTCCGCGTGCCTGCGGTTCGCGATGGGCGAGCCCACCAGCACGTCCTCCTGTCCGGACATGCGCGACAGCACGGCCTGGAACGCCGCCAGCAGCGCCATGAAGGGCGTGGCGCCTTCGGCCTGGGCCAGCGCATCCACGCGCTCGCTCAGGACTCGCGGCAGCGTCACCCGGACCAGGCCGCCTCGCTGCGTGGAGGTGGCGGTCCTGGGCCGGTCCGTGGGTACGTCCAGCACGAAGGGCGCTCCAGACAACTGGTTCTTCCACCACTCGACCTGCGCTTGCAGCACGCCGCCCTGGAGCCAGCCGCGCTGCCAGACCGCGAAGTCCGCGTACTGCACCGGCAGCTCCGGCAGGGCGGCGGAACGGCCCGCGCGCCGGGCCTCGTAGAGGGCCGTGAGCTCCTGCACGAGGATGCCCAGGGACCAGCCGTCGGACACGATGTGGTGCAGGTGCAGCACCAGCACGTGCTCCCGTTCATCCAGCTTCATGAGCAGTGCACGAATCACCGGCCCGCGCGTCAGGTCGAACGGCCGCAGCGTCTCCGCGTGGCCCTGGCGCTGGGCTTCGGCCTGCTTCGCGGCGCGGCTGCCCACGCCCGTCAGGTCGACCAGCTCCAGGGGGACGCGGCCCTCCGGGTGGATGTCCTGCACGGGCTTGCCCATCTCCATGCGGAACGTGGTGCGCAGGGATTCATGCCGCGCCATCAGCGCGTCCAGGCTTCCTCTCAATGCGTTCACGTCCAGGTCACCGGCGAGGCTCAGCGCCAGCGGCATGTTGTAGAGCGGGCTGCCCGGCTCCAACTGGTCGATGAACCACAGCCGCTGCTGCGCGAAGGACAACGGCGGCGCGGACGTCCTCTCGGCACGGACCAGCGGCGGCGCCTGGGTGCGGCGCGCGTTCACCAGCCGCTCCGCCAGCGATGCCACCGTGGGCGCATGGAACAGTTCGCCCAGCGGCAGCTCCACGCCCAGTGTCGACCGGATGCGCGAGACCACCTGCGTGGCCAGCAGCGAATGCCCACCCAGCTCGAAGAAGTCACCGTGGATGTCCACGGTGTCCAGATGCAGCACCTCTGCCCAGATGCCCGCGAGCGCCTTCTCCAGCTCGCTCCGGGGCGCGGCGATGGCGCCGTCCGTGACACGGGTCTGGGGCGCGGGTAGGGCTTTGCGGTCCACCTTGCCGTTGGCGCTCAGGGGCAGCTTCGGCATCACCACGATGGCGGACGGCACCATGTAGTCCGGCAGCTGCTTCTGCACGGACGCTCGCAGCGCTCCCGTGTCCAGGCCTTCCGCTTCACCGCTCACCACGTAGGCCACGAGGCGCTTGTCGCCGGGCACGTCCTCGCGCACCACGACCACCGCCTCCTCGACCTCTGGCGACTGGCGCAGCACGGCTTCGATTTCGCCCGGCTCCACGCGGTAGCCGCGCAGCTTCACCTGGAAGTCGGCGCGGCCCAGGAACTCCAATGTCCCATCGCGCTGCCAGCGCACGCGGTCGCCCGTGTCGTAGAGGCGTGCTCCGGGTTCAGCAGCGAAGGGGTGGGGGATGAAGCGTTCGGCGGTGAGGTCCGGGCGCTGGAGGTAGCCCCAGGCCAGGCCGTCTCCGCCCACGTACAGCGTGCCCGGTACGCCCGGCGGCACGGGCTGGAGTGCCCCGTTCAGCACCCACGCCGTGGAGTTCGACAGCGGACGGCCAATGGGCACCGAGCGGCCCACGGTGTCCCCGGCGCGCAGCATGTACGTGGCGGAGAACGTGGTGTTCTCCGTGGGGCCGTAGCCGTTGACCAGCACGGCGCCCGGGGGCAGCCGCTTCAGGTGTTCACGCACGCGCTCCACGGGCAGCACGTCACCGCCGGCCAGCACCTGCTTCACCCGGGCCAGCGCGTCTCCCTGGTGCAGCACCATCTGTTCGAAGAGGGCGGCGGTGAGCCACAGCGTGGTGATGCCCTCGCGCCGCAGGAGCGCTCCCGTCTCCTCCAGTGACAAGGCCTTGGGCGGAGCGAGCACCAGCGTCGCGCCGTTCAGCAGTGCGCCCCAGACCTCCAGCGTGGACGCGTCGAACGCGATGGGCGCGAGCTGGAGGATGACCTCCTCCGGACCGAAGTGGATGAAGTCCGCGCCGCGCACCAACCGCGTGATGCCCCGGTGCGGGACGCTGACGCCCTTGGGCCGGCCGGTGCTTCCCGACGTGAACATCACGTAGGCCAGGGCCTCGGCGGAAACATTCAGGTCGAGTGGCGTCTCCGGCTGCCGCGCGATCTGGGCGTCATCCGCGTCCAGCAGGACCTGGAGGTCCGTCACCTGGGGCAGCTCATCCGCCAGCGCCTCCTGCGTGACGAGCACGCTCACGCTGGCCGCCTGGAGCATCCAGGTGATGCGCTCCGCGGGGGTCTTCGTGTCCACCGGAACGTAGGCTGCGCCGGCCTTGAGGATGCCCAGCAGCCCGGTGACGAGGTCGAACGAACGCTCCAGACACAGGCCCACCCGGTGACCGGGCCGTACGCCCTGGCGTCGCAGGTGGTGCGCGAGCTGGTTCGACGCTCGCTCCAGCGCCGCGTACGTGAGCGTCTCCCCGCCGGACTTCAGCGCGATGGCGTCTGGCGTGCGCGCGGCCTGTTCCGCGAAGAGGGCGCCCACGGACGCGTCGCGCGGGTAGTCCCGGGCGGTGTCGTTCCACCCGATGAGCAACCGCTGGCGTTCCGCGTTCGTGAGCCATGGCAGCTGTCCCAGCTGCGTGTCCGGCGCTCGGACGACGGCCTCCAGCAGCACTCGGAGGTGTTCCGCCATCCCGGCCGCGGTGGCCGGTTCGAAGAGGTCCTGGTTGAAGACGATCCCGCCGTCGAAGCCGTCCGGCGTGCGCATCATCAGCCACTGAAGGTCGAAGAGGATGACCTCCGGGGTGGACTCCAGTGGGCGCAGTGTCAGCCCCGGCAGGGACAGCTCCGGCAGGGGCGCGTTCTGGAGCGTGAAGGTCACCTGGAACAGCGGCGTGCGGCCCAGGTCTCGCTCCGGGTGGAGCGCCTCCACCAGCTTCTCGAACGGCAGGTCCTGGTGCTCGTACGCACCCAGCGTGGTGGCGCGCACCTGCTCCAGCAACTCACGGAAGCGGAGCGTGTCGCGGACCCGCGTGCGTAGCACGACCGTGTTCGCGAAGTAGCCGATGAGGTCCTCGGACTCCGCGTGACGGCGGCCCGCGATGGGCGATCCCACGAGCACGTCCTCCTGGCCCGCGTACCGGTGCAGCAGCAACTGGAAGGCCGCGAGCAGCACCATGAAGGGTGTGGTGGAGGTCTGCTTCGCCAGTGACTCCAGCGCCTCGCTCAGTTCGCGCGGCAGGGTCATGGGCTGCACGCCGGCCCGGAAGGACTGGCGCGTAGGACGCGGGTGGTCCGTGGGCAGCTCCAGGTAGGGCGCGGCGCCGTCCAGCTGTCCGCGCCAGTACGCCACCTGCGATTCCAGCACGTCGCCCTGGAGCCAGCCGCGCTGCCAGAGGGCGTGGTCGGCGGCCTGCACCGGCAGCTCCGGCAACGGCGACGGCTGCTCCTCGGAGAACGCCGCGTAGAGCGCGCCCATCTCCCGCACCAGCACTCCCGTGGACCAGCCGTCGGAGATGATGTGATGCGTGTTGAGCAGCAGCCGGTG
The DNA here is from genome assembly GCF_003668955.1 of Corallococcus sp. AB038B. Lineage (NCBI taxonomy): Bacteria > Pseudomonadati > Myxococcota > Myxococcia > Myxococcales > Myxococcaceae > Corallococcus > Corallococcus sp. AB038B. Next base: position 26,144 of record NZ_RAWO01000013.1, on the reverse strand, counting down.
CTTCGTGGGCCCCAGCTTCATCAGGAGCCCCCGGAACAGCGGGCCCTGCTCCAGGTCGAACGGGGCGCGGGCCTCCTCCAGCGTCAGCCGAGACGCCTCCGCCTCGCGCGCCTCCGCTGTCGGCAGTGCGGACAGGTCCTCGTGCCGCAGGGGCATGGGGAAGGGCGGATGGATGATCTGCGACGGCGTGCCCTCGTGCGAGCTGAAGGTCGTGCGCAGCGCTTCGTGGCGGCGCACCAGTTCGTCGAACGCGGCCAGCATCACGATGATGTCCAGCGTGCCGTCCAGCTCCAGCATGCTCGGGAGGCTGTAGGCGTTGCCCGCCGTGCCGAGCTGCTCGATGAACCAGAGCCGATGCTGCGCGAATGACAGAGGCAGCACGTCCGGTCGCTCCGCGCGGATCAGCGCGGGCAGGGCGGACTCGGGGATTGACAGGGCCTCGGAGACGGGCTGCCGGAGGGCGTCGATGCGCTCGGCCAGCGCCGCGACCGTGGGCCCTTCCAGCAGGGCGCGCAGGGGCAGCTCCACTCCGAAGTGCTTGCGCACGCGCGACACCAGTTGCGTGGCCAGCAGCGAGTGACCGCCCAGTTCGAAGAAGCCATCGTTGCGTCCCACGGCGGGGACGCGCAGCACCTCGATCCACAGTGGAATCAGCGCCGCCTCGGTGGGCGTCGCGGGCGGTTCGATGACGCGCTCCGTGGCGGGCGCGGCTTCCGGTGCCGGCAGCGCCTTGCGATCCACCTTGCCGTTGGACGTCAGCGGCAGGGCGTCCAGCGTGATGAACACTGCGGGCACCATGTACTCCGGCAGGTGACGGAGCAGGTGCTCGCGCAGGGGCGACGTGTCCACCTGGGGCGCGACGTACGCCACGAGCCGGTCGTCGTGCACCTGCACCACCGCGTCCCGGATGCCCGGGTGCGCGCGCAGCGTGGATTCAATCTCACCCAGCTCGATGCGGTTGCCGCGCAGCTTCACCTGGAAGTCCAGGCGGCCCATGAAGTCGAGCGTGCCGTCCTCGCGCCAGCGGGCCTTGTCGCCCGTGCGGTACAGTCGCGCACCGGGTTCCGTGCTGAAGGGGTCCGGCAGGAAGCGTTCGGCCGTGAGCGCGGGCTGGCCCAGGTAGCCTCGCGTGACGCCTTCACCAGAGAGGCACAGCTCTCCCGGCGTCCCGATGGGTGCCAGACGCTGGTTCGCGTCGAGCACGTACGCGCGCAGGTTGGTTATCGGCCGGCCGATGACGGGCAACGGCTGGGGCGCGCCCTGGACGGCGATGGTCGTCGCGTCCACGGTGACCTCCGTGGGGCCATAGCCGTTGTAGACACGCGTACGCTTCGTCGCGGCGAGCTGCCGCCACGTCACCTCGTCCATCGCCTCGCCGCCGATGGTGAAGCGCCCGGGGAGGTGGGCACGCTCCAGCATTCCCGCGGACAGCAGGAGCTTGAGCTGCGACGGCGTGCAGTCGAATACGTCGATGCGCTGACGATCCATCCACCCGAGCAGGGCCTCTGGATCCAGGCGCACGTCCTCCGGGACGATGACCAGGCAGTGGCCGCCCAGCAGCTGGATCACCTGTTCGATGGACGCGTCGAAGTACAGCGGCGCGTTCACGGTGATGCGCTGAGCGGGCGGCAGCTCTTCGTAGATGCTCCGCGTCATCGCCAGGTGCAGGTGGATCACCGAGCGGTGCTGCACCATCACGCCCTTCGGCGTGCCCGTGGAGCCGGACGTGTAGATGACGTAGGCGAGGTTCCCCGCGCCCGCCACCGGCGGCGGGTTCTCCGCAAACCTGTCCGACTGTCCGACAGGTTTTGCGTCCAGCCGCACCAGGTGGGGCACCTCTGGGTTCCACGCTTCTTGCAGTGCCTGCGTCGTCACCAGGACGGACGCACCACTGTCTTTGAGGACGAACGACTTGCGCGCGGCCGGAGCCTTGGGGTCCAGTGGCACGAAGGCGCCTCCGGCCTTGAGCACCGCCAGCAGTGCCACGATGGCCTCCGCCGACCGCTCCAGGCACAGGCCCACCGTCACCTCCGGGCCCACTCCCAGCGACCGCAGGTGCCAGGCGAGTTGGTTGGCCCGCGCGTTGAGCTGCTGGAAGGACAGCGTCGTTTCCTCGAACACCACGGCGTCCGCATCCGGCGTCTCGGCGGCTTGCCGTTCGAAGTGCCCATGCACGGTGGTGTCGCGCTCGAAGTCCACGACGTCGCCGGTGCCGGTGCGCAGCAGCCATGCGCGGTCCTCGGACGGGAGGAGGGACACGTCTGTCAGCCGGGCCCCGGGCTGGATGAGGGATTCCAGCGCCTGACTCCACTGGCCCAGCACGCGCTGCACGGAGGCCGTGTCGAAGCGGTTCTCGTCGTAGGACAGGTGCAGTTGGAGCTCATGGCCCGGGTGCACCGTGGCCGACAGCGGGTAGTTCGTGCTCTCGCCCATCTCCAGGTCGCGCAGATCCAACGCGGTGGAGCGGCGCAGCACCGATTCGTCGAGGGGCGCGTTCTCGAAGACGAGCAGCGACTGGAAGAGTGGCAGGCCTCGGGGGATGTCGCTCCAACCGTGCGCGGCGACCAGCGGCGTGTGCTGATGCTGCTGGATGTCCAGCAGCTTCGCCTGGAGGGACTGGAGCCACGGCAGCACGGGCGCGTCCTCTTCGGGGAGCGCGACGCGGACCGGCAGCGTGCTGATGAGCAGGCCCAGCATGGCCTCCGAGCCCGCGAGTTCCGGCGGCCGGCCCGCGAGCGTGGTGCCGAAGAGCACATCGCGCGTGTCCGCGTGGCGCGCGAGCACCAGGGCCCACGCCGCCTGCGTCAACGTGTTGACCGTGAGCCTGTGCTGCCGGGCGAAGCCTTCCAGCGCAGCGGTGCGGGCCTCCGGCAGGGTCAGCATCCGGTTGGGCTGATTCACCGTACCGGACGGGATCGCGGACGCGGGGCGCACGGCCGGCAGGGGCGTGGGCGACGACAGGCCTCTCAGCTGGCTGCGCCAGAAGCGTTCGTCCTCGGCGACGTCGCGCTGGGTCAGCCACGCGATGTAGTCCCGGAACGGCGGACGTGCGGCGGCGGGCAGTGGCGTCCCGGCGGTCAGCGCGTCGTAGATGGCGAAGACCTCCTGGAAGAACAGGCCCAGGCTCCAGCCGTCGAAGAGCAGGTGGTGGTGGCTCCAGACGAAGCGCCACCGCGCGTCCCCCAGCCGCACCGCCGTCATGCGCGACAAGGGCGCATGCGACACGTCGAAGCCGCGCGCGCGATCCTCGGCGAGTAGCCGGTCCAGTCCCGCCTGCTGCTCCGGCTCCGGCAGGTGGCGCCAGTCATGCGCTTCGAACGGCATCACCGCGCGCGAATGTACCGCCTGCAGCGGCGTCTCCAGGTCCTTCCACACGAAGGCCGTGCGCAAGATGGGGTTGCGGTCCACCGCCGTCTGCCACGTCCGCTGGAACAGCGCGAGGTCCACATCCGAGTGGACCGACCACGCGACCTGCTCGAAGTAGAAGCCCGACTCCGGATCATTCAGCGCGTGGAAGAGCATGCCCTCCTGAAGCGCGGAGAGCGGGAACAGGTCCTCTACCGTGTGCCCCTGCGCCGCGAGCACCGCGTCCAGTGAGGCCTGGGACAGGCGCGCCAGCGGGAAGTCGCTCGGCGTCCTCCTGCTCGCGTCCTCCGAGTTGCGTCGGGCGATGAGCTCGCGCAGCGCGCGCGTGAAGCCTTGGGCCAGGGCTTCGATGGTGGCGGTGTGATGCCACTCATGGCTGAAGCCGAAGTCCATCCGCAGCTGTCCGTCCGCGACGAAGCAGTCGATGGACAGCGCGTGAGCGCGATGGGACCTGGGAGCCACCGTCATGCCGGTGGGCTCGGTGCCTGGGGCGAAGAGGGTGCTGGCGCCGGTGGAACCGTCCAGCTGCCTCAACTCGTTGAAGACCACCTGCGCGGACGGCAGGGCCGCGAGCCGATGGCGGAGCTCCTCGGGACCCATGAACCTCAGCAGGCCCTGGCCGATGCCTCGGTCGGACCATGTGGACAGCGAGTCGCGCACCGCGCGCAGGCAGTCTCCAGTCGAGCCACCCTCCGGCAACTGGAGCAGGGCCGGCGTCAGTGACGTGAAACGCCCCACGGTGCGGGACACGTCCGCGTCCGCGAAGAGCTCCTCACGACCGTGGCCCTCCAGGTCGATGAGCAGACGCGACTGGCCCGTCCACTCGCGCAGGGACTGGGCCAGGGCCGTCAGCAGGATCTCGTTGATCCGCGCCCGCCAGGCCCCCGGCGTCTCCTGGAGCAACAGCCGGGTCTCCTCCGCTTCCAGCCGCACGGACACGGTGCGGTGCGATGCCGCGGTGCCGGGCCCGGAGCCGTCGGTGGGCAACGGCGCTACGTCCCGCCGGGCCTCGTCGAGCCAGAGGGACGTCTGCGCATGCAGCGCGTCGGACAGGGCGTGGACTTCCAGCCTGCGGGCCCAGGCCAGGAACGAGGTCGTCTTCGTGGGAAGCGCGGGAGACTGGCCCGCGCGCAAGCGCAGGTAGGTGGTCTCAAGGTCCTCGACAAGCACCCGCTGGGACAAGGCGTCCACCACCAGGTGGTGGAAGATCAGCAGCAGGCGCTGCTCTTGTCCGGCGCCGAAGTGGAAGAGGGCGGCGCGCAGCAGGGGCGGCCGGGCCAGGTCGAACGAAGCCTGGAGGCGCTCGGCTTCCTGCTCCAGCCGCGCCGCGCGCATCTCCGCGGGCAGTTCGGACAGGTCGAACTGGAGCAGGGAAACCTGGGCCTCATCGGGCGCGACGTCCTGCTGGCGCCAGGCTCCGCCGTCCTCACGCATGAAGCGCATGCGCAGGGCGTCGTGGTGGACCACCAGTGCTTGGAGCGCCTCTTCCACCCACGCCGCATTCAACGGCTGGCGCGCCTGGAGCAGCAGCACCTGATGGGCATGCGTGGGTTCGCGCTCCAGCAACTGGCGCTGGATGGGCGTGAGCGGTACCTCGCCCACCACCGGTCCCTGTTCCGCGAGGCGGCCTCCGCTGACGCGAGCCACGGAGGCCAGGGCCGCCAGCGTCGGATGTTGGAACAGGTCGCGGACGAACAGCTGGATGCCGGCCTGCCGGGCCCTCGCGACGGCCTGGAGGCTGATGATGGAGTCGCCGCCCAGTTCGAAGAAGTTGTCATCGAGCCCCACGCGTTCGACGCGCAGCACCTGCGCCAGGACCTCCGCGAGCTTCCGCTCCATCTCCGTGCGGGGCGCGATGTACTCGCGCGTCGCGGCGCGCTGGACCTCCGGCGTGGGCAGGGCCTTGCGGTCCACCTTGCCACTGGAGGTCAACGGCAGCGCCGGCAACGGGATGAAGATCGCGGGCACCATGTACTCGGGCAGCCGCCGCGACAGGAGGGTCCGCAGAGCGCCCAGATCCAGGTCCGCGCCCGAGACGAAATAGGCGACCAGCCGCCGCGCACCGGGCGCGTCCTCGCGCACCACGGCCACGGCCTCCCGAACATCCGGGTGCGTGAGCAACGCTGCTTCGATGTCGCCCAACTCGATGCGGAAGCCTCGCAGCTTCACCTGGAAGTCCGCGCGGCCCAGGTACTCCAGCGTGCCGTCGGCGCGCCACCGGGCGATGTCGCCCGTGCTGTACAGGCGCGCGCCGGGCGTGTCGCTGAAGGCGTCGGGGATGAAGCGCTCGGCGGTGAGCGAGGGGCGGCGCCAGTAGCCTCGGCCGACCTGTACGCCGCCGATGAACAGCTCTCCTGGGATGCCCACGGGCACCGGTTCGCCGCGGGCATCCAGCACGTGCATGCGCGTGTTGGCCACGGGCCGGCCGATGGGCACGACTCGCAGGGCTTCGTCGCGCGGGCACTCCCAGGACGTCACGTCCACGGCGGCCTCGGTGGGGCCGTAGAGGTTGTGCAGCGTGGTGTGCGGCAGTCGCGCCTGGGCACGGAGCACCAGGTCCGCGGGCAGGGCTTCGCCGCTGCACATCAGCTGGCGCAAGCGCGACAGGGACTCCAGGCCGGGCTCTTCAACGAAGGCTCGCAGCATGGAGGGCACGAAGTGCGTGGTCGTCACGCCCTCGCGCGCCATCAGCGCCACGAGGTAGTCCGGTTCCTGGTGGCCTCCGGGCCTCGCGAGCACCAACCGCGCGCCCGTCATCAGCGGCCAGAAGAACTCCCAGACGGACACGTCGAAGCTGAACGGCGTCTTCTGGAGCACCGTGTCCGACGGCGTCAGGCCGTAGCGGCCCTGCATCCAGCGCAGGCGGTTGACGACGCCCGCATGCGCGTTCATCGCGCCCTTGGGACGGCCCGTGCTTCCAGACGTGAAGATGACGTAGGCGAGGGAGTCATCCCCAGCCAACGGCACGGGACGGGCCGTGGACTCATTCGCGAGCAGGTCCGCCTGCGCATCCACCGCGATGACGTGCGCGGCATTCGGAGGCAGCGCGGCGCAGATGCGCTCTTGCACGAGGAGCACGGGCGCGGCGGTGTCCTCCAACATCCCAGCGAGCCGTTCCGTGGGCGTGGCCGGATCCAGCGGCACGTAGGCGGCTCCGGCCTTCAGGACGCCCAGGAGTGCGACGACCATCTCCAGCGAGCGCTCCATGCAGACGCCCACCAGGGTCTCCGGACCCGCGCCGCGCGCACGCAGGTGATGCGCGAGCTGGTTGGCCCGGGCTTCGAGCTGCGCGTACGTGAGGCGCTGGTCCTCGAACTGGAGCGCGATGGTCTCCGGCGTGCGTTCGGCCTGGGACTCGAAGAGGTGGTGCAGCGTGGCCCCAGCGGGGAAGTCCACGCGCGTGTCGTTCCAGCCGCGCAGCACCTGTTCGCGGGCGGTCGGCGTGAGCAGTGACAACGTCGCGAGCGGAGCCTCCGGAGTCGCGATGATCTCCCTCGCGAGCACCACCAGGTGCTCCGCAATGCGCTCGATGGTGGCTGCGTCGAAGAGGGCGGTCGCGTACTCCAGGTGGCAGGCGATGCCCGTGCGGCTCTCCAGCACCTCCAGGGACAGGTCGAACTTGGCCGTGTCGTTGGGGACCTCCACCTGGCTCAGTGCCAGCGAGGGCAGCTGGCCCCGAGCCTCCGGCGTGTTGATCACGTTGAGGACGGCCTGGAAGACCGGCGTGCGGCTCAGGTCCCGGGGGAGTTCGAGTGTCTCCAGGACGCGCTCGAACGGAGCGTCCTGGCGCGCGTAGGCCTCCAGGGCCTGGGTGCGCACGCGGCCCAGCAGCTCCACGAAGGACGGCTGGCCGGACAGCCTCGAGCGGAAGGGCAGGGTGTTGATGAAGCACCCCATCAGCCACTCGACCTCCGGGCGCGTGCGGCCCGCGATGGGCGTGCCCACCACGAAGTCGTCCTGTCCCGAGTAGCGCGACAGCACCGTCTGGAAGAGGGCCATCAGCACCATGAACGACGTGGCGCCTTGCTTGCGGCCCAGCGCCAGCAGCGGCGCGGACACTTCGGCTGGGAACGCGAAGCGGTATCGCGCGCCCGCGAAGGACTGGAGCGCGGGGCGCGGCCGGTCCGTGGGCAACTCCAGCGTGGGCGCCCCGGCCAGCTGCTGCTTCCACCAGGCGAGCTGCGCCTCCATCACGCCGCCTTCCAGCCAGGCGCGCTGCCACACGGCGTAGTCCGCGTACTGCACCGGCAGCTCCGTCAGGGGCGACGGCTGGCCCGCGTGGAACGCGGCGTAGTTCGCCGTCAGCTCGTGCGCGACGACCATGTTGCACCACGCGTCGGACACGGCGTGATGGAAGACGATCGCCAGCACGTGCACCTGGGGCTCCAGGCGCAGCAGCGTCGCGCGCAGCACGGCCTGATCCAGGTCGAAGGGCAACAGCGCGTAGGCCCTGCAGAAGCGCTGCATCTCCGCTTCGCGGGCTTCGGGCGTGTCACCCTCCACGTCGCGGCGCGGGAGCGGCAGGCCGCGCGGCGGGTGGATGTTCTGCACCGCGCGGTCGCCCTCCAGTTCATACGTGGTGCGCAGCACTTCATGCCGCGCCACCAGCGCGTCCAGCGTGGCCTGGAGCGCGTCCACGTCCAGCTCCCCGACGAGGCGGAAGAGCGACGGGTTGTTGTACGCGCCGCTGCCGGGCGACATCTGCTGGAGGTACCAGAGGCGATGCTGCGCGAAGGACAGCGGCAACGGCCGGTCGCGGCCCACGCGCGGAATGGGCGGCGGGCCCTCGTTCACGACTGGAGTCGAGGGGCGCGCGGCGACGGGCGCCACGGCGGGACGCGGCGCTTCCACGACGGCGGGACGCGCCACGGGCGGAGGGGGGAGGTGGGTCGGTGACGCCACGGGCTCCACGCGGCCATCCGCGCGCAACCGGGCATGGCGGCCGGTGCGGTACAGCTTCGCCGCGGCCTCTCGGGGGTGCGGCACCAGGCGGCGGTCCTCGTCGCCCGCGCGCCACAGCGCAGTGGGAAGCCCCGCGCCCGCGAGGGCCAGTTCGCCCACCACGCCCGCGGGCACGGGCTGACCGGCCGCGTCCAACACCCACGCCTGGAGGTTCGCGGGGATGCGTTCTCCCAGCGTGCGCGGCAACAGCGCGCCTTCCTGGGCGTCACCCGACAGCCACACCTCCACGCCCGCGGCCCTGTGCAGCGCCGAGCCCAACTCCGCCGACGCGCCTTCCAACACCAGCGCGCCAATATGAGCCAGGGACTCTCGCGCTCCGGGCAGTTCGCTGAGTGAACGCGCGAGCCGGGCCGACGTATGCACCAGCACCGCGCCGGACTGACGCGCCAGCTCCAGCAGTCCTTCCACGCCCGCCTCGGCCTCCACCAGCACCTGTTCCTGGCGGGCGGAGGCCTCGGCGGCCATGCGCTCGCGCACCACGGCCAGGCGGCGCAGACCGTCCAGCACCACCGGGGTGTCCAGACCGAAGTCGATGAGCGCCGCCACTTCATCCACGTCCGCCGCGCGCACGTCGCGCAGACGCTTCACGGCGCCGTCCACCGTCCCCACGAGGCCCGTCGTCTTGGCGTGGTTCTCGAAGGTGTGCTCCAGCAGCGCGTCGATGTCCTCCGGGGACAGCTTCTGGATGTCGCCCTGGTAGCCCTGGGTGAGCAGCAGCGACGTGACGATGTCCACCGAGCTGCGGAAGTACGCGAGCAGCGGCTTGCGCACGAGGCGCAACACCTCCTGGTCGTCGTCGCCCAGGTACGTGTGCAGCATGCAGGTGATGTGGCCTCGGCCGGGGTGGCCGTTGCGGCGCCAGGCCTCGCGGTACAACGCCACCTTCGGCTTCAACTCCTCCAGCGAGTGCGACAGCAGGCCCGTGAGCACGCCCGCGCCCAGCTCGCCCGCCATGCGGAAGGTCTCCGGGTTGGACGTGGCGGTGAGCCACACCGGCAGCTCCTTCTGCACGGGCTTCGGCCGCAGCGCTCCCTCCACCAGGGTGCCCGCGCCGCCGGGGCGCTTGAAGCGCTCACCGCGCCACAACGAGCGCAGTGTGGACAGCTTCTCCAGCAGGATGTCGCGGCGCTTCTCGAAGTTGGCCGGCGCGAAGGTGAAGTCCTGCGTGTGCCAGCCCGTGGCCACGGAGAGGCCCACTCGGCCCTGCGACACGTTGTCCACCACGGACCACTGCTCCGCGATGATGAGCGGATCATGCAGCGGCAGCACCACGCTGCCGGAGCGCACGTGCAGGTGCTTCGTGACGGCCGCGACCGCGGCGGAGATCACCGCGGGCTGCGGGTACAAGCCTCCGAACGAATGGAAGTGCCGCTCCGGCGTCCACACCGCGGAGAAGCCGTTCGCGTCGGCGAACTTCGCGCCCTCCATCAGCAGTTCGTACTTGGGGCCCTGGAGCGCGTCCTCGTCGTTGGCGAAGTAGATGAGGCTCAGGTCCATCGCCTTCGCGCGAGGCCCGCCGCCGCCCAGACTCACCAGCCGCGCGGTGATGCGCTCCGGCGGGTACACCACGCGCAGGCCTCTCGTGAGCGCCCACAGGGCCTCCAGCTCCGGACGGTCCGCGGACGCCTCGCTCGCGGACAGCCAGGCGCCGCCGTCCGGTGGAGACAGCCGCGCGTCCAGGCCGGTGAAGAACTCAGACAGCTCGCGGTGGCCCAGCGCCCAGGCGGGCTGTCCGGCGCCCGTGGGCAACAGCCACGCCAGTGCGTGCGCGTCCACTCCTGTGCCGAGGGGTGCACCCGATGCGTCCACGTCCTCCACGTAGATGACTCGTGATGCCTCCACCCGCACGGAGGCCACCAGCGCGCGCGTGGTGACGAGCACCGGCACGCGGGTGCCTTCCGGCGCGTAGACGGGCAACTGCGTCAGGTCCGCCGGACCCAGCGCGATGCCCGCGCCACCCGCGGCCAGCACGCCCCACAGCGCGGCCAGCTTCTCCGGCGACGAGCGCAGACACACGGCCACCGGTGTCCCGGACGTCACGCCCAGGGCCTTCAGCCGCGCGGCCAGGGCATCCGCCCGGGCGCCCAGTTCGGCCCAGGTCCAGTGCGCATCCCCACGCGAGACGGCGGTGGCGTCCGCGTGGCGTGCACGCCGGTCCGCCAGGAGGGCCGGCACGGAGGTGATGCCCGGTGAGGCACGGGGCGCGGGCCAGGCGCGGCGCTCGGCCTCCGTGGTCAGGGGCAACTGAGCGACAGGCGTCTCAGGCCGGGCGAGCGCCGCTCCGAGCAACACCCGGAAGTGCTCCATCAGCCGCTCCACGGTGGCGGCGTCGAACAGCTCCGTCGCGTACTCCAGGACGCCGTGGACGCGGCCGGGCGCTTCGGAGAGCAGGAGCGTGAGGTCCGCCAGGGTGGCGCCCCATTGCACGGGCGTGCCGGGCACCTCCACCAGCGAGCCGCGCAGGCCCGTCAGGCTCAGCGTCCCGGCGCCCGCGGCCGCACCCGTGTGGTAGACGAACACGGAGTCCGTCAGCCTTCCTCGGCCGATGTCATGGCCCGGGATGAGGGCTTCCACCAGGTACTCGAAGGGCACGTCCGGACGCGTCTGTGCGTCGGCGACCTCGTCACGCACCTGGGTCAGCAGCTCGCGGAACGTGAGGCCTTCGGTGAAGCGCGTCCGGAACGCCGCCGAGTGCGCCACGTAGCCGATGAGCGGCAGCAGCTCCGGCCTCGTGCGATTGGCGATGGGCGTTCCGACGATGACGTCCGTCTGGCCACTGTAGCGGTGCAGCAGCGTCTGCCATGCGGCGAGCACCGTCATGTAGCCGGTGAAGCCCTCACGGCGCGCGAAGGCCACCAGCTCGCGGGCGAGCGCGGGCGGGAACTCGACCGTCATGCGCTCGGAGGTGAGCGGGCTCTCGGTGGGGCGCGGGCGGTCGGTGGGCAGGTCCAGCTTGCGCGGCATGCCGGCCAGCCGCTGCCGCCAGCCCTGGTCCTGTTCGGGCAGCCGGCCACCCGCGATGCTGTTGCGCTGCCATGCGCCGAAGTCCGCGTACTGCACGGGCAGCGGGGGCAGGGGGGACGGGCGCCCCTGGAGGAAGGCGTCGTAGAGCTGGCCCAGCTCCTGGACGAAGAGGGCGATGGACAGCGTGTCGCTGACGATGTGGTGGATGCCGCAAAGGAGCAGGTGCAGCCGCGTGTCCACGCGCACGAGCGTCGTGCGCAACACGGGGCCGTGGACCAGGTCGTACGGCTTCGCGGCGTCCTCGCGGGCGAGCCGGAGGGCCTCGGGTTCGCGGGTCTCCACGGGGCCGAGCAGCTCTACGCGGGTGAGCGGGACTCGCATGTGCGCGTGGAAGCGCTGTACGGGGCGGCCGTCCACGGCGTCGTAGGTCGTGCGCAGCGCTTCGTGGCGCTGGACGATTTCCTGAATGCCGCGCTCCATCACGTCCGCGTCCAGGTCGCCTTCGAGCCGCAGGACGAACGGGATGTTGTACGCGGACTGACCGGGCAGGTGCTGCTCCAGGCGCCAGACACGCTCCTGCACGAAGGACAGCGGCAGCTCGCCAGTGCGCGCGAGCGGCACGAGCGGCAGCTCCACGGAGACGGGGGCCTGCGGCGACTGACGCAGCAGGGGCACCAGTCGCTCCGCGATGCCCGCGACCGTGGGGGCCTCGAAGAGGGCGGCGAGCGGCAGGTTCACGCCGAACGCGTCACGCACCTGGTTGAGCAGCTGCGCGGCCGTCAGCGAGTTGCCGCCAATCTCCAGGAAGTCGTCGTTGCGGCCGACGAACTCCATGCCCAGTCGCGCGCGCCACAGCGCGGCCACGCGTTCCTCCACATCGCCACGAGGGGCATCGTCACGCGTGGGCTGCGAGGGCAGGGGGGCCGATGCCTGGACAGGGGCAGGACTCGCGATCGAAGCGGGGAGGGCAACGGCCTCCACGGCCTGCGTGGACACCTCCACCGGAGACGGCGCCGCCACAGTGATGCGGCCTTGCGCCTTCTGCTCCACCCAGACGGTCTTCTCCTGGAAGACGTACGTAGGCAGGTGCAGCCGCAGGCGCTGCTCGTGCGCGTAGAACGCGCTCCAGGCCACGGGCACGCCCGCGGTCCACAGCTCTCCCACGGCCTGGAGCCAGCTCATCTGCTCCGTCGTCGTTCTGCTCAGACGCAGCGACGGCAGGCCTCGGACGCGAGGCGCGCCGTTCTCCACCGCCATCAGGTTCGCGCGCACCAGCGGCGTCACGTCCTGACCGGGGCCCACCTCCAACATCACCGCGCAGCCTTCCTCCTGCAGCGTCTCCACCGCGCGGGTGAAGCGCACGGGCTTGCGCATCTGCTCGGTCCAGTAGCGCGGATCCGCCAGCTGTCCGGGCTGTGCCACCGTCCCCGTGAGGCTGGACACGTACCGCACCGCCGGCTCTGTCCAGCTCAGCGTGCCCACCACGCGCGCCAGCTCCGGCATCAACGGCTCCACGTCCACCGAGTGGAACGCGTGCGGCGCCGGCATGCGCACCGCTCCGACCTTCTGGGCCTTGAGCGCGGCCTCCAGGCGCTCCACTTCCTCCACCGGTCCGGACACCACGCAGCGGTCCGGCGAGTTCACCGCCGCCAACTCCAGCCGGCCCGACAGCAGCGCCTGGACCCGAGCCGCGGGCAGCGCCACCGCGAGCATCGCGCCCGGCGGCATGCGATGCATCAGCTCACCGCGCGCCACCGCGAGGCGCATCGCGTCTTCCAGGGACAACGCCCCCGCGACGCACGCCGCCGCGTACTCGCCGAAGCTGTGCCCCAGCACCGCGTACGGCTTCACGCCCAGGTCCTGCCACAGCCGCGCCAGGGACACCTGCACGCTGAACAGCGCGGGCAGCGCCACGCGCGTGTCCGCCAGGGCCTCCGTGGACTCCGCCTCCGCACCGGCCTCGGGGGACAGCAGTCTCGACACGCGGTCCCGCAGCGGCGCTTCCAACAACGCGAGGCACGCGTCCAGGAGCTCTCGGAACCGGGGCGACGCCTCCGCCAGCTCGCGCCCCATCGAGACCCGCTGCGCTCCTTGGCCAGAGAACACGAACGCCACGCGAGGCGCGCGCTTCTCGGTCTTCACCGCGACCACCGGCTTGCGCAGCTGGCGCACCAGGTCCGCCGCGTCCTTCACCACCAGCGCGTGACGGTGTTCGAACGCCTTGCGACCCACGGCGTGCGTGAATGCCAGGTCCGCCAACGCCTGCGCATCCACGCCCTCCGCCACGTGCACATCCAGCTGCCGTACCGCGGCCTGCAATGCCTCCAGCGAGCGCGCGGACAGCAGGACCAGTTGATGGGACCGCGAGGTGGGACCGCTCCGCCGCAGGGGGGCTTCTTCTAGGACCGCGTGCGCGTTGGTGCCGCCAATGCCGAAGGAGCTGACCGCGGCGAAGCGGGGCGTCTCACCCCGAGGCCACGGCCGCAACATGGTGTTGACGAAGAACGGTCCCGCGTCGAAGTCGATCTGCGGGTTGGCCTTCTCGAAGTGGAGGCTGGGGGGAATCTCCCCGTGGTGCAGCGACAGCGCGGCCTTCATCAGGCCCGCGAGACCCGCGACCGTGTCCAGGTGGCCCACGTTCGTCTTCAGCGACGCCAGCGCGATGCTTCCCCGGTGCTCCGCGCCCAGGCCGTACGCGCGCGTCAGCGCCGCCACTTCAATCGGATCCCCCAGCAGCGTCGCGGTGCCGTGGGTCTCCACGTAGCCCACGGCCTCCGGTGCCACGCCCGCATTGGTCAGCGCCTGGGACACGACCGCTGCTTGTCCCTGCACACTGGGCGCGGTGAAGCCGGACTTGTTCCGGCCGTCGTTGTTCAGCGCCGAGCCCCGGATGACGGCGTAGATGGAGTCCCCATCTCGCAGCGCGTCCTCCAGGCGCTTGAGCACCACCGTGCCCACGCCGTTGCCGGACAACGTGCCCCCCGCCTTCGCGTCGAACGCGCGGCAGTGGCCATCCGGGGAGAAGATGAGCCCCTCCTCGTGCACGTAGCCCGTGCGCTGCGGCAGCGACAGCCGCATCGCGCCCGCGAGCGCCACGTCGGACTGGCCCGTGCGCAGGCTCTGACAGGCCAGGTGCACCGCCACCAGGCCCGTGGAGCACGCGGTGTACAGCAGCACGCTTTCGCCCGTGAGCCCCAGCTTGAAGGATGCCTTCGTCGCCAGGCTCTCGTGCGTGGCGGTGCCGTGCAGCTCCATGAACGACGCCGCGTCCAGCGGCATCGCCTGCCGCACGGCGTCCGTGTACCCGGAGCCCGTGGCCCCCGCGTACAGCGAGATGGCGCCGGGGAAGCGCTCCGGGTCGATGCCCGCGTCCTCCAGTGCGGCCCACGCCGTCTGGAGGAAGAGCCGCTGCTGCGGATCCGTGAACTGCGCCTCGCGCATCGACATGTCGAAGAACGCGTGGTCGAACCGGTCCGCGCCGTCGATGACTCCCGCGGCCGGGACGAAGGCTGGCTGGTGCCACAACTCCAGCCCCTCTGGCAGGACGGACAGGTGCTCCAGTTCCTCCGGGGCGAAGCGCGTGATGGACTCCACGCCTCCGCGCAGATTGCTCCAGAACTCCGCCACCGTCATCGCGCCGGGGAAGCGGCCCGCCATGCCGATGATGGCGATGGAGCCGGACTCGCCGGCCTTCGGCGCCTCGCGCGGACGGTGACCGGGAGCCTGGGATACGGGCTGCGGTACGGTGCCCGGGCCCTGCTGGGACTCACGCTCCAGACGCTGGACGAACCCTTCGAGCGTGGGGTGTTCGAACAGCCACACCACGGGCACCTCGCGCTGGAGCTCCTCGCGCAGGCGCGCGGCCAGCCGCACCACGGTCAACGACGTGGCGCCCAGGTCCTCGAAGAAGTGGTCCTGCGCGCTCACGCGGTCCGTGCTCAGCTCGCGGGCGAAGACGGGCGCCAGGCGCTGCTCCAGCGGGTGTGTGGGCTCCACGAAGCGGCCCTGACGTCCGGTGGACGCGGCGTCCGGCGCGGGCAGAGCCTTGCGGTCCACCTTGCCGCTGGGGTTCAGGGGCAGGGTGTCCAGCATCACGAACACCGACGGCACCATGTACTCCGGCAGCCTCTGCCGCAGCGCCGCTCGCAGTGCGGACGCGTCCAGCACCTGCCCCGGGCCAGGCATCGCGTAGGCCACGAGCCGCTTGTCTCCGTGCACGTCCTCGCGCACCACCACCGCTGCGTCCTGCACCGCGGGCAGGTCGCGCAGGGCGGCCTCCACCTCCGCCAACTCGATGCGGAAGCCGCGCACCTTCACCTGCGTGTCGATGCGGCCCAGGAACTCCAGCGTGCCGTCCGGACGCCAGCGGCCCATGTCCCCCGTGCGGTACAGCCGTGCGCCCGGTGTCGCGCCGTAGGCATCCGGCACGAAGCGCTCCGCCGTGAGGTCCGGCCGCGACACGTAGCCCCGGCCCACGCCGTCACCGCCGAGGAACAGTTCGCCCGGTACGCCCACGGGCACCGGGTTCAGGCTTGCGTCCAGCACGTACACGGACGTGTTGGCGAGCGGTGCTCCAATGGACACCGTCGTGCCGACCTGCTCCGGCCGCTCCACCGTGAAGGCGGTGGCGACAATGGAGCCCTCGGAGGGCCCGTAGCCGTTGGTGAACGGAATGCCCAGAGACTCCACCACGCGGCGAACGTGCGGCGCGGAGACGATGTCGCCGCCTGTGTGCAGCTCCCGCAGCCGCCCGAGGATGTCTGGCCGGTGCTCCACCAACTGCGAGAAGAGGCCGGAGGGCATGTGGATGAAGGTGACGCCGTGGCGCTCCACCACCCGGGCCAGCGTGTCCATGTCGCCCGCGGGCACGTGGCCCGGGAAGATGACGAGCCGGCTGCCGTGCATCAACGGCATCCACAGCTCCAGCACGGAGCCGTCGAAGGACACGGGCGCGAAGAGCAGCACCGTGTCGCGCATCCCGTAGTGCATGTACGGCGCGGCGTGCAGCACGCGCAGCAGGCCGCGATGCTCGACACCCACGCCCTTGGGCCGTCCGCCGCTGCCCGAGGTGAAGATGACGTAGGCCAGGTTGCGCGGCCCCACGCCCGTCTCCGGCGCGGTGACGGGCTGATCGGCCAGCTCCAGTTCCTCCAGGAACAGGCACGGCAGGGACGCGTCGGGCAGGTGCAGCCGGCCACGCAGCTCGCGCGTGGTGACGAGCAGGTGCGGCCGGGCATCCTCCAGCATGAAGCTCAGCCGCTGCGCGGGATACGACGCATCCAGCGGCACGTACGCGCCGCCGGCCTTCACGATGCCGAGCACCGTGACGACGAAGCCCACGGAGCGCTCCAGGCACAGCGCCACCAGCACATCCGGTCCCACGCCCTGGGCTCGCAAGACATGCGCGAGCTGATTGGCCCGCGCATCCAACTGCGCGTACGTCAGCCGTTCATCCCCGTCCTCCACCGCGACGGCGTCCGGGCGCAGCGAGGCCTGCAGCGCGAAGCGCTCCGCGAGCGTGCTGTCGGAGGGATAGGGCAGGGCGGTGTCGTTCCACGCGACGAGCACCTGCTGGCGCTCCTCCGGCGTGAGCCACGGCAGCCGTGAGAGGGGCACGTCCGGCCCGGCGACCGCGGCCTCCAGCAGCACGAGCAGATGCCCGGCGAGCCGGGCCACGGTGTCGCGTTCGAAGAGGTCGGTGCTGTACTCGATGGAGCCGCGCAGTCCGTCCGGCGTCTCCGTGAGCAGCAGGCTCAGGTCGAAGTGCGCCGTGCCCGCGTCCAGCTCCAGTGGTTCCATCCTCAGCCCTGGCGCATTGAACGCCTCGGCCGGAGCGTTCTGGAGCGCGAAGACCGCCTGCACCAGCGGCGTGCGGCCCAGGTCGCGAGGCACCTGGAGCTCCTCCACCAGCTTCTCGAACGGGAGGTCCTGGTGCTCGTAGGCCGCGAGCGTCGTGTCCCGCACCTGTCCCAGCAACGCTCGGAAGGACGTCTCCGGACGGACGCGTGCACGCAGCACCAGCGTGTTGACGAAGAAGCCGACCAGCCCCTCCACGTCACCGTGGGTGCGGCCCGCGATGGGAGCGCCGACGAGCAGATCCTCCTGCCGGCTGTAGCGGGACAGCAGCACCTGCCACGCGGCCAGCAGCGCCATGAACGGCGTGGCGCCTTCGCGTCGGGCGAGCCCCGCGAACCGGTCCGTCAGGTCGCGAGGCACGTGCACGGGCATCAGCGCGCCGTGAGGTGAACGCGTCGTGGGCCGAGGCTTGTCCGTGGGCAACTCCAGGACCCGAGGCGCACCCGCGAGCTGCTCCTTCCACCACGCCACTTCGTCCGCGAGCACGTCGCCCTGGAGCCAACCGCGCTGCCACGCGGCGAAGTCGGCGTACTGCACGGGCAGCTCCGGCAGCACCGGGGCCGAACCGGAAGCGAAGGCCGCGTAGGCCGTGGCCACCTCTCGCACCATCACGCTCAGGGACCAGCCGTCGGCGACGACGTGGTGCATGCCCAGGAGCAGCACGTGCTGCGTGGACGTCAGCCGCAGCAGGCGCGTGCGCAGCATCGGCCCGGTGCCCAGATCGAAGGGCCGGCCCGCCTCGTCGCGTGCCACTTGCTGGACCGCCGATTCGGGGTCCGGCAGGTCGCCCAGGTCCGTCACGGGCAGCGCCCAGACCGGTGTCGGCTGGAGGGTCTGGACAGGGTCGCGGCCCTTCAGCGCGAGCGTGGTGCGCAGGGCTTCGTGGCGATCGACGAGGAGTTCCAGCGCGCGGCGCAGGGCCTCCACGTCCAGTGCGCCGTCCAGCCGCACGGCGCCCAGCAGCACGTAGGGAGTGGCACCGGGTTGCAGCTGTTCCATCACCCACAGCCGCTGCTGCGCGAAGGACAGGACCCGTTCGCCGTCGCGAGGCACCTTGCGGATCGCCGGCACGCGTGGGAGGCCGGTGCGCGTGAGGAGCTGGGCCTCCACCTGTTCGGTGACCTCGGCGACGGTGGCCCCGTCGAAGAGGCCGCGCAGGGGCAGCTCCACCTGGAACGTGGAGCGCACGCGGGAGAGCAGCCGCGTGGCCAGCAGCGAGTGTCCACCCAGGGCGAAGAAGTCATCGTGCACGCCCACCTTCGGCACCCGCAGCACGTCTCGGAACAGGTCCGCGATCCGCTGTTGGAAGGGCGTCATCCGCTGGGGCTTCGACGGTGCCAGGGCTGCCGGACGCGCGTCCGGAACAGGCAGGGCCTTGCGGTCCACCTTGCCGTTGGGGGACAGCGGCAGCGCGTTCAGCGCCACGAAGGCCGTGGGCACCATGTACTCCGGCAGCTTCGCCTTCAGCGCCTCGCGCAGGGCTTCCACCGTCACGCCCTGGCCCACCACGTAGGCCACCAGGCGCTTGTCGCCGGGCGCGTCCTCGCGCACCACCACCACGGCTTCGCGCACGCCTTCGCACTGGCGCAGCGCCGTCTCCACTTCGCCGGGCTCGATGCGGAACCCGCGCAGCTTCACCTGGAAGTCCAGGCGGCCCAGGTACTCGATGGTGCCGTCCGCGAGGACGCGGGCCCGGTCTCCCGTCCGGTAGAGCCTCGCTCCCGGAGGGCCGAACGGATCCGGGATGAACCGCTCCGCCGTCAGCGCGGGACGGCCCAGGTACCCCCGGCCCACCTGCACGCCGCCGATGTGGAGCTCTCCCGCGATGCCCACCGGCACCGGCTGCAACGATGCATCCAGGACGTGGATCCGCGTGTTCGCCACCGGCCTGCCAATGGGCACGGAGCGCCGTCCGTCATGGCGCTCGCAGGTCCAGGCCGTCACTTCCACCGCGGCCTCCGTGGGGCCGTAGAGGTTGTGGAGGGGGACGCCCAGCCGCTCCAGGCAGCGGTCCGTCAGCTCCAGCGGCAGCGCTTCTCCGCTGCACACGACCCGGCGAAGCGCCGTGCAGCGCTCCAGCCCCGGCTCCTCCAGGAACACCTGGAGCATGGACGGCACGAAGTGCGCCGTCGTGATGCCCTCGCGAGCCATCAGGTCCACCAGGTATGCGGCGTCCTGATGCCCACCCGGCTTCGCCACGACCAGCCGCGCGCCCGTCATCAGCGGCCAGAAGAACTCCCACACCGAGACATCGAAGCTGAAGGGCGTCTTCTGCAACACGACGTCGCGGGGCTCCAACCCGTAGGCGTCCTGCCCCCAGAGCAGCCGGTTGCGGATGCCCGCGTGGGTGTTCATCGCGCCCTTCGGACGCCCCGTGCTGCCCGACGTGTAGATGACGTACGCCAGGTGCTCGGCGCCCACGCCCGACTCCACGGGCTCCGGCGACAAGGTCGCCACCTGGGGCCAGTCCGAATCCAGGCAGAGCACCGGCGTGCTCCCCACCGACAGCAACGGCCGCAGGTGCTGCTGCGTCAGCAACACCGCGACCGTGGAGTCCTCCACCAGGTACGTCCGCCGGTCCGCCGGCGAGGACGGATCGATGGGCACGTACGCGCCGCCCGCCTTGAGCACACCCAGCAGCGCGATCACCAACTCCAGCGACCGCTCCGCGCAGATGCCCACGCGCACTTCTGGTCCCACGCCGCGCGCCCGCAGCGCACGTGCGAGCTGATTGGCCCGGCCGTCCAGCTCGCGGTACGTGAGCCGCGCGCCCTCGAAGTCAGCCGCGATGGCGTCCGGCGTGCGCGCCACCTGCGCCTCCACCAGCCCGTGCAGCGTGCCCTCCAGCGGGTAGTCGCGCGCGGTGGCATTCCAATCCACCAGCAGCCGCCGCTGCTCCGCGTCGTCCATCAGCGGTAGCAGATCTACGGGCGTCGCCGCATCGCGGGCCACGGCCTCCAGCAGCACCTGGAAGTGGGTGGCGAACCGCGCCGCCGCGTCCTCGGAGAAGAGGTCCCGGCTGTATTCGAGCGTTCCCTCCAGGCCGCCGTCGTTCGCGGTGAGCGACAGCAGGAGATCGAAGCGCGCGGTCTCCGTCGAGGTGTGCAGCCGCTCCACGCGGACGCCGGGCAGGGCCGGCGTGGACAGCGGCGCGTTCTGGAGAACGAACATCACCTGGAACAGCGAGGTGCGATCACCGCCGCGCGCCTGGGCCACGGCCTCCACGAGCCGCTCGTAGGGCACGTCCTGGTGCGCGTACGCGGCCAGGGAGGACTCGCGCACGCGGCCCAGCAGTTCGGAGAAGCGGGGCGCTCCGTCCAGTTGGGCGCGCAGCACCAGCGTGTTGAGGAACACGCCGATGAGGGGCTCCAACTCCGGCCGGGTCCGGTGGGCCACCGGCGTGCCCACGGCGAAGTCGTCCTGCCCGGAGTAGCGCGACAGCACGGCCTGGTACCCGGCCATCAGCACCATGAACAGCGTGGCGTCGCGGTCGCGGCCCACCTGTTCCAGCGAATGCACCAGGGACGCGGGCAGCGTGAAGACATGGCTGTCCCCACGCGTCGACCGGGTCCCGGGCTGTCCCTGCTCGGCGGGCAGGGTGAGCACGGGCACGTCCTTCAAGGACTCCTTGAGCGTGTCCAGCCGGGCCTGTGCCGTCTCGGAGTCGTCCTGCTGGCGCTGCCATGCGGCGAAGTCCGCGGCCTGCACCTCCAACACCGGAAGTGGCGACGGACGTCCCGCTGCCAGCGCCGGGTAGAGGCTGGCCACTTCGTGCACGAGCACGCCCATGGACCAGCCATCCGTGACGATGTGGTGCATGCACAGGAGCAGTACGTGTTCGTCCGGGGACAGCCGGAGCAGCCTCGTGCGCAGCAACGGGCCGGTGCCCAGATTGAACGGCCGGGTCGCGTCCTCCCGCATGCGCTGTCGCAGGGTGGCGTCGCGCTCGGCGCCTTCGGGAAGGGACTCCACCGGCAGGGACCAGTCCGAGGGCGGCGCGTGGATGCGCTGGAGCGGCTGGCCTTCACGTTCCTCGAACGTGGTGCGCAGCGGTTCGTGCCGGCGGACGATCTCCGCGAACGTGCGGCGCAGCACCTCCACGTCCAGGGGGCCGGAGAGCCGCAGGGCCAGGGGGATGTTGTAGAGGGCCTGGCCGGGCTCCATCCGATCCAGGAACCACATGCGCTGCTGCGCGAACGACAGCGGCAGCGCTTCATCCCGGGACACCGTGGGGATGGGGGCGGCGGGGTATCGGGAGGGGAGCGCTTCGATGCGCTCCGCGAGCCTTGCCACGGTGGGTGCGTCGAACAGCGCGCGCACGGGCAGGTCCACGCCGAAGCGGGCGCTCACTCGGGTGACGAGCTGGGTGGCCAGCAGCGAATGCCCACCGAGCGCGAAGAAGTCATCGTGCGCGCCCACGCGCTCCACGTGCAGCAGGTCCTGGAACAGCGCGGCCAGGTTCTCCTGGAGCGGCGTCAGCGGGCCCGAGTCCTCGGTGGCGACGGGGGCCGCGGGGGCGGGCAGGGCTCCGCGATCCACCTTGCCGTTGGGCGTGAGGGGCAGGGCGTCCAGACCCACGAAGGCCGAAGGCACCATGTACGCAGGGAGACGGGAGCGCAGGTGCTCACGCAGAACGCCGGCATCCCCGAAGGCCGGGACGACGTAGGCCACGAGCCGCTGTTCGCGCACGTCGACCACGGCCTCGCGGACCTCGGGGTGCGTGCGGAGCGCGGCTTCGATTTCGCCCGGCTCGATGCGGAAGCCGCGCAGCTTCACCTGGTGGTCGATGCGGCCCAGGAACTCCAACGTCCCGTCCGCGAGCCAGCGCACCCGGTCGCCCGTGCGGTACATCCGCGTGCCCGGCGCTTCGCGAAGCGCGTCCGGCACGAAGCGCTCGGCCGTCAGGTCTGGCCGGCCCAGGTAGCCGCGCACCACGCCTTCACCCCCGATGAACAACTCACCGGGGACACCGACCGGCACCGGCCTCAGCAGGTCATCCAGGACGTGCAGCCCGGTGTTCGCGAGCGGTCGTCCCAACGACACCGTGCCGGCCGTGTCCGTCTCCACGCGATGCATGGACGACCACACCGTCGTCTCGGTGGGACCGTACATGTTGAGCAGGGCAGGGACATGCTCCCGCAGCTTCGAGGCGAGGCTCCCCGGAAGCGCTTCGCCGCCCACGAGCATCTGGCGCAGCCCGCCCAGCGCATGCAGCGCCCGGGGCTCTTCCACGAGCGCACGCGCGTACGACGGCGTGCACTGGAAGTGGGTGACGGCGTGGCGCTCCAGCAGGTCCGCGAACGCCGCGGGCTCCAGGCCCGTGGGCGCGAGCACCACCTGGAAGCCGCGCGTCCAGGCCCAGAGCAGCTCCAGCACGGAGATGTCGAAGGAGATGCTCGTCATCGCCAGCCACGTGCCGGGGCACGGCGAGACGTGCGCATCCATCGCGCGGAAGAAGTTCATCACCGTCCGGTGCGGCACGCCCACGCCCTTGGGCCGCCCCGTCGAACCCGACGTGTAGAGCACGTACGCGAGCGTCCGCGCGTCACCCGCGGACCGTACGAAGTCCGCTCCCACCGAAGGGGCCACGTCATCGAGGAAGAGCCGGCGCTCGGCCGGCACCCCGATGACATCCTCCAGGCGACGAGGCCCCACGAGGATCTTCGCCCCCGAGTCCTCCCACATCGCCGCGAGCCGCTGCGCCGGGTACGCCGGATCCAACGGCAGGTAGGCCGCCCCCGCCTCCAGGATGCCGAGCATCCCCACCGCCAGTTCCACCGAGCGGTCCACGCACAGCCCCACCACCGACTCCGGCCCCACGCCACGCTGCCTCAGCGTGTGCGCCACGGCCCGGGCCCGAGCACGCAGCTCCCGGTACGTCAGCCGGCCGTCCCCTGCGACGAGCGCCACGGCATCCGGCGTGCGGGCCACCTGCGCCGCGAAGCGCGAGGAGAGGGTGGCATCCGAGGGGAACTCGATGTCGGGTCCACGCGACAGCGCGAGCAGGTGCTCTGACTCGTCGGCGCTGAGCCACGGCAGTGCATCCACCTGGCGCGAAGGGTCCGCGACGGCGGCCTCCAGCAACACGCGCAGGTGGCCAGCGATGCGGGCCACGGTGTCCGCGTCGAAGAGGTCGGTGGCGTACTCCAGCCAGCCCTCGAAGCCCCTCGCGGATTCGGAGAGCGAGAGCGTCAGGTCGAACATCGCCGTGCCCGAATGCACGTCGAGCAAGCGCGACTGGAGGCCCGGCAGCACGGGGGCGCCCACCTGCGCGCCCTGGAGGATGAACATCACCTGGAAGAGGGGCGTGTGCCCGCGCTCGCGCGTGGGCTGGAGCGCTTCCACCAGCTTCTCGAAGGGCACGTCCTGGTGCGCGTACGCACCCATCGCCGTCGCGCGCACCCGGCCCAGCAGCTCACGGAAGGTGGGCGCGCCGGACAGCCGCGTGCGCATCACCAGCGTGTTGACGAAGAAGCCCACCAGGCCCTGCAACTCCGCGCGTTCACGGCCCGCGATGGCCGTGCCCACGCTGACGTCGCCCTGTCCCGAGCGGCGCGCGAGCACCGCCTGGAAGGCCGCGAGCAGGACCATGAACGGGGTGACGCCCTCGCTGATGGCCAACGCGCGCACTGCTTCGGCGAGCCGTGAGTCGAGCACCACCGGCACCCGGGCGCCCTGCGTTCCACGCTCGGGGGGACGCGGCCGGTCTGTCGCCAGCTCCAGCAAGCGGGGCGCGCCTGAGAGCTGCTGCCGCCAGTAGTCCAGGTGTGGTGCGAGCGCGGCTCCGTCCAGCGAATCCCGCTGCCATTCCGCGTAGTCAGAGTAAGCCACCTTCAGCGCGCGCAGCGGCGACGGGCCGCCTTCGAGCAGCGCCGCGTAGACGGCGGACATCTCGCGCACCAGAACGGCCATGGATGTGCCGTCCGACACGGCGTGGTGCATGACGAGCACCAGCACATGAGTCCGCGCATCCAGTGTCAGCAGCGTGGCGCGCACGAGCGGTCCCTGCGTCAGGACGAACGGGCGGCGGGCCTCCTCATGGGCGAAACGGGAGGCTTCGGCCTCGCGGGTGTCCGCGGGCAGGGACTCCAGTGACACGCGGGCCAGCGGCAGGGATGCGACGCTCGCGATGACCTGCAGCGGCCTTCCGTCCTGTTCCCGGAAGGAAGTCCTCAGCGCGTCATGGCGCGCGGCGAGCACGAGGAGGCTGTTCTCCAGCGTGGCCACGTCCAGCTCGCCTTCCAGTCGCACGGCGGCGGGAAGGTTGTAGGTCACGTCGCCCGGTGCGTACCGGTCCAGGAACCACAGCCGTGCCTGCGCGAAGGACGCCGCCCGGTCGCCTGTTACTTCGCGGCGACGCAGCGTGCTCGATGCAGGGGCGGGCGCCGCCGTGCGGGCCGAGATCAACTGCCGTGCAAGGGCCGTGATGCTCGGGCCCTGGAGCAACCACTCCATGGGCACCGTCACGCGCATCGTGCCGATACCCATTTCGTGCGCCAGCTCCATCGCGCCCAATGAGTCCAGCCCGTAGCGAGTCACCGGAGCATCGACGTCGATGTCCTCACGGCGCATGCGCATGTGCCGGGCCACGACGTCGTGCAGCCATGCCACCAGCGCTGCCTCGTCCGCATTCGCGGGCAGGCCCTCGGAGCCGGGCGCCGCTTCGTGTGCGCCAGAACCCGCGCCAGGAGCGACCGGACTGATGGCTCCGCCCTCATGACTCGATGACGGCCCGGACGAAGCCAAAGGCCTGTTGGCCCCAGCCACACCGGAGCCCGGGACGGCAGAGGCTCCGGAACCGGAGGCTCCAGCCAACGCCAACGGTCCGGATGCACCGACGCCCGGCGCCTTGATGGATCCGGCCCCGTCAAAGCCTGGAATGGATGCGGATGAAGCGGGGAGGGGAGCTTCGGACGACGAACGCGCGCCACCCGGCGGCTCCGCCCGCCACGCCGTCACCTCCTGCAACGTCTCGGCGAGGAAGGCTGCTCGGCACGCGTGCCGCTGCACCTTGCCGCTGGACGTCTTGGGCAGACTGCCCGGCTCGATGAGCACTACCGCGTGCGCCTGCACCTCGTGCGACTCCGCCAGCCTCTGACGGATGGTGCCCACCGCCGCGTCCGCCGCCGCGAGTTGCTCTCGCAGTCCGCCCAGCCGCCGCACGTCGATTTCCTGCACGACGACGGCGCGCTCCTCGCCCCCCACCTCCACCGAGAACACCGCGCCGCCCCCGGGCCTCAGCGCCGGGTGCGCTCCCTCCACCGTCGCCTCCAGGTCCTGCGGGTAGTGGTTGCGCCCTCGCAGGATGATGAGGTCCTTGCGCCGCCCCGTGACGTACAGCTCGCCCTCCGGCCGCAGGAAGCCCAAGTCACCCGTGCGCAGGTACGGTCCGCCGTCCTCCCGAGCGATGCGCGCCTGGAACGTCTCGCGCGTCGCGTCCTCCCGGCCCCAGTACCCCTGGGCCACGCTCGGCCCCGACACCCAGATTTCGCCCACCTCCCCAGGCCCACGCCGCTCCAGCGTCTCCGGGTCCACGATGGCGATTCGCTGCTCCGCCAGCGTCTGGCCACACCCCACCAGTGTGCGCGCACCGGGCTCCACCGCGCCCACTTCCTCCGCGCGGTGCCGCTCCAGCCCCTCACCTGAAATCGTCACCGACACCGGCGGCGCCGACTTCTCGCCTCCGGAGACGATGAGCGTGCCTTCCGCCAGCCCGTAGCACGGGAAGAAGGCCTCTCGTCGGAAGCCACTGGGGCCGAACGCCTCCACGAAGCGCTCCAGCGTCTCCGGCCGAATCGGCTCCGCGCCGCAGAAGGCCACCTCCCACCGGCTCAAGTCCAACGCCCGTCGCTGCTCCGGCGTGCTCTTTCGCACGCACAAGTCGAACGCGAAGTTCGGCCCACCGCTGATGGTGCCCCCGAAGCGCGACACCGCCTCCAGCCACGCCATGGGCCGCTTGAGGAAGGCCATCGGCGACATCAACGTCACCGGGAAGC
>NZ_RAWO01000130.1:0-436 GCF_003668955.1 Corallococcus sp. AB038B | reverse complement strand
TTACTTCTATTATATTTTCAATGAAGAAAAGAAATGTGAACACAAACACGAGAAACACGATTTTAATTTTGTGCAATACGAACGTGGTGGATTAAAGCATACGTTTAAATGAGTTACAATGACGTTGCCTGAATAAAAAAAGACTAGGATTGAAGAAACAGAAATGTATCGACATCACAAAAAAGAAAAGGAAAAAGAGAAGTTGCTAGGTTATATAATGAAGAAGAAAAAACGCATCTGAATGAATCTTTATTTGTGTTTATAAATCCTTGTTTCGCTGCGCTTTTGCTGCTTTTTCGCTTGCTTCTTCGGCAGTTTCTTTCGCTTTTTTCGTGGCTTGTTTTCGTGACTCTTGAACATATTCTTTTCCTGATTCCACTGCATCTCCACCTAGAAATAGTAAACACTAAGATTGACCAAAAATAATTTTCTAACA
>NZ_RAWO01000129.1:0-437 GCF_003668955.1 Corallococcus sp. AB038B | reverse complement strand
TCCCGGTTCAAGATGGCCCACCCGGAGATGCACGACTCGATGGGGAACCGATGCCCCTTCCATAAGGGGGCAATGGCCTCCTCATCCGCGTAGTGCACGAGGTTGCCTTCGCGCAGGACGAACGTGACCCCATCCGCGCCACTGAGCTGTCGTGCCGCCCGGCGCACCAGCGCCATGACGTCTTCCAGCGTCCTCAGATGCGCCAGCTCCTGCACCACGTCCGACAGCAGCGCGCCGCGATCAATCCCCTCGCCCAGCTCCTGCGTCTGCAGCGTGTGGAGCTGGTCCAGCAGATCTCCTTCGCCGCCCAGCGCCTCTTCACCCGGCAGCTTGCCCTCCAAGAGCAGCTTCTGGAGCGCGAGCGTCGCCACCGGGTCGCCCGCGGGCTCCACCGCCATCAGCCCATCGCGCACCTCCTGATACTGCTGGCGCTCCTC
>NZ_RAWO01000128.1:0-437 GCF_003668955.1 Corallococcus sp. AB038B | reverse complement strand
TGATTGATATTAATTAATATATCACCTAAATAATCACGTAATCGATCGTTTTGCGCTATTTCTCCTACCATTCTCATCGGGTATATTCACGCGGTCGTCAACATGTAAACGTTGAAGTTTCTTCGCTAATTGCTCATCGACAATAGCAGCGTCTTCTTCATCAACACACTGAACATCCGAATCATTTCCATCATCACTATCCGTCCTTCTTTCAGTTCTAACTAAAGAGAAATCCGATCAAACTCTCATTCAATCGACGCTTCCATCCTACCTGAGTTTCTCTTATATGTAGGTAAACTCTGTTGTTCGTATTCGTCATCACCCAAAACGATATATTCTTGTTCAGTCGAAGAGGTTTGCTTTAAATGGTTAGAATTATTTGCTGCTAGATGAGAATAAATTCCATTAAATTGTGGATAATTAGCATTGATCTCTTC
>NZ_RAWO01000127.1:0-437 GCF_003668955.1 Corallococcus sp. AB038B | reverse complement strand
TAGGGACAGCTTTTATTTGAAAACTGAGATTGATTTCATTCATATTCAAACAAAAGTATGCAATATTACCACGACAGCCACACATGACTATTATCTCCACCGTTCCTCACATTGACCAACTTTTCATCTAACAAATGATCCGAAAGAATTTCGCGACGTTTTTCATCACATAATCACGTGAAAATGGATGCATAGATGAGAGATCCTCCAACTGAGTAAGAAATGTGTCAACCACATATGGAAAATGGTCGAATGAGAACACTGTCAGTTCGATGTCACATTATGATGGAAAGCGCTGAGCAAGTTGTGATACAAAACTCGGAGGAAAATAAACATCTGCTATTCTCAGATGAATATTTTTGATTTGTTTGAAGATTGAGGTGAGAAATGGATAATCGATCAATTGCGAAATAACTAATAAGCGGATGCCCACAGAA
>NZ_RAWO01000126.1:0-437 GCF_003668955.1 Corallococcus sp. AB038B | reverse complement strand
GTTGTATTCGTTCTTGCGCACCTTCTCGAAGACCATGTGGTCGAAGACGGGGTGTCCGTCTCCCACGGAGTTGTCTCCATAGAAGTTCATGCCCCACCAGCCATACGGGTTCGTCGAGGTGAGCAGCACGGGCTTGTCCGCCGTGCCACTCACCTGGATGCCGCCGTACACACGCACTTCCACGCGGCCCTTCTGGTGGTTCATCACGCTGTCCGGCGCACCCGCCGCGACATCGGCCTCCGTCACCTCCGGGCGCCCCTTGAAGTCGAGGATGACGCCGGGCTGCACCTTGAGGACCTGCCCCTTCGGAATCGTGACGACGCCCTGGGCATTGCCGATGACCCGGTAGGGGGAGCCCGCCGCCGTCAGCGTCCCGGACAATGTGCCCGTGACGACCGTGCCGCCATCCGTCGGCACCTCGACGGGCCCCGCATCCT
>NZ_RAWO01000125.1:0-437 GCF_003668955.1 Corallococcus sp. AB038B | reverse complement strand
CTTCACGGGCCAGGACGTCAGCGTCGCGCCCTTGCACGGGCCTCCGACGCACTTCCCGTCCTCGGGCTGGAACAGGGCGCCGTGCCACGAGCAGACGATGAGCTGCTTGTCCGGCGTCAGGTACTTGTCCAACACGCGCGCCAGCGGCAGCCCCGCATGCGGGCACCTGTCCACGTAGCCGTGGACCTCCGCGCCCCTGCGCACGAGGAAGCCGTGGAAGAAGGCCTCGCCAATCTGGAGCACGACGTTGCGCGCGCCCGGGTCCTCCAGCGAGTCCACCGGGCAGAGCTCGACGTCGGGGGGCGTCGTCAGGACGCGCTGCCTCGGAGGCAGGCTCAAGGCAGTCGGGCCTTCTCGAACCCGGCCCAGCAGTCGTCGTAGTCCAGTTGCATCGCCGCCGACTCCATCGCGAAGCGCGTGGGGCGGATGGTCCACCG